>NZ_LIFX01000009.1 GCF_001297775.1 Trabulsiella odontotermitis | reverse complement strand
AAACCCTTTCATTATCAGGATCCTTTCCCCCTGGCAAAGGATGACACCGAATACTATCTCCTCAGCCCCGATTATGTCTCTGTCGCAGAATTTGAAGGGCAGGAGATCCTCAAAGTAGACCCGCAGGCGCTGACGCTCCTCGCGCAACACGCTTTCCACGATGCCTCTTTTATGTTGCGTCCGGCGCATCAGCAGCAGGTCGCCGATATCCTGAACGACCCGGATGCCAGCGAGAACGACAAATACGTCGCGCTGCAGTTCCTGCGTAACTCGGAAATCGCCGCGAAGGGCATTCTGCCGACCTGTCAGGACACCGGCACCGCCATCATCACCGGTAAAAAAGGCCAGCGCGTCTGGACCGGCGGCGGCGATGAAGCGGCGCTGGCCCGCGGGGTGTACAACACCTATATCGAAGACAATCTGCGTTACTCGCAGAACGCCGCGCTGGACATGTATAAAGAGGTTAACACCGGCACCAACCTGCCGGCGCAGATTGACCTCTACAGCGTGGACGGCGACGAGTACAAATTCCTCTGCATCGCCAAAGGTGGTGGCTCGGCCAACAAAACCTATCTGTATCAGGAAACCAAAGCGCTGCTGACGCCGGGTAAACTGAAAAACTATCTGGTTGAGAAGATGCGCACGCTGGGGACCGCGGCCTGCCCGCCGTACCATATTGCGTTTGTCATTGGCGGCACCTCGGCGGAAGCCACGCTGAAAACCGTCAAACTCGCCTCGACCAAATACTATGACGGTCTGCCGCTGGAAGGTAACGAGCACGGCCAGGCGTTCCGCGACGTACAACTGGAAAAAGAGTTGCTGGAAGAGGCGCAGAACCTCGGCCTCGGCGCGCAGTTTGGCGGTAAATATTTCGCGCATGATATCCGCGTGATCCGTCTGCCGCGCCACGGCGCCTCCTGCCCGGTCGGCATGGGCGTTTCCTGTTCGGCGGACCGCAACATCAAGGCGAAGATTAACCGTCACGGTATCTGGCTGGAAAAACTGGAAGACAATCCGGGCAAATACATCCCGGAAGCGCTGCGTAAGGCGGGCGAGGGTGAAGCAGTACGTGTGGATCTGAACCGCCCGATGAATGAAATCCTCAAACAACTGTCGCAGTACCCGGTATCCACGCGCCTGTCGCTGACCGGCACCATTATCGTCGGGCGCGATATCGCCCACGCGAAGCTGAAAGAGCGGATGGATAAAGGCGAAGGGCTGCCGCAGTACATCAAGGATCACCCTATCTACTACGCCGGTCCGGCCAAAACCCCGGCAGGGTATGCTTCCGGCTCGCTGGGGCCAACCACCGCAGGGCGGATGGATTCCTACGTGAATCAGCTTCAGTCGGAAGGCGGCAGCATGATCATGCTGGCGAAAGGCAACCGCAGCCAGCAGGTGACCGACGCGTGCCATAAGCACGGCGGTTTCTATCTTGGCAGCATCGGTGGTCCGGCAGCGGTACTGGCGCAGGGCAGCATTAAGAGCCTGGAGTGTGTGGAGTACCCGGAACTGGGGATGGAAGCTATCTGGAAAATCGAGGTGGAAGATTTCCCGGCGTTCATCCTGGTGGATGATAAAGGCAACGACTTCTTCCAGCAGATCCAGTCATCGCAGTGCACGCGCTGCGTGAAGTGATCAACAGGCCGGGTAAGGCGATAGCCGCCACCCGGCATTTTTAAGAGCGCACAAAGCGCCATGCAGTCATTCTGAATCACGCAATACTTTATCCTGGCTGGCATGTGAGCAATGCCCCTGACTTCATTGTTATCAAGGAGAAAGTAATGACAACGTTACGCCGCGAAAAAGATTCCATGGGCGCGATTGACGTCCCGGCAGATAAACTGTGGGGCGCGCAAACTCAGCGTTCGCTGGAGCATTTTCGTATCTCAACGGAGAAGATGCCGACCGCATTGATCCACGCACTGGCGCTGACCAAACGGGCAGCGGCAAAAGTGAATCAGGATTTGCACCTGCTGGCCGATGAAAAAGCCGGGGCGATTATCGCTGCCGCGGATGAAGTGCTGGCTGGTAAACATGCAGACGAATTTCCGCTGGCTATCTGGCAGACCGGTTCCGGCACCCAGAGCAACATGAACATGAATGAGGTGCTGGCGAACCGCGCCAGTGAACTGCTCGGCGGCATTCGCGGTATGGAGCGGAAAATCCACCCCAACGACGACGTCAATAAAAGCCAGAGTTCTAACGACGTTTTCCCGACGGCCATGCACGTGGCCGCGGTGATTGCTCTCAACGAGCAGTTGCTGCCTCAACTGAAAGTGCTGAAAAAAACGCTGAGCGATAAATCCGCCGCGTTTGCTGACATCGTCAAAATTGGCCGTACGCATCTGCAGGATGCCACGCCGCTGACCCTCGGGCAGGAGTTTTCCGGCTGGGTGGCGATGCTGGAGCACAACCTGAAGCATATCGAATTAAGCCTGCCGCATCTGAGCGAACTGGCGCTGGGCGGCACGGCGGTGGGCACCGGGCTGAACACGCAC
Organism: Trabulsiella odontotermitis; assembly: GCF_001297775.1. Classification (GTDB taxonomy): domain Bacteria; phylum Pseudomonadota; class Gammaproteobacteria; order Enterobacterales; family Enterobacteriaceae; genus Trabulsiella; species Trabulsiella odontotermitis. The sequence goes on along the minus strand of NZ_LIFX01000009.1, from coordinate 216,580 downwards.
CCGGAATATGCCGTACGCGTGGCAAAAGAGCTGGCATCGCTCAGCGGGCAGCCATTTATTACTGCGCCGAATAAGTTTGAAGCGCTGGCAACCTGCGACGCGCTGGTGCATGCCCACGGCGCGCTGAAAGGGCTGGCGGCGTCGCTGATGAAAATCGCCAATGACGTGCGCTGGCTGGCCTCCGGTCCGCGCTGCGGCATCGGGGAAATTGCCATTCCGGAAAATGAGCCCGGTTCGTCAATCATGCCCGGTAAAGTCAACCCGACGCAGTGTGAAGCGATGACGATGCTGTGCTGCCAGGTAATGGGTAACGATGTGGCGGTGAATATGGGCGGCGCGTCCGGTAACTTCGAACTTAACGTCTATCGTCCGATGGTGATCCACAACTTCCTGCAGTCTGTCCGTCTGCTGGCCGACGGCATGGAGAGCTTCAACGAGCATTGCGCGGTGGGTATCGAGCCGAACCGTGAGCGAATCAATCAGTTGCTGAATGAATCGCTGATGCTGGTGACGGCGCTCAACACTCACATCGGTTACGATAAAGCGGCGGAAATCGCCAAGAAAGCGCATAAAGAGGGGCTGACCCTGAAAGCGTCTGCGCTGGCGCTCGGTTACCTCAGCGCCGACGAGTTCGACAGCTGGGTGCGCCCGCAAGAGATGGTCGGCAGCATGGACGTTAATCGCTAGCCAGATACAGGTGCAGCCGTGGGATCATCAGCGTCAGCGGTTGTGCCTGTGGTTTATAGCGGTACTGAATATTCTCTGCATCATAATTCAGCAGTTCACCGATATCCGGCACGCTAACACCGCGCGTGCTGGTCATCAGGGCAATCATCGGGCTAGGGCAGGCGTACTGCACCTGTTTTTGCTCGCCCGCATACCAGACGCGGGCGACAGGCTGTACTTTCACCGGTCGCTTGATTTTCAGTTTCGCGCGCTGCGGCAGGGCGGCGATATCCTTATACTCTTTCTCCAGTTTCGCCTGCCATTGTTCCCGCGTCCACGGCGCCACGGCGCGCGGCGCACTCAGGCTTTTCTCCAGCTGTTTCAGCACCTCGTCACGAGTCAGATTTTTGATGAAATGCTTGTTCGCCCAACCAAAACGTAGTGTGCTCGGGTCGTTCAGTAGCGTCAGCGAACGATAGGCGCTGAGGGTGAGCAGTCCGGGCAAATAACGGTGCACCCACTCAAAGCGGGCGGCGGAGGGCAGACCGGATTCCACCGTCACGATCGTTTCAAACGCGGCTTTCAGGGTATTGATATGCGTGATGCGTGCTGTCAGCTGTGCTCGCTGCTCCTCGCTGGTCTGAAAACAGAGCACCCCCGGCAGGCGAACCGCGGCCTTGCTGCTGCGCCTCTCAGATTGTTGCTGAATAAACAGATGGCTGAAATGAGCGAGCGCCGTATCACGCGCCTCCTGGCCGATCAGTTGCGTCACCTGAATCTGCGACAGCGGGGCATGCTCGTCTTCTTTGCTGATTTCCGGCAGAACAAACACCCGCGCCGCCAGCAGTCGACAGTCGGTAAGATCGTCACGGAAGGCGGCCAGTTCACGTTCTAACTGGCGGAAGGTATCGGTCAGCCGTTCAACAAGATCGTAGTGCATCGTCATGCCCTTCATTAGTTACAACATACTAAATATCGGCTGAGTATACGCACAGGTCAGCATTTGTGCAAACCAGTGTCAGGTAAGGGCAGAAAGGGGAATGTGATGGTAAACCGGCCAGCTGAAACTGAACCTCGCGCCGCCAAGATGGCTCGGGTCGCAGGCCACATCGCCGGACATCGCCTGGGCGATGGAATGCACAATCGCCAGTCCAAGGCCGCAACCGCCTGTCGCCCGGTCACGGCTCGGATCAAGACGAACAAACGGTTCGAACACGCGTTCGCGTTCATTTGGCGCAATACCCGGACCATCATCTTCAACGCACAGCGTGGCGCGGGAACCCTGTAACGTCAGGCTCACTTCAACGCGTTGATTACTGTAACGCAGTGCGTTATTGACCAGATTATCGAGTACACGCTCCATCAGGCGCATATCCAGCGCGCCATAATCGCCGTGATTCAGTTGCGACAACGCGACAGCCCGCTGAGGATTCACCGACTGAATATCTTCGATATGCGCGCCGATCCACAGCGGTAAATCGGGGGTGGTCAGTGTCAGCTCGTTCTGCGGGCGGTCGAGGCGGGCGTAGGTCAGCAATTCTTCAATCAGCCCTTCGAGCTGGCTGATATCGCGGTTAAGCGCCTGGGATTCAGCTTCATCCAGATTCTCGCTCATTTCCAGACGATAACGCAGACGCACCAGCGGTGTTCGCAGTTCGTGGGCAATGCCGTCGATCAATTGCTTTTTACTGGCGATCAGCGTGTTGATGTTGTCGGCCATCTGGTTGAAGGTCACGCCGAGCCGCTGGAAGCTGGACATATTGTCAAAATGAATACGTTCGGCAAGGTGTCCTTCGCCGAAACGCTGGGCAGCGGCTTCCAGTCGCAGCATGTCCTGCCAGTGCGGGCGCATCCAGACGAATACCGGGAACGCCAGCGAAACGGCAATCAGCGCCATCAATGCCATGTCCAGCAGGCGCATTTCATGCAGAAAATAGAGATAGGGCACCGGGCCGACCGCCAGCACGTAATGGCTGCGCGGGATGCGCTGAATGAACGTGTACTGATCGTCCAGCGCCACGATATCGCCACCGCGTAAATGTTTCATGGCGATGTCGTTCAACTGGAACTTATTGAGCGGCTCCACGCGCAAGTCAAAAGAGAGGTTGAAATCCATCTCTTTCAGGGTCTTGCTCCAGTCGCGCGGCGGGATTTCACGCAGTTCGCTGCGCATCAGGTACAGAGAGCTTTTCATCAGGTCGTCCAGCGACTGGCGTCCGGCCCGCTCGGCGGTAAATTTATAGACCAACCCGACCAGCATGGTCATCACCAGAAAGCAGACAAACAGCAGAAGGTAAAACTGAACGAACAGCTTTTTCATAGTGCGACCTGTAAAGTCATTGGGTCAGTTATCCCAGGCGTGGGGCGCGAAAAGATAGCCTTTATTGCGAACGGTTTTGATCCGGTACGGCTCCGTCGCGCTGTCGAGCAGTTTCTTGCGTAAGCGGGAAATCGCCACGTCAACGCTGCGATCCAGCCCGTCATAGGTCACACCGCGCAGGTTTTTCAGCAACGCGTCGCGATCCATAATTTGCCCGGCATGGGTTGCCAACTCCCAGAGCAGATCGAAATCGGCGGTTGAGAGCGCGATGTTTTCCCCGCTGAGGATCACCTGCCGGTTCACCGGGTCAATCGATAACGAACCAAAGCGCAGGGCTTTATGCGGGGTTAACGACGATGCCGTTGTCACCGTCGCAGGGGCGACACGTTGACGTAAATGCAATCGCAGACGCGCCAGCAGAACGGCGGGCGGCGTGGTTTTCAGGATGTAATCGCTGGCACCCATTTCCAGCGACAGAATATGGTTCATGTCGCTGTCGAGAGAGGTCAGCAGGACAATCGGTCCTTGCCACTGGTTGCGCAGATCACGACATAACGTCATGCCATCTTTGCCCGGCAACATGATGTCCAGCAACACGAGATCTGGCTTCTCGCGGGCGATAATCTCTTCTGCGCGATCCCCGCGCGGCTCAACGACAACATCCATATCATGCTTGCCCAGATAGGCGGCAATCAGCGCGCCAACGTCGGGATCATCTTCGACATAAACAATCTTGTTCATAATCTACATGCGCAACTAAAAAACGTAACATACACCCGCGGACAACCGGCTTCCATTAATCTTTTATAAACACAATGAATTCCGTTATGCTGCCGGTTCTTGTTATTTGAATGTTAAGGCAAAACGATGGGGCTGGTGATCAAGGCAGCGTTGGGTGCGCTGGTGGTGTTACTGATTGGCATACTGGCGAAAACCAAAAACTACTATATCGCCGGGCTAATCCCGTTATTTCCGACCTTTGCCCTGATCGCCCATTACATTGTGGCCAGCGAGCGGGGCACTGAAGCACTGCGCGCGACGATTGTTTTTGGCATGTGGTCAATCATTCCGTACTTTCTCTACCTGCTGTCGCTCTGGTATTTCACCGGCTTCTGGCGGCTTTCGTGGGCGCTGACCGGCGCTGTCGCCTGTTGGGGGCTCAGCGCCTGGCTGCTAATTGCCCTGTGGAGTCGCTTCCATTAACGCAGATGGCGACCGCCATCCACGGCGAAAGATCGTCCGGTCACAAAGCAACTGACCAGCAGATAATCGACCAGTTCGATAACCTCTTTCTCGCCCGGCGCGGTTTTCATCAGCGACTTATTCAGCGCCTGCTGCCGGTAGTCAGCATCGTCGCCTTCGTTAAACAGAATCAGCGAGGGAGCAATGGCGTTCACTTTTACTTCCGGTGCCATCTTCCGCGCAAACGAGCGGGTCATGTTATCCAGTGCCGCTTTGCTGGCAGCATAAGCGATATGCTTGTCGCTACCGCGTTCCACCACATAATCGGTGAAATGAATGATATCGCTGGCGGTGTGGCCGTGACCGCGCAGTAATCCTTCCAGTGCATGGTTGAGCAGATAGGGCGCATGAACGTGAATTTGCAGCATCGTGTTCAGCACCTCGCTCAGCGGGATGCCGCTCTTTTCTGCAACCCAGCCACTGGCATTATGCAGGATTGCACGCAGACCCTGTGGGGCGTGGCTTTTCACTGTATCTGCAAACGCCAGAATACCCGCGTCGGTGGAAAAGTCAGCCTGAAGGCAGAGTGCTCCGGCCTCACGTAATCCGTCGATGGCCGGGTATTCACTGCGGTAGCTGACGATAACGGACTGTTTCTGATTAATAAAATGGTGGGCAAGGGCGAGGCCGATACGACGACCTCCACCGGTGATGAGGATCGGGCGCTGTCGGGTGGTACCCATCAGTGTCTCCTTAGCGTTCAGCGACGGGGAAACACGGTTACCCCATCAGCATCCACGTTGCCGGGAAGGCGGCAACCAGTATAAAACCAATTAATGCCATTTCACGGCGTCTCAGCACCCCATCATGTTGATGCGTACGACGCGCGTAAAGAAAGACCAGTAACCCCGGCGCATACAGGACCACGGACAGCAGCAGATGCATCGGGCCGGAAGCATACAATAACCATAAGCCATAAATGCAGGCGCCGATACCTACCGCTTTATGCAGCGGACGGGTGGCGATTTTCAGCAGGAATGCGCCAACCAGAAAATAGGGCACGAGGATCATCTCTGAGGCGATGGTCAGCAGCGTGTTGTAGTCGGAGCCGGTCAGCCAGATCAGCACCAGACAGACCTGAACACTGATGTTGGTCAGCCACAGCGAGGCGGACGGTGCGTTATTTTTATTCTGCCGGGCAAAGATGCGCGGGAACGCCTTATGCGTCGCGGCCAGATAAGGCACTTCGGCCGCCATGATCGTCCAGCTCAGATAGGCGCCACACACCGAGACGATAAGCCCGGCGGCGATGATCACTTCACCCCAGGAGCCCATCATGTTCACCATCAGACCGGCCATTGACGGATTGCGCATGCCTGCCAGTTCCGGGCGGGCGACCACGCCCAGCGACAACAGCGTTACCAGCAGATAAACCGCCAGCGCAGAAAGCACTGCCAGCAACGTCGCGCGCCCGACATCATTCTTATTGCGCGCGCGGGCGGAGACCACCACAGCGCCTTCGACACCGATGAACACCCACAGTGTAATCAGCATGGTGTTTTTCACCTGTTCCCAGACCGGCACGCCGAGCGCAATGCCGCTGAAATCCAGACTGAACACGTCAAGGCGAAACGCCATCGCTGCCAGCACCACAAACAGCCCGAGCGGCAGCAGTTTTGCCAGCGTGGCGACCAGGTTGATGCTCGCCGCTGTCTGTACGCCGCGCAGGACAAGAAAATGCACGAACCACAGCAGCATTGACGCGCCGACGATCGACTGCCAGGTGTTGCCATCGCCAAACAGCCGCAGTTCCGGCGTATCGGTGAAGAAACTCAGCGCGGAAAAGACGATAACCAGATAGGAGACGTTGGCGATCACCGCGCACAGCCAGTATCCCCAGGCTGAGCAAAAGCCGATCAGCTCGCCAAACCCTTCGCGGGCATAGGTAAAAATGCCGCCGTCGAGGTCAGGGCGAATTCGCGTCAGTACCAGCATGGCAAAGGCGAGAAACAGGATCCCGACGCCGGTAATAACCCAGCCGATGAGCAGCGCTGCCGGGCTGGCCACGGCGGCCATGTTTTGCGGCAGACTGAACACGCCGGCACCCAGCATTGAGCTTAATACCAGAGCCGTTAGCGCGCTGAGACCTAGTTTCTTTTCCATGGGCATCCTGTGGCAGAAAATCGGGATGAAAGAATATTTATTGTGTGTAATCGCATAAACATGGTGGATTACGCTAAGGCGCGGGATTTTACGAAGAGTCTACGCTGCATGCAATGACGTATGCATAAAAAAATGAAAAAAGGCGGTAAAAACCGCCTTTTTGTGAAGGGTATTTGCTTATTTATACAGATCGGCGCTGATGGTCATATTGCCGCCACGTTCCTGCCACTGACGCGTGATGTGATAATACTTCGCGCCTTTTTTGGCCGCACGTTTGGCAACCTGGTAGGAGATTTCGCTCATGTTGCCGTAGTTGCCGGTAAACTTGATGCTGTCAAACGGAACCATTTGCGCTGCCGTAACTTTATTCACTTCTTCGATTTTCGTGCCATCCGGCAGGGTGACAGTGTAACGACCACCTTTAGAGGATTGCGTTTCGAAGAAACGACCTACGCCGGTTCCCATACCGACGGAAGCGGTGCTCGCCACGCCCGGGATTTCGACTTTCTTCGCTTCTTCACCGCCTTTCGCCAGGGCTGCGCGGCCTGCTTCGGAATCCGCCGGGATAGCATCCGGGCTCTGCAGAACACGTTTCTTCGCATCGGCTTTATAGATGAACGCCGTTACGCGCTGATTGCCGCCATCGTTCGCATCAACCTGACGCACAATAAAGAAGGACGCCGCACCTTTCGCTTTCGCAGCTTTGGTGATGGCATCGTTCACGTCCGGCTGGCTGCGGAAGAAACCCTGAACGGTGACAGTGTCAAAAGGCTCAAGCTCAACGGCCTGGTCTTTCGGCAGTTCGGTCACGCCGTTAATCACACGGTTTTCCGGTACGTCAGCTTTGCCTGCATCGCTCTTATAAAGGTCGGCAGTGACGCGCCAGTTGCCGCTGTTGCCAAAATCTGAGGTATCTACAACATAAAAAGAGGCCGCGCCTTCTTTATCCGCTTTGCGGGAAACTGCCTGTACCGCTTCGCCAATAGCATTAAAGCGGCCAGTGATCACAACGCGGTCGTAGGGCTTCAGTGCTGCCGCTTGCTCCGGGGTCAACTCGGTGGCTGCATTGGCTGACAGGGCAGTTGCAGACAGGAGTGCTGACGCCAGGAGTGTATACTTAAGCTTCATAAAAATAATCCTTCGCCTTGCGCAAACCAGATACTGGTAGTGTTGTTGAATAGAAACGTGGCTGATTATTGCATTTAATTCAGCTCGCTGTCTGCGGCATTTTTCATTTCCAGTGCGAAGTCGATAGCAGAGTAAGATAACTTTTGTCGATATGTTGAAAAAACAGCCGCTTGAACAGTCAAACTGGTCATTGATACCACTTTTATAAGTTAATGTATTGTTAAAAACGCTTTTCACCCAGGCGATTGATCACGTTTTACCGCTTCGTTAGAGCGAATTATCAGGGCTCGTCTTAAAATAAAGGTAAATATTGCTGCTGCGCAGTGCAGCGATGCCTTTTCCGCAATAAATTCACAAATACTTTTTTCAGGATGTAGATCGCAGCCGTTATTTTCAGTAGGTTATAGAAAGTTTGTTACTGTTTTATTTTCAGGCTGAGAAAGGGCTTGCGTCGCGTCGCGACCCACTTTAGCCGACGACTCAACAAACCATCATTACATAACGATGGAAGGGAAAATTATGCGTATTGGTGTACCAAAAGAGAGGTGGGCCCAGGAAACCCGGGTTGCTGCGACGCCAAAAACGGTGGAACAGTTACTCAAACTCGGTTTCGAGGTCGCCGTTGAAAGCAGCGCGGGGCATCTGGCCAGTTTCGACGACAGCGCCTTCGCAGCCGTGGGCGCGGAGATTGTGACCGGCAATGTCGTATGGCATTCGGATGTCATTCTCAAGGTGAATGCGCCGACGGACAAAGAGATCGCGTTGCTCAATCCGGGCACGACCTTAATCAGCTTTATCTGGCCTGCGCAAAACCCTGAACTGATGGAAAAGCTGGCGGCGCGCAACATTAACGTGATGGCGATGGATTCTGTACCGCGTATTTCACGTGCGCAGTCACTGGATGCCCTGAGCTCAATGGCTAACATCGCCGGTTATCGTGCGATCGTCGAAGCCGCTCACGAGTTCGGCCGCTTCTTTACCGGTCAGATCACCGCTGCCGGGAAAGTGCCGCCAGCCAAAGTGATGGTGATCGGCGCCGGGGTGGCAGGTCTTGCGGCCATTGGCGCGGCAAACAGCCTCGGCGCGATTGTCCGCGCGTTCGATACTCGCCCTGAAGTTAAAGAGCAGGTGCAGAGTATGGGCGCTGAGTTCCTCGAACTGGATTTTGAAGAAGAAGCGGGCAGTGGCGACGGTTACGCCAAAGTAATGTCAGAAGCCTTTATTAAGGCAGAAATGGCGCTTTTCGCCGCCCAGGCGAAAGAGGTGGACATCATCGTCACCACGGCGCTGATCCCCGGCAAACCCGCGCCGACGCTCATCACCCGTGAAATGGTCGACTCCATGACGCCGGGCAGCGTGATCGTTGACCTCGCGGCGCAAAACGGCGGTAACTGTGAATACACCATCGCCAACGAAGTGGTGACCACGCCGGGCGGCGTGAAGGTGATTGGCTATACAGATTTACCGGGGCGCCTGCCGACGCAGTCTTCTCAGCTGTATGGCACCAACCTGGTTAACCTGATGAAACTGCTGTGCAAAGAGAAAGACGGCACAGTCACCATTGATTTTGATGATGTCGTGGTGCGCGGCGTGACCGTGGTGCGTGAAGGCGAAATTACCTGGCCTGCACCGCCGATTCAGGTTTCTGCGCAACCGCAGGCGGCAAAAGTCAATACAGCGCCGAAAGCGCCAGAAAAACCGGCTTCACCGTGGCGTAAATACGCGCTGATGGCGCTGGTGATTATCCTGTTCGGCTGGCTGGCCGATGTGGCGCCGAAAGAGTTCCTCGGTCACTTCACCGTTTTCGCGCTCTCCTGCGTGGTGGGTTATTACGTGGTGTGGAACGTGTCGCATGCGCTGCATACGCCGTTGATGTCCGTCACCAACGCTATTTCGGGGATCATTGTTGTGGGTGCGTTGTTGCAGATCGGGCAGGGTGGCTGGGTCAGTTTCCTCAGTTTTATCGCGGTACTGATCGCCAGTATTAACATTTTTGGTGGTTTCACCGTCACTCAGCGCATGCTGAAAATGTTCCGCAAAGGGTAAGGGGTAACAAATGTCTGGTGGATTAGTTACAGCTGCATACATTGTTGCCGCGATCCTGTTTATTTTCAGTCTGGCGGGGCTTTCTAAGCATGAGACGTCTCAGCAGGGCAACTATTACGGTATCGCCGGGATGGCGATTGCGCTGGTCGCAACCATCTTCGGGCCGGATACCGGCAACGTGGCGTGGATCCTCGTCGCGATGATCATCGGTGGTGCTATCGGTATTCGTCTGGCGAAGAAAGTCGAAATGACGGAAATGCCGGAACTGGTGGCGATCCTGCACAGCTTTGTGGGTCTTGCGGCGGTGCTGGTTGGTTTCAACAGCTACCTTTACCACGAACCTGGCCTCGAACCGATTCTGGTGAACATTCATCTCACTGAAGTGTTCCTCGGTATCTTCATCGGTGCGGTGACCTTCACCGGTTCCATCGTGGCGTTTGGTAAGCTGCGCGGTAAGATCTCCTCTAAACCGCTGATGCTGCCGAACCGTCACAAAATGAACCTGGCGGCGCTGGTTGTCTCGTTCCTGTTGCTGATCGTGTTTGTACGTACCGAAAGCGTCGGGCTGCAGGTACTGGCACTGCTGGTGATGACCATTATTGCGCTGGCGTTTGGCTGGCATCTGGTGGCCTCCATCGGCGGCGCGGATATGCCGGTGGTGGTATCGATGCTGAACTCCTACTCGGGGTGGGCGGCCGCGGCGGCAGGCTTTATGCTGAGCAACGACCTGCTGATCGTGACCGGTGCGCTGGTCGGTTCGTCGGGTGCGATCCTCTCCTACATTATGTGTAAGGCGATGAACCGCTCGTTTATCAGCGTGATTGCCGGTGGTTTTGGTACTGATGGCTCTTCAACAGGCAGTGATGAAGAAGCGGGCGAGCACCGCGAAATCAGCGCCGAAGAGACGGCGGATTTACTGAAAAACTCGCATTCCGTCATCATCACCCCGGGCTACGGTATGGCGGTGGCGCAGGCGCAATATCCGGTGGCGGAAATCACCGAGAAACTGCGTGCGCGTGGTGTGAAGGTGCGTTTCGGTATCCACCCGGTGGCGGGGCGTCTGCCTGGTCACATGAACGTGCTGCTGGCGGAAGCGAAAGTGCCGTATGACATCGTGCTGGAAATGGACGAAATCAACGACGACTTTGCTGATACCGACACCGTGCTGGTGATCGGCGCTAACGACACCGTTAACCCGGCAGCGCAGGATGATCCGAAGAGTCCGATTGCCGGTATGCCGGTGCTGGAAGTGTGGAAAGCGCAAAACGTTATCGTCTTTAAGCGCTCGATGAACACCGGCTATGCCGGGGTACAGAACCCGCTGTTCTTCAAAGAGAACACGTCGATGCTCTTTGGCGATGCGAAAGCCAGCGTGGATGCGATCCTGAAAGAACTTTGATTGCCGTTCCCGTTGTTAAAGCCGCTTCTCATGAGGCGGCTTTTTTATTCACATATTTATTGCAAATGGTCAAAAAACACCCAGGCTGATGTGTTATACTGGTCAGGATTTAAACACGAATGAGGATGTTATGGATACCGAAATAACCCCGGCGCAGTTGGCCATTGAATACCTTCGTCGCGACACCAGCCTGTTGACGCCCGCACAGTACCTGAAAAAGCTGAAACAGCTGGAGCTGGAATTTGCCGATCTGATGGCGCTGTCTTCCAGTGAGCTGAAAGAAGAGATTTATTTTGCCTGGCGTTTGGGTATCCATTGATGTGATTCACGATGAGAAAGCCGCTCTGAGAGCGGCTTTTTTTGTGGTCAGTCGTCTTCTTCGTCGTCGAGTTCGACCGGTGTCTGATACTGTTCGGGTTTGAGCGCCAGCAGGTCACAGCGCAGATGGTCTATCACCTGTTCCGCGGTATTGCCGAGGAACGCCGCCGAGAGCCCGGTACGCCCCACGGTGCCCAGCACCACAATCCCCGCCTGCAGATGCTCTGCGAGATCCGGGATCACCTCCTCCGGCAAGCCTTTTTCCACATGCGTCAGCTCTTCGGCAATGGAAAACTTCTGCCGTAGCGCCTTCATTGCCAGCAGGTGTTGCCCGCGAATCGCGTCGTTATACACGCTGGGGTCAAAATCCGGCAGTTCGATAGCGATATTGATGGGAGTGACCGGGTAGGCGCCCACCAGATGGACTTCGGTATGGTTGATCTGCTCGGCCAGTTGCAGCGTCTCTTTGATAAGTTTTATGTTCAGCGAATCGTGATACGCCTCTTCACTGGCGAGGTTAACGGCGACCAGCGCTTTGCCGCCTTCCGGCCAGGGCTGATCTTTCACCATCCACACCGGGCAAGGGCATTTACGCAGCAGGTGCCAGTCGGTAGGGGTAAAGATAACCGCTTCCAGACGGTCATGCTGGTGCGTCATTTTCAGCAGCAGGTCGTGACCACCGCTGATGACTTCCTGGATGATGGCTTCAAACGGACGGTTGTGCCAGACCACTTTGATATCAATAGGAATACCGGCTTCCAGGTAATATTTTGCCTGTTCGCGGATCCATGCGGTGCGCTGGCTGATCACCCCCTGGCGCATTGCGGTGCGTTCGTCGGGGGAAAGCAGGGTCGTCATTTCATACGAAAAGTCGTAGATCGGTAAGAAGGCCTTAATACGACCTCCAATCCGCTGATGCAGATAAACAGCACGCCGTAACGCTGGCTGATCGTCCTGGTTTGGATCGATTGCCACCAGCATGTTTTGATACATTGCCATACAGGGTCTCCTTACAGCTGTAACTACATTCATTAACTAAAAGATAACCCATACGCGTAAAATGAAACAGCAAAGAGACGCTGTCAGATCAACAAATCAGAAAAAAGGATGAAATGTTGATGTTCGCGCATCTGTCTGTGAAAGAAGACATTATTCCAGCTCGCGACGCTGATGACATAACGGCACACCATAGGGACAGTATTCGAACTGGCAATGGTCTGTATCGTTGCAGTGACTAAGAAGTTCGTTATTATTACCAGGACAGGCGGATCTGACTTTGTAATATAACCATAAAGAGTGGCTGTAGGGGAAACAACTGATGAGTTTAATATCGCGTGATCGACCGTTCACAAATAAGCCTAAGTCACTGGTGGTCAACGTGTTACCCGGACGTAAAAAGTAGGAACCTTTATACCACACGATGATATCCAGATCCCCCGGCGTTGTGGCAACAGCATATGCCGTGCCGCTTCCCGGGCACACGATCATTTTCTTTATCTCCCAATGCATCTCACCTCCTTTATTCAAATAATCCTCCCATACCTTATTTATAACGATAGATCATCTTTTCGAAAATCAGCAACTCATAATAAGATTAACATCCACAGCATATACGAGCCATAAGACATTACGCACAAGAATTGATTAATGATAAAGAAGGGCTGGGTTATTTTTATACAAAAAATGGAGTGGTGATATTAATTACGTATTTCTAGTCTTATCCAGGCCAGAAATAAAAAAGCCGGAACGGGGACGCTCCGGCTATTGCATGAGAGGGTCGTACTGTCAGGCGACGTTACGCGCCTGGCCTGCCAGCACGGCCAGCGCATCACTGTTTTCGATGGTGATGTACTTGCCTTTCACCGCCAGCATGCCGCTTTTCTGGAAGCGACCTAACAGACGGCTGATCGTTTCGACCGTCAGGCCGAGGTAGTTACCGATGTCGCCACGGGTCATGGTCAGGCGGAACTCGCGAGGGGAGAAACCGCGCTGCGCGAAACGGCGGGACAGGTTATAGATAAACGCCGCCAGACGCTCTTCGGCATTTTTCTTGGAGAGCAGCAGGATCATATCCTGATCGCCTTTAATCTCGCCGCTCATCAGGCGCATCATTTGCTGGCGCAGGTTCGGCATTTTGCCTGACAGATCATCCAGCGTCTCAAACGGGATTTCGCAGACCATGGAGGTTTCCAGCGCTTGCGCAAAACTCGGATGATGACCGGTACCGATGGCGTCAAAACCGACTAAGTCACCCGCCAGGTGGAAACCGGTGATTTGCTCGTCGCCTTGCTCGGTGATGGTATAACTTTTGATGGTGCCTGAACGAATGGCATACAGCGATTTCAGCTCATCACCCGCTTTGAACAGGGTCTGTCCTTTCTGGATCGGCTTCTTACGCTCGATGATATTATCCAGCTGATCAAGCTCGTGCTCATTCAGCGTGAACGGGATACAGAGCTGGCTGATGCTGCAATCCTGACAGTGGATTGCGCAACCGCCAGACTGAATGCGTCGTATAATTCGCTTTTCCGGGATCATAAGTCTGCTCAAGCCGTAATTGATATTGGTCAATTTTAACATCTTTTTATGTGGCAAGTAAGTCTGGAGATCCCGTTTCACGCAATATTAGAAAGTGAAAAAGTCTCAAAACCGCAACTTTCTGAAAAACTGGCATTTATTTTAACGGTTCTGAGCCCTGAACTTACCGAACGGTTCCAGAAAGCACGGAACGCTAAAGCAGCAGGTAACCTTCGTGGCGTAACAGCCACTCTTTGCGCTGAACTCCGCCCGCATAACCGGTCATTGTGCCGTTGCGTCCGATGACGCGATGGCAGGGAACCACCACGCTGACCGGATTAGAACCGTTCGCTGCACCAACGGCGCGCGCGGCGCCGGGGCGGCCCAGCGCGTCAGCCAGTTGGCCGTAATGCATCACCTGACCGCAGGGAATGGTGCGCAGCGCCTGCCAGACTTCACGCTGAAACGGCGTGCCTGCGGTGGCGGAGGGCAGTGTGTTGATAATGGCCAGATCGCCGTCAAAATAATCGCGCAGTTTCTGGCTCAGACCGCCGGGGTTACTGGCCGCGATGCGCTGATAACCCTCCGCGCGATAATGAATATCGAGCAGTTGTTCCATACGATCGCTGTGCTCTTCCCACTCAACGGCACGCAGGTTAAATAGCTCATCGCACAGGATCCACAATGGTCCCAACGGCGTTGCGATCTTATCTTCGAGTATTTTCAGCATGCATATTCCTTTATATCGACAAGAGGAAGAGGTGGACTGCCGACACGATATCATGCCGTTTACATCAACAACATACCGGATATATCGCCCCAGCGGCGGGCAGGTATAAAAAAATCAGGGCCTGCCGACATCCGCCAGGCCCCGAAGTACACACAGCAATTCGTCCTTCATTTATCCCCGCACGTTTTCCCCTGTGCGAGCTAATAAAAGTTATAGCGGTTTGAGGAAATATTTCCATCTCTCTCATCATCTTATTTCACATTCAATTAACAAAATTGATAAATATTATTCTGAATACCATCTCGGTAAGTGAGGTTTAATTGTTAACAAATACCATATTGTGACAGTACGGTAGCACGGCTATAGTACTTCTTCAGACGTTGCTGGAGGATTGATGATGAACCCTGACGACAAATCGCTGTTTCTTGACGCCATGGAAGATGTCCGGCCCCTGAAACGATGTAACGATGTGCACTGGCAGCCGAACCGAAACACGCGCAAGCCGCAAACCCTCGACACCCTGCAACTCGACAATTTCCTGACCACCGGTTTTCTGGATGTGATCCCGCTGGGCACGCCACTGGAATTTAAACGCGAAGGGCTCCAGACCGGCGTGCTGGATAAACTGCGACAGGGGAAATACACCCAGCAGGCCAGCCTGAATCTGTTGCGCCAGCCAGTGGAGCAGTGCCGCCAGCAACTGTTCGCGTTTATCCATCAGGCCTGTGAAAAAGGTTTGCGCAACGTGCTGATTGTTCACGGAAAAGGGCGCGAGGATAAGTCTCATGCCAATATCGTCCGCAGTTATCTTGCGCGCTGGCTGACAGAGTTCGACGATGTTCAGGCGTTCTGCTGCGCCTTGCCGCACCACGGCGGAAACGGCGCCTGCTATGTGGCGTTGCGCAAATCGGCCGAAGCCCGTCTGGAAAACTGGGAACGTCACGCTAAGCGCAGTCGCTAGGTCACTTCGCGAGCGGAAA
Organism: Trabulsiella odontotermitis; assembly: GCF_001297775.1. GTDB lineage: Bacteria > Pseudomonadota > Gammaproteobacteria > Enterobacterales > Enterobacteriaceae > Trabulsiella > Trabulsiella odontotermitis. The sequence goes on along the minus strand of NZ_LIFX01000009.1, from coordinate 201,131 downwards.
ATTTTCATAGCGCGTGGTCCAGGCGGGAGAGAGCATCTCCCGTTTCATGGCCCAGGGTTGCTGGATGCCCTGACCGGCAAACCAGATCGTTCCCCGGCCTGATTTATTCAGCGAATCAATTACTCCCATCAACGCCGCGCTGTTTGCCTGCGGCTGAATCATATCGAACAGATTTAGCTGCGCCACGCCCTGGCTGTAAAAATCGCTGAGCATCACACCGGCTTTCATATAGCGACAGCCGTTGCGCCAGATGCGGTTCAGGTTTTCCGTCGCGACGCGGATGATGTCCCGCGTGTCGTTAGTGGGCGTGTTTAAACGACCAGAAGCCTGGTTAGCGTAATACACTTCGTTTTCCGCATGAGGACTGGTGCGCATAAACAGGCTGATGATGCAGCAATACTGTTTTTCTTCGCGCAACTTTTCCGCCGCGCGCTCCGCATAAGCGCACACGGCCTGATACATCTCGTCATATTGTGTGATGCGGTGACTGAAGGAGCGACTGTTGATGATCTGCTGTTTCGAGGGGGCAAATTCCTCCAGCGCCAGACAGGGCTCGCCACGGAGTTCACGCACGGTACGTTCCAGCACCACATTGAAGTGTTTGCGAATTACCCAGGTCGAGCAGTTCGCCAGATCCAGCGCGGTCTGAATGCCCATCAGATTCAGTTTTTTCGTGATCCGACGCCCCACGCCCCAGACTTCATCCGCAGGAACGCTGGCCAGCAGTTTCCGCTGCCGGTCGACGTTTGACAAATTCACCACCCCGCCAGTGTGTTGTTGCCATCGTTTGGCGGCATAGTTCGCCAGTTTGGCGAGCGTTTTCGTCTGCGCAATGCCGACGCCGACATACAGCCCGGTGTGCTTGTAAACGGTGTCCCGCACCTGTCGGCCAAACGTTTCCAGACTGAGACAGTTTTCAACGCCGGAGACGTCCAGAAATGCTTCATCGATAGAGTAAATTTCCATCGACGGCGCCATCGCGTCCAGCGTCAACATCACGCGATGGCTCATGTCGGCGTACAGTTCATAGTTAGAACTGAACACGCTGACGCCAAGACGTTGCAGATCGTTTTTGAGCTTAAAGTAGGGCTGCCCCATTTTCAGCCCAAGCTGTCTGGCCTCCGGCGAAAGGGAGATCAGACAGCCGTCGTTATTGGAAACCACGGCAATGGGTTTGCCTTTCAGGTCCGGGCGAAACACCCGTTCGCAGGAGGCGTAAAAACTGTTCACATCGACCAGGGCAAACATCAGCGATTCGCTTTTAGCGTAAAAGTGACGACACCAAAAATTTCCAGCGTCTCTTCACGGTGAATAATGATCGGGGAGAAAAGCGGGTTGCGCGGCATCAGTTGCAGCCGCGGACGTGTGCGCAGTTCTTTGACTGTGAATTCGCCTTCGACGGCGGCAATGACGATATCGCCATCCACGGCGGTGAGCGCGCGATCGACGATCAGTAAATCACCGTCGCCGATCCCGGCGTCGATCATTGAATCGCCAGTGGCACGGATGAAATAGGTGGCCGATGGGTGTCTGATGACGAACTTATTCAGATCAAAACTGCTTTCGACGTAATCCTGCGCAGGGCTCGGGAAACCGCAGGGGACGCGCTCAAGGAAGAGCGGTAACGCGTTGATGTCGCTGGTTTCAGACTGGCTGGCTGTTCGCATGATGGTGATCCTTACTGCATACTGTATTTATATACAGTATTGCGAATTAACGGAACGAATCAAGCGGCTTATCGGGTCTTCAGCCAAAGATATTGAAGTGTGAGGAAATTTAATCTGGCAGGAAAACAAACGGCAGGTTTCCCTGCCGTTGTGGTTTATAGCGTGCCGGTGCCACCGTCAGAACACCACACCTGGCCGGACGCGTAAGAACAGGCGTCGGAGGCGAGGGTAACGTACAGCGGCGCGATCTCAACCGGCTGGCCCGGGCGGCCCAGCGGTGCGTCTGCGCCAAACTGCTGCACTTTTTCTTCCGGCTGACCGCCGCTGGACTGTAACACGGTCCAGTAAGGCCCCGGCGCAACGGCGTTCACTCGAATGCCTTTCGGCCCGAGCTGTTTGGCCAGCGCTTTGGTGAAGGCCACCAGACAGGCTTTGGTCTGGGCGTAATCGAGAAGAATGGCGCTGGGTTTAAACGCCTGCACGGAGGAGGTGTTGATGATCACCGCGTTGGTTTTCAGGTGTCGCAGCGCGGCTTTAGTGATCCAGAACGTCGCATAAACGTTGGTTTTAAAGGTCGCGTCAAACGCCTCTGTCGTCAGTTCTTCAATGGATTCGCAATACTGCTGGCGGCCCGCGTTATTCACCAGAATATCCAGTCCGCCCAGTTGCTGTACGGCTTTTTCCACCAGAGATCCACAAAAGGCCTCATCACGAATATCCCCCGGGATCGGGATCGCTTTGCCGCCTTCCGCCTTGATGAGTTCAATCACGGTCTCCGCATCGCTCTCTTCTTCAGGCAGGTAGTTGATGGCGACGTCGGCGCCTTCACGGGCAAACGCGATAGCCACAGCGCGTCCTATCCCGGAGTCGCCACCGGTGATCAGCGCCTTTTTACCGAGAAGCCGTCCTGAGCCTTTGTAGCTGGTTTCACCATGATCGGGGATCGGTTTCATTTCCGATGCCAGCCCCGGCGGATTCTGTGGCTGTTTAACAAAGGGTGGGCGGGGATAGTGCTGCGAGTGGTTTGCGTTGTCACTCATAATTGGCCTCCTTGTACACGTGAGATTTAAGCGTAGACGTTGTTTCGCTGTTTGGGGAATAAATCAGAATAATTAGAGAAAATGTCTCTAAAATAATTTTATCGCACAGAGTGACAGCCTGTTACCTCATTATTTTTAAGATGTTATTCATATTTTGCCGCCTCGTTTATAACAACACAGGTCGTCATTTTCTATTTGACTATGCGGCAATAGCGGCTAGTTTTAAATATCCACGGCGATGATATGCAAATGCATGTCATTACTTTTTCAACAACACAGAAAGGTAACGTTATGGCAGAGCATAGAGGCGGTTCAGGTAATTTCGCAGAAGACCGTGAAAAAGCGTCTGACGCAGGACGTAAAGGCGGACAGCACAGCGGCGGGAATTTTAAAAATGACCCGGAACGTGCATCCGAAGCCGGGAAAAAAGGCGGCCAAAGTAGCCACGGCGGTGGCCGTAAATCTGGCGATAAATAAGTTTATGACTAATCTTTCATTGCAATTGTGAATGAAATGAGCATGCTGCGGGTCTACGGACTCGCAGCTTCCGGAAATAACACAGGAGCATACAGCATGAAACTTCAGACCATAGAAGATATCTTTATCCATCTATTATCTGATACTTATAGTGCAGAGAAACAACTCACCCGTGCCTTATCTAAACTGGCAAGGGAAGCCTCCAGTGAACAATTGAAAACCGCATTCAGCAGCCACCTTGAAGAGACTCAGGGGCAAATTGAGCGCATCGACCAGATCGTTGAGCAGGAAGCCAATGTTCGTATTAAGCGTATGAAATGTGTCGCAATGGAAGGGCTGATTGAAGAAGCCAACGAAGTCATTGAGTCCACGGAAAAAAATGAAGTTCGTGACGCCGCGTTAATTGCCGCCGCACAAAAAGTCGAGCACTACGAAATTGCCGCTTACGGTACGCTCTGTACCCTGGCAGAACAGCTCGGTTACAGAAAAGCGGTGAAACTTCTGGCGGAAACGCTGGAAGAGGAAAAAAGCGCCGATTTAAAACTCACCGATATCGCAGTCGGTAAAGTCAATCAGGGCGCACAAAAAACGGCATAACCGCGTTATCTATTGAAGGTTAACAGAAATGCATCTGTCGCCGCGCATTATTAAACGATGCCATCTTGCAGCCGCTGTTACATGGTGTGTCCTTGCCATTCCATCCGTTATCTGGTGGAAAAACAGCGTGCTGTGGGTAATTATTATCAGTATTTATGCAAATATTGTTGGTCATTTATCGGGTTATAGCGCCGCAAGAGCCGATCAGGCTGCCGAGGATGAAAATTCAAAATCTGAATAACTGATAAATATCGTGAGGAAGAATGATGACGCATATTGAAAATTATCATGCCTGGTTACGTGACGCCCATGCAATGGAAAAACAAGCAGAATCCATGCTTGAATCAATGGCAAGCCGGATAGAAAATTATCCGGATTTAAAAGCCAGAATTGAACAGCATCTTTTTGAAACAAAACGTCAGTTAACGGTCCTTGAAGGTATTATTGATCAGAACGGTATTTCCCGTTCCGTCATTAAAGATTCAGTGAGCAAACTGGCGGCGCTGGGGCAATCTATCGGCGGTATGTTCCCGTCAGACGAAATAGTCAAAGGCGCAATTAGCGGGTATGTCTTTGAGCAGTTTGAAATTGCCTGCTATACCTCGCTGTTGATCGCCGCTGAAAAAGCAGGGGACACCGCCTCCATCCCGGCGATTCAGACCATCCTTGCAGAAGAACGCAATATGGCCGACTGGTTATTGCAACATCTCCCTGAAGTGACTGAACAATTTATTCTGCGCTCAGAAGCAGAAGGCGTTGAAGCCAAAAAATAAATCGTCCGGGTAAATTCAGGAGATAATAATGGCTGAGTTAGATGCCTTTCATCTTGCCAGACTACAATTTGCGTTTACGGTCTCCTTTCATATCATTTTTCCAGCCCTGACCATCGGACTCGCCAGTTATCTGGTCGTTCTCGAAGGCATGTGGCTGAAAACCCGTAATGCGCTCTGGCGTTCGCTTTACCATTTCTGGCTCAGCATTTTTGCCGTCAATTTCGGGATGGGGGTGGTGTCGGGTCTGGTGATGGCCTATCAGTTCGGGACCAACTGGAGCGGCTTTTCGCAGTTTGCAGGAAGCATTACCGGGCCATTGCTGACCTACGAAGTGCTCACCGCCTTCTTTCTGGAGGCGGGGTTTCTTGGCGTCATGTTGTTTGGCTGGAATAAGGTCGGTCCAGGACTGCATTTTTTCGCCACCTGCATGGTCGCGCTGGGCACGCTGATGTCCACCTTCTGGATACTCGCCTCAAACAGCTGGATGCACACCCCGCAAGGCTTTCATATTGCCGACGGGCAGGTGGTGCCGGACAGCTGGATGGCAGTCATCTTTAACCCGTCGTTTCCGTGGCGACTGATTCATATGTCTACCGCCGCTTTCCTCAGTAGCGCGCTGTTCGTGGGCGCGTCGGCCGCGTGGCATCTGCTGCGGGGCAACGACACCCCGGCCATACGTAAAATGTTTTCCATGGCCCTGTGGATGGCGTTGCTGGTCGCCCCGGTCCAGGCCGTGATTGGCGATATGCACGGGCTGAATACGCTTGAACATCAACCCGCCAAAATCGCCGCCATAGAAGGGCACTGGGAAAACAAACCGGGAGAAGCGACGCCACTGCTGCTGTTTGGTCTGCCAGATATGGACGAAGAGCGGACCCGTTATCCGCTGGCCATCCCCGGGTTGGGCAGCTTGATTCTGACCCATAGCCTGGATAAGCAGGTGCCAGCCCTGAAAGATTTCCCTGCCGAAAACAGACCCAACTCGACGATTGTTTTCTGGTCGTTCCGCGTGATGGTCGGCGCCGGTCTGCTGATGATTGCGATGGGGCTGGCGGGACTCTGGCTGCGTTACAAAAAACGCCTTTATCAGTCGCGTCCCTTTTTGTGGTTCGCATTGGGCATGGGGCCGATGGGGCTGGTAGCCATTCTCGCCGGGTGGATAACCACGGAAGTCGGGCGCCAGCCGTGGGTGGTATATGGTCTGTTACGCACCCGGGATGCGGTTTCCGCTCACAGTACATTACAGATGAGTATCAGTCTGCTCGCCTTTATCGTGGTCTACTTTGCGGTATTCGGCGTTGGCTATCTGTATCTGATTCGGCTTATCAAAAAAGGCCCGAAACCGGAACAGGATCTGACCCTGCATACTGACGGTACCCCGGCACGCCCACTCTCTGCGGCGGAAAAATTACCACCACAGGAGAAATTCTGATGGGTATCGATGTTACGGTGATTTGGTTTGCGATCATTGTCTTTGCCACGTTGATGTACATCATCATGGATGGGTTCGATCTGGGCATCGGCCTCCTGTTCCTGTTTGTCCGCGGAAAAGAAGAACGGGACGCGATGGTGAACAGCGTGGCGCCCGTGTGGGATGGCAACGAAACCTGGCTGGTGCTTGGCGGGGCCGGGTTGTTTGGCGCTTTTCCTCTGGCCTATGCGGTGATCATTGATGCGCTGACCATTCCCCTGACCGCGATGCTGATTGGGCTGATCTTTCGCGGCGTGGCGTTTGAGTTTCGCTTCAAAGCGACGGAGGAACACCGGCCGTTCTGGGACTATGCTTTTATGGGCGGTTCGCTGCTGGCAACCTTCAGCCAGGGCGTTGTGGTGGGTGCCATTATTCACGGCTTCCCGGTCGTTAACCGCCAGTTCGCAGGCGGGGCGCTGGACTGGATCACCCCGTTTAATCTGTTCTGCGGTATCGGACTGATGGTGGCATACAGCCTGCTGGGCTCGACGTGGCTGATCCTCAAAAGCAGCGACGCGTTACAGGAGCACATGCGTGCGTTGTCGCGGGGGTTCCTGCTGGCGCTGCTGGTCGCCATCGCCATTGTCAGCCTGTGGACGCCGCTGGCGCTGCCGGAGATTGCCGAACGCTGGTTTTCATTTCCGAATATCGTCTACTTTATGCCGGTACCGGCGCTGGTTGTGGTCTTCAGCCTGTGGCTGTGGCGACAGACCCGACGCGCCAGCAGCCACGTCTGGCCATTTGTCCTGACATTAGGGCTCGTTTTTCTCGGTTTCAGCGGGCTGGGTATCAGCGTATGGCCGCATATTATTCCTCCGGATATTACGATCTGGCAGGCCGCGGCGCCGCTGGCCAGCCAGCGCTTTATGCTGGTCGGCACGTTGTTGATCGTGCCGGTGATCCTGGTATACACCGCATGGAGCTACTACGTCTTTCGCGGCAAAGTGCAAAGCGACGAAGGGTATCACTGATGGTACGAAAAATAGCAACCAGAACCGGGTGGATGATACTGATATGGCTGGGCAGCGTCCTGGCCTTGCTGGCGGTCAGTGCGTTGTTACGTTGGTTGATGACGCTGGCCGGTCTGCACTCATAAATCAACAAGAAAGGCGCAATCCCAAAATGAATGCTAAAAAGAGCTGGTATAGCCAGGCGGTTATTTATCAGATAGATACTTCGCTTTTTTATGATTCAAATGGTGACGGATGTGGCGACATAGAAGGGATCACCGAAAAGTTGCATTACATTCGCCGCCTCGGGGCGACGGCAATCTGGATAACCCCCTTTTACCTGACGCCGTTTCTGGATGAAGGTTATGACGTGACGGATCACCTGCAGCCGGATCCGCGTTTTGGCTCCATTTCGGCGTTTATTGAGTTTGTCAGTCAGGCGAAGGCGCTGGGATTGCGCGTCATCATAGAACTGGTTATTCAGCATACCTCGTCGCAGCATCCCTGGTTTCAGCAGGCGAGGCGCGACAAAAACTCACCCTACAGAGACTATTATCTCTGGGCTGACGAGCCCGATCCCAACGATGATCCGCCGATGTTTCCCGGTGTGGAGAAAAGCGTCTGGAGTTGGGACGACGAGGCAAAAAAGTATTACCGGCATATGTTTTATCATCACGAGCCTGATCTGAACCTGGCCTTACCGGCGGTGATTGAAGAGATCGACAACATTGTGTTGTTCTGGCTCAGGCTCGGCGTGTCGGGGTTTCGACTGGATGCGGCGTCGCACCTGACAAAGCAGGCCGGGAAAGGGGATGAAAAAAAGGGGTACTGGATCCTCAACCATCTGCGCCAGCTCGTTACCAGCACCAACCCGCAGGCGATTATTCTTGGCGAAGTGGACGTACCGGTAAAAGAGTATCGTCATTATTTTGGAGATGGCGATCGTCTGCATATCACGCTCAATTTCTGGTTAAACAAATACTTTTACGTCAGTCTGGCGCGGAAAAGCGCGCGGCCGGTGATCGACGCGCTGGATCAAATGATCACGCCGCCCGACGGATGCTGTTTTGCCAACTGGCTACGCAACCATGATGAACTGGATCTGGAAGGCATCGGCGAGGCCGACAAGAAAGCGGTGCTGAAAGCGTTCGCGCCGGATAAGACGATGTACGTTTATCAACGCGGCATCCGGCGGCGGCTGGCACCCATGCTGTCGGGGAATATTCAGCACCTGGCGGTGGCGCATGCCATATTGCTGTCGTTGCCTGGTGTACCAGTGATGCGCTACGGTGATGAAATCGGTATGGGTGACGATCTGCGTCTTGAAGAGCGGTATGCGGTACGAACGCCCATGCAGTGGTCATCCCGCGAAGCCGCCGGGTTTTCCAGCGCGGCTCCGGATGAGCTAATCCGATCGCCCATCTCGTCCGGCCCATGGCGCTATCAGCAGGTGAATGTTGAAAAGGCGTTGCTGAGCCGAAACTCGTTGCTGCACCGGATTATCGATATGGTCAATGCGCGGGCGGTACTGCCGGAAATCGGCAATGCGCCGTTTACCCTTGTCCGCGTCGAGCAGGCGTCCGTGCTGGTCATTCTCTATCAAAGTGAAACCAAAAGAGTGCTGACGCTGGCCAATTTCAGCGATCGTCCCGCCTGCGTTACTCTCGAACAACTGGCAGACGGGTACTGGGAAGCCTGCCTCGAAGACAAACACTATTCAGCGCCCGATGCTGAGACGGGCGTTGAACTTGGCGGTTATGGCTACCGGTGGTTCAGCCAACAATGCGACTAGCGTTTTCGCTGTAACAACCGCGCCAGCACCACCACGCCGGTGACCACTGCCGCACAGGAGAGGGCTTTGCCGGGCAGGTCGGAGGGGACGTTCAGCGCCTGGTGTCTGGCGCCCTCGCCGAAGCGTCCGTGGGTGTGGTGGTGACCCTGTAACGGCGTAAACAGGTTGTCTGGCTGGCCGTCAAAATGCGGCTCATCGGTGAGCTGACCCGTCCAGGCTTTCCTGACCATCAGGCGATCGAGAAAGCGCGGGAACAAAAACTGGCCGACAATCGACTGTAACGTGCTTTTGCCCACCCACAGTTCGCGAACCGGGCGCCGGGTAACGGAATAAATCGCCTCCGCAGCGACTTCTGGCTGGTAGACCGGTGGCACCGGTTGCATCGCGAACCCCATTTTGTTGCGCGCCCATGCGAACTGCGGCGTGTTCATGCCCGGCAACTGCACCATGGTTATCCGGATGCCGCTTTTCTCATACATCAGTTCTGTACGCACCGCATCAGTAAAACCGCGAATCGCCGCTTTTGCGCCGCAATAGGCCGATTGCAGGGGAATGGAGCGGTAAGCGAGCGCGGATCCCACCTGAATAATAACGCCACGATTTCGCGGCCCCATCATCGCAAGTGCCGCCCGGGTGCCGTTGACGAAGCCAAAATAGGTCACTTCCGTCACACGCCGAAACTCGTCGTGGTTCATCTCTGTAAACGGCGAGAGTACGGCACACATGGCGTTATTGACCCAGACCGCGATCTCACCGAGGTTGTCTTCGGTCTCACGCGCTGCCCGCATTACGGCATCGGCATCAGCCACATCGACGCTGAAAACCTGCACCCTGACGCCACGGCGTTCACAGGCGACGCGCGTGGCTTCCAGACCGGCATCGCCCCTGGCGAAAACGGCAATATCGTATCCTGCATCGGCAAAACGCAGTGCGGTAGCTTTTCCTGCCCCCGCGCTGCCACCGGTAATCACAACGACAGACATACAGACCTCGATATTTTTCAGTGAACATCAGATTCGGAGTTAATCCGGAGTCAGGAGATAAACAGCCAGAGCGTGGTAAATAACCATAACCGGCAGGCGGTTAACCGTCTGCCGGAATAATTGATATTTGTCCGTTACGTTCAAGAATAGCAAATTTAATTTTTTCGATCTGATAAATGCCATGATTTTGCCTGGCGACCAGCATAATATCGTCCGTAGAGACGTTAACCTTTTTTATCTTACTGTCGATGGGCGTGCCATTTTCAACCAGCACAACCGGTGCGCCATCTAATAGTTGTTCAGCGCGAGAAAAGCGTTTTTTCATAAAACCGAACAGGATGTCGACGACAATTAATGTCACAATGGTGAGCATCGCGCCGGTCACAGAATAATCAGTTCCCAGCAGCGCTTGTTGTGTTGCCTCACTGATGATCAATAATAAAATCAGGTCGAAACTGGTCATCTGCAACAGCGTTCTTCTCCCTGCAATTTTGAATACAATCAACAGGATGAGATATATCGCTATCGCTCTGAACACCATTTCCATAGCATCTCCTAGGGATAGACCAACTGGTTGTAGGTTATTTCGGGTTCGCCGTTGACCTTAACCGTGCTGGTGACATAACCTGGTTTTCTCGGTGTAATGGAAAGCCACAACGAAAGTGGAGGCGGAAAATCAGCGGTGTTATAAATTAAATATAGCGTGCCGCCGTGACTGTACATGCTGTCCGGCTCAGGCCGAATATCACCCACTTGATAAGTATTCAGCAGTGAATCACCAACACTGACGATATAACGATCGGCATGAATCCCCTGAATCACGATATTTATTTCGGATTCACTCATTAATCGTGCAAAACGATCATAATTAACATCGAGCGTGTGGGCGGTATTTTGTTTGCTGGCAGAACTAAGCAGTCCGTTTGAGAAAACTCCTAATAAGGCAGCAAAAATGACAGCCAGCAGAAAAAGAACGCCAAAGCGATTAACATTATATTCGAAGTTGAGGGCGCTGGCGCTTTCCTCAACACGAGGATCTTCCTTATCTTGTTGTTTCATACATAAATATCTCGCTGACCAATTATTTATAAAAATGCTTTGCTGCCGGGTAGCGCTATTCTGGCAGAGACAATTATGCGAACTAATGTTTGTAAAAATTAAAAATAGCAACCAGGCTTAATAAGTCAAGGCAACGGATAACGTGGAGGAATGCGTGAAAAAACTATTACTGTTGGGATACTGTTTGCTCATGATGCAAAATGGCTATGCAGCGGAAACAGCAGGGGGCTTAAAAAACGATGCCGCACCGCCTCCACCCCATAAGATGGAAGACGGCTACCGTGGTACGGAAGATGAGCACGTCATGACCGTCAAATTTGCTAAAACGATGCATGACGGGGCGACAATTTCACTGCGCGGTAATCTGGTCAAACATCTGGGCGACGATCGCTACGTTTTCCGCGATAAAACCGACCACATTGAGGCGATTATTCCCGCTGCGGTGTTTGATGGCCGGGAGGTGCAGCCCGACCAGTTGTTAAGTATCAACGGCAGTCTGGATAAGAAAATGACGCCGCCGATCCTGCGCGTCGACCGCCTGCAAAAATAGTCGTTACCTCCTGGCGCCTTGCCGTCAGGAGGTAATACCACTAAATACATTCAGTAAAGAAATGAAAAGGTTTTGAGTAAAATGTGGCGTTATGCTACAAATTAAGCGTGTTTAACTACCGAGGACAATTTTCATCCGCAATGACGAGAAGCAACACCGCGGATAATTGTAATTTTATGGACAATATGTTCAGGACGTTATTTTTTACCCACTCTGTTACGCTTTCCTCCTCCTTTACTCATTCTCTGGGTGAGCAGCACTGGCGCACCGCGCTATAGTCTTTTTTCCTGCCTGAGCAGACGTTTCACGTCTGACTAAATCTTATCGAATTATTTTCGGTTCGCGCTAAGTCGCTAGCCGTCAAGGGATATATTCTCTGCAGGAGAAAAAAGATGTTTTACTGGATCTTATTAGCATTCGCTATTGTTGCCGAAATCACAGGGACGTTGTCGATGAAATGGGCAAGTATCAGTGACGGCAGCACCGGTTTTATTTTAATGCTGGCAATGATCACCCTTTCCTATATTTTCCTGGCGTTTGCTGTGAAAAAAATCGCCCTCGGTGTGGCCTATGCTTTGTGGGAAGGGATTGGTATTTTGCTGATCACGTTATTCAGCGTGCTGTTATTTGATGAAACACTGACGATGATGAAAGTGGCCGGTCTGTCGACGCTGGTTGTGGGGATTGTGCTGATTAAATCAGGCACCCGCAAAGCGGCCGCGCGGAAAAAGGAGCCAGGCCATGCAACAGTTTGAGTGGATCCACGGCGTCTGGCTGGCGCTGGCCATCGTGCTGGAAATTCTGGCTAACGTGTTTTTAAAGTTTTCCGACGGTTTTCGTCGCAAAACCTATGGCATCCTGTCCCTGGTCGCGGTGCTGGCGGCGTTCAGTTCTCTGTCGCAGGCGGTGAAAGGGATTGATCTTTCTGTTGCCTACGCCCTGTGGGGCGGGTTTGGTATCGCCGCGACGCTGGCAGCGGGCTGGGTGCTGTTTGGCCAGCGACTGAACGGCAAAGGCTGGGCTGGCGTCATCCTGCTGATCCTCGGCATGGTAATGATAAAACTCGCCTGATGTGATCGCTGTCCGTATTTATGGGCAGCGAAATTTAACGGCTGTATTACGCTTAACGGAAACAACAGGAAATTTTTTCTGGCCTCTGTCTGTATGAGGGTAGTGAATGCTCAATTCGTTAAAGTGGCGTAATATTACTACCGCACGGACGCTTTTTGTCATGATCCTTATAGCCGGGACCGGGCTTGTCGTTTCTATTGTTGCGTTGCTTTATCTTTCTCTCCATCTCATCAGTTCTAAAACCAATGAAATAGATGAACGCCGTACAACACTCGCCGTCCAGGGGGCCATTCAGAGTTCGGTTAATCGCGTGCTTTCGCTGGTTATCGATAATGCCATCTGGAACGATGCCGTACGCAAAATATATTCTCCGGTGCTGGACAACGCCTGGTTATATGAAACCTGGGCGGGTAGTTATAAAGTCAACAATCTGTATGACGGCACCTTTGTGCTCGATCAGAATTTCAAATTGCTGTGGGGATCATTTCGCAGCAAGCCATTTACGGATACCAACATACGCTTTTTAGGGGATGGCCTGCAGTCTATTATTCGCCTGCATGGTGACGAACTGAAAAGCGGAAAAAATATCTACGCCGGGATCACCAAAACAGGCGCTGGCGTCGCTATTGTCGGGATCGGTCTGATTCGGCCGATGACCGGTCGGCTGCAGGTTTATGACAACACCCGTCGCTATCTGGTGATAACCCGCCATATTAATGCCGCAAATCTCAAAGAGCTGGGAAATATCTTCCAGATTAATAATCTCAACATGACCGCCGGGAAAAACAGCAGCTTCAGCGTGCCGTTGCGTACTGCCAATGGCGCTGTCGTGGGTTATCTCAACTGGCGTCCGCGGCTGCCGGGTGCGGAGGCAGCAGGCGCCGCGTCCGCTGACATCCGTCATATTGTGTTGCTGGCCGCCGGGTTAATTGTGTTGTTCATCCTCTTCAGTGGTGTGGGGCTGTTCAGGCTGGCACGCAACGAAAAGTACGCGCGGGATATTGCACTGACGGACTGGCTCAGCCGCTTACCGAACCGTCGCGCGTTGATCGAACGGCTGGAAGACGCGCAGAACCCGGATAACAACGAAATCAAAACCGTGGTCTTTATCGATCTCGATGGATTTAAAGACGTCAACGATGTGCACGGTCATGATGTGGGTGACGAGCTGATTATTCACATCGCCCATACGTTGCAGGCGATTGTGCCACCAGGCGGCATGCTGGCGCGACTGGGAGGCGACGAGTTCGCCATGACCCTCGAAGGCGAATACTCAGAGGCACAGGCGTCGGCCTTTGCCGGGCGCGTGCTGGAGCGCCTTAACGCGCCTGTCCGACTGGGCGATCGCACCATTTATATTGGCGCCAGCATCGGTATCGCCAGCGGTTCGCCAGCGGACTGTCTGCGCTCCGAACTGTTCCGGCGCGCGGATATCGCGATGTACCATTCCAAGATCACCGGCAAAGGACGGATCACCCATTACGACGCCGAGCTGAACAGCGCCCGTGAATACCAGTTGATGATTGAAAACGACATTCGCCTGGGGCTGGAAAACGACGAATTTGACGTCTGGTATCAGCCGATCGTTGATGCCCGTACGCAGACGACGATCATCGTCGAGGCGCTGGTACGCTGGCCACGGCGGCCGAAAGGGGAACTGAAACCGGATGAGTTTATTGGTATCGCCGAAACCGGCGGGCTAATTTATTCGCTGGGACAATTTGTCTTACGCCGCGCCTGTCAGGATTTGCAACCGCTGAATGATCTCCGGTTGTCGGTGAATATTTCCCCGGCGCAGTTTCGCGATCCTGGATTTGAAGAGAAGGTGGCGGGCGTGCTGATTGCCAGTCGTTTTCCCGCCTCGCGTCTGCAACTCGAAGTAACAGAAACCTACGTACTGGAAAACCCTGAGCGCGCCCGCACGGCGATCCTCAACCTGAAAACCCTCGGCACCACGGTGGCGCTGGATGATTTCGGCACCGGCTATTCGAGCCTCGGCTATCTGCGGCGTTTCAGCTTTGATACCGTCAAAATCGATAAATCACTGGCGGGTCTGGTGACGGAAGATGAGCAGGCGGCGGCGCTGGTGAGTGGCGCGATCCGCGTCGCCAGTGCACTGGGAATGACCGTCATTGCTGAAGGCGTGGAGACGGAAAAACAGCTGACGATGCTGCGTCTGGCGGGGTGTGACTTGTTGCAGGGATTCTACTTCAGCGAGCCGGTACCCATCGCCTCGCTGCTGCAGTTGCATCAGCAACAAGGCCAGGAGGGCTAAGGCGATTCGTTTGCCAGCGCTTCCAGTTTGTCGTGAAAACCGGTGACGGAGATGGCGCGGTTGTCGGCGCGCCAGCGATCTTTCGCCGCCGGTGCCGAGCTTTGCACGCCAATCACCTGCCAGCCGGAATCCGTTTTCAGCAGCAGCGGAGAGCCGCTGTCGCCGGGGAGCGTGTCACACTGATGTGACATCACGGACGTCTGCGCCCAGCCGGTGACAATACAATCCTGATGGCTATAGAGATCATCGATATGATCGAGAGGATAACCGGACTGCGTCACCTTGCGGTTGTTCGCTTTCAGGGCGGCAATCAGCGCTGCTTTGTTGCCCTCGAACAGCGGCAGTGGGGTGATGCCTGATGGCGAATAGTTCAGCACAATCAGGCCATAATCCCAGGGCGCGGCGGAGGACGGCACAATCCAGCCATCGCCATCGGCTTTCAGACGACGACCCAGTGAGGGTTCAACGCGTCCTTCGATACCATGAATTTCATAGCGCCAGACGCCTTTTTGCGACACAAAGCGCAATGCGACGGCTTTATCGGGCTTTGCGTCGGGTGGTGTCAGCAGGCAATGACCGGCGGTAAGTGCCAGTCGTGGTGAGATAAGTGTTGCGGTACAGAGGTTCCCGCTTTCGGTTTCCAGTTGACCGATGGCGTCCCAGGGGGCGTCGGCTGGATGGGTGACGCGTATCCTGTCGTCCTGCCCGAAGAAAAGCGTTTTCACATCGCTCGCACTGATACTGTCATCATCGGGACTATCGGCGTGGGCGAAAGTACAAAACAAGCAAAGCGATCCCAGAACAGGTACTACGAATTTGTGCATATCTCACTCTGATGGGGCAATTAGAATTATTAAAAGTGAACCCAATGAAATAACTATAGACGGGACAGCGGAAAAGGGGGAGTAAAATCAGCGTGCTACATTCAGGATAAGAAAAATCTCGTCGCAACAAGCGCGCAAATAATCAGCAGAATAAGGATGAGCTCAAATCGATAGCGCCGCAACATCATTGCTCTCCAGAAAAAAACGGCGCTGAACCAGCGCCGATTTATTACACAGGAATGTACGACCAGACGAGATTATGCGGCTGGTTTTGCTGCCGGTTTAGTGGCTTCGTGTTTCACGTGTTTTTTATGTTTTTTAGCGGCCTGCGCTTTCTGTTCTACCGGTTTGGTCGCTTCAGCTTTTGCGGCTTTTTTGTGGTGTTTTTTAGCAGCCTGCGCTTTCTGAGCTGGCGCTGCTTTTTTGTGTTTTTTGTGATGCATCGTTTTTGCCGGAGCAGCCTTAGCGGTAGTAGAGGCTGTTGCAGCAGGTGCTGCCGGAGCCGCAGTAGAGGTTGCAGTGTCAGCCGCGAATGCAGCGGAAGACAGACCCATAGCAGCGGCAACAACCAGAGCTAATACTTTATTCATTCTGATACCCTCGAAATTAGTTTCTTCATTTCAACCCCACTGCGGGGCCGTTGAAGAAACTATATCCCTGTGTTTAAAGGCTTTCCGTGAGTGATTGGTATCGGCGTGTAACCATTTGTACAACGCCGGGAGCAGGCTCCCGGCGCGGATTTCAGAGGTAACGGGCGGTGAGGTGCTGGCGGAAATAACGGCTGTTGAGATCTTCCCCGGTGGCCTGCTGAATCAGTTGCGAGGTGCTGAAGCGGCTGCCGTGCCGCCAGATGTTCTGCGAGAGCCAGCCAAACAGCGGACTGAAATCTCCCCGGGCGAGAGCGTCATCAAGATCCGGCAGCGCCGAGCGCGCGGCATTAAACAGTTGTGCGGCGTACATCGCGCCCAGTGTGTAGGACGGGAAATAACCGAATCCGCCGTCGGTCCAGTGAATATCCTGCATACAGCCGTCGCGGTAATTACCTTTGGTGGAAAGCCCCAGCCAGGACTGCATTTTCTCATCCCACAGGGCGGGGATGTCATCCACCTCAATGTCGCCATCAATCAATGCCCGCTCAATGTCATAACGAAGGATCACATGGGCCGGATAGCTGACTTCATCGGCGTCAACGCGAATAAAACCAGGCTTCACGCGCTGGTTCCACGCCGTGAAGTTATCCAGTTCAAACGCGGGCTGCATGCCAAAGTGCTGGATGACAACTGGCAGCAGGTGTTGCAGGAACGCCTTGCTGCGACCCAACTGCATTTCAAAGAACAGGCTTTGCGATTCATGAATGGCGGTGGAACGGGCGAGCGCGATCGGTTGCCCCGGCCAGTGGCGAGGCAGATTTTGCTCATAGCGTGCGTGACCGGTTTCGTGGATCACGCCGAACAGGGCGCTCAGCAGTTCATTTTCATTGTAACGGGTAGTGATGCGCACATCTTCCGGCACGCCGCCGCAGAACGGGTGCGCACTGACGTCCAGACGACCGTGGTCAAAATCAAACCCCAGCATCCGCATCACTTCCAGCCCGGCCGCGCGCTGTTTTTCTATCGGGAACGGGCCCTGTGGCGCCACCAGTGACTGACGGGACTGTTTCTCCACCGCCTGTGCCAGCAGATCCGGCAGCCAGGATTTGAGGTCGGCAAACAACACATCCAGCCGGGCGCTGGTCATGTCCGGTTCGAAGATATCAAGCAGTGCGTCGTAGCAGGAAACGCCTTTAGCCTCCGCACGAATGCGCGCCTCTTCGCGGCTCAGTCTGACCACTTCTTTCAGATTTGCCGAGAAACCCTGCCAGTCATTGGCCGGGCGCTGCGTGCGCCACGCATGTTCACAACGGCTGCCCGCCAGCGATTTCGCTTCTACCAGGCTTTCCGGTAGCAGGGCGGCCTGATAATGCGCCCGCGCCATTTCCCGCAGGTTGGCCTGCTCGTCATCGTTCAGATCTTCCTGCTGCGCCGCATTGAGCCATTGCGCGACGTTTTTATCTGTCAGGATCTGATGCTGGAGTACGCCGAGTTCGGCCAGCGCTTCGCCACGCGCCGCACTGCCGCCCGGGGGCATCATCGCGAACATATCCCAGCCAGCGATGGCCGAAAGATGCGAGAAACGGGAGAGACGAAGGAAAGTGCGGGTGAGTTGTTGGTAGTTTTCGTTTTCCATAGTGCCCTGAAGTGCGTTGTGAATGAGTGGGGTCACTATTACATGCCTGGCGGCGAGGGAAAAGGATTTGCGGGAATTATGTGGCCCCTGAACAGAGCCACGATAAATGTTAATGCAACCGCTTATGCAACGAAGCACCCACCAGCAACGCCACAACCAGTATTGCCGCGATGAACCCGCCGACGCCATTCCAGCCGTAGTTATGCCAGAAAACGCCGCCGAGGGTACCGGCGATACTGGAGCCCAGATAGTAGCTGAACAGATACAGTGACGATGCCTGCCCGCGGGCACGGCGGGCGCGTGGGCCGATCCAGCTACTGGCGACCGAGTGCGCAGCAAAGAAACCGGCAGAGAACAGCAGCATGCCCGCAAAAATTAGCCACAGGGAGGAAAACAGCGTCACCAGCAAACCGGTGAGCATCACGGCGATACCGAACAGCATCACCGGGCCGCGGCCATAGCGCGCGGTCATCGCGCCTGCTTTTGGCGAACTCCATGTGCCGGTGAGGTAGGCAACAGAAAGTAAACCCACTACCGCCTGGCTCAGTGACCACGGCGACATCATCAGGCGATAGCCGATGTAGTTAAACAGCGTGACGAACGCCCCCATCAGCAGGAAACCTTCAAGGAACAACAGCGGCAACCCGCGATCGCGCCAGTGCAGACGGAAGTTGATAAACAGCGTTTTGGGCCGCAGCGACGTTGGCCTGAAATGGCGGGAATCGGGCAATATTCGCCAGAACATCAGCGCGGAGGCGAGGGCGAAGCAGCCGATGACGGCCATCGCGATACGCCAGCCCATGAAATCGGTAAATACCCCGGTCAGCAGACGTCCGCTCATTCCGCCGATAGAGTTACCGCTGATGTACAGCCCCATCGAGAACGCCACAAAGCTGGGGTGGATCTCTTCGCTCAGGTAGGTCATGCCGACCGCGGCCACACCGCTCAGTGACAGACCAATCAGCGCACGCATGATCAGGATGCCATGCCAGCTGGTCATCATCGTGGAGAGCAGCGTACAGCAGGAGGCCAGCAGCAGCGCGGTGACCATCACCGGTTTGCGGCCGATCGCGTCAGAGAGCGGGCCGGTAAACAGCAGGCCTATCGCCAGCATCGCCGTGGCAATCGACAGTGAAATACTGGTACTGGCAGGTGAGATGCCAAACTCATGCGACAGAATCGGCAGAATTGGCTGCACGCAATAGAGCAGGGCAAAGGTCGCCAGACCGGCAGAGAAAAGAGCGAGGGTAACGCGCATAAACTGTGGCGTTCCTCGCCGGATAAATTCCGTTGGCTGAGATGCTGGTGCTTCGCTGACGTCGCCAGCCGGGGCGGTGTCAGCGGTAGTAGTACGACTCACAATAGATCCTTGCAAAAACGAGCGATTCATCACACGTCAGAACGACGCAACACCAGAGTAGGAAATTGTAAATATTCTGTCTAATATATTAATAATCTCAAATGATACTTTTTACCTATGAATATCGAACTGCGTCATCTCCGCTATTTCGTTGCCGTTGCTGAAGAGTTGCATTTCGGCCGCGCGGCCGCACGGCTGAACATTTCTCAGCCACCATTGAGCCAGCAAATTCAGTCGCTTGAGCAGCAGATCGGCGCACGCCTGTTTGCCCGTACCAACCGCAGCGTGAGTCTGACAGCCGCCGGGAAACAGTTTCTGGCGGACAGCCGGCAAATCCTGAGCATGGTAGAAGATGCCGCCTCGCGCGCCGAACGACTCCATCAGGGCGAGACAGGGGAACTGCGCCTCGGGTTTACGTCATCGGCTCCCTTTATTAAGGCGGTTTCTGACACGCTGTCGATGTTTCGCCAGCATTACCCGGATGTCCACCTGCAGACACGTGAGATCAACACCCGCGAACAGATAGCGCCGCTGAATGAAGGAACGCTGGATTTGGGGTTGATGCGCAACACGCAACTGCCGGACACCCTGGCGTGGCAGATGATCCTGCGTGAACCGCTGCTGGCGATGATCCCGCGCGTGCATCCGCTGGCGCAGCAATCATCAGTCAGCCTGTATGATCTGGCGAAAGAACCGTTTGTTTTTTTCGATCCGCATGTGGGAACCGGGCTGTACGACGACATTCTCGGTTTGATGCGGCACTTCGGTCTGACACCAGTGATTACCCAGGAAGTGGGCGAGGCGATGACGATCATTGGACTGGTCGCGGCGGGGCTTGGCGTGTCGATTTTACCGGCATCGTTTAAGCGGGTGCAGTTGCATGAAATGTGCTGGTTGCCGATCACCGAAAAAGAGGCGGTATCAGAAATGTGGCTGGTGTGGTCCAAACATCACGAACTGAGTCAGGCGACGGAACGATTCAGGCAACACCTTATTCATGTGGCGAATACTTAATAATTCTGCTGAATCGGGGTTAAAAATGTGCAGTAAATCACAAGGCTAAGTAAATATTTGACGACCGCTATTGAAGTGCTTCACCATAGTCCACAGTTTATTTCGAAGCGCGAAAATAAGGGAGAGAGTGGTGGTAGCCGATAGTCAGCCAGGGCATATTGATCAAATAAAGCAGACGAACGCAGGAGCGGTATATCGCCTGATTGATCAGCTCGGTCCGGTTTCGCGTATCGATCTCTCCCGGCTGGCGCAACTGGCTCCGGCCAGTATCACCAAAATTGTTCGCGAAATGCTCGAAGCGCATCTGGTGCAGGAGACGGAAATCCAGGAGCCAGGCAGCCGTGGCCGACCCGCTGTCGGGCTGATGGTAGAGACAGAAGCCTGGCATTATCTGTCACTGCGGATTAACCGTGGCGAGATCCATCTGGCGCTGCGTGATCTCAGCAGTAAGCTGGTGGTGGAAGAACAACTGCCGCTGCCATTGCAGGATCCCACCCCGTTTCTGACCCGCATCATCACCCACATTGACCAGTTTTTTATCCGTCATCAGCACATGCTGGAACGTCTGACGGCTATCGCCATCACCCTGCCGGGGATTATCGATACCGAAAACGGCATTATCTATCGGATGCCGTTTTATGATGACGTAAAAGAAGTGCAGCTCGGCGAAACGCTGGCGGAGCACACTGGTGTACCGGTATACATTCAGCACGATATCAGCGCATGGACCATGGCCGAATCGCTGTTTGGCGCCTCGCGTGGCGCACGTGACGTGATTCAGGTGGTCATCGACCATAACGTGGGCGCCGGGGTGATCACTGACGGACGACTGCTTCATGCCGGTAGCAGCAGCCTGGTGGAGATTGGCCATACGCAGGTCGATCCCTACGGAAAACGCTGCTATTGCGGCAACCATGGTTGTCTGGAAACTATCGCCAGCGTGGAGAGCGTACTGGAACTGGCGCAGGTGCGAATGAACCAGTCAATGAGTTCCATGTTGCATCAGCAGCCGCTGAGCGTGGACTGGCTGTGTCAGGCAGCGCTGAAAGGGGATCTGCTGGCGAAAGACATCATTAGCGGTGTCGGTACTAACGTCGGGCGCATTCTCGCGATCATGGTGAATTTGTTTAACCCGCAAAAAATATTGATCGGCTCGCCGTTTAACCAGGCGGCAGAAATTCTTTTCCCGGCAATAACCGATTGTATCCGCCAGCAATCCTTACCCGCCTACAGTCGGCACATCGCCGTGGAAAGCACGCAATTTTCCAACCGTGGCACGATGGCCGGGGCCGCGCTGGTAAAGGACGCCCTCTATAACGGATCTTTGCTCATTCGACTGTTACAGGGTTAACAATTTTTCATAGTTCAAGAAAAATTGCGCTATCTCAATCTGTCCCATTCTGGCATCGCGTAGACTTTCCCTGATATTGAATAATTACCTTTCTTGATATTTTACCGGCATAACTGTGGAGTTAGTGATGCTTAAGCGTTTCTTTGTAACGGGAACTGATACTGCGGTCGGGAAAACGGTCGTTTCTCGCGCACTGCTGCAGGCGCTGGCTGCCAGTGGCAAAAGCGTCGCAGGGTATAAACCGGTTGCGAAAGGCAGTAAAGAGACGCCAGACGGGCTGCGCAATAAAGACGCGCTGGTGCTACAAAGCGTCTCCACGCCAGAAT
This sequence comes from Trabulsiella odontotermitis, assembly GCF_001297775.1. Classification (GTDB taxonomy): domain Bacteria; phylum Pseudomonadota; class Gammaproteobacteria; order Enterobacterales; family Enterobacteriaceae; genus Trabulsiella; species Trabulsiella odontotermitis. The sequence continues at coordinate 179,325 of NZ_LIFX01000009.1, read as the reverse complement.
TGCCGTATGCGGCGGTCAATCCGCTGGCTTTCAGCGAAGAGGAAAGCAGCGTTGCGCACAGTGGCCCGATTAATTATTCGTTGCTGTCGAACGGGCTGGCGCAGTTGAGCCAGCAGGTTGAACACGTCGTGGTGGAAGGCACCGGCGGCTGGCGCAGCCTGATGAACGATTTGCGTCCGCTTTCTGAATGGGTAGTCCAGGAACAACTGCCGGTCATACTGGTGGTGGGGATCCAGGAAGGGTGCATCAACCACGCGCTGTTAACGGCGCAGGCGATTGCCAATGATGGCCTGCCGCTGATTGGCTGGGTGGCGAATCGCATCAACCCGGGGCTGGCGCATTATGCTGAAATCATTGAAGTCCTGAGTAAAAAGCTTCCCGCACCGCTGATCGGTGAACTGCCATATCTGCCTCGCGCCGAACAGCGCGATCTGTCGCATTATGTCGATGTGTCCATTCTCGGCAGCGTGCTGGCGGTTGACCGCGTTTTCGCGTAACACCGTAAACCACCGGGCAGCGTTCTGCCTGCCCGGCAACTTCCCTTCATTCACTCTTTTATTGTAGATGTTCGTGACGTTGTCACGAATTACTGTGCATCACTTGTACGGGTGTAGAGAATTTTAAAGGTATCGTTAGCACAGTGGCCAACCACCTGCGAGCCTGCCTTATCTGCCTGATCGTTCGGGACGATATCAAGGGTGAATCCAGTCTCCGGAACGCCGTTGTTGATGATCTTCTGTGCGATCTCGTCTTTGACACGTTCGCAGGAATCGGGGGCCGCCAGCGCGGGCGCGGATGCTGCAATCAATAAAGCCAGTAACCATTTTACAGATTTCATGTTCGCCTCCTTGTGTTGGATAGTCTTCAAAGGATAGCAGAGTGAACCTGTCGTAGGGCGATGTTAACAACGTTGCCGCGATGACTGTTCGAAAGCGGGGTTTAGTTGTTACTATTGACGGGAGAATTCTCCGAACAGGAAAAAAGCGTGAAGAAATTGCTGATGATGGCGCCAGTGACGCTGATTTTAGCGGGTTGTGATAATTCGTCGACGCCAGCGGCTTTTACCCCGGAAATGGCGAGCTTTTCCAGCGAGTTTGATTTTGACCCGCTGCGCGGCCCGGTGAAAGATTTCAGCCAGACGCTGATGGACGCGCAGGGAAAAGTGTCGAAATACGTGACCGGCAAAATGTCGGAAGAAGGGTGCTTCGACCTGCTGGAGTTTCATGACCTGGAAAAGAACACCGGCGCGTCGCTGGTGCTGGATGCCAACTATTATCTTGATGCTATCTCGCAGAAAAAATTGTTGCGGCTGCAGGGGAAGTGTCAGCTGGCGGCGTTGCCCGCTTCAGGCGTGACATGGGACACCGATGACAACGGGTTTGTCGTTTCCGCGAGCGGAAAAGATATGCACATTACCTATCGTTACGACAGCGATGGTTATCCGCTGGGGAAAACCACCGACGTGAAGAATGAGCATCTGTCGGTGGTTGCCACGCCGTCAAAAGACAAGCGTAAAAAGATGGATTACACCGCCATCAGTACGTTGAATGAGCAGCGGGTCGGCAACGTGAAGCAAAGCTGCGACTACGATCACCACGATAACCCCATCAACTGTGATTTGCAGATTGTTGACGAAAGCGTAAAACCGCCAGTAACGCGGCATTACACCATCAAAAACAATATTGAATACTACTGAGCCGTTGGTTTCAGCAGCGAGTGACCGGTTTTATGCGCGGAAAGATACTGTTGCTGGAAAATACACATCCGGATGGTGTTGCGGTATTCACCATTGATGAAGAACTCATGGATGAGTTCTCCTTCCACCATAAAGCCCAGTTTGCGGTAGATGTGAATGGCTTTCTCGTTTTCTTTATCGACGATTAAATAGAGCTTGTAGAGATTCAGGACGGTAAAGCCGTAGTCCATCGCCAGTTTTGCCGCTCTCGACGCCAGCCCTTTGCCCTGATATTCCGGGGAAATAATGATCTGAAATTCGGCGCGGCGGTGAACGTGATTGATCTCGACCAGTTCAACCAGACCGGCGTTCTCACCATTGCACTCCACCACGAACCGACGCTCGCTCTGATCGTGGATGTGTTTGTCGTACAGGTCAGAGAGTTCGACGAAGGCTTCGTACGGCTCTTCAAACCAGTAGCGCATGACGCTGGCGTTGTTGTCGAGTTGATGAACAAAGCGCAGGTCTTCGCGCTCAAGCGGGCGTAGCTTGATAGTCCAGGCGTCAGCCATGAAAAATCCTTACTGTGACAACGAGTAAAAAGGGTGCCGGAGTCGGCACCCGTCGGGATTATGGGTTGATCGCGCGGCCGGTTGAACGATCGAGGCAGCGAAGGGTATTAGGTTCCCAGTAGGCATTCAGGTTGGCGCTCTGCTCGCATTTATCGCGGGCATCAAACGCCACATCGGCTTTATCGAACTCTTTTTCAGCGCGTTTATTCACTTTCTGGCGTAACGAGCGGGTGTCTCCCCACTGTTCTTTTTGCATCGCCGCTTCCTGACGGCTCAGCGCGCTGTCACCGGATTCAATAACCAGTTTGTTGGTTTCGGCAAAAGAGGAAGTCGTGTACCCGAGGGCACCCAGCGTCAGCATTGCCGCAAGGCACAGGCGTTTGCTAAGCGTAATTTTCATTGCGGTTTCCTTTGGTGATGAATGCGGTTAATCCCTGTGCAAAGTTTACAACATTCTCGCCAGAAAACGCAGTAGTTAATGTCAGACAGCGCATCACCGCTGGGCCGGGAAGGGTGGCAGAGAATCTGAAAAATAATCCAGGGCGATGTCATTTTTGTGATCAATATACTTGTATGGTAGTAGGCAAATGCATAAAGTTTCGGCATTAACCGCTGAGATGTAAGGATCGAAAAAAATGAAAATCGTTGGTGCTGATGTTTTTGTCACCTGCCCGGGTCGTAACTTTGTCACACTGAAAATCACCACCGAGGACGGCATTGTCGGACTGGGTGATGCCACGCTGAACGGGCGCGAGCTGTCGGTGGCATCCTATCTCAAAGATCACCTGTGTCCGCAGCTGATCGGCCGCGACGCGCGGCGCATCGAAGATATCTGGCAGTTCTTCTATAAAGGCGCGTACTGGCGCCGCGGGCCGGTCACCATGTCCGCCATCTCGGCGATTGATATGGCGCTCTGGGATATCAAAGCGAAAGCCGCCAACATGCCGCTTTACCAGTTGCTGGGCGGGGCATCGCGTGACGGCGTGATGGTTTATTGCCACACCACCGGTCATACCATCGACGACGTGCTGGATGATTACGCGCGCCATAAGGAGATGGGATTTAAAGCGATCCGCGTGCAGTGCGGCATTCCGGGGATGAAAACCACGTATGGCATGGCGAAGGGGAAAGGGCTGGCTTACGAACCGGCAACCAAAGGCGCCTGGCCGGACGAACAACTGTGGTCGACGGAAAAATACCTCGATTTCACACCGAAACTGTTCGAGGCCGTGCGCGAAAAATTTGGTTTCCACGAACATCTGCTTCATGACATGCACCACCGTCTGACGCCGATTGAAGCCGCGCGCTTTGGCAAGAGCATCGAAGATTATCGCCTGTTCTGGATGGAAGATCCGACCCCGGCGGAAAACCAGGAATGCTTCCGCCTGATTCGCCAGCACACCGTGACGCCGATTGCCGTCGGGGAAATCTTTAACAGCATCTGGGATTGCAAACAGCTTATCGAAGAGCAACTGATTGACTACATCCGCACCACGCTGACCCATGCGGGCGGGATCACCGGCATGCGCCGCATTGCTGATTTCGCCTCACTTTACCAGGTACGTACCGGTGCGCATGGTCCTTCTGACCTGTCGCCAGTCTGTATGGCCGCCGCGCTGCATTTCGACTTGTGGGTGCCGAACTTTGGCGTTCAGGAATACATGGGGTATTCCGAACAAATGCTGGAAGTATTCCCGCACAGCTGGACCTTCGATAACGGCTATATGCATCCGGGCGACAAGCCGGGCATCGGCATCGAATTCGATGAAAAACTCGCCGCGAAATATCCCTACGAACCCGCCTGTCTGCCCGTTGCCCGTCTTGAAGACGGCACGTTGTGGAACTGGTAAACCGGAGACGATCATGAGCTTTATCAATGACAGCTTTATGATTAACAACGCGCCAGGTGTGAAACTGTATTGCGATATCGCCCGAGCGCTGCCAATTATCGATTTCCATTGTCATCTGGATGCGAAAGAGATTTACGAAAATAAAGCCTTCGACCATATTACCCGGCTCTGGCTGGCGGGGGACCATTATAAATGGCGTGCAATGCGCGCCAATGGTATCAGCGAAGATTTTATTACCGGCAATGCCAGCGCGGAGGAAAAATTCCGCGCGTGGGCGGAGACGGTAGAAGCCTGTTTTGGTAATCCGCTATATCACTGGACGCATCTGGAGCTGAAATTTTATTTCGGCATTGACCAGACGCTGAACCGGAATAACTGGCACGAAATCATGTCGCAATGTAATCGTCAGTTAGCCAGTGATGATTTTAAACCGAGAGGGTTAATTACCCGCTCGAACGTGGAAGTTATTTGCACCACCGATTCACCGCTGGATTCGCTGGAATATCATCGTCTGCTGCGTGATGACGCTTCATTCCCGGCGAAAGTCCTGCCGACGTTCCGCCCGGATGACGTATTTGAAAACGATCCGCAGCGCTTTGTTCAGTTTATTGAAAAATTAAGCGCCATGACCGGGCAGAATATCGTTTCGCTGGCGGATTTCAGCCAGGCGATTGAAAAACGAATTGACTGGTTTCATGAATCCGGCTGCCGTATTTCCGACCACGGCCCGCTGGCGATGTGTTTTCGTGATGCTGAACCCGGTGAAGCCGAACGCCTGTTTACCCGCAAACGGGCCGGTGAAGCGCTCTCTTCAGCGGAGCAGGATGTGCTAACCAGCGCGCTGTTCCTGATGCTTGCCCGCCACTACAAGGCGCGGAAATGGGCCATGCAAATTCATTTTGGCGCCATTCGCAATAATAACAGCAGGATGCTGAAGGCTGTCGGTATTAACAGCGGATTCGACTCCATAAATGATCAAACCGATCTGGCGGCGAATCTGAATCAATTTCTGGATGCACTGGCGAAACGCAACGAGTTACCGAAGACCATTCTGTATAACTTAAACGCCAGCTATAACGATGTGGTTGCCTCGACCATCGCCAATTTCCAGTCAGCGGAAGAGGGTGTGAAATCGCCCATCCAGTTTGGATCGGGATGGTGGTTTAACGATACACGTCGTGGAATGGAGAACCAGTTAAATACCCTGGCTGATCAAGGTTTGCTGATGAATTTCATCGGAATGCTGACGGATTCCCGCAGTCTTATTTCTTACACCCGTCATGACTATTTCCGCAGAATATTATGCAACCTGATCGGTGACTGGGTCGCCCACGGTGAAATTCCTGACGACCGGGAGATATTAACCCGGATGATTAAAAATATTTGTCACGATAACGCCAGTCATTACTTTAACTTTTAACGACTTATCCGATGGGGTAGAACAACTATGTCCCGTACAAACAAAAAAATCACCATTCCCGTTAGTATCGGTTATGGCCTGACAGACATTATGGGTGGTGGCGCATTCACGGTTATTGGCGCCTGGCTGTTATATTTCTATACGACATTTGTCGGTCTTTCTCCGGTTGAAGCGGCCTCAATTGTGGCGATTGCGCGTATCGTCGATGCGATCGTCAGCCTGTTTATGGGAAGCTTTACCGATCATTTCTATAAAAACTATCTGGGTAAAAAATTCGGCCGTCGTCGTTTCTTCCTGCTGATCGGCGCACCGCTGATGCTGGTCTACGCCTTGTTGTGGGTCGAAGGGATGAACTACGCTTTTTACCTTGCGGTCTATCTGGCGTTTGAAATCATCGCCGCAATGGTGCTGATCCCATGGGAAACGCTGCCATCTGAGATGACCCGCGATTTCAACTCGCGGACCAAACTCTCCACCTGCCGCATGTTCCTTTCCGCCTCAGGGACCTTCCTGGCGACCTTTATTCCAGGGCTGCTCATCAATTACTTTGGCGAGCACAACGCTAATGCCTATCTGATCAACGGCATTGTCTTTGCGGTGCTGTTCATGCTCTGTGTGCTGGTCTCCTGGAAAGTCACCTGGGAACGCGAGTTAACACCGGAAATGAAAGCGGAGCTGGAAAACTCGCGCACCTCCCGCACGCTGAACGAAAAACTGGCGGCCTTTGGCGGACTGTTTAAAGAATATGCCTCGACGCTGAAAGTCAGAGCGTTCCGGAAGCATCTGGCTATCTATCTTTTCTCATTCACCGGAAAAGATGTTTATAACACGGTCTTTGTCTTCTTCTGCGTCTACTGCCTGAATGTATCATCGTCGCTGGCCGGTACGCTGCTGTCGATGAGTATCGTCGGTTTACCGGTCACGCTCGCGGCAGGGGTCGCCATTATCAAATATGGCCCGTCACGACTCTACATTTTTGCCTACAGCCTGATGATGCTGTGCCTGGGTGGTTTCTTCCTGGTTTACCAGTTCCCGACTGATAACAAAGTCATGCTGCTGGTGATCCTCGCCGGGGTCTACCAGGTCGGGCGTTGTGTACTGGAATTTACTCCGTGGAACGTTTTCCCGTTCATTCCTGATATTGATGAAATGATCACCCGCCAGCGTCGTGAAGGGCTGTTTGCGGCGGTGATGACATTCTCGCGGAAAACCACGGTTGCTATCGCCACGTTTGTTGTCGGTCTGCTGTTGCAAAGCGGTGGTTTTGTCAAAGGCAGCCAGGTGCAGCCACAGGAAGCCATTAACACCATCGCCATGCTGTTATTCATCGGTACTGCAGGTCTGTTGTTGATTGCTCTCTGGCAGGCATTGACTTTCCACCTGAACAAACGCACTCACAAGATTTTTGTCGATGAAGTGGAACGTCTTAAAGCGCATGGTCTGAAATCCGACGTTACCGCCGAAACACGCCATATTGTTGAGGATTTGACCGGCTACAACTACGACAAACTGTGGTGCAGTGCAACGCAGCAGGCGAGCCCGGAAGTCAAACAGGCCTCCACGCTGAGCTGAATGGCGAAATAATGGCTGGGTTGCCAGACGTGTAACGGTCGTGGTGTCACACAACTTTAAAATGATGTTATACCACTTACCAATAAATTAACGTAAGTCAAAACACCGACGAAAACACTCGTTAATCTAGTATGGCAACCCGTTTTCTACACTGTGAGTATTAAAATGCAAAACACGTTACTGACGGCTAAGGCAACACTTCCTGGCTACGATCGCAACAAACTGGTGCCGCGTATTGTGCACTTGGGTTTTGGCGCTTTCCATCGCGCGCATCAGGCAGTATATGCAGATATTCTGGCAGCAGAACATGGCAGTGACTGGGGCTATACCGAGGTGAACCTGATCGGCGGCGAACAGCAGATAGCCGATCTCAATCAGCAGGATAAGCTCTACACCGTGGCGGAAATGTCTGCCGACGCCTGGACCGCGCGCGTTGTGGGTGTGGTGAAACAGGCGCTGCACGCACAGGTCGATGGTCTGGAAACTGTGCTGGCGGCGATGTGCGAGCCGCAGGTGGCGATCGTCTCGCTGACCATTACCGAAAAAGGGTATTGCCATTCACCGGCGACCGGGGAACTGATGCTCGATCACCCGTTAATTGCCGCTGACCTGCAAAATCCGCATCAGCCGAAGTCAGCGCCGGGCGTGGTGGTGGAAGCGCTGGCGCGTCGTAAAGCGGCCGGTCTTCCGGCGTTCAGCGTGATGTCCTGCGACAACATGCCGGAAAACGGCCATGTAATGCGCAATGTGGTTTGCGCGTACGCACGCGCCGTCGATAAAGAACTGGCCGCGTGGATCGAGAAAAACGTCACGTTCCCGTCGACCATGGTTGACCGCATTGTGCCTGCCGTTACCGCCGACGCGCTGGACAAAATTGAGCACATCACTGGCGTGCGCGATCCGGCCGGTGTGGCCTGTGAACCGTTCCGTCAGTGGGTGATTGAAGACAATTTCGTGGCGGGGCGTCCGGCGTGGGAAAAAGCCGGTGCTGAGCTGGTGAAAGATGTTATCCCGTTTGAAGAGATGAAACTGCGGATGCTCAACGGCAGTCACTCATTCCTCGCGTATCTGGGCTATCTGGCGGGTTATCAGCACATCAATGATTGCATGGAAGACGAAAACTACCGTCACGCCGCGCATACCCTGATGTTGAAAGAGCAGGCACCAACGCTGAAAGTGAAGGGCGTGGATCTCGCGCACTATGCAGATCTCTTGATTGAACGCTACAGCAACCCGGCGCTGCGTCACCGTACCTGGCAGATCGCGATGGACGGCAGCCAGAAACTGCCGCAGCGTATGCTGGATTCCGTACGCTGGCACCTTGCCCATCAGAGCAGCTTTGATTTACTGGCGCTCGGCGTGGCGGGCTGGATGTGTTACGTCGGTGGTGTGGATGAACAAGGGAACGCCATTGAAGTGTGCGATCCATTGCTGCCGGTGATTCAACAAGCGGTAAAAGAGAGCCAGGAAGGGGAAGCGCGCGTTCAGGCGCTGCTCGGTATCGAGGCTGTCTTCGGCAAAGAATTGCCGCTGGAAAGCGCGTTCGTCAAAAACGTCACCTCGGCTTATCTGTTGCTGCTGGAAAAAGGCGCCAAAGCCACCGTTGCGCAGTTCGCTAAACGCTAAGCGTCAGCCAGTAAAAACCCCCTCGCTGAGGGGGTTTTGCTTTTTACTCTTCGCTAAACCAGTCGCTGTTTTCTTGTTTTATCAACAACACCGATTCGCTGATTTCATGCAGATGCAACGCCATGGCATTCTCCACGGCGTCGGCATCGCGCTTTTCCAGCGCGGCGAAAATATCGTGGTGCTGACGCAGCAACATTTCCGGCGAGGAGATGTGATCCAGACTCATGTAGCGCACCCGGTCAATGGTGGCTTTAATGTTTTCGATGGTATCCCACGCCAGCTGGCAGTCGGCAATGCCTGACAGCGTCTGATGAAATTCATCATCAAGCTGGAAAAAATCGTTGATCTGGTGGTGGTCGATGGCAATACGCTGCTGTTGCAGGTTTTTCTCCAGCTGGTAGCACTGGGCATCGTTAATCATGCCAGCCGCGCGACGAACAACGGCGCGCTCAATAGCCTGACGGACAAAACAGCCGTTACGGACCTGGGAGAGGGAGATTTTATTGACGTAGCTGCCACGCTGGGGGCGGATCTGAATCAGGCCGTTTTCAGCCAGTTTGATAAACGCTTCCCGCACCGGCTGGCGCGACACATCAAAGCGCACGGAGACGTCCTTTTCTGACAGCGGCGTTCCCGGCGGGATCAGGCAATGCACAATATCCCGGCGCAAAATCCGGTAGATTTGCTGATTTACGGGCTGTGTTGGGTTCAGTTGCGTTTCGACGGCCATTGGCTCTTACTTTCTGGTAAATAACAGCGCTATTTTACGCTTAATTCATCATCACGCCCATACCCGGCGAGACGCCGGGCAGGGGGATTATCAGGAACGATGGACGTTCAGACCGGCGAAGGACTGGCTGACCGGCATCATTTCGACCGTGTTGATGTTGACATGTTTTGGCAGTGTCGCCACCCACCAAACGGTTTCCGTCACGTCTTCGGCGGAGAGCGCCGTGGTATTTTCGTAGGTCTTATCCGCTTTCGCGTCGTCGCCTTTGAAACGTACGTTGGAGAATTCGGTTCCGCCCACGAGGCCAGGCTCAACGTCCGTCACACGGATCGCCGTGCCATGCAGGTCGGTGCGCAGATTCAGGCTGAACTGACGAACGAACGCTTTTGTGGCGCCATACACGTTGCCACCGGCATACGGCCAGCTACCCGCGGTCGAACCGATGTTGATAATGTGACCGCGGTTGCGCGCCACCATGCCCGGCAGCACCGCGCGGGTCATGTAAACCAGCCCTTTGTTATTGGTGTCGATCATCGTTTCCCAGTCTTCCACGCTGGCCTTATGCGCAGGCTCCATGCCAAGCGCCAGACCGGCGTTGTTCACCAGAACATCGATGTCGCGCCAGTCGGCAGGGAGGTTAGCGATCATCTCTTCGATGGCGGCGCGATTGCGCACGTCCAGTTGAGCGGTCAGCACATTGTCGCCCAGCGCCTCTTTTAATTCCTGCAAACGCTCCTGGCGACGGCCCGTGGCAATCACTTTATGCCCGTTGGCGACAAAACGACGAGTAATGCATTCACCAAAACCTGCAGTTGCTCCGGTTACCAGTACAATCATCTCACTGTTCCTCAACGCTTTTTATGTCGTACTACCATAGCACGATCTGGCACGGGTGAAAAAGTATGCCAGCGGCGAAAGCATTGCGGTTTTCGCAGGTGACGCCTACTCTGGGCAATGTACTGAAATTCCGGGAGAAGATGATGCCTGCAAATAACCCCTTTTTCGAAGCCAGCCTGTTGCCGTATCAGGCGCCGCCGTTTGACCGCATCGAGGACAGCCACTACCGTCCGGCCTTTGATGAAGGTGTGCGCCACAAACGGGCAGAGATTGCGGCAATTGCCAGTAACCCGGCGCCCGCGACGTTTACCAATACCTTCGAGGCGCTGGAAAAGAGCGGCGAGATGCTGTCCCGGGTGACGCAGGTCTTTTTCGCGATGGCGTCGGCCAATACCAACGACACACTCCAGCAACTGGATGAAGCCTTTTCGGCGGAGCTTGCCGAACTGGCGAACGATATTTATCTCAATGATGCGCTGTTCAGCCGGGTCGAAACAGTCTGGCAACAGCGGGATTCGCTGGGGCTGGATGCGGAATCCTTACGCCTGACCGAGGTGGTCAGACAGCAATTTTTACTGGCCGGGGCGACGCTTCCGGCAGAGCAGAAACGCGAGTTGAAAGCGCTTAATACGCAAATCGCCACACTCAGCAGCCAGTTCAGTCAGCGACTGCTGGCCGCCGTCAAAGCGGGCGGACTGGTGGTGGATTACCGCCATCAACTTGACGGGCTGTCCGATGACGACATTACCGCCGCCAAAGAAGCCGCGCAGGCGAAAGGACTGAACGATCGCTGGCTGCTGACGCTGACCAACACCACGCAACAACCGGCGCTGGCGGCACTGACCGACAGGCAGACGCGGGAAAACCTGTTCAACGCGGGCAAAATGCGCAATCTGAAAGGGGATGCCAACGATACGCGCGAGCTGGTACTGAAGATCGTCGCCGTTCGCGCCCGCCAGGCGGAGCTGCTCGGTTTTGACGATTATGCCAGCTGGAGCATTGCCGATCAGATGGCGAAAACGCCGCAGGCGGCGCTGGACTTTATGCGTAAAATCGCGCCTGCGGCACGTCATCGTGCACTGGCGGAACAGGCCGACATCCAGAAGGTGATCGACGATCAACAGGGCCGCTTTACGGTTCAGGCGTGGGACTGGCTGTTCTACAGCGAGCAGGTGCGCCGGGCGAAATACGCCCTTGATGAAAGCCAGATTAAACCCTATTTCGAACTCAACCGGGTACTGCATGACGGCGTATTCTGGGCGGCCTCGCAGCTGTTCGGCCTGCGTTTTGTTGAGCGCCCGGATATTCCCGTGTATCACCCGGATGTCCGCGTCTGGGAAATATTTGATGCGAATGGTGAAGGGCTGGCGCTGTTCTATGGCGATTTTTTTGCCCGTGATTCGAAATCCGGCGGCGCGTGGATGGATAACTTTGTCCAGCAATCGACGCTGCTCGACGCGCGCCCGGTGATTTACAACGTCTGCAATTACCAGAAGCCTGCCGCCGGATGCGCCGCGCTGCTCTCCTGGGATGACGTCATTACGATGTTTCATGAGTTTGGCCATGCGCTACACGGGCTGTTTGCCGAACAACGCTATCCGGGGTTGTCCGGCACCCGCACGCCGCGCGATTTTGTCGAGTTTCCGTCGCAGATCAACGAACACTGGGCCAGCGAACCGCAGGTGTTTGCCCATTACGCCCGTCATTACCAGAGTGGGGAGCCGATGCCGGATGCGCTGCGCGACAGTGTGTTCCGCGCCGCGACCTTCAACAAAGGTTATGACATGACGGAGCTGCTGAGCGCGGCGCTGCTGGATATGCACTGGCACAGTCTGCAAACGCAGACGCTGCCTGGGGATGTGGTGCAGTTTGAAGAGACGGCGTTGCGGGCGGAAAACCTGCTGCTTGAGGCGGTACCGCCGCGCTATCGCAGCAGCTATTTTGCCCACATTTTTGGTGGCGGCTATGCGGCGGGCTATTACGCCTATTTGTGGACGCAAATGCTGGCGGACGATGGCTACCAGTGGTTTGTCGAACAGGGTGGTTTGAGCCGGGAAAACGGCCAGCGTTTTCGCGAAGCGATCCTTTCCCGGGGCAACAGCGAAGATCTGGAAGCGCTGTACCGCACATGGCGCGGTCACGATCCGGCTATCGAACCGATGCTGAAAAACCGGGGATTAAGCGACGAGGCATAATACTGCCGTCGTTTAGACTCTATTGAAGATACGCATGATAGCGTAGTGCTGATCGCATAAACGCCACACGGAAAAGAGGGTTTGTGCGAAAAGTAAAAAACGAATCTATCCATGCAAGCATTTGCCGCCAGTCACTGGCGGTTTTTTTTGCCTGCCTTAATGTGCCAGCGTGTTCGGCGTCGGTCGTTGCATGCGGAATAAAGAGATGGACTGCACCAGCAGCGCAAGCACGACAGCAATGGCGTAGGCCATCAACAGGCTGAAGCGGGGAAGTAACAGACTAAGGGACCAGAAGAAAACCGCGAAACTGAACGAGCCTGCGACCATCCCACGCATCACCTGCTGTGCGGCCTGCGGGCCGTGATTGCGTTGGGCAAACACCGCCAGAATGGTCGCCATCAGCGGGAACGCCGCCAGGATACCACTCACCCCCGCGCCGACAAACGGCGCCAGCAGCGTGACGGCCACAACCAGCGCCGCAATCAGCAGCATTCTGACCGGCAGATCCCAACGCGGCGGCCTGAGTTTGCTGCTTTTGAAGGTGGTTTTCGGAATGAAAATCAGCGCCAGCGCCATCACCAGAATATCGATGACAAACAGCGCCGTTTGCGAGAACGCGCTTCCCTGCAACAGGCCAGCGGAAAGCGCAAAAGCAACCGTCGCCGCGAGCAGAGCTTTCCCCCAGCCAGACTGTGCCGTGCGACAATACACCACAGCAAAACAGGCCTGCGCCGCCGTGGCGCACAGCGATCCTGAGGTGGCATGGGTGGCAAATTCCGGCCCCTGTTCGAGCGCCAGAAACAGTGATATCGGGCCGGAAGTCAGCGGCAATCCGACGACAAGCCCGCCGACCGTTTCCCCCCAGCGGCGTCCGGCGAGGGTGGCGGCGAGCAATAAGAGCGGTGTGGCAACCAGCTTAAAAAACAGCAATTCCATATCGGGCAAACAATCCTTCGTCAGGCGCGTTCGCGCTTCGTTTCTGCCACTATACGCTCGCGTATTGTCTGTTTATTGATAATTGCCCCGTTTTCAGGCTTTAATGCGGGTTTTCGTGTCTCTGGAGTTGCCACATGTTTTCCCGGTTCTCAACGTTAAGCCGTATCCCAAAGGGTGTCTGGGTCGTCGGGGGCGTCAGCATGCTGATGGATATCTCGTCAGAAATCATCCACAGTTTACTTCCGCTGTTTATGGCCACCACTCTGGGCGCCAGCGTTATTCTGATTGGTCTTATCGAAGGGCTGGCGGAAGCCACTGCGCTTATCATCAAAGTCTTTTCAGGGGCGATCAGCGACTATCTGGGAAAACGTAAAGGGTTGGCGCTGCTCGGTTACGGGCTGGGAGCGCTGAGCAAACCGTTATTTGCCATCGCGTCGACATCAGGAATGATCCTCAGTGCCCGGCTGATCGACCGGGTCGGGAAGGGGATCCGTGGTGCGCCGCGCGATGCGCTGGTCGCGGATGTCACCCCGCCTGAAATCCGCGGTGCGGCCTACGGCCTGCGCCAGTCGATGGACACCATCGGCGCGTTTATGGGACCGCTACTGGCCGTTGCACTGATGCTGCTATGTCACCCTCGCACGTTTCAGCGAGGCGTTTCTGGTGTTGCGCGCCCAGCAGGCTGGCATTCCGCTGGCGCTGATCCCACTGGTGATGGTGGCTATGAATCTGCTCTATTTTTTCTCCGCGTATCCCTTCGGTAAACTCTCTGATGCCATGAGCCACACCCGGTTGCTGCAACTGGGTGTGGTTGTGCTGATTGCCGCTGACATCGTGCTGGCAATCAGTTCTCACTGGGTCGGCATCATTATTGGTGTGGCCTTGTGGGGCGTACATATGGGGATGTCACAAGGGTTACTGGCGGCGATGATCGCGAAAACCGCACCCCAGGATCTGCGGGGCACGGCTTTCGGTATTTTCAGCATGGTCAGTGGCGTCGGGCTGTTACTCGCCAGCGTCTGCGCCGGTGTGATCTGGGAACAGTGGGGTGCAGAGTATACGTTCTGGGCTGGCGCGGCGATTTGCCTGCTAACGCTGCTTTATCTGCGCTTCACGCCTGCCAATATGCAGGTGAGTGAAGTATAAATTCGTGACACTGTCACTTCCTTAACAAACGCTGTAAGCGGGTTTTCTTCCAGCGCTCAATAGCCCCGGCAAACATGAACAGGCGCAGCCCGCGGATTACCAGCAGTGCCCCCCAGATAGCCATCACCCATAATGACCAGAGATAGCCGGGTCCGGTCATGCGATTGAGCACAAATAGCAGTGCGCAAATCACTACGGCGGTCAGTACCGCGCGCCAGAAATGCGATTCCTGCTCAACCTGCTGCCGGGCGTCGCTGATGCGTTGATCGAGCGGTGCTTCACCGTCGACAGGCGCCATCGACAGATCCGCCACGCTGACTTCAAACACTGCCGCCAGCGCGCTCAATGTCTCAAGGCTTGGTCTTTCGCCATTTTCAATGCGTTGAATGGTTCGTACGCTGACGTCTGTCATCTCGGCCAGTTGCTCCTGCGACCACGCTCTTTTCAGACGTAATGCTTTTACCTGGTTAGTGCCGTTCATAACACCTTCTCCGAATGAATAATTCCGCATTGAGTGTCCGACAGGGCATGAGAAAGCAACACGATCCCAACCCGACAGCAGGACGACAGCGACCCGACAGCTGTCAGACGGCGCTGAACAACCCTTCGCGCGGGCTGACGCGCATCCCTCGCAGGATCATCATCCATGCCACTACAATCGCGGCCATCAGAATGGCGAACAGCGACCAGGGCGGCAGCGTCGTCAGAATAGCACCGGTGATCAGCGGGTTAAACGCCGCGCCAAGCCAGCCCAGCGCCTGAGCGGAAAAATAGCTGGCTTTCAGCCCCGGCGGTGCGATGTTGTCGATCAGCATGTATTCGCCAGGTGCATAAATCACTTCGCCAATGGTAAAGACAGCGGCGGAAATTCCCCAGAAAATCAGGCTGGACCCGGAAAGCATAAAGCCCACCAGTCCAAGCAGGAAAAAGAGCGTACCGACGGTCATCAGCGGGCGAATGTTATTCGCCGTCAGCTTACGGCCAATGGCGTACTGCAACGTGACCACCACCGCCGCGTTTACCGGCAGGATCACGGCAATCACTTTTTCGGCAAAATCACTGTTGGCCACCGCCAGCACATACTGTGACAGGCACGAGGCGAACGATCCGCCCACAAACGAGGCCAGCAGCCCGGAGAGGGTGAACCAGAATAACGCGCGATCATGCAGCAACACCGACGGCGACCAGGCACTGGCGTTTTCTTGCGATGCGGTTACCGCAATGCGTTGCACCCACAGCTGAATAAACACCATCGGGAAAGCGGCGCAAATGGCGGCCAGCCAGAACGGCAGGTTGATGCTGTACATGACAAGCCAGGTGCCGAGCGGCGGCCCGACGGTCCAGCCCATATTCAGGAAAGTGTAGTTGAGCGAGAAAATGCGCGCTTTCGCGGCGGACTCCAGCGTATCGGCAAAGTAGGCTTTCAGTACTGTCGCAAAAACGGAATAGGCACAGTTGATGACGGCGAAAAAAAGCACCACCAACACAACGTTATTCACCAGCGGAATAGCGACAAAACCGCTAATAAATGCGGCGATGGAAATCAGCATGTAGCGTTTTTTATCAAACTTATCGGCGAGAATGCCGAACGCCAGACTGAAGACCACGCCAATGGTCATCGCGACCGTCATCGCGTAACCAATCTGATCGACGCCAAGCGCAAACTGCCGCGTCAGGTAGATGGTCATAAACGGTAATGTTGCGCCACGGCCAATGGTTAACAGCAACGACGACGCCAGCAGCGCTGAGGTTGAGCGCCGGGTGTTTGAGTTCATTTTCCTGCCCAGATATTTTTTTTGTCATGAGGTTGTGTCATATCAGGAGTAACACGGCATGCGGGGTGTTGTATAGCTGAACACATGTCGACACGTGCTTTTTGACCCTCCTGGATTTAATGATCTATCAGCGCATTGATTTTTTCGTTACTTTAATTCTGTTTACATAAATTGAACAAACGGAGCGAGGTATGACGCGAAAAGACGGGCTACTGGCGTTGCTGGTGGTTGTGGTTTGGGGGCTCAATTTTGTCGTCATCAAAGTGGGTTTACACAATATGCCGCCACTGATGCTGGCGGGGTTACGCTTTATGCTGGTGGCGTTTCCGGCCTTGCTGTTTGTTATGAGACCGAAGATCCCGTTCCGGCTGCTGCTGGGCTACGGGCTGACCATTAGTTTCGGGCAATTTGCTTTTCTGTTCAGCGCCATTAAATTTGGCATGCCCGCCGGGCTCGCCTCGCTGGTACTGCAGGCGCAGGCCTTCTTTTCAATTATTCTCGGCGCCTTTGTTTTTGGCGAACGTCTGCAGGGCAAACAATTCGCCGGGATCACGCTCGCGGTGTTCGGCGTGCTGGTGCTGATTGAAGGCAGCCTGACCGGGCAGGATGTCTCTATGTTGGGCTTTTTCCTGACCCTGGCGGCGGCGCTGTGCTGGGCCAGCGGCAATATCTTCAATAAAATCATCATGCAACACGAAAGCCGTCCGGCGGTGATGTCACTGGTGGTGTGGAGTGCGCTGATCCCGATTGTGCCGTTTATGCTGGCCTCACTGTTACTGGATGGCCCGGCGGCGATGCTGCAGAGCGTGGTGGAGATCGACATGACGACGATTTTATCGCTGGTCTATCTGGCGTTCATCGCCACCATTGTGGGATATGGCATCTGGGGTTCGCTGCTCGGGCGGTATGAAACCTGGCGTGTGGCGCCGTTGTCGTTGCTGGTGCCGGTAGTCGGGCTGGCGAGCGCCGCGATATTACTGGGCGAAAAGTTGACAGGGCTGCAGATGGTCGGCGCGGTACTGATTATGGCAGGACTGTTTATCAACGTATTCGGACTGCGGTTCCGGCGGCGGGTGAAGGCGGTGAGAGGTTAAAAAAAAGCCCCGCATCGCGGGGCAAGACGAGTTACTGGCTGTGCTTATTGTAATAAGGCACACCCAGTTCGTCGGATTTGTCACTACCGGCCGCCATATGATTAAAATCAAACGGCGACTGGTTCTGCGCGGTCGGCATCATCATGGCGTCACGCGCGGGTTGACTGGCATGGGTTGTGGATTGCTCCGCAAAACTCTGGCCGGAAGCCAGCGCCAGTAAGGCGAGGGCGGCGGAGACGAACAGTTTCATGATTTCCTCAATACGTCTAATGCAGGCGATTAACAGTTACAGTTATTAATAGGGTAGAGATAACGCGATTCACCGGGCATATTGGTCACGCGGTACTTGTGCGGCGGCACGTCGAAATAGTTCTTGAACGTCCGCGTCAGCGTCTGCTGTGACTCAAAGCCGTAGCGCTCAGCGAGATAGAGGATCGGCTCGTTACTCTGTTTGAGTTGCTGCGCGATCTCGGTCAGCTTGCGGCTGCGAATATATTGACCAAGTGAATGACCGGTCTCTTTTTTAAACATTCGTTGCAGGTGCCATTTCGAATAACCGGAACGCTCTGACACTTTTTCCAGCGACAGCGGCGTCTCCAGGTTGTCTTCGATCCAGTCCAAAATGCTATGAATGGTTATGGCGTCGGTATTTCGTCTGGACATCGTCTACCTCTTTCTGCTTATAACAGAATTTTTTTGAGCAGCAGTTCGAGTTGAGTAAGTTCGTCTGCCGTTAGGTTTTTAATTAATTCCTGGTGCAGGTCCTGGCCCACGCGTTGGTGGCATTGCTCACATATTGCGGCGCCTTCTGGTGTCAGTTGCACCAGCACGCCACGCTTGTCATTCGGGTTAGGCAGGCGCTCGATCCATCCCCTGCTAATCAGCCGATCGAGCATTCTGGTCAGGGCGCCTAAATCAACGGACAACACCTTTTTCAGTTCAACCGGGGGAATACACACCTGGCAGCGAATGGAACACAGCACTTTGAACTGCGTAGCGGTGATGTCCAGCGGCGACAGATAGTCGTTGAGTAAACGATCTTTTTTCTGGTTGACCATATGGATTAAGCGTCCAAGTGGAATGATTTCGTTAAACAGATCACTTGTGCTTTTCACAATGGTTGCCCTGGCAAGTAGTTTAATTGCGATGGATATTATTGCCCAGGCAAGCATAAGTCAACTGAATGAATTATCCGATGCCACAATTTGCTAAATCGTTTACAACGGGTCGCATTTGCTAAGAATTTTCGACATAAAATGCAGGGCTTATTACATGTTTAAAAGGTCACAAAACTGACTTAAGCCGATATAATTCAGTATTAACCTTCAGGAATCTGGTCACTTATGATGGAACTTTTCCAGGCGATCGGCCTTGGGCTGGTCGTTCTGTTGCCGCTGGCAAACCCGCTCACCACCGTGGCGCTGTTTCTCGGCCTTGCCGGAAACATGAACAGCGCGGAACGTAACCGCCAGTCGATGATGGCATCGATTTATGTCTTTGCGATTATGATGGTGGCGTACTATGCCGGACAGCTGGTGATGAATACCTTCGGCATTTCGATTCCAGGCCTGCGCATTGCCGGGGGCCTGATCGTCGCGTTCATTGGTTTTCGTATGCTTTTCCCGCAGCAGAAAGCGCATGAATCTCCGGAAGCGAAGAGCAAATCCGAAGAGTTACTGGATGAACCGGATGCCAATATCGCCTTTGTTCCGCTCGCCATGCCGAGCACCGCCGGGCCAGGGACGATTGCGATGATCATCAGTTCCGCCTCCACGGTGAAAGAGGGTGTCAATTTTTCATCCTGGGTGGTTATGGTTGCGCCGCCACTGATTTTTGCCGCGGTGGCGTTGATCCTGTGGGGCTGTTTACGCAGTTCCGGCGCCATCATGCGCATGGTCGGGAAAGGGGGCATCGAAGCCATTTCCCGGCTGATGGGCTTTCTGCTGGTCTGCATGGGCGTACAGTTTATTATTAATGGGGTGCTGGAAATTATTACCCATTATCACGCATAAAAAAGGGCGCATTGCGCCCCGGTCGTATCAGGAATGATGCTGGGGTTCCAGCATCGCCACCGGCCAGCGGCGGAAGATGATAATTGCCCAGATGAGCGCCGCCAGCGCCGGTACCGCACCGACATAACCTATCGACGACATTGACAGCCACAGGCTGACCTGGCTCCCGACCAGCGCACCCGCGCCAATACCAATGTTGAAAATGCCAGAAAACAGCGACATCGCCACGTCAGTGGCGTCCGGTGCCAGTGCCAGCACTTTCACCTGCATGCCCAGGCCGATAATCATGATCGCGATGCCCCAGAAGATGCTGAGCACAGCCAGGTGCATTTCGCCCTGTGCGGCAGGCAACAGTAACAACAGGCAGATTAGCAGCAGGGCAATCGCGCTGCTAATCAGTATGGATGAGTGATTGTTGCCCAGACGGCCAAACAGAATACTGCCGACAATTCCGGCGCCGCCGAGGATCAGCAGCAGTACCGTGGCAAACTGACCACTCAGTCCCGCAACGTTTTGCACAAACGGTTCGATGTAGCTGTAGGCCGTGTAATGCGCCGTCACCACTACTACCGTCAGAATGTAGATGCTGACCAGCGCCGGGCGGCGGAACAGCACCGGCAGACTTTTCAGTGATCCGGAATGTTCACTTGGCAGCGTCGGTAATAGTTTAATCAGCGCCAGCAGGGTGAGCAGCGCGCCCACGCCAATGGCAAAGAAGGTGATCCGCCAGCCGAAGAGTTGCCCGACCACGCGGCCCACCGGAATGCCTAGCACCATCGCCAGTGCCGTGCCGGTAGCGATCAGGCTTAACGCCTGCGCACGTTTCCCGGCGGGCGCCATGCGGATCGCCAGCGACGCGGTGATCGACCAGAACACCGCATGGGCGAACGCGATGCCGATACGGCTAATCACCAGCACCTGGAAATTCCACGCCAGAAACGACAGCACATGGCTGGCGATAAACAGGATAAATAACGCAATGAGGAGTTTTCGTCGCTCCACCTGACGCGTCAGCAGCATGAACGGCAGTGACATCAGCGCCACCACCCAGGCGTAGATGGTCAGCATAATGCCCACCTGCGCCGTCTCCATCTGAAAACTGCTGGCGATATCGGACAGCAACCCAACCGGCACAAACTCGGTGGTGTTAAAGATAAAAGCGGCAATCGCCAGCGTGACCACCCGAAGCCACGCAAGCCTGCGTGAAACTGTGCTCGTTGTCATAACAATGTTCTGGATTGGTTACAAAAGAAGAGAAGGGGATCTTAAAGCGATTGCTGGTGAAAAGACAATCGTTTTGTGATTTACCTCTCATTTTCTTTTGCTATGACGCCTTCATCGGCAGCGGTTCATTGAGCAGTTCGATAAACGCTTCCAGCTGGCGGGTCATCGCGCCGCGCCGCCAGATAAGCCAGGTGGTCAGCCAGCGCCACTTTTCCGCCAGCGGCCAGGCATCGACCTGATGATGACCGGGCATACTTTCCAGCATACTGCGGGGGATCATCGCCAGCCCGGCCCCGGCAATCACGCAGGCCAGCATACCGTGGTAGGACTCCATTTCATGGATCCGCCCCGGCGTGGCGCGGTCGGCGTGAAACCAGCTCTCAAAATGACGGCGATAGGAGCAGTTGGCGCGAAACGCATAAATGCTGGCGCCGTTCACTTCGCTGGCCCGTTTAACCGGCGCATGCCCATGCGGAGTGACAATCATCATCTCTTCACGATACACCGGAATACCGTCCAGCCCGGGGTGCATTACCGGGCCATCGACAAACGCCGCACTCAGCGTACCCTCGGTCACACCGTCAATCATGGTACCGGACGGGCCGGTCGCCAGATCAAACTGAATTTTCGGGTAGCGCTGGTTATAGCGCGCCAGCGTTTCCGGAATGCGCACCGCCGCCGTGCTCTCCAGCGAACCCAGCGCGAACAGGCCCTGCGGTTCATCGCCCGCGACCACCATTCGGGCTTCATCCACTAAGGCGAGGATTTGCTGACTGTAGCGCAAGAAACTGTGCCCCGCGGGAGAAAGCCGCAAACGCTGATTCTCACGGATAAACAACTCAACGCCGAGATCGGCCTCCAGTTGGCGGATACGGGTCGTCAGGTTAGAAGGCACCCGGTGAACTTTTTGCGCGGCGAGGGTAATGCTGCCCGTGTGGGCGACGGCATTGAACATCTCAAGCTGAGTCAGATCCATAGCATTCTCGATTCGTGAACAGGATGGTTAATATTATTCATTTTTCATAAACGAAAGAGTAGGCCAGGATGAGAGCACAACGCAATCGACTGAGAGAGAAAACATGAGCTCACCTGCAACCCACGCAATTTCCGTTAACCCGGCAACCGGCGACGTGCTCTCGTCGTTGCCGTGGGCTACCGCCGATCAGGTCGACAGCGCCATCGCGCATGCTGACAGCGGCTATCGCCAGTGGCGGCAGAAAACCGTCGCGGAACGGGCCGATGCGCTGCGTGCGGTCGGTAAGACATTGCGCGAACATGCCGATGAAATGGCGTTACTGATCACTCGTGAAATGGGTAAGCCGATCGCCCAGGCACGTGGCGAAGTGACGAAATCCGCCAGCCTGTTTGACTGGTATGCCGAACACGGCCCGGCGATGCTGGCGACCGAACCGACGATGGTCGAGGATCAGCAGGCGGTCATTGAATACCGTCCGCTGGGCCCGATCCTGGCGGTAATGCCATGGAACTTCCCGCTGTGGCAGGTGGTGCGTGGCGCAGTACCGATTCTGCTGGCCGGTAACAGCTATTTACTGAAACACGCGCCAAACGTGATGGGCTGCGCGGCATTAATCGGCGAGATCTTCACAAAAGCCGGGATCCCACAGGGCGTTTTCGGCTGGGTCAATGCCACGAACGACGGTGTCAGCCAGGCGATTAACGATGCACGTATTGCCGCAGTGACCGTCACCGGCAGCGTACGGGCAGGCAAAGCGATTGGCGCCCAGTCCGGCGCGGCGCTGAAAAAATGCGTACTCGAACTGGGCGGTTCCGATCCGTTTATCGTGCTGAATGATGCGGATCTGGATTTTGCGGTGCAGGCCGCCGTCACCGGCCGTTATCAGAACACCGGGCAGGTGTGTGCCGCCGCGAAGCGCTTTATCGTCGAAGCGGGTGTTGCCGACGCCTTTACAGAGAAATTTGTCGCCGCGACGGCGAAGCTGAAAATGGGATCGCCGGAAGAGGAGCAGAACTACCTCGGCCCGATGGCGCGGTTTGATCTGCGCGATGAACTGGATCAACAGGTACAGAAAACGCTGGCCGAAGGTGCCACCCTGCTGCTGGGCGGAGAAAAGATTGCCGGGCAGGGTAACTATTATGCGCCGACCGTGCTCGGCAACGTCACCCGCGAGATGACCGCGTTTCGCCAGGAGATGTTTGGCCCGGTCGCGGCGATCATTGTCGCCCGCGACGCCGACCATGCGCTGGAACTGGCGAACGACAGCGAGTTCGGGCTGTCCGCTACCATCTTCACTGCCAGCGATGCACAGGCGCAGCGTTTTGCCCGCGAGCTGGAATGCGGCGGCGTCTTTATTAACGGCTACAGCGCCAGCGATGCACGCGTGGCATTCGGTGGCGTGAAGAAAAGCGGCTTTGGTCGCGAACTGTCACATTTCGGTTTGCGGGAATTCTGCAACGTACAAACGGTGTGGAAAGACCGCCGCTAAACCCTCCCGGGGCGCCGTACGGCGTCCCGTCATTTTGCTGTCATGGTTCTGTCATTTTCATTCCGTAGACTCGCGACTGTCTAGTCGTAACAGATGAAAATCATGAACTTAACTCAAACTTTTCGGCGTTTCACACAGCGCTTTTTTCCACGGCAGTTCGGCCTGCTGGCAGGGATTTTTTGCATCATTGGTTTATTCTCTGCGTTGCAGATTACCTCCTCATTTCTACTCACATTTTCCTTAAAAGATGCGCAGCGTAACGAACAGCGCAATCAGCAGGCGCATCTTCAGCAAGTGAAAGTGGACGAAGCGCGCGTGTCGTTGCTGGCGGCGAGCGATCTGCTCAACCGCGCAGGCGTCTACTTTATGCAGGATAAAGAAACCGGCTCGGTAGGAAGCTGGAACAGCCTGATGGATGAGGCGCAGAAAGCGCTTGTGCAGTCGCAAACCGCCTGGCAGGCCTGGCTGGCGCTGAATCCGGCGAAAGACGAGGGATTGATCAACAGCTATCAGCTGTTTTACGGCGCCATTAAGGAACAGGCGGACGGGCTGACGAAAACCCAGTCAATCGATGCCTTTTTTGCTGTGCCGGTGCAGGCGTTTCAGTCTGACTTTAACGACAACTACGCCCGTTTTCAGCAGGCCAGCGAAACCCAGGCGGAAGCGGGTCGGCAGGCGTTGATGAATAATCTGTCCACCCTGCAGACACTGTTTTTGCTGGCCCCGGCTTTACTGGTGGTGATTGCCGCGGTGGTATGGGTCGGCATGTCGCGCTGGGTTATTTCTCCATTGCGACGGTTGATTGCCCATATCAACACCCTGGCAGCAGGCGATCTCTCCAGTCCGCTGCCTGGCGTTACCCGTTTTAACCGCGAAATCGATCAGTTGAGTCTCAGCATTGGCGACATGCAGCGCGGGCTGCAACAACTGGTCACCCGCGTTAACCAGGCTACCGGCTCGATGATGACGCAGATCGATCATCTGGTAGAAGGGAATGAGAAACTCCTCCAGCAGTCGGTTAAACAGGCGCAGGAACTCGATGAAGTCACTACCCATATCGCCCGTATGGAATCGCACGTTGAAGGCAACACCGGCTATGCGCAGCTCGCCAGCCAGCGTGCGGATGAAGCGCGCCAGGTGGCGGCAGGCGGTGACCGGATGATGGTTACGGTGAATGAATCCATGCAGGCGATTGTCGACCGCTCCGCAGAAATGCGCGGGATCGTGGCGATGATCGACAGCGTTGCCTTTCAGACCAATATTCTGGCGCTGAATGCCGCCATTGAAGCGGCCCATGCAGGCAATCAGGGGCGCGGCTTTGCGGTGGTCGCCAAAGAGGTTGGATTGCTGGCGCGCAAGAGCAGTCAGTCAACGCAAACCATTCAGGAGCTGATTAACCACTCGCTGGATGGTATTGAACAGGGATCGCGGGCAGTAAACCGCCTGGAAGATAACCTGCAAAAAGTCACCGGACTGGTGGGCCATTTGAGCGGCTTACTGAATGAGATCTCACAGGCCACCCTCAGCCAGGGAGACAGTATCCATCAGATGACCCGACAGCTGCACACGCTGAACCAGGTGGCACGCCAGACCGGTGAACTGGTCGACTATGCGACGAAATCGTCGGATAAGTTGCAGGAAAGCTCGCAACTGCTGAAGCAGGCCGTCACCCGTTTTCGACTTCCCGCCTGACGTCAGACATGTCGCTCTGGTATACTCGCAGGCCGAATCTGGCCTGTGGGCAAGGAGCAGTAAGTGGCTACGGTCATCAATAACACTATGCTGGACGCCATTCTGACTGACGTCCGGCCGCTGATCGGGCGCGGCAAGGTGGCGGACTACATTCCGGCGCTGGCCCGTGTACCGGGAAACAAACTGGGCATAGCCATCAGCACCGTCGACGGTCAGCATTTTTCTGCGGGCGATGCGCACGAACGTTTCTCTATCCAGTCGATTTCTAAAGTGCTCAGCCTGATTGTCGCCATGAACCACTATCAGGAAGCGGAGATCTGGCAGCGGGTGGGGAAAGATCCTTCCGGGCAGCCGTTCAACTCCCTGTTACAGCTGGAAATGGAGCAGGGCATTCCGCGCAATCCGTTCATCAACGCCGGAGCGCTGGTGGTGTGCGATATGCTGCAGGGGCGGCTGAGCGCGCCCAGACAGCGCATGCTGGAAATCGTCCGCAAACTCAGCGGTGAAAACAACATCAGTTATGATGCCGTGGTTGCCCGCTCTGAATTTGAAAACGCTGCCCGTAATGCCGCTATCGCCTGGTTGATGAAGTCGTTTGGCAATTTTCACCATGACGTGACGACGGTGTTGCAGAACTACTTTCACTATTGTTCCCTGAAAATGAGCTGCTCCGAACTGGCGCGCACCTTTCTGTTTCTGGCGGACAGGGGAAGGGCGCCGCACCTCACTTCACCGGTGATCACGCCGTTGCAGACACGTCAGGTCAATGCCCTGATGGCCACCAGTGGGATGTATCAGAACGCCGGGGAGTTTGCCTGGCGCGTGGGGTTACCGGCCAAATCCGGCGTCGGCGGGGGGATCGTGGCGATTGTGCCACAGGAGATGGCTATCGCAGTATGGTGCCCTGAACTGGATGACGCGGGGAACTCACTGGCAGGGATCGCTGTTCTTGAAAAACTGACCCGACAGATGGGTCACTCGGTTTACTAGTTGATTATGGATCCTCTTGATTCTCTCTTTGCCCGCCTGGCGCGCTCGACGTTTCGCGCCCGGTTTCGTCTCGGCCCGAAAGAGCGGCAGTACTGCATTGATAAGGGCCCGGAGGTGATCGACCGTCACGCCGCTGATTTCATCGCCAGCCGCCTGGCGCCCGCCCAGCCGAAGAATGACGGGAAACAAACGCCGATGCGCGGTCATCCGGTGTTTATTGCGCAGCATGCGACAGCCACCTGTTGCCGCGGTTGCCTGCAAAAGTGGCATCAGATCCCGCAGGGGGCGGCGCTGAGTGAAGCACAGCAGCGCTATATTGTGGCGGTGATCCACCACTGGCTGGTCATTCAGATGAATTCGCGGTAGTTAATTTTCCGGTCAAAATATCGTGTAATTTTTTTTCATGATAATATTATGGCTGCACCTGCTACCGTAAACTAATTACGCAAGTAATTACCGGATAAATATTCATGCGCTCATTTTCACTTACGTCTTTCACGTTGTTTCGTGAAGAACAACCCGTGCGGGATGCGCTGGTAGTATTTATTTTAACGACGCTGTTCTATTTCTTTGGCGCGATGCTGAGAATGGTGCAGGAGTTGTCGCTGTTCTGGCCGCTGAACGCTGTGATGGCCGGGGTTTTCGCCCGTTACGCGTTTCTCAATCGCGGTATTCATTACGCCATCTGTTATGCTGCAATGCTCATCTATGATGCAATAACCACACAATGGGGAATGGCATCGCTGGTCATTAATCTGTCAAATATGGTTTTTATCGTTACCGTAGCTCAACTGGTATTACGCGATAAAAGACGAACAAACTATATGCCCGGTCCGCTAAGTACCTTGCATTTATTTTATTATTGTCTGCTTGCTGCCATATTATCTTCTTTGCTTGGTGCCGTTGGATCAGTGGGTATTGATCGGCAAACTTTTCTTCCACTATTTGCGGACTGGTTCAGCGAGCAGTTCTCCACCGGCGTGCTGTTTTTGCCCTGTATCATGACGCTGACATGGCCCGGGAACCTGTCCGGTTTTCGTTTACGTACGCTGATTCCGGTGGCGGCGCTGCTCCTCGCGATTGCCGCTTCAATCCTGGTGGGCGGAGCAGGGAGCCTGGCCTTTCCTCTGCCAGCGCTTATCTGGTGCGCCGTGCGTTACCCGCTACCGTTGACCTGTCTGCTGACGCTGGTGGCCGGGTGCGCTGAAATCCTGCTGGTCGCCAACAATATTATTAATCTCTCTGTTGCGGCGCCGCTGCAGACGCCGCAACTGTTTTCCACACGCCTTGGTATCGCTGCGCTGGTGATGAGCCCGGTGATGGTCGCCGCCAGCGTTGACGCCATCAGCCGCCTGATGAAACAGGTCGCGCTGCGCGCCGATTTCGATTTTCTGACCCGCGTTTATTCCCGTTCCGGCCTTTATGAAGCGCTGAAAAAGATAGAGCACACGGATGATAGTCATCTGACCGTGATGCTGCTGGATCTCGACTATTTCAAGAGCATCAACGACAGCTACGGTCATGAATGTGGTGATTATGTGCTGGCCTCGTTCGCGCAGCAGGTGAAAACATTGGTCGGTGAAAAAGGGCTGGTGGCGCGTATGGGGGGTGAGGAATTTGCTATCGCCACGCTCACCGCCGATGCCGCCGAGGGTTATGCGCTGGCGGAGCGGATCCGCAGTGCTATTGAGGCCTGTCCGTTCCGCTGGCGTGAGGACACGCTGCGACTGACCGTCAGTATTGGTATTGGCACCCGTAGTCCGGGAAACACACCGATCTCAGAGACGTTCAATCTGTTGTTGGTGGAAGCAGATGAATATCTCTACCGCTCGAAGAAGATGGGGCGCAATCGCACCAGTATCCGCCGGGATGAGCCGGTGTTATTTTAATTAACAGGTGACACTGTCACTTTATACCTGAAAATCGTACCTGCATTTCCCGGGCTTTTGGCGATATTGCGCTAAAATTTAATGACTTCCCTCTGGAGAAAAGTCATGAAAACGCCAGAAATCCCCAAAAATGAAGCCCAGCGTCTGGCCGCATTACGTGACTCCGGCTTGCTGGACGCGGGCGATCCACATCGCTTTGACCGGCTCACGCGGCTGGCGAAGCATCTGTTTAACGTCCCGATGGCGCTGGTGACGCTGGTTGACGAGACCACACTGGTGTTCAAATCTTCCGAAGGCGTGAGCTGGAAATCACTGCCGCGTAATATTTCGTTCTGCGGACACGCGATCCTCAGCGAGCGTCCGCTGATTGTTCCCGATGCTGTCGCCGACGAGCGCTTCAGCGATAATCCGCTGGTGACGGGGAGTCCTCATATTCGCTTTTATGCCGGATATCCGCTGCGCCTGCCTGATGGCGCCATCGTGGGGTCATTCTGCCTGATTGACCATGATACCCGTAGCTTCGCGCCTGCCGAGCAGGAGATGCTCAAAGACCTGGCGTCGATCGTGGAAGACGATTTTGCGGTATTCAGCGTGGCCACCACCGATGATCTGACCGGATTACTGAACCGCCGCGGGTTTGAGCATCTGGCAAATTACGCCATTGCGTCATCCAGTCGCCGTGCAGAACCACTGACGCTAGGCTGGATCGATCTTGATAAGTTCAAGGAGATTAATGACAACTTTGGTCATGATCAGGGCGATGCCGCGCTCCGGGCGCTGGCCGAACTGATGCGTAAAACCTTCCGTGAATCCGACCTGCTGGTGCGACACGGCGGGGATGAGTTTGCGATTCTGTTTCTCGATACTGATGAGGACGGCGCGTTTATCGCCATGCAACATATGGCCGAAGTCACCGATGAATACAACAACACGTCCGGTAAACCCTGGCGTCTAGCCTTTTCCTGGGGCGTTACTGAGTTCGACCATGCCGAGTATAGCGACCTGCAAAGCTGGCTCCGGGTAACGGATAAACGCATGTATGAGATGAAAATCCAGCGCGATATTAATCAGTGGAACAATAATATTTGATTCAAAACAGGGTTCCTTGGTTTATAAATCTGATAAGTTATTAGACCAATAACACAGGTTGTATTACCAATAACCGAGGGAACCCATAGTGAAAACGTTAAACCGCCGTGATTTTCCGGGCGCGCAGTACCCTGAGCGCATCATCCAGTTCGGTGAAGGCAACTTCTTACGCGCCTTCATCGACTGGCAGATCGATCTGCTGAACGAACATACCGGTCTGAATTCAGGTGTGGTGGTGGTTCGCCCGATCGGCAGCGATTTCCCGCCATCGCTCAGCACGCAGGATGGCCTGTATACCACCATCATTCGCGGTCTGAATGAGAAGGGCGAGGCAGTCAGCGAAGCCCGGTTGATCCGTTCGGTCAGTCGCGAAATCAGCGTTTATTCACACTATCAGGAGTTCCTGAAACTGGCGCATAACCCGGAGATGCGCTTTGTCTTTTCTAATACCACCGAGGCCGGCATCAGCTATCACGAAGGGGATAAGTTTGATGATGCGCCAGCGGTGAGTTACCCGGCGAAACTGACCCGTCTCTTGTTCGAGCGTTTCACCCATTTCAACGGCGCACAGGATAAAGGCTGGATGATTATTCCGTGCGAACTGATTGATTATAATGGTGATGCGTTGCGCGAGCTGGTGCTGCACTATGCACAGGAATGGGCGCTGCCGCAGGCGTTTGTGGCATGGCTCAACAGCGCCAACCATTTCTGCTCAACACTGGTTGACCGCATTGTGACCGGTTATCCGCGTGATGAAGCGGCCAGCATCGAGGCCGGACTGGGATATAAAGACAGCTTCCTCGACACAGCGGAACACTTCTACCTGTTTGTGATCCAGGGGCCAAAATCACTGGCCGCTGAACTGCACCTGGACAAATATCCACTGAACGTACTGATCGTTGACGACATCAAGCCGTATAAAGAACGCAAAGTCGCGATCCTCAACGGTGCGCATACCGCACTGGTGCCGGTGGCATTCCAGGCCGGGCTGAATACTGTCGGCGAAGCGATGAGCGATGCGGAAATCTGCGCTTTTGTTGAGAAAGCGATTCACGAAGAGATTATTCCGGTACTGGATTTGCCGCGTAATGAGCTGGAATCTTTTGCCAGTGCGGTCACCGGCCGTTTCCGTAACCCGTACATCAAACATCAGCTGTTATCGATCGCCCTGAACGGGATGACCAAATTCCGCACCCGCATTCTGCCTCAGTTGCTGGCAGGCCAGAAAACCAACGGCAAACTGCCGCCGCGTCTGACTTTTGCGCTGGCGGCATTGATCGCGTTTTACCGTGCGGAACGTGGCGGAGAAACGTATCCGGTGCAGGACGATGCAGAGTGGATTGAGCGTTACCAGCTGCTGTGGGCGCAACATCGCGATCATCAGATCACCACTCGTCAACTGGTCGACAGCGTCCTGTCAGTGGCATCCCACTGGGAACAGGATCTCAGCACCGTTTCCGGGCTGGCAGAGCAGGTGACACATGACCTGGATACCATCCTGACAAAAGGCATGCGCAACGCCGTTCAGCCGCTGTGCTAAGGTAGTTTAATTATTTAAGCGGAGGATATATTGGTATTCTCCGCTTTTTTATTGGAAAGGATACGAGCTGATGATAAAACACAGAGAGGATGTTGTTGCTGGACACGAGATGATTAATTGGGTGAACTGACAATCAGGTTAAAGAAGGTCAGGGCGCAGGTTGATGGCAGACGACCTCAATATTGTGTCCATCGGGATCAATAACGAAGGCGGCGTAGTAATTCGCGTGATAATGCGAACGTAAACCCGGAGCGCCATTATCTTTACCGCCAGCGTCGAGCGCCTGATGGTAAAACGCATCAACTTGCTGTCGAGTGTCGGCGACAAACGCAATATGCAGGTGTGCGGGTTTTTCATCAGACAGGAACAGACACAACGACGATTTGTCATCCGTGCTAAGTTCAACGCCGTAATCGGGTGTGCCTTCAGAAACCAGCCTGATGCCAAGAGGTTCGAGTGCATTGAGGTAGAATGTCTTGCTGGCTTCAAAATCGCTGACGCCGAACTTAACGTGGTCGAACATAGCATCTCCGGATCCGAATGTGTAAAGGATAGAGTTTAGCAAAAACGGAGTTCGATGCAGGTACCGGGTGATTTGCAGTTAGTTTTCGACGAGGACACGACGGCCGCAGTGAATAGAACAAAAAAACAACCCATGTCGACCAGGGCAAATCAGGTCCGCAAAACGCTGGATTCCGCCTGATTCTATGTTGGTACGCATAATGAATATTATGTTAAATTGACTGTAATGCTTACCAACTCATAACCCTTGCAACCCTTGCCTGCTTTACCTGCTGGTCTTCGCCTTTACTTCAATGTGATAGCTTTTGAAGCTTACCATTCCACATATCGATAAAAAATAACGATCACAAACACGAAGAACACGGGGATAAGCCAGATTGGGCTATCTGGAAATAACACCCCCTGAACCAAAGCAAACATTATTGTCAGTACGGCCGGGCCATAATACGAAATCAATGACCTGAACATCCGCCTGAAAAATCTTTTAATGAGATTCATCATTATCGAACCATCCTGGTAATGATGTCTGCAATTTCACTATCTGAGCCCCATTGTGCTTTAAACGCCTCACCCCGCTCAAATAATTTTACACCGCTCCAGCTCACAACTTCTCCTTAACAAATCACACCATCCATTTACACATGCTAGTCTGCACAGATGTTTTTCCTTCTGTCCTGTCACAGGTCATATGAAACGCAGACTCTCTTTTCAGGTAAAACTTTTTCTGGCGCTGGTGTTCTTTTCCTGCCTGCTGTTAGCCCTGCTTGGGGTGATCCTGTTTCATTTCATTGACCGACAACTTCATCACGACCTTGGCCAACGCGCCCGCGTTCAGGCAAGTCAAATAGCATTGATGCCAGGGCTTGCGGAAAAAGTTGCCGCCAGAGACATCCCCGCCATCGCCCGTTTAATTCAGCCTCTGCGTAATGAGAGTGATGCCAGTTATGTTGTTATCGGCGATACCCACGAGCAGCATCTGTATCACTCGGAATCACCGGAACGCCTTAATTTACCGATGATTGGTGGGGATAATGCCGAGGTGTTGAAGGGTAAAACTATCATTTCCGTTCGTAAAGGCGGAATTGGGGTTTCATTACGCAGCAAGGCGCCCATTTTTAATGCACAGCATCAGGTGATCGGGATTGTCTCGGTCGGTTATCTGACGTCGTATATTGCCAATGTCAATGCCCGCATCCTTTGGCAGTCCGGGCTGTATGGCATCGCCCTTCTGCTGTCGCTGTTTATTTTTTCCTGGCTGTTCACCCGCAACCTCAAAAAGCAGATGTTCCGGCTCGAACCGAAAGATATCGCTCAGTTGGTTCTGCAACAAAAAGCATTGCTTGAGGCGATGTATGAAGGCGTATTTGCCGTTAACGATGAAAAGCGGCTGATTTTAATTAACCGTGCCGCCAGAGAGTTGCTGGATATTCGTCAAAGTGAGAAAGAACTTATCGGTAAACCTCTGGAAGCGGTTCTGCAAACGGCACCAGGCTTTTTATCACAGCGTTTTGCGTCGGTAAGCAGCGGCAGCCATGACCAGATTGCCGTGCTTAACCAGCGGGAAGTGATTGTTAACCGCGTGGCGATAGAGGTCGAGCCCGGTGTTGAAAGCGGCTGGGTCTATAGTTTCCGCGACAAAAATGACATTAACACGCTCAGTAGCCAGCTGAGTCAGATCAAACGCTACGCGGATAACTTACGCATGATGCGTCATGAACAGCTGAACTGGACCGCGACGCTGGTCGGGCTGTTGCAGATGAAACACTATGACGAAGCGATACGCTATATCCAGGTGCAGTCGGAAGGCGCACAGAAAGTGCTGGATTTCGTCTCTGCTCATTTCGCCTCCCCGGCCTTGTGCGGACTGCTTTTGGGCAAGTATGTCAGCGCGCGGGAGAAAGGCATTGAACTGCAGTTTGATCCCGCGTGTCATCTCACCCGGATGCCCGCCACGATCAACGAAACGGAACTGATGTCCATCATCGGTAATCTGCTGGATAACGCGGTTGATGCCACCCTCAAAGCCGCTGCCACCGACCCCGTCGAACTCTATATTTCTGACAGAAACCAGGAGCTGTTGATCGAAGTGGCCGATCGGGGCTGCGGCGTGGATGACGCCATGAAGCCTCATATCTTCAGGCAGGGATTCAGCAGTAAACCTGAAAACGGTAACGAAATCATCGGTGCAGAGCACGGTATCGGTCTGTTTCTGGTGGCAGGATATATTGATAAGGCTGGCGGCAATATAGAAATCACCGATAACAACCCACAAGGCACTATTTTTTCAGTGTTTATTCCCTATCGGCAGGATTAAAACATGACGACGACCCGCGCACTGAATGTGGTTATTGTCGAGGATGAACCCCACCTCGCGGAACTGCATCGTGAGTATATCGAACAGAATTTTCATTTACGTGTTGTTGGTATTGCCGCGTCGATTGAACAGGCGCATAGCCTGATCCGTGAGCATCGCCCACGGCTGATCCTTCTCGACAACTATCTCCCGGATGGTAAAGGCGTCGAGCTCATCGACAGCCCGCTGCTGAAAAGCGTTGAGTGTTCGGTCATCTTCATCACGGCCGCCAGCGACATGCAAACCTGTAGCCATGCGATGCGTAGCGGCGCGTTTGACTATCTGATCAAACCGGTCTTTTTCCAGCGCCTGCATGCCTCGCTGGAGCGGTTTATGCGTTTTATCCATACCGTACAGAAAGTCAAAGTGGTCGATCAGCATGCGCTGGATCGCCTGTTTAATCTGCCTGCCGCTGAATCCCCTCACCCTCCGTCCACCAAAGGAATTGAGCCTAATACGCTGGAACGCATTAAGCGATTTTTCGCGGATAATCCGGAGAGCAATATGTCCGTGGAACAGGTTGTGGAAAACGTCGGGATCAGCAAAACAACCGGGCGCCGGTACCTCGAATATTGCGTGGAAAGCGGATTTGTCAGCATCGAAATGCTGTACGGTAATATTGGCCACCCGAGGAGGCTGTATCGCAAAGTGCCGGACAAGCTCTGATCGATTGCTCATTTTCGCGGATTTAATGGTGTTAATTGCCTAAACAACGCCGAAAATCACACTTCAAGGGCTGGATCATCTTCCTCCTATTGCCTGCTCAATTCTATAGGCTATGTTGACGATTAGTTCATTAAATGTAACTAAAAGGTTAACTATAATGTCGAACACATTCCGAATTTCTCTGCTTACCGCAACCGTACTGATCTCATCTTCCGCACTGTCTGCGTTACCGCAGGGCTACCCTGCTGAGTATCAAAAAGTCGTGGATGCCGCGACCAAAGAAGGCAAAGTGGTTATCTATTCCACCACCGATACCAAAGCTGCCGGGCCGCTGATCGCGGGCTTTGAAAAGGCTTATCCGGGCATTAAAGTTGAATACAACGACATGAACAGCACCGAGCTGTACAACCGTTTTATCAGCGAACAGGCCTCCGGCGGCGGTAGCGGCGATGTGGTCTGGAGCTCGTCCATGGATACCGCGCTGAAACTCGCCACGGACTATGCCATGGAATACAAATCTCCTGAGCAAAGCCAGTTGCCAAAATGGGCGGTCTGGAGTGATAAGGCTTACGGCACCACCTACGAGCCGGTGGTATTCATCTACAACAAACGGCTGATCCCGGCCGGTGATGTGCCCGATTCACACGCGGCGCTGGCAAAACTTATCGCCAGCCAGACGGACAAATTCAAGAGCAAAGTCACCACCTATGACATCGAAAAGTCAGGTCTTGGCTTTATGCTTTCCGTGCAGGATTACAAAGCTGATCCCAACTATTTCAAAACGCTGGCTGACGTCGCCAAAGGCGGCTTAGCGGTGCAGTCATCTACCGGCACCATGATGGAAAGGGTTTCATCGGGTGAAAACCTGATTGGCTTTAACATCCTGGGATCTTACGCCGAAGCGCGCGCGAAGAACGATCCGTCACTGGGGATTTCCTACCCGAAAGATTATACCCTGGTCTTATCACGCGTCTCTTTCATCAGTCAGCAGGCACAAAACAGTAACGCCGCAAAACTGTGGCTGGACTATGTTCTGTCTGAAAAAGGACAAAGCATTCTCGCCAGTCAGGCGGATATTCCGTCCATTCGTAACGATATCGAAGGCAAGAATGATATCGACGGTCTGACAAAAGTCCTGGGCAGCGCACTGAAACCGATCCCGGTAGATGAAAGCCTGCTGGAGTACCTGCAGCCGAAAAAACGTCTGGATTACATCAAACAGTGGCGTACAGCTGCCGCCAAATAAGGCGATGCCCTGAGCGCGACGCGTGCCGTCGCGCCTCTTTTTCACTGACCTGATTTTGTTTTTCCGGGTTTCAGTACCAGGGATACTCCATGAATACATTACACAGAAAGTGGCAACGTCTGCCGCGCGGCGTTGTGGTGTTGATAACCGCGCTGGTTATCTACATTCCTTTGTCGTTTATCGTGATCCAGAGTTTCTTATCCGCCCCCTTCTTTTCACCGGCAAAAGAATGGAGCCTGGAATCATTCGGTTTCATTTTTACCGATCCTGATTTTTATAAGGCGCTGAGAAGTGGTTTTATTCTCGCGTTCGGGCTGGTGATTATCGCCATACCGCTCGGCGGCGTGCTGGCGTTTCTGATGGTACGTACCGATTTACCAGGGCGTCGTCTGATTGAGCCTCTGATCCTGGTGCCGATTTTTGTTTCGCCGATGGTGCTGGGGTTTGGCTATGTGGTAGCGGCCGGGCCGGTGGGCTTTTTATCGCTATGGGCGCAATCGCTGATCGGCTTTGTGCCGTGGAATATTTATGACATGTCGAGCATTGTGGTCATCGCTGGCCTGACCCATGTTCCGCACGCCTATCTTTATATCTCCTCGGCGCTGCGCAGCGTCGGTTCTGATGTTGAAGAGGCCGCGCGCACGGCTGGCGCCTCCCCTTTACAGGTGATGACGTCCGTCAGTTTGCCGATGGTACGCCCGTCGATCCTCTACGCTATTGTGCTGCTGTTCTTTCTCGGTCTGGAAGTGTTTGGTCTGATGCTGGTGCTCGGCGATCCGGAAGGTAACATGGTGCTGGCGACCTATCTGTACCAGCTCACCAACAAGCTCGGCACCCCGTCTTATCACCTGATGGCAGCGGTGGCCGTGGTACTGATCTGTATCACCATCCCGCTGGTGATGTTACAGCGTCGGCTGATGCGCACCGCTAACCGTTTCGTGACGGTGAAAGGCAAAGCGTCGCAAGCACGTGCCTTACCGCTGGGGAAATGGCGCTGGGTTGCCGGTGCGGTGGTGGTGTTCTGGCTGACCGTCACCATCGGCGTTCCCCTGCTTGGCGTGGTTTTGCGCGCATTTATCTCTAACTGGGGCGTCGGTGTTTCAGTTTGGGATGAGCTTTCTCTCAGCACATTCCGCACCATCTGGGCACAACCGAACCTGCTGCGCGCCATCGTCAACTCAATGGCTATCGGCGTGATTGGTGGTGCGCTGGCGGTGACCTGTTATCTGTTTGTCGGCATTGCCATGCACCGCAAACCGGACAACATCACGCGTTTTCTCGATTACAGCGTGCTGGTTCCGCGTGCGGTTCCTGGTCTGCTCGCCGGGCTGGCGTTTCTGTGGGTTTTCCTGTTCCTGCCGATGTGGCTCGATAACTCGCTGAAATCCGGCTGGCTTTCTGAGTTCGCCTGGTCTGACTGGATGCGCGAAAACCTGATCGTCTGGTTGCGCTCGCTACGTAACACAATTTTCAGCGTCTGGCTGGCTTACACCGTGGTGTGGATGGCGTACGGGCTGAGGCTTATCTCATCAACACTGTTGCAGGTAGGGCCAGAGCTTGAAGAAGCGGCACGCAGCACAGGGGCAACGCGCGGGCAAATCACCCGTCACGTCACGATTCCGCTGTCCCGCTATGGTCTGATCGGGTCGTGGCTGCTGATGTTCCTGATCTTTGAACGCGAATACTCAACGGGTGTTTATCTGCTCTCACCAGGTACGGAAACCATTGGTTCAATGCTGGTTTCACTGTGGGCGGCCGGAGCCATTGATATCGTGGCGGCGCTCTCCTTCATTAACATCCTGCTGGTCGTGATCGGACTGGGTATTGCCCTTCGTTTTGGAGTCAAATTACATGATTGAATTAGCGGTCGAGAATCTGCATTTAACTTACGGCGACAACCCGGTGTTAAAAGGCGTGTCCATGGATCTGAAACGTGGTGAAGTGGTCTCGCTGCTGGGGCCCTCCGGCAGCGGTAAAACCACCCTGCTGCGCGCCGTCGCGGGGCTGGAAAAACCGACTCAGGGGTCGATTGTTATTGGCAAAAACAAAGTCTATGACGGCACACCCCGCAGCGAAATTCCGGCGGAAGAACGTAATCTGGGGCTGGTATTTCAGTCCTATGCGCTGTGGCCGCACAAAACGGTTTTTGAGAACGTGGCGTACCCGCTAAAACTGCGCAAAGTCGCCACCAACGAGATCAACCAGCGGGTTCAGGATGTGCTGGATCAGTTAGGTCTTGGGCATCTTGGCAAACGTCACCCGCACCAGCTTTCCGGCGGTCAGCAGCAGCGCGTGGCGATTGGCCGGGCGCTGGTTTACAACCCGCCGGTGATCCTGCTTGATGAGCCGCTGTCTAACCTGGATGCCAAACTGCGTGAAGAAGCCCGCGTATTCCTTCGTGAACTGATCATCAAATTGGGTTTATCCGCGTTGATGGTGACGCATGATCAGAATGAAGCGATGTCCATTTCCGACCGCATCCTGCTGCTCAACAATGGCAAAATAGAGCAGCAAGGCACGCCGCAGGAAATGTACGGCTCGCCAAAGACATTGTTTACGGCAGAGTTTATGGGCAGCAACAATCGCCTGAACGGCAAAATCACCGACATGCGCGATGGCAAAGCACGTATAGAGGGAAACGGCTGGACGTTGTGGGGCCAGGCGGCAGAAGGCGTGCAAATCGGTCAGGATGCCACAGCGGTGATCCGCGTTGAGCGGGTGGCGGTAGTGGACGGCCCGGGAGAAAATCAGCTTGAACTGCCGTTGCTCACCAGCATGTATCTGGGCGACCGGTGGGAATACCTGTTCCGCCCGTCAGGCGGCGATGACTTAGTGATCCGCGCCTATGGCCACGAGGTTCGCGATCCCCAGCATTGCCACCTCTCGCTGCCTGAGAAACACGTGTGGGTTTTCGCCAAAAAAGGATAAGCATCCTCACGTCTCAGTCCGGAAGCAACTGTTCCAGCGCCAGGCCGCTCAGGCGCACGGTTTCCTGAAGACGCTCCAGGGAATACCCTGCCCGCGCCTTGATCGAAAGGCCCGCCATCATCGTCACCATAAAATCCGTTATCCGGGCGGCATCGTCCGGGTAACGTCTGGCGATAAAAGCCCGAATCTGAGCTTCTGCCGCGTTGTGCAAATCACAGGCGGCCTCACGCGCCTGCTGATCATTACTGTGCGTGCCCTCAAGAACCAGGCAACCGGTCGCGACCGGATCAGCAACATAGCGCCGGGCGGCCTCTGTTAATACCCCGATAAGCCCCTGCGCGACGGGGCGATCATCACGTAAAAGCACCGCAAACGGAATCGCGGCGGTACAGGAATAACGCGCCAGCACACGCTCATATAACCCGAGCTTGCTGCCGAACGCGGCATAGAAACTCGGCGGATTAATACCGAATGCTTTTGTCAGATCGGCCACACTCAGTGCGTCATAACCTTTTGAATGAAAAAGATGTTGTGCAATTTCAACTGCCTGCTCCGCATCAAATTTACGGGGGCGCCCCGGCGTGCGGTTATTTTTTGTAGTCATTACTACATAACTCCTTGACAGTCTGTTCGACTGCGACATATTGTAATCACCACTACAATATCACAAAGGACACTCCTATGGCTGCTTTTCACAATAAATCTGTTCTGGTTATCGGTGGTAGTCGCGGTATTGGCGCAGCTATCGTGCGACGCTTTACTGCCGAAGGCGCATCGGTTGTTTTCAGTTATGCCGGGTCGCATGACGCAGCGGAACAACTGGCGAAAGAAACCGGCAGCACGGCTGTCCAGGCGGACAGTGCCGATCGCGACGCGGTAATAAAACTGGTTCGTGACGCCGGAGCGCTGGATATTCTGGTAGTTAACTCAGGCATTGCCATTTTTGGTGATGCGCTGGAACAGGACATCGACGCGGTCGATCGTCTGTTCCGTATTAATATCCACGCGCCCTATCATGCTTCGGTTGAGGCGGCCCGTCAGATGCCAGACGGCGGACGCATTATCGTTATTGGTTCTGTGAATGGCGATCGGATGCCCGTCCCGGGAATGGCATCGTATGCTGTCAGCAAATCGGCGCTTCAGGGGCTGGCGCGTGGCTTAGCACGCGATTTTGGCCCGCGAGGGATAACGATCAACATCGTGCAACCCGGTCCTATCGATACTGATGCCAACCCGGCAGACGGCCCGATGAAAGAGCTGATGCACAGCTTTATGGCGATAAAACGGCACGGAACCCCGGACGAAGTCGCCGGAATGGTGGCGTGGCTTGCCGGGCCGGAGGCCTCTTTCGTGACCGGCGCGATGCACACCATCGATGGCGCGTTTGGCGCGTAACTCTCCCGCCTGTGTAAAAAGCCATGCTGCGCCGTTGCAGCGTGGCTGAGTATCAGAAAATCCTATCGCTAAGCGCTCCTCTCCCTTCAATGCCGGGTGTTATGTTTACCGACAACATTTTCACCGACAACATTGAAGCTACTGGAGATAAACGATGCGAAAGCTAAGCCAGCTCCCTGCTCCCCCCGAAAAAGGCTTATTGGGCCACGTACACTATTTAAAGAAAGGAAACATCCACCGGCAAATGATGGAATGGCAGCACCGCTACGGCTCGCTGTATCGTCTGCGCGCCGGGCTGAAAAAAGCGCTGGTCATTGCCGATGTGGATCTCATTCGCGAGATACTCAAAGCCCGGCCCCATGACTTCAGGCGTATCAGCAACATTGAGGCGGTTTTTGAGGAAGCGGGGATGAATGGTGTCTTCTCCTCCGAAGGCGAAAACTGGAAATTCAGTCGCCGTATTGTCGAGGGCGCACTTCAACCTGCACAGCTCGCGCGGTTTCACCCGCATATGCAGAGCATCACCGCCCGGTTCAGCGAACGGCTTGATTCATTAACATCAGCGACGCAGGGCGTATTCCTGACAGATGAATTCCGGCGTTATACCGCCGATATCACCACCATGCTGGCTTTCGGCAAAGACATGAACCTGACAGGCAGCAGCGACAACCCGGTATCGTCTGCCCTGCAATCCGTATTTCCTGTTCTGCACCGCCGCTGCCGCTCACCCTTCCCGCTCTGGCGGCTGTATCGCAGTCCGGAAGACAAAGCGTTTGATGAAGGACTGGGGCGGATCAAAGCCACGCTTGCAACGTTAATTGACGATCAACGGCGGATCATTGCAGCCGGCGACGTCACCACGCCGGAGAATTTTTTGCAGGCCATGGTGTTTCAGCAAATGGAACATCGGATGCTGACCGACCGGGACATTGTCGCCAACGCGCTGACACTGCTCCTGGCCGGGGAAGATACTACGGCGAACACGCTGGCGTGGACGGCATATCTGCTCAGTTGTCGCCCGGAGGCGGAACAGGCGCTGGTTCAGGAGATTGAGCAATACAATGACGGCGCTCCGCTTCCCTGGCCGCTGCCGTCCCTGCCGTGGATGAATGCCGTGATAAAGGAATCGATGCGACTCAAACCCGTGGCGCCGCAGATTTATCTGGAGCCGGTACGGGATACCCGGATCGGCGACGTTGAAGTCACTAAAGGAACACCGCTGTTTCTGGCGTTACATGCAGGCACTCTGGATGACACCAGCTTTTCTGACCCGCAGACTTTTGATCCCTCACGCTGGATAAAACGCGAAGGCGCCTCAACAAGCGCACTGTTTCCGTTTGGCGGCGGAGCCAGAATGTGCCCCGGGCGTTCCCTGGCGCTGACGGAGATTAAAATGGCGCTGCATGCCATCTACAGCAGATTCAAAATTGTGCCGATGCAGGAGCCGGAAACCGTGCAGGAGCGGTTTGCTTTCACCATGGCGCCGCAAAACTTCCGGGCCACCATCATCAGGCGCTAACGCTGCGTTTCCTTGCGCTGAATTCCTGGGTATACTGGATAAATTATCAGTATAAGGAGTCAGCGTGGCAAGGCGAAGTTCCACACCGCGGCTTGAGTTTGAAGCAGCGGCGATTTACCAGTACCCCGAGCATCTGCGTCCGTGGCTCGATGAACTGCCCGGTCAGCCCGGCGTATACCTGTTTCACGGCGAAAGCGACGCGATGCCGCTTTACATCGGCAAGAGTGTCAATATCCGCAGTCGTGTGTTATCGCATCTGCGGAATCCTGATGAAGCGGCCATGTTACGGCAGGCCCGGCGCATCAGCTGGCAGCCTGCCGCAGGCGAACTGGGCGCGCTGTTGCTTGAAGCCAGGCTCATCAAAGA
This sequence comes from Trabulsiella odontotermitis, assembly GCF_001297775.1. Taxonomy (GTDB): domain Bacteria; phylum Pseudomonadota; class Gammaproteobacteria; order Enterobacterales; family Enterobacteriaceae; genus Trabulsiella; species Trabulsiella odontotermitis. Next base: position 138,001 of record NZ_LIFX01000009.1, on the reverse strand, counting down.
AATGCAGCCGTTGTTCAACAAACGGCTGAGAAGAAACAAACAGCTCTGTTCGCTGCAGCTTAATGACGATCGCCCGCAGGTAGTCTATGCGCACGAAATCAATTTTGCCCTGAAAGAGAACCTGTTTGGCCTGTTTGCGAACCGCAGAGCCGCACTGGAAGCGCTTAAATCGGTCGCCGATGAACAAAAGCTTTGCTACAGCGTAATGGGGCTGGAGCCGTTAAACCGTGGTCGGGCGTGTTTTCGTTCGTCGCTGGGCCGGTGCGCAGGCGCCTGCTGTGGCCGCGAAACGCTCGCGGCGCACAATCAACGGCTTCGCGAGGCCATGGCGCACCTTCAGCTGATTTGCTGGCCGTGGGCGGGCGCCGTGGCGCTGGAGGAAAAAGGCGACACCATGACCCAGTTTCATATCGTTAATAACTGGCTGTGGCTGGGGGCTGTCGATTCGCTGGCACAGGCCAGTACGCTGACGCAGTTACCCGCGGGGTTCGATCAGGACGGCTACAAGATCCTTTGCCGCCCTATGCTCAGCGGGGCATTCACCCTTCACCCGCTTTAATGATGATGCTGGTGACGCACCGCGCCTGCCGCTCCCCGGCGTTGCCCTTCTCCTGAAATCACCACGCCCTGGGTTTCGCGGCCAAACGCGACGAACGCGCAGATCAACACGGCGACAACGCCCGCGACCAGTGCCATGGCCAGACCATAATTACCGTCATGCGTTTCCGCGATCCGCGCCTGCAACGTGGCGTTGACCGATGCCAGCAGGTTACCCAGTTGATAGACAAAACCTGGCAGCACGGCACGCGCATTCGACGGCACCAGTTCGTTCAGCCACGTCGGCACCACGCCCCACGCGCCCTGCACCACAAACTGCATCAGGAAAGCGCCGAGACCGATGTTAAACGAGCCGGTGGAGAACGCCCACAGCGGGATCACCGGTAGCGCCAGAAACGCGCCAATCATGATCGCTTTTTTGCGCCCTATCCGCTCCGACATGGCACCGAAAAGGATCCCGCCAAGCATCGCGGCGATGTTATAGGCGATGGCGATAATGCTGACCGTGTGCGGATCAAACCCGTGCTGAACTTTCAGGAACGTCGGGTAAAGATCCTGGGTGCCGTGGCTGAAGAAATTAAAGCACGCCATCACCAGCACCAGATACAGACACAATTTCCACTGGCTGCGCAGTACCGGCAGCAGCGCGGTACTCTCTTTGCGCTCACGGGCGGCCAGCCACACCGGTGATTCCGGCACTTTAAACCAGATATACGGCAGCAGCACAATCGGCAGCGCGCCGATCAGGAACATACCGCGCCAGCCCACCATGCTGTAGAACAGGCCGAAAATAATCGACGCCAACAGATAACCACAGGGGTAGCCAGCCTGGAATATTCCGGACATCAGCCCGCGCGAACGGTCAGGGATGGTCTCCATCGCCAGTGATGACGCAACACCCCAGATCCCGCCCATCGCGACGCCGTAAAGTACGCGAAACGCCAGAAACGCGGTAAAGCTTGGTGACCATGCGGAAAGCAGCTCAAACACGGTGAAGAACAGGATGTTGAGCATCAGGATCGGACGGCGACCATACTTTTCCGCCAGTCGCCCAAACAGCAATGCGCCGATCGGCCGCACCGCCAGCGTCAGCATTATGGCGATAGAAACGTCGGAGACCGAGGCGTGAAACCAGTCCGCGAGGTCGCTTAAAACAAACACAAGGATGAAGAAATCAAAGGCATCGAGCATCCAGCTGGTAAAGCTGGCAAACGCTACGTGCCGTTGTCTAGAGCTCCAGTCGAAAGGTGTATACATGAGATAATGTCCGGCAGTTGTTATCTTTTTGTATATAGCATGTAAATTTACGTCAGCGCGAAGCTAATGATTACATTTTGTTAACACTTTCCGCTTTGCACATGATTTGTCACATTATTGACATGGAATTGAGAGGGAATTGATTCGCCCGCAAGCGCGGGCGAAAGAGTGATACCAGAGTTTACGCGGCGGAGAGTGACGCCATATCAATCACAAAGCGGTATTTCACGTCGCTCTTCAGCAGCCGTTCATACGCGGCATTGATATCCTGAATGTTGATCACTTCCACGTCCGAGACAATGCCGTGTTCCCCGCAGAAATCGAGCATCTCCTGTGTTTCGGCGATACCGCCAATACAGGAACCGGCAATGCTGCGGCGCCCGGTGATCATCGGCATGGTGTTAAAGGTCGGGCTGTCGCCCAGCAGGCCAACAAAAACCAGCGTGCCGTCGCGTGTCAGCGTCGGCAGATACGGGTTGATGTCATGCTCATAGGGCACGGTGTCGATAATCAGGTCGAACTGATTATGCACGGACTGCATCTGCGCATTGTCCGTTGACAACACCACGTTGTGCGCGCCGAGACGACGGGCATCCGCTTCTTTGCCTGGCGAGCGCGTAAACAGCGTCACCTCCGCGCCCAGCGCATGCGCCAGCTTCAGCGCCATATGACCAAGCCCGCCAAGACCAATCACCGCGACTTTACTGTCAGCGCCAATTTGCCAGTGACGTAGCGGCGACCAGGTGGTGATCCCGGCGCACAGCAGCGGCGCCGCCCCCTTCAGATCCATCTCTTTTGGCAGATGCAGAACGAAGTCCTGACTGGCGAGAATGACTTGCGAGTAGCCGCCGAAAGTTTGCGTGTGGTCGTGGCGATCGCGGCCGTTGTAGGTCTGCGTATTACCCTCTTCACAATATTGCTCCAGCCCCTCTTTGCAGGGTGCGCAGACACGGCAGGAATCGACCATACAGCCAATCGCCGCCAGATCGCCGGGCTTAAATTTAGTGACACTGTCACCAACAGCGGTCACCCGCCCGACGATTTCATGGCCCGGCACGATGGGATATTCGCTGAAACCCCAGTCATTGCGGGCCTGGTGGAGATCAGAATGGCAAACGCCACAGTAGAGAATTTCGATGGTGACATCATCAGAGCGCGGCGCACGGCGGTCGAACAAAAACGGTGCCAGCGGCGCAGACGGTGTTTGTGCAGCATAACCCAGTACTTTCATGGTTAACGTCCTCATTATGATAACAAGGTGAGTAACGGCTCAAAGCATGCTCGCCCGATGATAACGCCAAATGCAGAAAGGCGAAATCAGCAGGTGAATGTTCTTAAAGCCGGTGGCGCAATTTGCTATTTCTGTTGAGATGATCGACTATCATTACTGCATCAAATAGCTGCAATGCACTATGGGGTTACATTTCGTCCGGCAGCGCCGGGCTTGTCCTTGAAACCAGAACAGGATTAAGGAGTAAGAATGAAATCGAACCGTCAGGCACGTCACATCCTCGGCTTGAACTATAAGCTTTCGAATCAGAAAAAAGTGCTTATCGAAGACAATCACGAAACGCTGGTCAACCACGCCCACTCTACCGGCCGTAAACGCCGCGAAGGGTAACCGTTCGCTGAAAGGATGACGCATAACACCATCTTCCGCTGAAGGTGGTGTTTTTTTATGGGTAAAAAATACAGATTTACCCTTTTCATTAACATTTGATTTATACTTTGGCGCTTCTGTCGTACCTACAAAACCCTGTCATGGACTGGAAAGATGACAAAGGAGTGAAGTGAGATGTTACTAAATCATAAAAAAAACCGTTCCCTTTATATCCCTTACGCTGGCCCCGTTCTGCTCGAATTTCCGCTGCTGAATAAAGGCAGTGCTTTCAGTATGGAAGAACGTCGCAGTTTTAACCTGCTTGGGCTGCTGCCTGAAGTGGTGGAATCCATCGAAGAGCAGGCAGAACGCGCCTGGATCCAGTATCAGGGCTTTAAGACGGAAATCGACAAACATATTTACCTGCGCAATATCCAGGACACCAACGAAACCCTTTTCTACCGGCTGGTCGAAAACCATCTCGAAGAGATGATGCCGGTGATCTACACCCCGACGGTGGGCGCTGCCTGTGAACGCTTCTCTGAGATCTACCGCCGCGCGCGCGGGGTGTTCATCTCCTACGAAAACCGGCAGTACATGGACGACATTCTGCAAAACGTCCCTAACCACAATATCAAAGTGATCGTGGTGACCGACGGCGAGCGCATCCTCGGCCTTGGCGATCAGGGTATCGGCGGGATGGGCATTCCTATCGGCAAACTGTCGCTGTACACCGCCTGCGGTGGCATCAGCCCGGCCTATACGCTGCCGGTGGTACTGGATGTCGGCACCAACAATCAGCAATTGCTGAATGATCCGCTGTATATGGGCTGGCGTCATCCGCGCATTACCGGCGAAGAGTATTACCAGTTCGTTGATGATTTCATTCAGGCCGTCAAACATCGCTGGCCTGATGTGCTGTTGCAGTTTGAAGATTTCGCACAGAACAACGCCATGCCGGTGCTGACCCGCTATCGCGACGAAATCTGTTCGTTTAACGACGATATTCAGGGCACTGCGGCGGTGACCGTTGGCACGCTGATCGCCGCCAGTCGCGCGGCTGGCAGCCAGTTAAGCGAGCAAAAGATTGTTTTTCTCGGCGCAGGATCCGCGGGTTGCGGTATCGCCGAGCAAATTGTGGCGCAGATCCAGCGCGAAGGACTCAGTGAGGAGCAGGCTCGCCAGCGCGTCTTTATGGTCGACCGCTTCGGGTTGCTGACCGATCAGATGCCAAACTTGCTGTCGTTCCAGACAAAACTGGTGCAGAAACGCGAAAATCTGAGTTGCTGGGACACGGCAAACGACGCCCTGTCGCTACTTGACGTGGTGCGTAACGTTAAACCGGATATTCTGATTGGCGTATCGGGCCAGATTGGGCTGTTCTCGGAAGAGATCATCCGTGAAATGCATAAGCATTGCCCGCGCCCTATCGTTATGCCGCTGTCAAACCCCACGTCACGCGTGGAAGCGACGCCGCAGGATATTATCGCCTGGACGGAAGGCAACGCCCTGGTGGCGACCGGCAGCCCGTTTGCCCCGGTGGTGTGGAAAGATAAAATTTACCCCATCGCCCAGTGCAACAACGCCTATATTTTCCCCGGTATCGGTCTTGGCGTCATCGCCTCCGGCGCATCACGCATTACCGATGAAATGCTGATGGCCGCCAGTGAAACGCTGGCCGAGTACTCGCCGCTGGTCAATAATGGCGAAGGGATGGTGCTGCCGCCACTGAAAGAGATCAAAGACGTTTCCCGGGCTATCGCCTTCGCCGTGGGTAAAATGGCGCAGCAACAGGGTGTGGCGGTGAAAACGTCCGCCGAAGCACTGCATCAGGCGATTGACGATAACTTCTGGTTACCGGAATACCGCAGCTACCGCAGAACCTCCATTTAATCCCCCTTTCCTCCCGGCAGCGCGGTCTGCCGGGCTGGTCAAGCGCGCTTTTCCCCGCTACACTCCTTTCACCCGTCAACTTACTGAATAAAAAAGGAGGATCCCCATGCTGTACTGTGAACATCTTATTGTTTCACGTGCATTTGGCGATCGTGCCAGCTCAAGCGTTATCGGTTTCGTGCTGCGATAACTTCGGCTTGAGCGAAGAAACACTGTCTTAAACCCTTCCCTCGGGCTTACCGGGTTATCGTCAGCGATGTATGACGAGGTACGACTGTACCTGTAACTCTTGAGTAAGCAATGAGCACATTACTGACTGTACAATCTCTCCACGTGGACACCGCGTTCGGTCCGCTGTTTTCTGACATCTCTTTCACGCTGAAAAAAGGCGATCGCCTCGGCTTAATTGGCTACAATGGCTGCGGCAAAAGCACGCTGTTAAAGGTGCTGGACGGTACTCTCTCACCCACCTCGGGCAGCGTTTCACGGGCAAATCATTGTCTGCTGGCCCGCGTTGAGCAGCACCTTCCCGCTGAAATTTACCCGCTGACGATGCGTGATGCCGTTCTGACGCAACTGCCGCCCGGCGAACGCGAAAACCAGGGCTGGCGCGCCGATGCGTTGCTGGCAGAAATGGGGTTCAGCGACGCGGATATCCGGTTGCAATCGGCCACGCTCAGTGGCGGCCAGCATACCCGGCTGTTGTTAGCCCGGGCATTAATCCTCCAGCCCGATCTGTTGTTGCTGGACGAACCCAGTAACCACCTCGATCTTCCGACCCTGTTATGGCTGGAAAGCTTCCTTAAAAACTGGCATGGAAGCTTCATACTGGTCTCCCATGATAGCCAGTTATTGGATGTTGTAACTAATGGAACTTTACTCCTGCGCGATAACACGCTCTACAGCTTTACCCTGCCATGTACAGCAGCACGAGAAGCGCGAGCCGCGCAGGATGAGAGCGATGCGCTGCGTTTCAAAGCTGAACAAAAGGAGATTGAGCGCATCACCACCAGCGCGAAACGGCTGGCGATATGGGGGCGCACATACGACAACGAAGACCTGTCACGGAAAGCCAAACAGATGGAAAAGCAGATTGAACGGCTGAAGGAGAACCAGACGGAGGTCACTGCCGGTAGCCACTGGCAGTTGCAACTGCATGGTGACGCGCTTCGCGCTGACCGTCTGCTGGAAATGGAAGCGTTGAGCGTCTCTCCGGCGCCCGGCGTGCCGCCGCTGTTCACCGCCCCGCTCGCCCGCCTGAAAAGCGGTGATCGGGTGGCTATTATGGGTCGCAACGGTTGCGGAAAATCAACGCTACTCAGGCAGATCTGGCAGCACTATCAGGGCGTTCAGAACGCACAGATAAAGCTTCATCCCCGCGTCAGCCCAGGTTATTACGACCAGACGCTGCATCAGTTGCCGGATAACGCCACGCTGCTGGAGGCGCTGGAGCCGTTCGCCCCGGCCGCCGAGGTACGCAAGAAAGCGCTGATCAGTGCCGGTTTTCCCTGGGCACAGCACGGTCAGAATGTCAGTACGCTGAGCGGCGGCGAGCGATCGCGTCTGCTGTTCGTCGGCCTGTCGCTGGCGCGCTACAGCCTGCTGATGCTGGATGAGCCAACCAACCACCTGGATATGGAGGGCAAAGAAGCGCTGGCGGAGACCTTGCGAGATTACGCGGGTGGCGTGCTGCTGGTCAGTCATGACCGGAAACTGATTAGCGAAAGCTGCAACCGTTTCTGGCTGATTGATAACGGCACGCTTAGCGAGTGGCACGACCTGGAAGCGGTAGCAGAGCAACTGCGAACAACAGCAGCGGTGAGCGACGCCATCGCTAAGCCTGAACCTGCCGTAGTACCGACGCAGGAAGAGCATCTGCTGGAACGGCTTATCGAGCTGGAAACCCGCCTGGCGGAGGATCTGGCGCGCAAGCCGAAACATCAAAAACCCGCGCTGCAAGCGCAATGGCGACGCGAGATTGCGCGGCTTAACGCGAAACTGTAAGCCATGGCGGCGGCGCGAGTCGCCGCCTTTTTGTTACCTGACGATCGGAATTTTGCGAGCCTCATCGGTTACCTGATAACGCGCTGTTGCAACAGCCGCATCCTGTATCCACACTTCGGATGGGTTTATTTAACCCAAACTGACACGGTGATAGCGTCAGCGAAAGGACTTACTATTCTAAGGAGCAAGGTATGCAAATTATTTATCCCGATGATTATTCCAGTCAGGCCAGACCGGACGAAACCTTCGCGCAGGAGTATTTTTGTGCCCAACAACGCGGCATAACCTGCCTGTTGTTGGCTTCCGAAGCGGCCGCCGTGGGTAAGTACAAATTCTCCGGCGCGATTGAACCTGATGTTCCCGTTATCTGGCGCGGATGGATGCTCAGTGAGGTTGAATATCGCCAGCTGGCTCGTGCCGTGGAGGCGCGCGGCGGAAAGATGCTCGAATCGACAGAGCAGTATTTGCGCAACCATCACATTAACGGCTGGTATGATCGCTGCAAAGCCTTCACCCCGGAAACTGTGCTGACGACGCCAGAGGCCGATTTTGACGCGCTGACCGGCCAGTTGCAGTGGCCTGCCTATTTTGTGAAGGATTACGTAAAATCGCTGACTACGTCCCGCGGATCAGTGGCTCACAACGCAGAAGAGATCCGCGAGGTACTGAAGCTGATTGCGCACTACCGTGGCACCCTTGAAGGCGGTGTCAGCCTGCGTCGTTTCGAGCACTTCGTCAACGATACAGAACGCCGGTATTTTGTGCTTAACGGTCATGTGTTTTCCGCTGACGACCAGGTCCCTGAACAGGTTGCCGCCATCGCCCACTGTGTGGATACGCCGTTTTACTCGATTGACGTGGTGATGAATACCGACGGTGAATTGCGACTGGTTGAGATTGGCGATGGACAGGTATCTGACGTCAAAGAGTGGAATGTCGAAAAATTTGTCGCGATATTTCGCTAAACAGCAAAAATCCCCGCCTCCGTTAAGAGCGCGGGGATTTCATCAGCACAGGTGTTATTTAATCCCTTCTGTGCTCTCCTTTTTCGCTTCCATTTTCTCGACGTCGCGATACCAGCGCGGGTGATGTTTCTTCGCCCAGCGGCGACTCACCTTCCCTTCGATCATGCCTTTAATGGACCCTTTCACCCAGAACGCCATATAAACGTGGATCAGAATGGCGTGGATTAAAATAATGGCCGAGGTCGCATGAAGCAGCAGGCTGTAGCGAATCACCTGCATCGGGAAATAGTCGGCAAAGTACGGACGCCAGATAATAATACCGGTGACCAGCAGCACGAAAATCATGCTCATGATCGACCAGAACATCATCTTTTGCCCGGCATTGTATTTGCCGACATCGGCCACTTTATGCTCGTTGCCTTTCAGGACTTCGACTATCCCTTTCAGCCACGGAATATCCTTTTTGTCAGGGATATTGTGACGAACGAAACGCACAAACATAAACATCAGTGCGAAGAAGATCACCACGCCGAAAAAAGGATGCAGAATGCGCCCCATCTGCGGCGTCCCGAAGGTTTCCGTCAGCCATTGCAGGGTCGGAAAGAAAAACGAAATCCCCGACAGCGAAACCAGAAAGAAGCAGATGACCACCGTCCAGTGACAGGCGCGGTCAATGAATTTTGTCCGCACAATCATTTTCGATTTATTCATCATGGCCTTCCTCGTCGTCGTCCACTTCCTTGTTAGGACCAATACCGATGTAGTGATAAATCAGCCCGGCGAAGGTCGCGATAAACCCTGCCGCCGCTAGCGGTTTCAGCGCCCCTTTCCACAAATTGATGCTGGTATCAATGTTCGGTTCTTTTGGCAGGTTGTGGTACAGCTCAGGTTCGTCGGCATGATGCAGAACGTACATGACGTGCGTACCGCCAACGCCTTCCGGGTTGTAGATCCCCGCCTGCGGATAACCGCGCGCTTTCAGCTTATCGACCCGCGCCTGCGCCACCTCCAGCATCTCTTTTTTGGTGCCAAAGTGAATGGCACCCGTCGGACAGGTTTTCACGCATGCCGGCTCCTGGCCGACGCTGACGCGATCGACACAGAGCGTACATTTGTAGACGCGGTTGTCCTCTTTATTGAGACGCGGAACATTGAACGGGCAGCCCGCGATGCAGTAGCCGCAGCCGATGCAGTTTTCCTGCTGGAAATCGACGATCCCGTTAGCGTACTGAATGATAGCCCCCGCGGACGGGCAGGCTTTCAGGCAGCCCGGATCCTCACAATGCATACAGCCATCTTTGCGGATCAGCCACTCCAGCTTGCCGTTCTGTTCGGTTTCGCTAAAACGCATCACCGTCCAGGATTTGGCGCTCAGATCGGCGGGATTGTCGTACACGCCGACGCAGTGCCCTACCTCATCGCGAATATCGTTCCACTCAGAGCAGGCCACCTGGCAGGCTTTACAGCCTACGCAGGAGGAGACATCGATAAGCTTCGCCACTTCCTCTTTGTAATCACGCGCACGCGGCGCGGGCGTGATGGGATTGGTGGCGGAGCGCTTGAGAATGTCCTGTGTTTCCATTGACATAAATACGCTCCTTTACGCCTTCTCGATGTTGACCAGAAACGCTTTGTACTCCGGCGTTTGCGAGTTGGAATCGCCCACGTTCGGGGTCAGGGTGTTGGCGAGGTAACCTTTCTGCGTCACCCCTTCAAAGCCCCAGTGCAGCGGAATACCGATGGTTTCCACCTGCTGACCATGAACGTTCAGCGCCTGCAAACGGCGTGTAACCACCGCAACTGCACGAATAAAACCTCGCTTGTTGCTGACCTTAACGCTGTCGCCGTTAGCGATGCCTTTGGACTTCGCCAGCGTGTCACTGATTTCGACAAACTGCTGCGGCTGAGCAATTGCATTCAGACGCGCATGTTTCGTCCAGGTGTGGAAATGTTCGGTCAGACGATAAGTGGTGCCGACGTACGGGAACTGCTCTTTCTTACCCATCCGCTGCGCATCTTCTTCGTACAAACGTACGACCGGACTGGAGATCACGTTCGGGTGCAACGGGTTGGTACCCAGCGGCGTTTCCATCGGCTCGTAATGCTCGGGGAATGGCCCTTCCGCCAGTTTGTCGAGCGCAAACAAACGCCCCAGACCTTCCTGCTGCATGATGAACGGCCCGGTAGCGCTGCCCGGTGCGGCGGTGCTGAAGTCAGGAATGTCATTCCCGCTCCACTTCGCCCCATCCCACTGGATCAACATCCGTTTCGGATCCCACGGTCTACCCTGCGGATCGGCCGATGCACGGTTGTACAGTACACGGCGGTTCAGTGGCCACGCCCATGCCCAGCCCAGCGTATTACCAAGACCGGACGGATCGGCGTTGTCGCGGTTCGCCATCTGGTTGCCTTTCTCGGTCCAGCTGCCGGTGTAGATCCAGCATGACGACGATGTGCTGCCATCATCACGCAACAGCGCAAAACTGCTCAGCAACTGGCCTTTTTTCGCCACCAGCACGCCGTTAGCATCGTAAAGATCCGCCAGCGCATAGCCGTTGTTCTCTTTCGCCACTTCGTCTGATTCCGGGTGATCCGGCTGTTTATACGCCCAGCGCATGTTGAGCAGCGGCTCCGCCCCTTTTCCACCTTCGTTGCGGTACATATCCCGCAGGCGATGGAAGATCCCGGCCAGAATTTCGCCATCGGTACGCGCTTCCCCTGGCGCTTCGCCTCCTTTCCAGTGCCACTGCAGCCAGCGGCCGGAGTTGGCGATGGAGCCATCTTCTTCTGCAAAGCAGGTCGACGGCAGACGGAACACTTCAGTCTGAATGGACGCGGTATCGACGTCATTCATCTCGCCGTGGTTCTGCCAGAAGTTAGCGGTTTCCGTCACCAGTGGATCGATGATCACCAGGTATTTCAGCTTACTCAGGCTACTGACGACGCGGTTTTTGTCCGGGAACGAGGCGACCGGATTGAAGCCCTGGCAGATGTAGCCATTGACTTCGCCTTTGTCCATCTTGTTGAAATACTTGATGACGTCCCAGGCCTGATCCCATTTCGGCAACCAGTCGTAACCCCAGTTATTCTCCGGCTGCGCCGCATCGCCGTAGAACGCTTTCATCAGGCTGACGAAGAATTTGGGATAGTTGCTCCAGTAGTTCACCTGCTCCGCGAGCATCGCTTTTGGCGTATTGGCCGCCAGATAGCTTTGCAGATCAGTGTGCTTCTCGGACGGCAACGTCAGATAGCCCGGCAGACTGGTAGACAGCAGTCCCAGATCCGTTAAGCCCTGAATATTGGAGTGACCGCGCAGCGCGTTAACACCACCGCCCGCCATGCCCATATTCCCGAGCAGCAACTGGATCATCGCCATGGTACGGATGTTTTGCGCACCGACGGTATGCTGCGTCCAGCCCAGCGCATACAGGAACGTGGTGGTGCGATCCGCCGCGCTGGTTGAGGCCAGCACGGCGCACACCCGCAGGAAATCCGCTTTTGGCGTACCGCAGATGTTTTCCACCACGTCCGGTGTATAGCGGGAAACATGTTTTTTCAGCAACTGCCATACACAGCGCGGATGCGTCAGCGAATCGTCACGTTTCGCCATGCCGCTTTCGTCGAACTGGTAACTCCAGGAGGACTTATCGTACTGACGTTTTTCCGCGTCATAGCCGCTGAACAGCCCGTCATCAAACGTAAAGTCATCCCGCACCAGCAGCGCGGCGTTGGTGTAGTGTTTAACGTATTCGGCGTTAATCTTGTTGTTTTCGATAAGGTACAACAGAACGCCCGACAGGAACGTAATGTCGGTACCAGAACGAATCGGCGCATAGATATCAGCGACTGACGCGGTACGGGTAAAGCGCGGATCGACAACGATGAGCGTGGCATCGTTGTTATTTTTCGCTTCCATCGCCCAGCGGAAACCCACCGGATGCGCTTCAGCGGCGTTACCGCCCATCACCATCACCACGTTGGCGTTTTTGATATCCACCCAGTGGTTGGTCATCGCACCGCGACCAAATGTTGGAGCAAGACTTGCTACCGTTGGTCCGTGTCAGACGCGTGCCTGGTTGTCTACCGCCAGCATGCCAAGCGAACGCACAAATTTCTGCGTCAGCATACCGGTCTCATTACTCGCCGCGGAGGCGCACAGCATGCCGGTGGAAAGCCAGCGATTGACCGTCACGCCAGCCGCGTTTTGCTCAATAAAGTTGGCATCACGGTCCGCTTTCATCAGCTTAGCGATACGGCTGAAAGCCTCATCCCACGAAATGCGCTGCCATTTGTCAGAGCCTGGCGCACGATACTCGGGATAACGCAGTCGGTTCTCGCTGTGGACATAGTCCAGCAACCCGGCCCCTTTCGGGCACAACGCCCCCCGGCTGACGGGATGGTCGGAATCTCCTTCGATGTGGTAAATCGATTCTCGGGTGTTTTTCGCACCGTCGCCAAGGCTATACATCAAAAGCCCACAACCTACGGAACAATATGTGCAGGTATTACGAACCTCTTTGGCACGCATTAATTTATAATTTCGCGCCTGTGCCAGCGCCATTTTGGGTGCAAAACCCAGCGCAGCTACCGTCGTCCCGGCCATACCGCCCGCGCAGATTTTAAAAAACTGTCTGCGGCTGACGTCCATTGTTTTCCTCATTATTGATGGGGTGACTTCACGGGGAAAAGTAACAGCGCAGGTGTGGTTTTTTTTGCGGCAAATCAATAACGATCTCTGATGCCCACTAAATAGTTTGATTTGTTGATTCCCGTTACTCCCAAAGGAGTAATTTCTGGAAATTTTAATCCCGAAAACGGCAAAAAAGTGTTATAAATTCTGCTGTTAAGATTGACGCTGAATTAAGAAAAAAAAGATGACGACACAACGCGCAACATTAATTGGCCTGGTTGCCATTATTCTCTGGAGCACCATGGTCGGGTTAATTCGTGGTGTCAGCGAGGGGCTCGGCCCTGTCGCGGGTGCGGCGATGATCTACTCTTTGAGCGGGCTGTTACTGGTTTTCACCGTCGGTATCCCGAAAATCCGCCAGTTCTCCGCGCGTTATCTGCTGGCAGGCTGCTTTCTGTTTGTCAGTTACGAAATATGCCTTGCCCTGTCACTGGGCTATGCCGCCACGCGCCAGCAGGCGATTGAAGTCGGGATGGTGAATTACCTCTGGCCGAGTCTGACAATCCTTTTCGCTATTCTCTTCAACGGACAAAAATCCACGCTGTGGGTAATTCCGGGGTTGATTCTGGCGCTGTTTGGCGTCAGTTGGGTGCTCGGCGGTGAACAGGGGCTGAATATCGATGACATCATCAGTAATATTATTTCCAGCCCGCTGAGTTATATTCTCGCCTTTATCGGCGCGTTTATCTGGGCAGCGTACTGTACGGTCACCGCACGCTATGCGAAGGGAAAAAACGGCATTACTTTTTTTGTTTTACTGACCGGGCTCAGTCTCTGGATCCACTATTTGCTGACCGATCAGCCGCCGATGCATTTTAGCTGGCCGGTGACAATAAAAATGCTGATGTGCGCATTGTCATTGGGATTTGCCTATGCGGCGTGGAATATCGGCATTCTCCACGGCAATGTTAGCCTGCTGGCGGTCGGCTCCTATTTCACTCCGGTACTCTCTTCAGCGCTGGCCTCATTTTTACTCAATGCGCCGTTGTCCTGGTCCTTCTGGCAGGGCGCCGGAATGGTGTGCCTCGGCTCCCTGCTGTGCTGGTATGCGACGCGAAAGTGACTTAACGCTCTGACGCTTTCGCCAGCCCAAACCAGATCCCCACCGCCAGCACCAGTAGCATTGCGCCCGCGCTAAACAGCGCCACACTGTGTGAGGTGATAAATGCCGTTTTAGCGGCGCTCACCAGCGCATCCGCGACCGACGCAGGCAGATTGTTCGCCACTTGCATCGCTTCACCAATGGATGACGCCGCTCGTGTAGCGATAGCGCCATCCAGCCCGTTCGGCAGTACGATAGAATCGTGGTAGCTGCGGGTCAGGATCAGACCAAACAGCGCGATACCCAGACCGGCGCCCAGCTCATAGGCCATGGTTTCAATCGCCCCGGCGGCGGCCGCTTTCGCTTTTGGCGCTGCCGCCATGATCGCCGCCGTCGAGGCCAGCAGCGCACTGGCGGCGCTAAAGCCCAGCAGGGTCATCAGTATCCATGCCTGCAATTGTTGCGTGCTGAAATCGAGGGCTGACAAGCCGAGGAAGCTCAGGGCACTCATCGCCATCCCGGCCGTCGCCACCCGACGCAGACCAAAGCGGGAAACCAGCATCCCGGCAATCGGGCCGCTGAAACCGCTGGCGAGCATCACCGGCAACATAAACATTCCCGCCCCGAACGGCGTTTTACCGTGGACAAACTGTAACTCCTGCGCCATCAGCAGCTCGAAACCCACCAGGGTGATCATCGATGTCATCGCCATCATCACCCCGCTCAGGATGATCGGGTGCAGAAACAGGCGCATGTCAATCATCGGCGTACGGGCCGCCAGTTGAATGCGGACAAACCTGACCAGTAATATCGCCCCCACCGTCAGGATCAGCCCGGTCAGCCATATCGCCTGCTGCCCTTTCAACGCCGTTTTTGCGCTGTAGACCAGCATCAGGATGGCGATAATCAGCATTAATGCCTGACCGATGTGTATGGGTTGGTCGTGACGTCCTTGCTGCGCTGGCACCACTCGCCAGCCAAGCGCCATCACCACCAGCACAATCGGTACGTTAATCAGGAATACCGATCCCCAGTAGAAATGCTCCAGCAGCATCCCGCCGACCAGCGGACCAAACGCGGCGCCGCCTGAACCGACCGCGGCCCACAGACCGAGCGCCATATTGCGATGACGCGCGTCAGCGAAGGTATTGCGGATCCCTGCGAGCGTCGCGGGCACGATCATCGCCGCGCCGATAGCCAGCAGCGCCCGGGCAGCAATTAGCCACAGCGCATTGTCGGCCATTGCCGCCCCCAGCGATGCCAGACCAAACAGCCCGCTACCGGTGAGCAGCAGGCGTTTGAAGCCAATTTTATCCCCCAGCGCCCCCATCGGCAGCACCATGCCAGCCATCACCAGGGAATAGATATCAATGATCCAGAGTAATTCATTACCGCTGGCCCCCAGTGACACGCTCAGTGTCGGGGCGGCTACGTGTAAAACGGTGGCATCAATTGCGACGGGGATATACACCAGCACGATCGCAACTAACGTTAACCATTGGCGAAACATACTACTTTCCTTTCGTGACAAATCCTGGACAAGCGTCCAACACGGCAATTCTCCGTGAAATTTGAACAACTGTCCAATTTTTATTAAATCGGTTTCGTATCTCAAATACTGGTCAGCCTTCAATTACCAACCCGAAACATTTACCTTTCCGGGTGTGAAGTAGCGCCATCATCAGGGCTGCAAAGGCAGCCTTTTTCCAGAGTATCAATCCATCCGCTTAGTCGGTAAGAGAACAAAGCAAATTGAACGCCCGTCCAGGGATTTGTTATCATCGCGATATCATCATTACGGGCGGGGTCATCATGAGCTATCTGAATCGGGAAGCGCGCCGTGAAGCCATTGTACAGGCGGCGATGCGTGTCGCACTTTCCCGCGGGTTCTCCGCCATGACGGTGCGACATATCGCCCAGGAGGCCAGTATGGCTTCCGGCCAGGTCCACCACCATTTCACCTCTTCCGGCGAGTTAAAGGCTGAAGCTTTTGTGCGCGTGGTCCGCGAAATGCTGGATGTCCCGCTGGCTGCCGACTGCGCCAGCTGGCGCGAAAAACTGTTCGTCATGCTCTACAGCGAAGAAGGAAAGCTCGGCCCGCATCTGCGGCTCTGGCGTGAAGCGCAGATACTGGCTGACAGTGACAGTGATATTAAAGCCGCTTATCTGTTAACAATGACCATGTGGCATGATGAAACAGTCGCGATTATCCAGAATGGTGTTGAAGCGAAAGAGTTTACGCTTAATGATACCCCTTCCGGTATTGCCTGGCGTTTGATCTCGCTGGTCTGCGGGCTGGATGGCATCTACGCCCTGGGGCTGGAAGGAATGGATGATGCCGCATTCGTCCACCACCTCCAGCAGGCTATTACGGTGGAGCTTTTTACGCCCTCATCTCGTCATAAGGTGTGAGGCCCGGTAAGCGAAGCGCCACCGGGCAAATCACTATTTCCCCGCTTCCGGGTGCGTTTCAAACGCCGCCATAATCGCCGCCAGTTCCGGAACGCTGAAACCGTGTTTACGGCTATCGACCCCCAGGCCAAAACGCTGCTGGATAACCTCATACAGCGCTTCGACGTCAGGCAGTTCTCTCTTTTCAATCACGTGGCTGTTTCCCCAATGGGTAAAACTGAAATTGGTCAGCGTCAGCTTGCCGCCGTCAGGCAGATGGCGACTCATCAACAAATGGTGGCGGAAATGCGACTGCGGCCAGTGGGCCGACCAGAAATTGCCCATCACATAATCGGTAAAATACGGTTTCGTGAGATCGAACTGGTACATCGACTGCCAGTGCTCGTGATGATTGATCTGCAGCGTCCAGTCGTTGCCTTCGTTCAGCAACCGGTACAGGCCGTGCGGCGTTTGCTGCGGAACATCTGATAACAGGCGGATCGGCGCGGTGAGCGTCTGACCGCCAAAGCCCACATCGGCAATCCAGCGTTCTCCGGCGAGATCAACCAGCAGCAACCGGTGCGTGCGTGGCGGCATTTGCGGCGGATTCGCCAGAATGACGCGCCCCAACAGGCTTTGCACGTTGAAACCCAGTTCACGCAGCGCCCGTTCAAACAGCCCGTTTTGTTCGAAGCAATACCCGCCGCGACGGGCCATAACCAGTTTGTCCTCCAGCGCGCTGTCATCAAGATGAATTTCACGGGGTAACAGAACATCGATGTTTTCAAAAGGAATGGTGCAGTTGTGCGCTAAATGCAGTGCCTGCAGGGTTTCAAGGGTCACGCCAGTCTCGCCGCTCCAGCCAAGACGAGATAAATACGCCATTAAAAAAGGACTCATCAGGATCTCCTGCTATCGGTATCCCTTGTTTATAACGTATTTTTTCATTGTAAGCGGTGAATTTGTGCGGTTGACTGGCGATGCTATGCTAAACAAACCCTTACCCGCTGAATGACCTTTCTGAGGAGTCGCTATGAGCCGTTTTCGCCCGGTGGAGTTAACCCATGCCAGCCGTCTGCTCAACCATGGTCCGACGATACTCATCACCAGTTATGACGAGCAGACCGAACGCCGCAACGTGATGGCGGCAGCGTGGTCAATGCCGGTGGAGTTCGATCCGCCGCGAATCGCCATTGTGGTGGATAAATCCACCTGGTCGCGGGAGCTTATCGAGCGTAGCGGTCAGTTTGGCATCGTCGTTCCCTGCGTGGAGGCCACCAACTGGACTTACGCCGTGGGTAGCGTCACCGGTCGCGATGAAGACAAATTCAACTGCTATGGCATTCCGGTGATAAGAGGACCGGTACTGGGGCTACCGCTGATCGAAGAAAAATGCCTGGCGTGGATGGAGTGTCGCCTGTTGCCGCCCACCGCCGCGCAGGAGAAATACGACACCTTATTTGGTGAAGTGGTCGCCGCAGCCGCCGATGAGAATGCGTTTATCAATGGTCGCTGGCAGTTTGATGACGACAAGCGCAACACGCTGCATCACCTCGGCGCTGGCACCTTCGTCAGCAGCGGCAGGTTGCTGAAAGCCAGCACACAGGACTAACCTCAGACGCCGCGAAATTCCTTGCGATAGCGGGACGGCGAGGTTTTCAGCGATTTCAGGAAATGGCGGCGAAGTGACGTGGCTGAGGCAAAACCCACCTGACTGGCGATAAGATCGATGGGCTGGTCGGTTTTCTCCAGAAAACGCTGCGCCACGATGATGCGCTGATCCAGCAGCCAGCGTGAAAAGCTCTCGCCGGTGGTCTGCTGAAAGCGTCGGGTAAAGCTGCGGCGGCTCATACAGGCGCGATCGGCCAGCATATCGATCGTCAACGGCTGATGGAGATTTTCCGTCGCCCAGGAAAGCGCCACGGAAAAACTGTCGCCGCGCCGCGTATTCTGCACCGGTAATTCCACATATTGCGCCTGCCCGCCCTGACGGTGCGGCGGCACGACCAGCAGACGCGCGACGCTGTTTGCGATTTCCGCGCCCCACTTTTGCCGCACCAGATGCAGGCAGCAGTCGATGCTGGCGGCGGTTCCCGCCGAGGTCACTACATCACCATCGTCAACGTACAGCACATCACGATCCATACGGACTGACGGATACAACTGCTGAAAATCCGCCGCCCAGCGCCAGTGGGTGGTGGCCGGACGATGATCCAGCAACCCCGCCGCCGCCAGCACAAATGCGCCCATGCAGAGACCAACGATACGGGCGCCAGCCTGATGCGCAGCGCGCAACGCCGCCAGCAGCCGCTCGTCGGGCCGGACCACTGCCGGATCCCAGCTCGGCACCACGACGATATCCATGCCGCTCAGCGCATCCAGCCCTTTATCGACAACAATCGAAAACCCGGTATTGGTTTTCATCTGCCCCGGCATCGTGGCACAGATGGTGACCTCGCACAGCGGCGCCCCGGCCGGTGAAACCACCAGTTCGAAAACGGCGCAGGGCACGGACAGATGAAATGGAATAATGCCTTCAAATACCACAATACCAATACGGGTCATCATCACTCCCTTCAGATAACGTTACGGTGTCACCGGCAGATCCAGGACCTCCTGCGTGGTGCGTATTTCAGCAAACACATCCGCAACACCGGCAATCGCCGCACGTTGCAACAACGCGTGATCAATCACTCCGCCGCGAGAATCATCAATATTGCGCGTGGCTGTCGCATCTTCAGGAATGATAACGCTGAAGCCCTTCGGCACGGCATCGCGCGAGGTGGTGGAAACACACATATGCGTCATCAGGCCGGTGACAATCAGCTGTTTAATCCCTTTCGCCTTGAGCTGTTGCTCAAGATCAGTGCCGACAAAGGCGCTGGGCGTCGCTTTGGTAATTATACGATCGTCTTTTGTCGGCTGAAGATCTTTATGAAACTCAGCAAAAACGGAGCCTTCAGCGAACAACGGGCCGCCTTTCGCGCCAACGTGGCGCACAAACCACACCGGAATTCCCTTCTGGTGCGCGAATTCCACCAGCTTTTTGCTGTTGTTGAGTGCTTTCATGCCGTCCGGGATCACCATCCTGCCGCCAGGAAAATATTCGTTCTGGATATCAATGACCAGCAGCCCGGTAGCGGGCGCAGAGAGCGATGTGGTGGCGGTCGCGCCACTCATGGTACGAATGGTTTGGGTATTCACAGGTGACAACTCCTCAGTATTTGCCAGCGCAGGTGCAGAAAGCATCGCGGCGAACAAGAATGTTTTGCATAACAGCATCTTCATCATGGCACTCCTTGTGTGATGGATGCGGTCATTATTCCTGTAAATAACGTGGCGCAGCAGGTATCTGCATCCCCAAAAGCGATCGTTTTGGGCCAAACGGAAGGAAATGTGCACGGCCCGCAGGCCGTGCCTGGGCAACTACATGCTGTAGCCGGGTTTCTTGATAAGCGTCTCCAGTTGTGGCGCGATTTCGCTGTCCCACACCTGTTTCCAGTCCGCTTCCTGCACCTGGTTCAGCGCGATGCTGACGGAGCGGTCCTTGCTGTTGAGATGACGAACGATGACGTCGGTGATAGCAGCGGCCAGCGCCGTTTTTTGTTCGTCAGTCAGATCGCGGGGAAAGCATTTGATGTCGATATGCGGCATAGCAGGACTCCTTAGGGTGGTGAGCGTTAAACACTAACACACCTTTAATCCGCGCTTTACCCGTTCGTGCCGGGAATAATGTCATTGCGCCGCAGTACGTCCTGCAACTCAGGGTGCTGGTACACCGTCTCCGCGATGGCATAGAGTTTTGGCGTATTGGCTTTAAACCAGTCGTGGCGCGGTCCCCAACTGCGCATGACGGCAATATACACATCAATCAGCGTCAGGTGTTCCCCCAGCGCATACGGCGCGGCTGCGAGCTGGTTTTCGAGCCACAGATAAAGCGTTTTGCGGTATTTGTGACAGCTTTCCACCAGTTCACGGGCGCCGGTTTCGGTCCAGCGTTCAGGGTAATCCGCGTAGGTAAATGTCGGGTAGACGTTCGCCACCAGCCAGATCAGCAACCGCTGAAACTGGCGGCGCTGCGGCGTATCGGGCGGTGGTGCCAGCGTCGGATACTCATCGAGGATCATCAACGCGATGGCGGCGGTTTCGGTCATCACACTGCCATCGGTCATTTTCAATGTGGGGATCTGACACAGCGGATTCAGCGCCGAAAGCGCGTCCTGCTGCGGACCGGGCTGGTCAAATCCGGCGACATCGACGAATTTATAGGGGATTTTCGCCAGCGTCAGCATCACTTCACTGATGGCAGATCCCCAGCCCGGTACGCCATAAACGGTAATCATCAGCGACCTCCTCAGACAAAAACAGAGTATAGGTGCGGATGACTGCTTCTGCTTGCCTCGCCTTACAACGCAATCCTTATCACATCATCAGGTTACGCCAGAGAAACATTTTTAATCCTGGAATTAACCAAATGTGCCGTTAAACTTTTCTTGTTGTTAACAAATTTATTACCATTCCCGGGTTGTTTTTTTTGGGTTCCTCCGCACAAGTGAGTGTCATGAAAATAAGTTCTGTTCGCCGGGTTGCGTTTCCGGCTCTTCTCCTTCCCTTTATCTCCCTTTCAGACGCCCGGGCAGACGACGAGCAAACGCTTATCGTCACCGCCACACCACAGGCGGTCTCTGAACTGGATACCCCTGCCGCCGTCAGCGTGGTGACGGGTGATGATATGCGTCATGCCACCCCGCGCGTGAATCTGTCAGAGTCCCTCAGCGGCGTGCCGGGGTTACAGGTACAAAACCGGCAGAATTATGCGCAGGATCTGCAACTGTCAATCCGCGGTTTCGGTTCGCGCTCAACCTACGGTACGCGCGGCGTACGGATGTATGTGGATGGCATTCCGGCCACCATGCCCGACGGACAGGGGCAGACGTCGAATATTGATATCAACAGCATCGATCATATCGACGTGCTGCGCGGCCCGTTCTCCGCGCTGTATGGCAACTCCTCGGGTGGCGTGCTGAACGTCACTACCGAGACCGGGAAACAGCCTGCCACCATTGAGGCCAGCAGCTATTACGGCAGCTATGGCTCCTGGCGCTACGGGCTGAAAGCCACCGGTGCCGTGGGCGACGGTACGCAATCCGGCGATGTCGATTACACTGTCTCCACCAGCCGTTTTGCCACTCACGGCTATCGTGACCACAGCGGTGCGCGCAAAAATCTCGCTAACGCTAAGCTGGGTGTCCGGCTGAACGAAGACAGCAAACTGACGCTGCTATTTAACAGCGTCGATGTGAAAGCGAACGATCCTGGCGGTCTGACGTACAGCGAATGGCAGGCGAACCCACGCCAGTCACCGCGCGGTGATAGCTTTAATACCCGCAAAGACATCAAACAGACCCAGGCGGGCCTGCGCTATGACCGCCAGTTGAGCGAACAGGATGCGCTCAGCGTGATGATGTACGCCGGGGAACGGCAGACCACGCAATATCAGTCCATACCGATGGCGCCGCAGCTGCGCTCTTCCCATTCCGGTGGCGTTATCGATCTTGAACGTCATTATCAGGGCATTGATACCCGCTGGACGCACCAGGGCGAGCTCGGCGTGCCGGTGACCTTCACCACCGGGCTTGATTACGAAAATATGAGCGAAAAGCGCAAGGGCTTTGAGAACTTCGTGATGGTGGATGGCGCACCGCAGTTTGGCGAAAAAGGCGCGTTACGCCGTGATGAGCGTAACCTGATGTGGAACCTCGACCCTTATCTGCAAACGCAATGGCAGCTCACCGAAAAGCTGACGCTGGATGCGGGCGTGCGTTACAGCTCGGTGTGGTTCGATTCCAATGATCATTACGTCACAACGGGCAATGCTGACTCCAGCGGCGAGTCGAATTACCATGAATGGCTACCGGCAGGCTCGCTGAAATATGCGGTGACTGACGCCTGGAATCTCTACGCTTCTGCCGGTCGCGGCTTTGAAACGCCGACCATCAGTGAACTGTCCTATAAATCAGGCACTACGGACGGCCTGAATCTGGATCTGAAACCGTCAACCAACACCACGGTCGAAGTGGGCAGCAAAACCCGCATTGGCAACGGCCTGCTGACAGCCGCGTTGTTCCAGACCGACACCGATAACGAAATCGTGGTTAACGGCAACAACAGCGGGCGCGCCAGCTACAAAAATGCCGGGAAAACCCGCCGTCAGGGCGCGGAGCTGTCGCTGGATCAGCAGTTTGCTGAAAACTGGCGGATGACCGCCGCCTGGACCTGGCTTGATGCCACCTATCGCACCGATGTCTGTGGTGACGGCAGTTGCAACGGTAACCGCATTCCCGGTATTGCCCGCAATATGGGGTTTGCGTCGCTGGGTTATGTGCCTGAAACCGGCTGGTACGCCGGAGCGGATATCCGCTACATGGGTGACATTATGGCTGACGATGCTAACACCGCGAAAGCCCCTTCGTGGACGGTAGTGGGTCTGAATACCGGCTATAAAGTTGTTGCAGGTGAATGGACAATGGATCTTTTCGGCCGCGTCGATAATCTGTTCGATCGTCAATATGTCGGCTCAGTGATCGTCAACGAATCAAACGGCCGCTACTATGAACCCTCACCGGGACGTAATTTCGGTGTGGGATTATCACTGGCGTATCAATTCGAATAAAGCGATATAAACTATCCCCGGACAAATAATAAGCCTTTGTACCGGGGAAGATGAATATCAATGTCGCAACGCGCAACTCCGCTTAATAAACATACTGCCGCTGTAAAATAAGCGTATCGTGATCGATAATTATTTCCATTGCCTTCCGGGTCGCTATCTCATCTTTCTTTTCCAGTGCCGTCAGTAAATTCGCATAAAAATGCGTATCGGGGAAAATATCGCCGGAATGGGGATGAAGAAAATTAAAACAGGGACCAATTTGCACCCACAATTGCTCAATAAGCGCGATCAGCGTGGGCATTTCGGCGTAGCGATAGAGACGAAAGCGGAACACGTAATTTGCCTCCAGCATCTGTTCCACTTCGCCATGCCGGACTTTACTCTGAAAGTCCTCGGCAAGGCGTTGCAGTTCACTGTGCTTTTCTGCTGTCAGATGCGTCAGCGCGGTGACCGCTGCCATCCCCTCTAACTGCTTTCGGATGGTGTTGATCTCCCTGTAACGCTCCTGCGAAACCACCGGCACCAGAAACGCCTGGGCTGGCGTCGCCTGCAATGCGCCTGATGATACCAGTCGTAACAGCGCTTCACGCACCGGGGTAATACTGGTACCTAACTGTTCGGCAATCTCCTTGGTAATTAACCTTGCACCGGGTTTCAGCGCGCCAATAATTAGCGCGCTTTTTAAATTCACTTCGACCTGGGTGGTCAAACTCGTACGCTGTGCTTTCTCAAAATCCAGCATAGGGACATCCTGTTGCTTAGTCTCATCGTTATCGTTGCAGCCATTTAGCAGAAACTATTTTACAGGACACAGAGAATATATCCTGTATCCTTCACTGGCGTTGGTACATGAAATAAAAAGTCAACTGTCATTTTTTAGAGTTATTAGTTTGCTAATAAAAGGCCATACCGTACAGCGCGTGGTGATCGACGCTGCACTAATTAAAGACGGTAATATCAAAATTTGCCATGAAAATATTTTGTGTCAAATCACTTTGGCGAAATAATGTTTAATTGATAAGTCGTAGTTATGAAACAGCCTGATTTAATCTCACCACCAGGTAAATACAGGTCTGTTTCGTTTCGTTGACAAAACGGCAGTCGTTCGGTGGCCCGAGTTCGAGGCAATCCCCCGCTTTCATTTCATGACGCGTATCACCCTCGATAAACACCAGTTCCCCCTGCTGTAACCAGATGAGTTGGCGCGCCAGCGCGTACGATGACGCGGGCATCGGGATATCGCTCCCGGCGGGAAGTTCAATCTCCACGAGATCGATAGGCAGGTCGCTGCGCGGCGAGACATGGCGGCGCAGATAATGGCTTTGCGGATCGCGCCACACCGGCTGATTTTCCCGGCGCAGCAGTTTGCCTTCCTGCATTTCCGCGCGGGCGATCAGCGTTGACATGCTGAGGCCAAAGGCGCCGGATAAGCGCCCGAGCATGGTAGCCGTCGGGCTGCTTTCGCCACGTTCGATTTTATGCACCATCGCGCGGGAAACCCCTGCCCGCTCTGCCAGTTCGCTGAGGGACCAGCCGCGGGATTCGCGTTCAATACGCAGACGTGCGCTGATACGCTGATTTACATTGTCTTCTGGCGTCATCATGGAATACATTATAGTAATAACATCGTACTACTATAGTATACATACCCTGAGGTTTGCTATGACGATTCGCTATGCCTGTAAAGAAGACTGTGCAGCGATTGCAGAAATCTACAATCATGCCGTACTGCACACCGCCGCCATCTGGAACGATTCCACCGTCGACACTGATAACCGTATTGCATGGTTTGAGGCGCGTCAGCAGTTGGGGTATCCGGTGCTGGTGAGTGAAGAAAACGGCACAGTGACCGGTTATGCCTCTTTTGGCGACTGGCGGGCGTTTGATGGCTTTCGTCATACCGTCGAGCATTCCGTGTATGTACATCCGGCGCATCAGGGCAAAGGGTTGGGCCGCCTGCTGCTGACACAACTGATTGACGAAGCCAGACACATCGGCAAACACGTCATGGTGGCAGGCATTGAATCGCAAAACCTCGCGTCGCTGCAGTTGCACGCCTCTCTCGGTTTCATCACCACCGGAGAAATGCCGCAGGTAGGCACCAAGTTTGGTCGCTGGCTGGATCTGACTTTTATGCAGCTCCAGCTTGATGACCGGAGCGAACCGGACGCGCGGCCATGAACCAGTCGCTGACCCTCGCCTTTCTCATCGCCGCCGGGTTTGGTCTGGTCATCCAGAATACCCTGATGGTGCGGATCACCCAGAATGCCTCGACGATCCTGATCGCCATGCTGCTGAATTCGCTGGTCGGGATTGTCCTGTTCGTCAGCATTCTGTGGATCAAACACGGCGCGGGCGGTTTTCAGGAACTGGCGGCAAGCGTGAAGTGGTGGACGCTGATCCCCGGCCTGCTCGGCTCATTCTTCGTTTTTGCCAGCATCAGTGGTTATCAGTATGTCGGCGCGGCAACCACCATTGCGGTGCTGGTCGCCAGTCAGTTAATTGGCGGGCTGGTGATGGATGTGATGCGCAGTCAGGGCATTCCCTGGCGGGCGCTGGTGGGACCGGTGTGCGGCGCTGTCATGCTGGTGGCTGGCGCCTGGCTGGTGGCCAGACGCCAGTTTTAACGTTAAAGAATGGTACCGCCTCTGGTGAGATGCTCGTGGCGCGCTTCCATATCTTCTTTATGCTGGCGGCCGTGATGTGCAATGGCATTACGCAGGCGCTGCTGCTGAGCATAGCGATCTTCCCGGCTCAGCGCCGCATCCTCGCTCAGTTCCACCAGCAACTCATTCATATGCGTAATGATGCTCTCTTCCACCGCCGCGTCCACGCGAGCGGTCACCTCATCCAGATGCGCCATAACCCACTCCTTTCACTTAATTTAACTTCGCTTTCGAGAAATCGCTGCCCATCAGACTGACGCTAAAACCGGAGACGTTGCTGCGGGTGGCGAAGAAGGTTTTACCATTCGCCAGCGCAATCCACGGCGCCTGCTGGTAGTAAATCTCCTGTGCCTTGCCGTACAGTTCAGCACGCGCCGCCGGATCGCTGGTCAGTTTCGCTTTCTGTACCAGGTCATTGTACCCCTTATCGCACCAGCGGGCGGCATTAGAACCGGTTTTAACGCTGCCGCAACCGAGCAGGACATCAGCAAAGTTATCCGGGTCGCCGTTGTCAGACATCCAGCCAAACAGTGCCGAGTCGTGCTCGCCTTTGCGCATGCCAGAGAGGTATTCACCCCACTCATAGGTCACGATTTTGGCTTTGATGCCCACTTTCGCCCAGTCGTTCTGGATCATCTCTGCAATACGGCGGGAGTTCGGGTTGTACGGACGCTGAACCGGCATCGACCACAGCGTCACCTCAGCACCGTTTTCCAGACCGGCCTGCTTCAGCAGTTCCTTCGCTTTTTGCGGATCGTAAGCGTAGTCCTGCAGATCTTTTTTGTAGCCGAGCATGTTTGGTGGCAGCGGCGATTTCGCCACCGTACCGGAGCCCATAAACACCGCGTTGACGATGGCTTTCTTGTCCGTCGCGTAGTTCAGCGCCTGGCGCACCAGTACATTATCAAACGGTTTTTTCTCCGTATTGAACGCCAGATAGCCGACGTTCAGCGCGTCAACGGAATGCAGCGCCAGATCTTTATTCTTCTTGATCGCGTCGAACTGGACGGGTGACGGCGCAGGAATAATCTGGCATTCGTTGGTCTGCAGTTTGGCAAGACGGGTCTGCACATCCGGGGTGATGGAGAAAATCAGGTGTTTCGTCGGCACGGCGCCATCCCAGTAGTTCGGGTTAGCGACGTAGCGGATCAGCGAATCGACCTTGTACTGTTGCAGCACATACGGCCCGGTGCCGATCGGCCAGTTATCGACGTTTTCCGGCGTGCCTTTTTTCAGCATCGCGTCGGCATATTCGGCGGAGAGGATCGAGGCGAAATCCATCCCCCAGTCAGCAAGAAACGCGGCATTTGGCTCACTCAACACAAACTGGACGTGATAATCGTCGATCTTCTTCACGTCCTGAATCAGTTTATCCAGCCCCACGTCGGTGAAATATTCGTAATTACCCTGCGAGACATTGTGGTACGGGTGTTTAGGGTCTTTCTGACGCATCACCGAGAAAATAACGTCATCGGCATTAAAATCACGCGTCGGTTTGAAGAATTTGTTGCTATTGAATTTCACGCCCTGACGCAAGGTAAAAGTGTAGGTTTTACCGTCAGGGGAAATTTTCCACTCGGTCGCCAGTGACGGCACCGGGGTATTCTTCACCGGGTCAAAGTTGATCAGCCGGTTATATTGCGTTTGCGAGCTGGCGACGAACGACGGGCCGGAGCTGGCAATCTGCGGGTTGAAGGATTCCGGTGAGGCTTCGGAACAGTAGATGATGGTGTCTTTGTCTGCCGCGAAGGCACTTGCCGGTAAAAGTGCGCTCAATGCCAGCGCGAGTAGCGTTATCCCTTTAGACATGGTGGTAAACCCTGCTTTTATTATGTGGATCTTAATAACAGCACAGTCGGTAACAACTGACAAATAATCAATCGTCATCAGGTTATGCTAAGCGGGTGTTTTTCGTTGCTTTCTTAATCAGCTGTTTGGCTTAAGTTGTTTCGCAAAGGTCAAGCAAAAATTCACCGCTCAATAGCACGAGAATTCGACGGTTTTAGCCTGTCTTTTGCCGTTTAGAACCCGGGCTGCTCCAGTAGAGTAATGGAGTGAAGAAGTCTATGGGATGAGAACGTGACAAAAACTCTATTACGCAGTGGCGATCTTGACGATTTCCAGGCGGTCGGCGGCGGCGGTCAGGCGGTCTTTGACTCGGCACTGCAAATCCGTGAAACCCTGCGCCTGCGCAAACAGCTGGCACTGGTAGACTGCCTGGCCATTCCGCAGGTCAACGACGAAAACGACCGCGTGGCGTGGTACGCGCCGGTTGAAGGAAAGGCGATTACCTGGAAAGCAGCCGACAACGACACCCGCGAGCGGGCGCTGCGTTATCTGCACAGCACCTTTGACAGCGCGCTGGCGCTGAGCCGCAAAAGCCTGCAATCCGGCAAAACCGCGCAGCAACTGTTTGGCGCCCTGCTCGAAAAAGCGTTGCAGTTCCCCGGTGAAAATCACGTTTACCTGGTCGATGGTAAACCGGTCATCACCTTCTGGGGATTTATCAATCTCAATGAAAACGCCCGCGAGGACGTGCTGGCCTGCCTGACGTTACCAGAGCCGGAACCGGTGATTGAGCAACTCCCGGAACCGCCCGCCGAGACACTCCCTGAGCCGGTCATGTTCAGCGATGGCGACAAACCGCTGTTTTCACCTGCACCACCGCTCCCTGAACCGCCGTTTACCCCGGTGGAGATGTCTGAACCCGAACCTGAAATCGTGATTCCGCTCATCCCGGAAGCACAGCCGCAACCGGAAAAAACGACGCCAGCGCCCCGCCGCCGCCGCATTCCGCTGTGGAGCCTGCCGCTCGCGGCTGTGGTGGTCGCCGCCGTTGCCGTGCCGCTACTGTGGAAACAGAGCGCCCCGGCAGAGGTTCCGGTAACCGTGGCCGCTGAAACGCCTGCCCCGGTGGAATTACCGGCACCAGCAGATTTACCCAAACTCACCGCCGGGTTGCCGCTGCATCAGGCCGATGTCGTCAAAAGCAAAGAAGAGAAAGTAGAAGAGAACGCAAAACCGGCGGAGGAACCGGTGGTCATCGCCGCCATTCCTAAAGATGCGCTGGTGATGGACGCCGGGCAGATCAAAGCAGGCACCACCCGTTTCCTCAACGGGAGCTGGCGGGTACTGGGCGATATCAAAGATCCGACCGGCAAAGTGCCGTCGCTGCGCTATCAGATCCAGAACAACAAAGGCACAGCGCGCGTGGTCCATGGCAACAATATCGTCTGCCGTGCGGAAATCTTCTCCGGTCTGCATCAGAACGGCGAGTTGCAGATTAAGAGCCGTGGCGCGGCGCGCTGTGCTGACGGCTCACGCTACCCGATGCCGGAAATTACCTGCAAAGCAGGCACCAGCGATGTGGCGCAATGCACCGGCCGTTACGATGCCAGAACCATCGTCCCGCTGACGTTCAAGAAAACAGGGGCCTGATGTCATGCTGGTTACTCTTTGCGATTACAAACAGAGCGTCACGCTGATTGCCAACAGCGGTGTGCAGTTTCTTGATTTTGGTCTTACGCCGCAGGAGTCGCTCCACAGCGGGCGCTTCGTGCGTAAAACCGCCAACGGCCCGCTGTTGCGGCTCGATTACGATCTGGTCAATGGCCGCTATACACTGCCTGCCCGTCAGGGTGAACAGGCGGAAGTGGTCAAACCGGAAAGTACATTAACGCTCGAGCAGTCGCTGGCGATCCTCGACGGGCTCTGGCTGCCGCTGCCCTTCTTCCGCTTTAACCCGCCACGGACGTTCGTTGAAGGGCCGGACAACTGGGCGCGCGTGCAGATCCGTAAGCTGAGCCAGCCGGACAGCGCCGGACACAGCCACCGCGTGACGCTGGCCTTCGACAGCCAGCTCAGCGGCGACAGCCCGGCGTCGCTGGCGCCGGTCGAAAATGACATTCTCAACGGCACCCGTTTTTCGCTGGCGTGGCGTGATGACGAAATTACTGATTTTATCGATCAAACCTGGATCGACGGCTGGTTGCGGGAAGTCTTTAACCAGTACGCCACGCAGCAAAGCCGCACCGAGCGCGACATTGCGCAGGCGATGCGCAGTTTTGAATATCAGGGCCACTGGCTGAACCTGCTCACCCTGCTTGGCGAACAACTCTCCATCCCGGAGATTAAAATAGTTACCGCCACGCTGAGTACCCCGGCGATCCCGGTCGACCTGATCCTTGATGTCGGCAACACCCACACCTGTGGCGTGATTATTGAAGATCAGAGCGATGCCAATGACGGCCTGCGCCAGACGGCGGAGTTACAGGTCCGTTCGCTGACGGAACCGCAATATCTTAATGAGCCGCTGTTCAGCAGCCGCATTGAATTCTGCGAAGCCCGTTTCGGCAAACAGCACTGCTCAGTCGAGAGCGGGCGTGATGACGCCTTCGTCTGGCCGTCGATTGTTCGCGTCGGCGACGAAGCGCGAAAACTGGCGATGCAACGTCTCGGTACTGATGGTTACAGCGGCCTGTCCAGCCCGCGTCGCTATCTGTGGGATGAAACCCCCACCGTACAGGACTGGCGCTTCAGCCAGATCAACAGCAAAACGCAACGCGAACCGCTGGCGACCGCTTTCCCGCTGATGAATCTGATGAACGATGACGGGCAACCGCTGTATACGCTGCCGCCGGAAGATCGTCTGCCGGTGTTTTCGCCGCAGTACAGTCGCAGCACCCTGATGACCCATATGCTGTGTGAATTGCTGGCGCAGGCGCTCGGGCAGATCAACAGCGTCGCCACCCGTCTGCGGCTTGGTTTCCCGTCGTCACCGCGTCAGTTGCGCACTATCATTCTGACCCTGCCGTCGGCGATGCCGAAACAGGAACGCGAGATCTTCCGCCGCCGGATGTTTGAAGCAATCGCGCTGGTGTGGAAATCCCTCGGCTGGCATCCGCAGGATGACGATTTTGCCAGCGTGAAGCTGCAAAAAAACAGCGTGGTGCCGGTGCCGCAGATCCAGATGGAGTGGGACGAAGCCAGTTGCGGCCAGTTGGTATGGCTGTATAACGAAGCCGTGTCGCATTACAGCGGGCAGACGGAAGCGTTCTTCGCCGCCCTGTCCCGTCCGGATCGCGCCGCCGGGCAAAACGAGCAGTCGGGTCGCACCCTGCGCGTGGCCTCCGTCGATCTTGGCGGCGGCACCACCGATATGGCGATCACCCAGTATCAGCTTGATGGCGGCACCGGCAGCAACGTCAAAATCACCCCGCATCTGCTGTTCCGTGAAGGCTTTAAAGTGGCGGGCGACGATATTCTGCTGGATATCATTCAGCGCTGCGTGCTACCGGCATTGCAGACGCAGTTACAGAAAAGCGGTATTGCCGATGCGCCCGCCCTGATGGCGACGCTGTTTGGCGATTCCGGCCGCATCGATACCCAGGCGGTGCTGCGTCAACAGACCACGCTCCAGCTGTTTATGCCGATCGGCCACGCCATTCTTGCCGCGTGGGAAGACAGCGACAGCAGCGATCCACTGGCGGGGCTCTACGCCACCTTTGGCGAACTGCTGAGTCAACAGCCTACCCGCAACGTGATGAACTACATTACTCATGCGGTTGAGCATCAGTTGCCTGCTGGCTCCGCGCCGTTTGAACTGCTCAGCGTGCCGTTGCAGGTGAACTTTAACGATCTGCAACAGGCGATGCTGGCCGGTGAATTTACCATCGCCTCGCCACTGCATGCGGTGTGCGAAGCCATCTCCCATTACCATTGCGACGTGCTGCTGATCACCGGACGTCCGGGGTGTCTGCCTGGTGTACAGGCGCTGATCCGCCATCTGCAGCCAGTCCCGGCCAGCCGCATGGTTTGGCTCGATAAATATCACGTACATGAATGGTATCCGTTCAGCCAGCAGGGCAAAATCGGCAACCCGAAATCAACCGCAGCCGTGGGCGCGATGCTTTGCAGTCTGGCGCTTGATTTGCGTCTGCCGCGTTTTAACTTTAGAGCCGCCGACATCGGCGCTTACTCCACCGTGCGCTATCTCGGTGTGCTGGATAACGTGGTGAACACGCTGCGCGATGAGAACGTCTGGTACCCGGACATCGATCTGGATCAGCCGGGCGTGAAGCTCGACTCGCGGCTCCATTTCCCGCTGCGCGGCAACGTCACACTGGGTTTCCGCCAGCT
Source organism: Trabulsiella odontotermitis (assembly GCF_001297775.1). Taxonomy (GTDB): domain Bacteria; phylum Pseudomonadota; class Gammaproteobacteria; order Enterobacterales; family Enterobacteriaceae; genus Trabulsiella; species Trabulsiella odontotermitis. Next base: position 106,124 of record NZ_LIFX01000009.1, on the reverse strand, counting down.
CGCCAACGCCCGCTGGCCTGCCACGCCGCTCTACACCCTGAGCATTAACAGCCCGGAACTGGCAAAAACCATCGCCGGGGATGGGGTCCTGCACGTCCGCCTGCAATTGCGCGGCGGCAACCGGCATCTGGCACCTGATGCCTTTGAACTGGCTGACGCCTGGTTGCAGGACGGTACGCCGGTCGCACCGGATGCCCTGACGCTGAAACTGAATACGCTGGCCGATCGCCGTCACAGCGGTAGCCACTACTGGATCGATAGCGGGAGCGTTTATCTGAAATGAGTGATTTACAAGCCGTCATCGCGTGGACGGAAGCCACGCGTCTGCACGCCCCCTTACTAAATAACGATGCGGACGCCCTGCTGACACGCCTGCTGGCGCTGAAGCATCAACAGCGGCGCCTGGCGTCGGTACAACACCAGCCGCCGTCTGTTGGTCTGTACGGTCACGCCCTTGAGGCCAAAGCCCTTCTGCTGACTACCCTGTGCAACAGCCCCGCCGGACGGCTGCCGATCACCGCAGGCGCCAAAACGCTGGACTGGTTTACCCATATTAATCCCGGCCATAACACCACCCGGATGGCGATCCGCTTCAGTCCGCAGACCACTGCGCCGGATGAAGCGTTTCCGCTGCGGCTGAAACTGATGAGTGAAGCGGAACTGGTGCAGCTGTTTATTGCGCATGCGTCAGATCAGGATGAGATCCGCCCGGTCGAGAAAAGCGTGATTGCCGCGCGGCTGGCGGGCTGGCAGTCCCTGCGTCAGCCGCAACTGGTCCCGGGAGTTGATCGGGACGCGATCGCCGCGATTGCCCGCTTCTGGCGCGAAAGCGTGCCGGTTTCGCAACAGCAGATGGACGATGATCTGTGGTATCAGTTTGCCGCGCTGCTGCCGTCGCTGGATCTCAGCGCCCGCGCCAGCGCCTGGTCGCTGCTGTGGGGAGAGCAACAAACGCTGACCCGGCAATGGCTGGCACTGGCACATACGCTGCACCAGACCGGCAATGCCCGTGAGGTTGCTGCGCCGCTGAGCCTGCTGGTCGACAGCTTCGCGTTACCGGCGGAAGGCTTTTTAACCCCTGACGTTGAGGTTGAAGGTGATGTGGTGGTGCATCCGCTGCATAACGATCGTCTGCAAAACGCCATCAGCCTGCCCATCGCCACCCTGGCGTTACTCAGCCTTGAGCTGGTGCTGCCGGTAGAAAACGGCGTACTGGAAAACGTCGAGATCGTTGATATTCCGGCGGTGCCGCACTCGCCGGGCGCACCGTTATGGCAGAGCAAATGCCGCTGGCTGCTGGAGAGTTATCGCCAGCGCTTCGGGCCGGACATTCTGCTGGTGTGCAACGCGTCCGTGCAACGCGCACAAACGCCCGCCATCGCCCGTGCGCTGATGCAGTGGGTGGATGACACGCAGCCGGTGCAGGAGAGCGCGCTGCCGGGGCTGGTCTGGGCAATCACCCCGCACGATCACCGTTTCACCCTGAAACAGAATCTCGATGAAGGCGTACAACAGCTGATCAAAAAACCCGGTCAGCGCTGGGGCACCTTGCAGGCGCTGGACAGCAGCAGCATGCAACGGTTGATGGAGTGGCTGGCGCAGGCGCTGAACCCGGCGCTGCGCAGCAGTCGTCTGCAACTGCTCGGTCAGAGCATCAATGCCCGGCTGGCGGCACTGATGGGGCCGTATCTCGCCCCGGCGCATCGCGATCCCGCCGCCATGCAACAGCAGGCGCAGTTACTGGTTCGCCAGTTGCAGTCCCGCGCCGCGACGCTGGGGGAAATAATAGAAGGATTGCTGCCCGCCCAGCGCGCGTTTGACATGCTCTGTCAGACACAGCAGCCGCGGGAAGAGAAAGTGGCGGGCTTGTTCAGTGAAAGTGTGGATCTGTTTGCGCAGCCGGAAGAGAAATCCCGCAGGGTCAACAGCGAACAGGATACCGGCACGCTGGCGCATGAGTTGTGGATCAAGCATCTGCATCGGTGGAGCCGCAGGGCTGATATTGCCGCGCATGCGGGCCTGACGCCTGAGGTGCTGCAACAACTGGCCGAATGCCTGATCGTCACCAGCTATCGTCTGCAGCTACCGGCCAGGCTGCAACAGGTAATGCGCGGCGAAAATCCCAGCGCGGCCCAACTGCGCGCCACCATCGGGAATTTTATTGCCTGGTTTGATTATGCCGCCCTGCCGGTGGACACCCGCCCGGCAAGTCGTATTGCCAAGGGCAGCGCAATCTTTGAACTGAAATCACCGGACACCAGCGCGCGTCTGACGCAACTGGGCGAACAGCCGGTGCATGCCGCGACGCGGTACGTGTACGACTGGCTGGTGGCGCTTTACAGCCGGGCGACGGAAAACGCGGGCTGGCAGCATCCGCTGGAGATCACCGCAGACGCACGGCGTCAGCTACAGAAACATTTGCAGTAATGATGGTTCACAGGGACGTGAGCCGGTCATTGATCCTCAGAACAGCGATATCAGCAGTGCGACAGGGAAACTAAACGGCCAGGTAACACCAACAAGGAGGGAAGCCATCAGGCGGATGCAGAAGCGCTCTTTCGTCAGAAACCAGGTGATCAGTGAACAGATCACCGCCATCACGATATAGAACACCAGCATTTTTTGGTATAGCGTCATTGGGAAGCCCATTCCATGGAAAAACCGGGCGCACTATGACTCTTTTTATGACGACCATCAAGATCTCAGCTCAAGAATGCGAAAATTTCTTGCCAACGCTGAATTTTAGAAATCTAAGTCTTTATCCGATTGCACTTAGTCACTTCGCCGTCTATATGTTTAGTGGTTAATTCAGCGAGGTGGCGTTATGGACGTTTCCGGAAGAACCGTAGTAGTGATTAATGTTATGGCTGCGTTGCTGTTACTGAGTCTCTTATGCTACAGATTTAACTGGATTTTCTGATTTTTTCCTTTCCTGTAATAGCAACGAATACTCACTTTTCTGTCACGACAGGCATTGCCCCGGGATATTCACGTGTCCCGGGGCAATGTATTTACAGCACTTATTCGTGTTTCACCATCACATGACGCACGACGGTGTAATCCTCCAGCCCGTACAGCGACATATCTTTGCCGAAGCCAGACTGCTTCTGCCCGCCGTGCGGCATTTCGCTGACTAACATGAAATGGGTGTTGACCCAGGTGCAGCCATATTGCAGGCGCGCACTGAGTCGATGCGCACGCCCGACGTCCCGCGTCCAGACCGACGACGCCAGCCCGTACTGCGAATCATTGGCCCAGGCCAGCACTTGCGCTTCATCATCGAACATTGTCACGCTGACCACCGGGCCAAACACTTCGCGTTGCACAATCTCATCGTCCTGCAACGCCCCCGCCAGCACCGTCGGCTGATACCGATAACCCGGCGCCTCGACTTTATTGCCGCCGGTCACCACTTTGACATGACCGAGCGCTTTGGCTTTCTCGACCGCTGCCGATACCCGATCCAGATGTGCCTGCGAGCTGAGCGGGCCGAGTTCGGTGGACGGATCCTGCGGATCACCCATTTTCAGGCTGGCCACCGCCGCACCCAGTTTTTCCACCAGCCGGTCGTGAATGCCCCGCTGCGCGTAAATGCGACAGGCAGCGGTACAGTCCTGCCCGGCATTGTAGAAACCGAACGTGCGTACGCCATCCACCACCGCATCGATATCGGCATCATCAAACACAATCACCGGCGCTTTACCGCCCAGTTCCATATGCATACGCTTAATCGTCGACGCGGTATGGCCGATGATGTGCTCGCCGGTGGCGATGGACCCGGTCAGCGACACCATGCGCACTTTTTCATGACCGGTCAGCGGATCGCCGACGGTTTTGCCGCGCCCGAACAGCACATTCAGCACGCCTGGCGGGAAAATGCCGCTGGCAAGTTCAGCCAGTTTCAGTGCGGTCAGCGGGGTGATTTCCGAGGGCTTAATCACCACACAGTTCCCGGCGGCCAGCGCAGGCGCCAGTTTCCAGGCCGCCATCATCAGCGGATAGTTCCACGGCGCAATCGAGGCCACCACCCCGACCGGATCACGACGAATCATCGACGTGTGCCCTTCCAGATACTCGCCCGCCGCCAGACCGCTCAGGCAACGTGATGCGCCGGCAAAAAAGCGGAACACATCCACAATGGCCGGTATTTCGTCATTAAGTACGCAGTGCAGCGGCTTGCCGCAGTTGAGCGACTCCAGGCGCGCAAAATCTTCAGCATGGGTTTCGATCGCCTGCGCCAGTTTCAGCAGGCATTCCGAGCGTGTTTTCGGTGTCGTTTGTCCCCATTCGGCAAACGCCCGATCCGCTGCCAGCACCGCCGCATCAACCTGTGCTGGCGTGGCTTCCGCAATCTGGAGGATCACCTCGCCCGTTGCCGGATTGTAGACAGGCTGCATCTCCCCCTGACCTGCCACCAGTTCACCATTGATCAATAACTTATGTTGCATAGCAGACTCCATATTTATCGTTTATTTCCCGCTTCCGGCGACCGTTTCGCCGTCTCGGGTTAACCACCAGGCACCCAGAATGGGAATCGTTGTTGCCAACATCACTAACAAAGCCACCACGTTGGTCACCGGTACGTCGCGCGGCCGTCCGAGCTGATTCAACAGCCAGAGCGGCAGCGTGCGTTCGTGTCCGGCGGTAAACGTGGTAACGATAATTTCATCAAAGGAGAGCGCGAAGGCCAGCATGCCCCCGGCCAGCAGCGCCGAGCCGAGATTCGGTAGCACCACATAGCGGAAGGTTTGCCAGCCGTTAGCGCCTAAATCCATCGACGCTTCGACCAGGCTCCACGACGTGCGCCGGAAACGGGCGATCACGTTGTTAAACACCACCACCACGCAGAAGGTGGCATGCCCCACCACAATGGTCAGGAATCCCGGCTCAAGGCCAATTGCTTTAAACGCCGTCAGCAGCGCCAGCCCGGTGATGATGCCTGGTAAGGCAATGGGCAGAAGCAGCAGCAATGAGATGGCGTTTTTGCCGAAAAACGTGCTGCGCCACAGTGCCGCGGCGGCTAATGTCCCCAGCACCAGGGCAATCAGCGTCGCCAGCGCGGCGATTTTAAGTGACAACGTCACGGAATCGAGAATATCACCGCGCCCTGCCGCGACGCTAAACCAGTGCAGCGTCAGCCCCTGCGGTGGAAAACTGAACGCGGCGTCTTCGGTGTTGAAGGCATATATCGCAATGATAGCCAGCGGGAAGTGCAGGAAAACCACGCCGCCCCAGGTGGCGATTTTGAGAAACCACGGTGCGCGTTCAGAGTGCATCGAAGGCTCCCAGGCGCTTCACGAACGCCAGATAAAGGGCAATTAACACGATGGGCACCAGCGTAAATGCCGCCGCCATCGGCATATTGCCGATCGCCCCCTGTTGGGAATAGACCATGTTGCCGATGAAATACCCCGGCGGCCCGACGAGTTGCGGCACGATAAAATCACCGAGCGTCAGCGAAAAGGTAAAAATCGAGCCTGCCGCAATACCGGGGATCGCCAGCGGCAGCACCACATGACGAAACGTCTGGCTGGGTCTGGCGCCGAGATCGGACGAAGCCTGCAGCAATGACGGCGGCAGACGCTCCAGCGCCGCCTGTACCGGCAGGATCATGAACGGCAGCCAGATGTAAACGAAGACCAGAAAGCGCCCCAGCCCGGAAGTCGACAGCGTATTGCCACCGATGCCGGGCAGCGTGAGGATCAGATTCAGCAACCCTTCCAGTCCCATATGACTGAGAAACCATTGCGCGACGCCATCTTTCGCCAGCAGCAGCGTCCAGGCGTAGGCCTTAACGATGTAACTCGCCCACATCGGCAGCATGACGGCAATATAGAAGAAGGCTTTCATTTTGCCGCGGGCGTAGCGCGCCATATACCAGGCCATTGGAAACGCGAGGATTGCGCTGGCGATAGTCACACCGACCGCCATCGCCAGTGTGCGCAGGATGATGTCGTAATTCGCCGGGTTAAACAGCGCTTTCAGGTTAGCCAGCGTCAGATCCGGCGTGACTGACATGGTGAAATCGTCAAAGGTATAAAACCCCTGCCACAACAGCGTGAACAGCGAACCAAGATAGACGATGCCAAACCACATCAGCGGCCCGAGCAACAACAGGAACAACCCGAGCGCGGGTTTGCGCCAGAACAGACCTGACAGGCGACCGATGTGCGACGGTGACGGCGTTGGGGATAGACTCATCTCCATTTCACCTCCCTCCGTCAAGCGGCACCATGGCCTCTCGCGCCCAGGACGCCAGCACCGTTTGCCCCGGCACAGGTGCTGCGGGCAGTGCGCTACCGGTAAAATTCGCCTGGCTCACCAGCAGTTTTTCACCACCTGACAGCGCAATCTCAACACGCGTTGCTGCTCCCTGATACTGCACCGCCTGCACTACGCCGTTGACCTGCACTTCGCCGCCTTCATTGAGACGAATATGTTCTGGTCGCAACGACCAGACGCCCGCCATCCCGCACAGTTTTTCGCTCATCGCCGGATCAAACACGTTAGACGTGCCGACGAACCCGGCGACAAACGGCGTACGCGGGCGCAGGTACAGATCACGCGGTGAATCGACCTGTTCAATGCGACCATTGTTAAACACCGCCACACGATCGGACATCGACAGCGCTTCACCCTGATCGTGGGTGACGAAAATAAAAGTGATCCCCAGATCCTGTTGCAGCTTTTTCAGCTCAAGCTGCATCTGCTCGCGCAGTTTGAGATCCAGCGCCCCCAGCGGTTCATCAAGCAACAGCACGCGCGGTTGATTGACCAGCGCGCGGGCAATCGCCACCCGCTGGCGCTGACCGCCGGAAAGCTGTGACGGCTTTCGGGTATGAACAAATCCGAGCGCCACTTTTTCCAGCGCTTCCTGCGCACGCTGCAGCCGCGTTTTTTTGTCGATCCCTTTGACCATCAGCCCGTAAGCGACGTTGTCGAGGATCGACATATGCGGAAACAGCGCGTAGTCCTGAAAGACGGTGTTGACGTCGCGTTCCCAGGGCGGAAGCTCGCTGGCCGCTTTACCGAAAATACTGATGCTGCCGCCGGAAAGCTGCTCGAACCCGGCGATCAGCCGCAGACAAGTGGTTTTGCCGGAGCCGGACGGCCCCAGCATGGAGAAAAACTCACCATCTTTAATCGCGATACTGACGCCATCCATCGCGCGCACATCACCATACAGACGTGAGACGTCATGAAACTCTACTGCATACGTCATGTTTCACTCCCGCGCTCAGCGACCGCCCATAATGGCGATGTAATCCTGTGTCCAGCGGCTGTAGGAGACATATTTGCCGCCGTCCGCCACCGGCGTTTTCCAGAAGGCGATTTTGTCAAAGAAGGTGTAGCCGTTGGTTTCGCAGCCTTTATCGCCGAGCAATGTGCTGGCTTTGCAGCCTTCCGGCACCACCGGCAGCGAGCCAAACCAGGCGGAAACGTCCCCCTGCACTTTTGGCGTCAGCGACCAGTTCATCCATTTATAGGCACAGACCGGATGCTTCGCCTGCGCGTGCAGCATGGTGGTATCGGCCCAGCCGGTTACCCCTTCTTTCGGGAATACGGTGGCGATGGGCTGCCCTTCGCCTTTCAGTCCGTTGGCCTGATAAGGCCAGGCGCTGGACGCGACGACGCCTTCGTTTTTGAAATCACTCATCTGAACGGTGGTGTCATGCCAGTAACGGTGGATCAGACCATGCTGATCGCGCAGCACTTTCAGTACCGCCTGATACTGTTCTTCGGTGAGCTGGTAGGGATCTTTTATCCCGAGCTGCGGCTGCGTCGCTTTCACGAACAGCGCGGCATCCGCGATATAGATAGGGCCATCGTAAGCCTGCACGCGCCCCTGATTGGTTTTGCCATCGGGCAGATTTTGCTTAACAAACACCACGCTCCAGCTGTCCGGCGGCGTCGGGAACGTTTTGGTGTTGTACATCAACAGGTTCGGCCCCCATTGATAAGGCGTGCCGTACACTTTACCGCCGACGTTAAACCAGTCGCCTTTAACAATGCGCGGATCGAGGGTTTTCCAGGCCGGGATCAGACCGGTGTCGATGGGCTGCACGCGTTTACCCATGATCAGGCGCAGGGACGCATCGCCGGAGGCGGTGACCAGGTCGTATCCGCCTTTTGCCATCAGGCTGACCATTTCGTCAGAGGTCGCCGCGGTTTTCACATTGACCTGACAGCCGCTCTCTTTTTCAAAAGCCGTCACCCAGTCGTAGTTTTTATCCGTCTGCCCCCGTTCGATGTAGCCAGGCCAGGCGATAATATCTAACTGGCCTTCACCTTTGTCGAGCGATGTCGGGGGTTCGGCGGCTTGCGCGGCAATGACGGTCATTCCCAGCGCGCACAGGCTGCTGCGGGCAAATTTCTTGCTCATAGAATCTTACTCCTGTCACAATGAATTCTGGCGGCAGCCGTGCCGTAAAAATATCTCCCTTAATAACAGTAGACGGCGCAACGAGCACGCACCTGCCGCGCTGAGGAAATTTACTCAGGTTGTGACAGGCCGCGCATTACGCTGAAAAGTCAGACAAAAGTAATAATAGACCGCGAAACGGACAAACGGTTACCGTGCCGTTGAGAGTATTGATTTTTCATATGACCATTGCGGAGGAATATCACTGCAAATAATCATCGTTAATTAAATGCGCTATTTTTAAAACCAGAAAAAGATATTCAGTGAATAAGAACGGTGTTTAGTAAATAGTTCAGCAGCGGGATTTTCCCCTGTCGCCATTTACACGTTTTACGCCGCTACGTTGTATAATAAAATATATAACCAAGTGTTTTTTGCTGATTAATGACCCTTATGAGTTCATCGCAGGTCACAGTTCGGATTTTTATACTATTCCTAAGTTAAATGCTGGCACATCAAACCATTAATGCCAGCACAGGATGCTGTTTAGTCATCGCTTTTCCGCTGTATTCTAAAATGAGATCCTCTTCAGGAATGCATCATTCTCTGCCGCTATTCCCCTTACCTTTTGATGAATATCAAGGTTTAACGCTTATTGGTTACCTATCGTCTACTCACAATGAGGTAAACACATAACGAGATGTGGAATGCGAAAAATAAATAAAACTCTGGCGCTAACCTGTTTGCTTGGCGTTATTCTCGGTGCGCTGGCGATCCTTGCCGGGCAATGGACATTACATAAAACCTCCAGCACCGAATTCTGTTTGTCCTGCCATACCATGCAAGCCCCTTATGAAGAATACACGGGGTCAGTGCATTTCCAGAACCAGAAAGGGATCCGCGCGGAATGTGCTGACTGCCATATTCCACAGGGTGGTATGGATTATCTCGTCACCAAATTCCTCGCCTCGAAAGATATTTATCACCAGTTCATCACCAAAAAGATCGATACCCCGGAGAAATTTGAAGAGCATCGGCTGGAAATGGCGCAGACCGTCTGGGCGCAATTAAAAGCCAACGACTCGGCGACCTGCCGCAGTTGTCACAGCATGGATGCCATGGATCTCAGCGCGCAGAGTGCCGAAGCACAAAAAATGCACGCCATGGGGATTAAAGAAAAACAGACCTGTATCGACTGCCATAAAGGCGTCGCCCACTTCCCGCCGGAAATCAAGATGGACGACAGCGCTGTCAAGGCGCTGCAAACCCAGGCCGCAACCACCCCTGCCGATGCCAAAACGTTATATGTGGTCAGCAAAACGCCGCTTGGCGATCTCGGCACCGTTTACCCGGCAACGGAGCTGCATGTGCTGAAAACAGAAGAGAAAGCGCGGCAGGTGGAAATTCGCGGTAGCCAGATGCAGGGCAGCGAACAGGTTATTTATTACGCCGCGGGCCAACGCCTGATCCTCGCCAGTCTCAGTGAAAAAGGCCAGCAGTCGCTGAAGGTTCTTTCCGACTGGAAAAAAGATGATTACGGCAATGCCTGGCGCGACGTGACGTTACAGGGCGAATGGAGCGCATCGGCGCTCGCCAGCCGCGAGCCGATGTGGGATTACGCCCGCAAACTGGACGATGTTTACTGCGCGGGTTGTCATGCGCCGATCCCTACGCATCACTACACCCTCAATGCCTGGCCGTCGGTGGTGAAAGGCATGGGCGCGCGCACCAATATCAGTGAAAACGAACTGGATATTCTGAGCCGTTATTTCCAGTACAACGCGAAAGACATCAAAGAATAAACGAGAACACCAGGAGCAACTATGAGACTCACAAGACGCGACTTTATTAAAACGGCCGGAGCAGCAACAGGTACGCTGGCGATTACGTCCGCCATCCCGATGCCAGCCTGGGCGGAAGGCCCGGCAGGCGGCGCTATTCTGACCGCCGGACGTTGGGGTGCCATGTATGTCGAGGTCAAGGACGGAAAAATCGTTTCCTCTAAAGGCGCACTGCCAAAAACCGTTCCGAACTCATTACAGCAAACTGCGCCGGATCAGGTACATACCACTGCCCGTATCAAATACCCGATGGTACGTAAAAGCTACCTGGAAAACCCGGGCAAAGCGGACGGCAAACGCGGAAACGATCCGTTCGTTCGCGTGAGCTGGGATCAGGCGCTGAAACTCATTCACGAACAGCACAGCCGCATTCGCAGCAGCTATGGCCCCTCCTCCATTTTCGCCGGTTCCTACGGCTGGCGCTCCAGCGGCGTGCTGCATAAAGCACAGACCCTGTTGCAGCGCTATATGAGCATGGCGGGCGGTTATGCCGGGCACACTGGCGACTACTCTACCGGCGCTGCGCAGGTGATCCTCCCGTACGTGCTGGGGTCAGTTGAAGTGTACGAGCAGCCGACCACATGGCCGATGATCCTTGAGCACAGTCAGGTCGTGGTGCTGTGGGGCATGAACCCGCTCAACACGCTGAAAATTGCCTGGAGCAGCACCGACGAGCAAGGGCTGGAATACTTCCATCTGCTGAAAAAATCAGGCAAGAGTGTCATCGCCATTGACCCGATGCGTTCCGAAACCATCGATTTCTTTGGCGACAGCGCCACCTGGATCGCCCCGAATATGGGTACCGACGTGGCCATGATGCTCGGTATCGCCCATACGCTGGTGAAAAAAGGGCTGCACGATAAAGCTTTCCTCGACAAGTACACCACCGGTTATCCGCAGTTTGAAGAGTACCTGCTCGGCAAAACCGACAAAACGGAAAAAACCGCCGAGTGGGCAGCGGGCATCAGCGGCGTACCCGCCGAGCAAATTGAGAAACTGGCAGACATCTTCGCGGGCAACAAAACCATGCTGATGGCGGGCTGGGGCATTCAGCGCCAGCAATATGGCGAACAGCGTCACTGGATGCTGGTTACCCTGGCGGCGATGCTTGGCCAGATCGGGACGGAAGGCGGCGGTTTTGGCTTCACCTATCACTACTCCAACGGCGGCAACCCGACCCGCGTTGGCGGCGTGCTGCCAGCCATTTCCGCACAGATCGCAGGTGGTTCTTCCGCCGGTAACGACTGGGCGGTGTCCGACGCCGTCACCAGTATTCCGGTGGCGCGTATCGTCGAAGCGCTGGAAAACCCTGGCGGCAAATACCAGCACAACGGTAAAGAGCAGACCTTCCCGGATATCAAAATGATCTGGTGGGCAGGCGGCGGTAACTTCACCCATCATCAGGATACCAACCGCCTGATCAAAGCCTGGCAGAAACCGGAACTGGTGGTGATTTCTGAAAGCTACTGGACGGCGGCGGCGAAACACGCGGACATCGTTCTGCCGATCACCACCTCGTTCGAGCGTAACGACCTGACCATGACCGGTGACTACAGTAACCAGCATCTGGTGCCGATGAAACAGGCCGTGCCGCCGCAGTTTGAATCCCGTAATGACTTCGATGTGTTTGCTGATCTGGCCGAAATGCTTAAAGCTGGCGGTAAAGCGGTCTACACCGAAGGCAAAGATGAGATGGGCTGGCTGAAGCAGTTCTATGATGAGGCGCAAAAAGCCGGTCGTGCGCAGCGTGTGGCGATGCCGCAGTTCAACGCTTTCTGGCAGCAGAACAAACTGATCGAAATGCGTAAGAACGAGAAAAACGAGAAGTACGTTCGCTACGCTGAGTTCCGCAGCGATCCGGTCATGAACGCCCTCGGGACACCAAGCGGCAAAATTGAAATCTACTCAAAAACCATCGAGGGATACAATTACAAAGACTGTCCGCCGCACGCCTCCTGGCTGGCGCCGGATGAGTGGAAAGGCACCGCGGATAAAGATCAGTTGCAGTTGCTGACCGCCCACCCGGCGCACCGTCTGCACAGCCAGCTGAACTATGCCGCGCTGCGTAAAGAGTATGCGGTAGCAAACCGTGAGCCGGTCACCATCCATCCGGAAGATGCGAAAGCCAGAGGCATCGCCGACGGCGATTTGGTCCGTGTCTGGAACGCCCGTGGACAGGTACTGGTGGGTGCCCGCGTCAGCGATGGCATCAAGCAAGGCGTGATCTGTATCCACGAAGGTGCCTGGCCGGACATTGAAAACGGGATCTGTAAAAACGGTGGCGCTAACGTGTTGACCGCGGATATTCCGACGTCACGTCTGGCGAACGGCTGCGCGGGTAACACCTCGCTGGTGTACGCTGAGAAATACAAAGGCGAAGCACCGAAGCTGACCGCGTTTGAAGAACCGCCCATCGTGACGGCATAATCACAACCCTATAGCGCCTGCCTTTGCAGGCGCTATTTTTTGAGAAGCTCGCGAATCAACACCCCCAGCGTTTTCACCGCATTTTCCTCTCGTTCGCCCCATCCCCAGGCCGTATTAAAACGGAAAAACGATGCCCAGCTGTTGGTGGTGGAAAACATTTTCCCCGGCGCAATGCTGATATGCTGCGCCAGCGCTTTCGCGCTCAGTTCGCCCGCGTCTATCCCGGCAGGCAATTCCAGCCAGAGAAAATAACCGCTGTCGTTATGATGGATTTTCACTTCGGCGGGCAAATGCCGCAGTAACGACTGCCAGGCCTGCTGTTTTCGCTCGGCAAGCTGTCGGCGTAAACGGCGCAGATGGGCGTCATAGCGTTTGGTGGCTAAGTAATCCACCAGCGCCAGTTGCATCGGCGAGCTGGTCGAGAGCGTACTCATCAGTTGCAGGTGTTGAATGCGGCGCGCATGTTTTCCGGCAGCAACCCAGCCAATGCGAAACCCCGGCACCAGACATTTCGAAAACGAGCTACAGTGCAGCGTCATATCGTCGTGATCCCAGGCTTTGGCTGGCAACGGCTTTTCCCGCCCGAAGTACAGTTCGCTGTAGACATCGTCTTCAATCAGCATCACGTTATGCGCCGTCAGCAACGCAATCAGTTGCGCTTTTTTATCCGCTGAGAGCGTGAAGCCGAGCGGATTCTGGCTGTTGGTCATCAGCCAGCAGGCTTTCACCGGGTAATCGCGCAGCGCCTGCGCCAGCGCGTTCATGTCGATCCCCTCTTTCACATCGGACGCCACCGACAACGCCTTCAGCTTCAGACGTTCCAGCGCCTGTAACGCGCCATAGAAACACGGGTTCTCGACGATCACCCAGTCACCTGGTTCGGTCACTGCCTGCAGGCTGAGGTTGAGCGCTTCCAGCGCCCCGGCGGTGATCACAATCTCATCCGGCGAGATGTTCATCCCCTGCAACGCATAACGGCGGGCGATAGCATGGCGCAGTTCGGCATTGCCCGGCGGCAGGTTTTCAATCACGCTCATCGCCGTCGCCGTTTTGCTCACCTGCGCCAGCGAGCGGTTAAGCTGCTGTAAGGGAAAAAGACGCGGATCAGGAAACGCCGAGGCGAACGGCAGCACAGAGGCATCGCGGCTCGCCTGCAGCACTTCAAAAATATAGGTATTGATGTCGACGGATTCATCACGCATCACCTGCTCCGGTGGCGCGGCAGGCGGCTGACGCACCGGGCGCGGCGCGACGTAATAACCCGACTGCGGCCGGGCGATAATCCGCCCCTGGCTTTCCAGTAGCTGATAAGCATGCCCGACGGTCATAAAACTCATCCCGCTACTCACCACCTGCTCACGCAGCGACGGCAAACGGTCACCGGGTTCCCACACGCCAAGCTCAATCTGTTCGATGATTTGCTGCGCGAGACGCTGGTATTTTTTCATGGCGGGTTCCTGCTGAAGATGTCTCACCATCATATAACAGAAAGACGATTTTAGCAGTTTTGGTAAACTGTTATTGCCAGAAGCGGAGAATCAGCGTGCCGCCCGACGATGATCCTGGTCGGGCGAATGGCATTATCAGGCAGCGAGAATATGCTGAATGCCCAGAAAAAGCGGAATGGTACCGGAAGTGCCGGGCTGCTCTGAAAGCGGAGCAAAACCCAGCCGGGCATAAAAATTGATGGCGTCAGGCGCGGCGTCGAGATAAACCCCTTTCAGTGGCAGCGACTGATGAATCAGTTTAATCTGGCGGAAAAAATCGCTCAGGAGATCCAGACCGAAGCCCCGCCGCTGCACTTTCTGCGCCACGCCCAGCATGACCAGACGCACGACGCCAACGTCACCCGGCAGTGAGCCGGATAACGCTGCCGCCAGCCTGTCTCGATCCAGCGAATACGCAGTAAAAGTACAACACCCCAACAGCTCGCCAGATTGCCCGTCAATGAGCGCTCTGGCAGCGCAGTTGCCCTCTTTCACATTCTTTTTTAGCGAATTACGTACAAAATGGTTGATGGTGACATTGCCGCAATCAAAATGCTTTTGCCCCGGATACGTGATATCCGCCTGATACGCGCAAAGCAAAATATCACTCTCTTCCTGATTTTTTCCCATCGGTTTCCCTCCGCATTAATGCCTGAAGCGCCAGCGTCGGTGCCGCTGGTTCGGACAGCAACTGATTCAGCTGTTGCCAGCTTTCTGCTGACAGCTGGCGGCGCCGTTGATTGTCGAGCACGCTTTCGGCACGTTCCAGTGCCGCGCCAAGAATAAAAGCGCTGAGATCCAGTCCTGCTGCCGCTGCCGCCTCACGAAGCACGTCTTTGATGTCGGTGCTGGTTTTCAGTTCTACTCTGGCATTTTTCGCGCTGCGCGGTTCATCTGAGAATGTCGCAACTTTAGCCATAATGACCTCTCATTTTTCCTCCTTCAGAAAAACAGGTACGGCTGATAGCCGTATGCTGAAAATCTACGCCACTCCTTCATGGACGTCAATCAGTACGGCTTACAGCCGTATAAACCAGGAATTGTGCCCGATGGCAATACATAACAGTTGTGGAACTGTTATCAATTAATATCACTGTACTGTTTCTGCCATTGCGATGTGTCAGACCCTAAAATTGCGCTGAATCAATTTACTCTGCGGAGTTCTGCATGTTTGGTCTTGATGCGTTTCATCTGGCGAGGATCCAGTTTGCGTTTACGGTTTCCTTCCATATTATCTTTCCCGCCATCACCATCGGGCTTGCCAGCTATCTGGCGGTTCTCGAGGGGTTGTGGCTGAAAAGCAAAAATCCGGTATGGCGCTCGCTGTACCACTTCTGGTCGAAAATCTTTGCGGTTAACTTCGGTATGGGTGTGGTGTCAGGCCTGGTGATGGCTTACCAGTTCGGTACCAACTGGAGTGGGTTTTCGCAATTTGCGGGCAGCATTACCGGCCCGCTGCTGACCTATGAAGTGTTGACGGCGTTCTTCCTCGAAGCCGGTTTTCTCGGCGTGATGCTGTTCGGCTGGCACAAAGTCGGCCCCGGCCTGCACTTTTTTTCCACCTGCATGGTGGCGCTGGGCACCATTATTTCTACCTTCTGGATCCTCGCGTCTAACAGCTGGATGCAGACGCCGCAAGGGTTTGAGATAGTCAACGGTCAGGTGGTGCCGGTCGACTGGTTTGCGGTGGTATTTAACCCGTCGTTCCCGTACCGCCTGCTGCATATGTTTACAGCGGCGTTTCTGAGTAGCGCGTTGTTTGTTGCTGCGTCGGCGGCCTGGCATCTGCTGCGCGGTAATAATACGCCCGCCATCCGCGCGATGCTCTCCATGGCGCTGTGGATGACGCTGATTGTGGCGCCGTTGCAGGCATTGTTCGGTGATATGCACGGTCTGAATACGCTTGAGCATCAACCTGCGAAAATTGCCGCTATCGAAGGCCACTGGGAAAACCTGCCGGGCGAGCCGACGCCGCTGCTGCTGTTTGGCTGGCCGGATATGGCTCAGGAGCGTACCCGTTACGGGCTGGAGATCCCCGCCCTCGGCAGCCTGATCCTCACCCACAGCCTGGATAAACAGGTTCCGGCGCTCAAGGAATTCCCCAAAGAGGATCGCCCCAATTCCACCATCGTGTTCTGGTCATTCCGCCTCATGGCCGGGCTGGGCATGCTGATGATCCTGCTCGGTATTGCCGCGCTGTGGCTGCGCAAAAAACAGCGCCTCTACGTCTCACGCCCGTTCCTGCGCTTTGCGCTGTGGATGGGACCGTCGGGTCTGATTGCGATCCTCGCGGGCTGGGTCACCACTGAAGTGGGTCGTCAGCCGTGGGTGGTTTATGGCCTGCAACGCACTGCTGATGCGGTCTCTGCCCATGGCGACCTGCATATGAGCATCAGCCTGCTCGCGTTTTTTGTCGTCTACGGTGCCGTGTTTGGTGTCGGTTACAGCTACATGATCCGCCTGATCCGTAAAGGGCCGCAGGATGACGACCCGGACACCTCGGGTACCCCGGCGCGTCCGCTTTCTGCTGTCGTTGAATCTTTTCCCGCTGAGGAGCATCGCTGATGGGTATCGATCTCTCTGTTATCTGGTTTGTGATCATCGTTTTCGCCACCCTGATGTACATCGTGATGGACGGCTTTGATCTCGGTATCGGCGTGCTTTTTCCGTTGACGCGAGACCCGGCAGATCGCGATGTGATGGTCAACAGCGTGGCACCCGTATGGGACGGCAATGAAACCTGGCTGGTGCTCGGCGGCGCCGGGCTGTTTGGCGCCTTTCCGCTGGCCTACGCGGTGATTGTCGACGCGCTGACCATTCCGCTGACGCTGATGTTAATCGGCCTGATCTTTCGTGGCGTCGCCTTTGAGTTTCGTTTCAAAGCCACGCCGTCACACCGCCCGTTCTGGGATAAGGCGTTTATTGGCGGCTCCCTGCTCGCCACCTTCAGCCAGGGCGTGGTGGTCGGTGCGGTACTGAATGGTTTTCCGGTGACTGCTCGCGCTTATACCGGCGGCCCGCTGGACTGGCTGACGCCGTTTACCCTGTTCTGCGGCGTGGGTCTGGTGATTGCCTATGCCCTGCTCGGCGCCACCTGGCTGGTGATGAAAAGCGAAAATCCGCTGCAGGCGAAAATGCGCGACGCGGCGAAAAAGTTACTGCTGGCACTGCTGGCAGTGATCGCCATCATCAGTCTCTGGACGCCGCTGGCGCATAGCGCGATCGCCTCACGCTGGTTCAGTCTGCCAAATCTTTTCTTTCTCGCGCCTGTCCCGTTGCTGGTGATCGCCCTGAGCATCTGGCTGTGGCGTGTGCTGGCGAACCCGGCACAACACGCGTCGCCGTTTTTACTGACGCTGGGGCTGATTTTTCTCGGCTTTAGCGGGCTGGGCATCAGCATCTGGCCGCACCTGATCCCGCCGGACATCACGCTCTGGCAGGCCGCTGCGCCACTGCAAAGTCAGGGCTTTATGCTGGTCGGCGCGCTGCTGATCATCCCAATAATTCTGGTTTACACCTTCTGGAGTTACTACGTGTTTCGCGGAAAAGTACAGCATGGGGAGGGTTATCACTGATGCAGCAATCGTTACTGAAACGGCTGTTGTGGCTGGTCATTCTATGGGGCGCAGGCGTGCTGGCACTGACTGTCGCCGGGAGCGTTTTTCGTCTGTTGATGGCGGCGGCCGGGTTTAAATCCTGAAAACCAGGGGGAAGATTTCCCCCTGGCGTATCCCATTAGCGCTTGCGCTTCGGCAGGGTTTTCATCAGTTCGTCGGGGCTGACGGACGCCACAATACTGCCTGGCTGCGGCAGCTTCAGGATGTGGTTTTTGATTTTTCCTACCACATGCATTTCGCACGGACGGCAGTCAAAACGCAGGGTTAACACCTCGTCACCATGCACCAGTTGCATCGGCGTGGCGCGCCAGCTCTTGATATTCCCTTTCGCCTGTTTCGGACACAGATTAAAGGCAAAACGCAGACAGTGTTTGGTGATCATCACCGGCACGTCGCCCTTCTCTTCATGGGCTTCATACGCTGCGTCAATCAGTTGCACGCCGTAGCGATGATAAAACTCGCGCGCTTTGTGGTTGTAGACGTTCGCGAGGAAACTGAGATGGGTTTCCGGGAATACCGGCGGCGGTACGGAGACCGGCTTGCGGCTGCCGCGCTGGTAATTAGCCAGACGCGCCTCGTCGAGTTTTTCCACCGTCTCGCGACGCAACTGGTTTAACAGGCTGTTCGGTACAAACAGCGCACCCGGCAGCGTCACGCTGACATCACGGGCGTAGTAAATCGACTGCCCCAGTTTTGCCACGCCATCATGGAGACTGTTCATCGCTTTTTCGGCGTTGGTGGCCTCATCGAAGTTGCCGTCGAGCGTATGCGTTACGCTGACGCCCTCTTCACTGGTCAGCGTCAGGATCAGTTGCTCCTGCCAGCCGCCGAGTTCAATATCCACCGCCACGCGACGTTCGCTGGAGGTTTTCAGCAACGCCTGCTGCCAGTTGTGATCGAGGTTGCGGTTCAGCGCCTGATGCGGACGTGCTTTATGCAGATCGGCGGGCATTTCGTTCGGCCACACGCGATAGCGATTTTCGCCGGTTTTCTCTACCGTATTGGCGCGGAAACCGACGATTTCGCGTTTGATCATCACGTTAAGCCCGTCGCCATTCGCCAGCGGCTCCGTCACTTCAACGTCGAGGTGATCTTTCGCCACCTTCAGCACTTCGCCCACCGGCAGGCCGATAAACTTCGGCGAATCGAAGGCGCCGATATCCCCTTTACGGGCATTAACGAAATAATCCGTGCTGCCGCGATGGAAGGTTTTGTCGGTCGACGGGATGAAGAAATGCTCCGTGCGACCGGCGGAGGCGCGCGCCAGATCGCCGCGATCGTCAATAATGGCGTCCAGCATCTGACGATAATGCGCGGTGATATTTTTCACGTAACTCATGTCTTTGTAGCGCCCTTCAATTTTGAATGAGCGCACACCGGCGTCGATCAGCGCGCCGAGGTTGGCGGTCTGGTCATTGTCTTTCATCGACAGCAGGTGTTTTTCGAACGACACCACGCGCCCCTGATCATCTTTTAAGGTATAGGGCAAACGGCAGGCCTGCGAGCAGTCGCCGCGGTTGGCGCTGCGTCCGGTCTGGGCATGCGAAATGTAGCACTGGCCGGAATAGGCCACGCACAGCGCGCCGTGAATAAAGAACTCAATGGTGGCGTCGGTCGCAGCATGAATGGCGCGGATTTGCTCCAGATTCAGCTCGCGCGCCAGCACGATTTGCGTGAAGCCGACGTCAGCGAGGAATTTTGCTTTTTCTACGCTGCGGATATCGCACTGGGTGCTGGCGTGCAGTTCGATGGGCGGAATGTCGAGTTCGAGGATCCCCATATCCTGCACGATCAGCGCATCCACGCCGGTCTGATAGAGGTCGGTAATCAGCCGTTGCGCGGGCTCCAGCTCATCATCATGAAGAATGGTATTCAGCGTGACGAACACCTTCGCACCATAGCGTCGGGCGAACGGCACCAGCTCCGCGATATCGCGCAAGCTGTTGCTGGCGTTATGGCGGGCGCCAAACCCTGGTCCGCCAATATAGACGGCGTCTGCGCCATGAAGAATAGCCTCGCGGGCGATCGTCGCGTCACGGGCGGGGCTGAGCAGTTCAAGATGAGAAGTTTGGCGCATGAAATTGTCGTTATCCGTCAGGTTCGAAATGGCGGCTATTGTAGTCAGAACCGCGCCCGGACGAAAACGTTTTCCATCGTTGCGATAGCCACGGACAATGTTACATTGCAACGAATGGTATAACACACAAGGAGTTATTCATGCGCAGCGCGCTTCCCTTTCCCACGCTGATGTCCGGCTTCGTCGCAGTACTGGTGGGCTATGCCAGTTCGGCGGCGATTATCTGGCAGGCTGCCGCGGCTGCTCAGGCCACGCCGGTACAAATTGCGGGCTGGATGACCGCACTGGGTCTGGCGATGGGGATCAGCACGCTGGCGCTGACCTTGTGGCGTAAAGCGCCGGTGCTGACGGCCTGGTCAACGCCGGGTGCCGCGCTGCTGGTCAGCGGCTTAGAGAATGTCACGCTGGCGGAAGCCATTGGGGTGTTCATCTTCGCCAATGCGCTGATCGTGTTGTGTGGCGTCACCGGACTGTTTGCGCGGCTGATGAAAATCATCCCCCATTCGCTGGCGGCGGCCATGCTCGCCGGGATCTTATTACGCTTCGGTCTGCAGGCGTTTGTCAGTCTGCAGCAACATGTTTTGCTGTGCGGCAGTATGCTGCTGGCATGGCTGGTGGTGAAAGCGCTCGCGCCGCGCTATGCGGTGATCGCCGCGTTGGTCGCGGGCAGTGCCGTGGCGCTGTTGCAGAGAGAAATTGCTACCGCACCGCTCTCCTTTGCCGTGGTGATGCCGGAATTCATCGCCCCGCAGTTTACACCGTCACTGTTGATCAGCGTCGGGATCCCCTTCTTTCTGGTCACGATGGCATCGCAAAACGCGCCCGGATTTGCCACGCTGCAGGCGGGCGGTTACCCGGTGCCGGTTTCGCCGCTGATTATCTTCACCGGTGGTCTGGCGCTGCTACTGTCGCCATTTGGTGTCTACTCCATTTGTATCGCCGCCATCACCGCCGCCATTTGCCAGAGCCCGGACGCGCATCCCGATCCCAAAGAGCGCTGGCGCGCTTCGGCGACGGCGGGCGTGTTTTATCTGCTGGCGGGGATCTTTGGCGGTTCGATAACGGCGCTGATGGGTGCGCTGCCGGTGGCGTGGATCCAGATGCTGGCCGGGCTGGCGCTGCTCAGCACCCTCAGTGGCAGTCTGGTGCAGGCGCTGGCACAGGAAAACGAACGTGACGCGGCGATTGTCACCTTTCTGGTGACCGCCAGCGGCATAACGCTTGTCGGGATCGGTTCGGCCTTCTGGGGATTATTGCTCGGTGGGCTGTGCTATGCCGTGCTGTCACTGCGCCGCCGCGCGTAGTTGTGACGGGGTTTTACCGGTCGCGCTGCGAAAACGGTTACTGAAGTGGCTGGCGGAACTGAACCCGCAGGCCTGGGCAATCTCCGTCAGCGACATCGTTGAATAGCGTACCAGTTCCTTCGCTTTCTCCATTCGCCGCTGCATCACATACTGGTGCGGCGCCATCTGCATTGACTGGCGGAACATCCGCGCGAAATGGTATTCACTGAGCGCTGCTTCCTGCGCCAGCGCCGCGAGAGTCAGCGGTTGCGACAGATGCGCTTCGATATAGGCCAGCGTATTACGCAGCACAAACGGTGCCAGCCCGCCGGTCACCGTCGGCAGCCGCCACTGGACACTCGAATAGTGCTGGATCAGGTGCGTCAGCAACAGCGTGCTGGCGCTGCTGAGTGTCAACTGGTTGGCCTGCTGTTGCCAGTCGCAACCGAGCAGAAACTGGCGGTAAACGGCGGTGATTCTGGCGTCGTCAGCGAAAATTCGCTCATCCAGCGTCAGCCTCGCCGGGCTGCGATCCCAGATTTTCTCGGCAATGTCGCGCAGGTGTTCATCCGTGCAGTACAGATGCACAAACGACAGATCATCGCGAATGTCCCACGTCGTTTCGCTCTCTTTCGGCATCAGGCAAAAACGATCCGGACCGCCGCCGTTTTTCCAGCCGCCGGGCGTTTTCTGATAGCTTTCGTAGCCGTCCGCCACATACAGACTCAGGGTGTGGTGATCGCTCTGCACAGTGACGGTATCGTGCTTGTTGTACCAGGATGCCAGTTGAATGCCAGAGTTCAGCGACACCGTATCCCGCAGGGTGGCGTTCTGTTTACACAGCGTTTCAAAGGTACTGTAAGCGTGAGACATGGCAACCGTTAAATCGAGGGATCAGAGCTCCAGTCTATGAAGAGTCCGCGTCCGATGCCAGCGTTGTGAATATGACCCGGCAAAAAAAACCGCAAGAATTTGCAAGTCAGGCGCAGACGGATGACAGCGCGTTTCCCCGTGATCCGGCAGACTGAAGGCAGGTTGTTACATGAGAGAATAAAAATGAACGTCTTATTGTATGTGCTGGTTGTGGTTATCTGGGGAACGACATGGATTGCTATTTTTCTGCAGCAAGGGCCGGTGCCTGCGCCGGTGTCGATTTTCTGGCGCTTTGCGGTCGCCAGCGTCACGATGCTGGTGGTGCTGGTCGCCCTGCACCGCCTGCGTCGTCTGAGCTTTCGCGATCACCTCTTCTGCCTGCTACAGGGGTGCTGCGTTTTTTGCTTTAACTTCTGGTGTTTTTATACCGCGGCGGCCTACATCAACACTGGTCTGGAGTCGGTGATTTTCTCTATGGCGGTATTGTTTAATGCCATCAACAGCTTTCTGTTCTTCCGCCAGCAACCGCCGGGGCGCTTTTATCTGGCGGCACTGCTGGGGTTGTCCGGCATTGTCACGCTGTTCTGGGACGATCTGCTGGCCAGCGGCGTTAACACCTCGCTGCTGTTCGGCATCGGGCTGAGCGCGCTGGGTACCTACGGTTTTTCTCTGGGCAATATGTTGAGCCTGCGCCACCAGCGTCGCGGCCTGGAAACGTTGACCACCAACAGCTGGGCGATGCTGTATGGCACGCTGGTGATGGGAATGATTGCCCTGGCTCGCGGTGACGACTTCACGCCGCAGTGGACGTTTAGCTATATGGGCGCGCTGCTGTACCTGGCGCTGCTGGGGTCGGTGGTCGCTTTCGGTGCCTATTTCACGCTGGTCGGGCGCATCGGCGCCAGCAATGCCGCCTACAGCACCCTGCTGTTCCCGCTGGTGGCGCTGACCATTTCGACGTTTTACGAGGGATATGTCTGGCATCTGAACGCTGTTTTGGGTCTGGCGTTAATTCTGGTGGGAAATCTGGTGATGTTTGCCAGGCCGGAAACCTGGTTTCGCCCACGTGGGTTGCGCGGCAAAACCGCCTGAGAAATGAAGCGCCATCAACGGATGGCGCTGACTGTCTTACTTATTGTTCGGGTCGAATTTCACCGCGTCAATGGCCATATCGTCAATCACCTGTTTCAGCGTATCGACGGTCATTGGCGTATTTTCATTCGCCAGCGATTTCCCTTCGCCTTTACGGACTACTTTGATCACCGGTTTATTGGTTTTCGCGTCGATCAGTTCCCCTTCAAAGTAGAGGCTGGTGTCCATCGTGCGATGACCGGTCGCCGCCTGTGTTCCCGCCACGACCAGCGCAACCGGGATGACTTCATAGAACTGCAGCCCTTCTTTGCTGGAATCCACTCCAGTGATCGCGCCACGGAAAATCAGGCTGCGCGGCCCGACCGTTGTCGCCAGCGGTTTACGCTCGGCGATCGCCTGTTTCAGTTGCGTGTTGGTGTAATTACGGATTTGATCCAGTGCCTTCTGGCCAATCTGGGTATTCGGTTTCGGCACCGGATAATAAACGACCGGGTTATAAACCACATTGTCATAATTAGCCGGGTTATAATTCGGGTCGATCCAGCGTAATTCCGGTTTACCGGAAGCGGACGTCGTCTCCTTCAGATTAGAGTAATCTTTTAAAAAACCGGAATACTTATCAGGCTGCGCAATTTTTGAGGCACAACCTGTTAACGCCATCATGGTTGTAATAACAGCCACGCTTAATAACGCTTTAGTACGCATGTAGGAATCCCTTTAAATGCATGAGTGCAAGGTAGTTATAGCAAACGACTGAGGGGTTTGTTGTGGCAATAAACGGGGAAGATCAAATTATCGAGAAAAGAAAGCCCACCGTCAGATGGGCTGAATGGCCGGTTACGCTGGTTTACGCGCCAGCATCGTGGCAAAACGCAGCTTAATACGATTACCGTTAGCATCGGTGCGGTGTAATTCGCCCACCTCTTCGTTGTATTTGAGCAATTCCCAGCCAGTATAATAATCGCTCAGCTCATGCGCTTTAAACGTAAACGGGAATCCGACCGTACAGGGATAATCCTCCGTATCCATTGCCGCCACAATCAGGTTATATCCGCCCGCTTTCGTACAGCGCTGCATATTATCGATAAGACCCGGAATGGTTTTCGCTTCCAGGAACATCAGCACTACCGTCGAGAGAATAAAATCATATTCCCCGTCAAAACTAAGGGTATTAAGATCTTTAACCGCAGTACGCAGATTATCCAGCCCCTCTTCATAACGAATGGTTTCCAGATTATTAATGCTCAGCGGATTTTTATCCCATGCGGTGACGTCAAAGCCGTTGGCCGCCAGATACAGGCTGTTACGCCCGTTGCCGCAACCCAGGTCAAGCGTTTTGCCCGGCGGCACAATCGTTGCAGCGTGCAGCACTTCAGAGTGCGTTTTCGTCAGGCCATACTTGTCGGTAAAGTAGTTTTCGTCGCAGGTCATGGTTAATCCTTTTATTCTGATGCTAAACGTGTTTTAAGATGCATTTTAAATAAACCTTTAAAACCACGCTACGGAGATCTTTGCTACGTTTATGTTAACCGACAGTAACGAGTGATCACGATGAACAAATACCGCCTCAGCGAAGAAACCCGTCAACATCAATACCCGGAAGACGGGGAAAACCGCGCCGTGACGCTGCGGCAGATCATTGCCCTGCGCGATTTCGCTGACGTTACTGTCGGAACCGCAGGCGGCTGGATAGACGACGAATCCGCCCTCAGTCAGCAGGGCAACTGCTGGATCTACGACAATAACAGCGTGGTTTTCGCCGGGGCGCGGATTGAAGATAACGCCCGCCTGATCGGTGTCTGTTCTGTCAGTCATCAGGCACAAATAAGTGACAACGTCACTGTTCAGGCTTCGCAAATCCGCGGTGAATGCCATCTCTTCGACGACGCCTGCGTGCTGCAACAATGCGACATTGTTGCTGTCAGAGGGCTGACGCCGGATGCGGAGAAAATACTGCAAATCTACGAGCGCGCCATCGTCAGCCGTTCGCGGATTGTGCATCAGGCGCAGATTTATGGCGAGGCTTTCGTCAATCAGGCATTTGTCGAACACCGTGCGGAGATCTTCGGCAACGCGCGTGTTGAAGGTAATGAAGAAAACAATGTCTGGATCTGCGATTGCGCCAGCGTGTCCGGTAATGCGCGGATCCTCGCCGGGCGCGGGGAAGATGCGATCCCCACGCTGCGCTATGGCGCGACGGTGACCGACGACGCGGTGGTGGAAGGCAATTGCGTGCTGAAACAACGCGTGCGGATCAGCGGCCACGCCTGGTTACAGGGCGGCCCATTGTTACTGGATGATAATGTGATTATTCACGGACGGGCGCGCATTCGCGGTGATGTGATCATCGAGCATGACGTTGACATCAGCGGCGATGCGGTCATTGAAACCTTCAATGGCGAACAGATTCACCTGCGCGGGCAGAAAGTGATCAGCGGCGACCAGCGCATTACGCGTACGCCGCTGCTGGGGTCACTTTGATGCAGAGTCGACAATCCGCGCGTAGATATTCTGGTCGTGGTATTCACCGTTGAGGAATTCCGCCTGTTTCAGGCAGCCTTCCAGCACAAACCCGTTGCGTTGCGCCACCCGGTTACTCGGCGCGTTCGCCACCCGGCATTTGATGACAAACCGCCGCACGTCGCCACGCTGGCTGTAGAAATGGATAAACGCCTGTAGCGCCTGCGACAGAATGCCTTGCCCCTGATGCACCTCATCCAGCCAGTAGCCGATATAGCCCGTCTTATTCAGCGGCTCAATCTGATTGAACGACAACACTCCCACCATCTCTTCATCGTCAAAGATCAGAAACATTTTGGCGTAGCCGCGTTGATGAAGCATGACGTTTCCCTGCGCATGCTGGCGCGTGGCGTTTTCATCAGTGACGTCTTTTACCCAGTTCAGGGAATGCTGCAACCACGTCTGATTTTTCAAAACCAGTTGATGCAGTTCCGGCACGAAACGCTCGTCGATCGCACGCAGCGACAACCGGTCATTGACGGGGATAAAAATATCGGGGGTTGTCGCCATCGGCACTCCCTTTTGCAATCATCAGGCGCCCCGCCGTGAGATCTGGCGGGGCGTGGGTGGATTAACGCATCACGCGATCATCAACATAGTTGCGCTTGTCCGGCGCAGGCGGGAAATACTGATACAGCCAGGTTTCGCTGATCGCCTCGCCCTGACAACGCAGGAACATCCGCATTTCCACCGGTTCGGTGGAATCGGACGTGGGATACCAGTCAAACAGAATGCGATACCCGTCGAACGGTTGTACATAAAGAATTTCGACCTGTTTCGCTTCACCACTGGAGAGGGTGATCACCGGTTCAATGCCCTTCGGTGCGGAAGCGTTGAGATCGCCACCGACAAAGTCAATGGCAAAACGACGCGCCCATTTGTCCGGGAAATGCTCACCTGGTGCCCAGCCTTCCGGGAAACCGCCCATGCCGGTGCGGGTCGCCAGCACACGCGCCATCGGGGAACGTACCGGCGGCATCGCGCTCCAGTAAAGGCGATATTTGAAGTCCAGCTCGTCGCCCGCTTTCACCGCTTTTTCCGGTGTCCAGAAGCAGACGATGTTATCCAGCGTCTCGCCGGTGGTCGGGATCTCCATCAGCCCGACGGCCCCTTTGCCCCACGCGTTGCGCGGCTCTACCCACAGACTCGGGCGTTTGTTGTACCAGCCCATCACGTCCTGATAGTGGCTGAAATCGCGATCGAGCTGCAACAGGCCAAACCCTTTGGGGTTTTTGTCCTGAAAGGCGTTGAACTGCAGCTTTTGCGGGTTATTCAGCGGGCGGCAGATCCACTCGCCGTTGCCACGCCACATCGCCAGGCGGTCAGAGTCGTGGATTTGCGGGTGAATGGTATCGCAGGTACGACGCTCGTTATTGCCGCAACTGAACATGCTGGTCATCGGCGCAATGCCGAGCTGTTTAATGTCTTTGCGCGCATACACGTGGTTTTCGACGTCCATGATCACCTGACTCTCTTCGCAGTTGATCACGAATTTATACGCCCCGGTGACGCTCGGGCTGTCGAGCAGCGCGTACACGGTAAACGTGGTGGCGCCCGGCTTGACGGTTTCAAACCAGAACGAGGTGAAATCCGGGAACTCTTCCGGCGTGTCGGTAAAGGTATCTACCGCCAGACCACGGGCGGACAAACCGTACTGATACGTGCTGTCAACGGCGCGGAAATAGCTGGCGCCGAGGAACGAGACGATATCGCGACGGGCCAGTTCCGGCGCTTTGAAGGCCCGGAATCCGGCGAAACCGAGATCGGTCTGCCCTTCCAGTTGTTTCGTGTCCACCCCCGCGTCGTTGTACTGGAACAATTCAGGGCGGAAATGAATCTCACGCGCCTGCTGGGTTTGTGAATCCAGCGAGAACATGCGCACGCGACGGCGGAACCCCATGCCGACATGGAAGAACTGGACATCCAGCTTGCGGTCTTCAACGTTGTTCCATAGCGATTGCGCGGCGTCATACTGAATGCTGTTGTAGGCCTGCGGCGTCATGGTCGCCAGCGTTTCTGGCAGTGCGCGCGGCGGCCCGCCCCACGGCTGGCGGGACAGATCGTGCGCCATGGATTGCAGCACGTTGTAATCAAAACGACGCGTCTGACCGTCGGCGATATCCGACTCTTCAGCCCAGGCGGCGTTGGTGAAAAGAGAAGCGACTCCGGAGGTGCCCACAACGGCGGCCACGGCCATGGAAGATTTTAAAAAACGTCTGCGATTCATGCCTGAGAAAGCGTCCTTTTATAATGTCAATTGATGCGCAACGGCGGCAAACAGATGCGTCGTGAATGTCGCTCACTCTAGACAAAAATGATTGATAATCCAATTGTTGACGGCAGAAAAAGCGCGCAAAGCCAGAAAAAATTTCTGTCGACCAGAATCAGCCGAATCGGAGGTAAATTTATGTATAAAAAAACCCCTGCCTGACATCATCAGCAGGGGTCAAAGCCGTAGCACAGCATTCTTATTTTACGCTGACGTCAATACCCGGAAAGTATTTAGCCGCGAGCGTGGTGATCGTTCCGTCAGCACGGACCTTGTCAATTGCCGCGTTGAGCTGTGCTTTCGTTGCGTCATCACCCTGACGCAGGCCAAAACCGATCCCGCTACCAAGAATGGTGTCATCCGATACCGGTTTGCCGATGAATCCGAATCCTTTCCCCTGAGGTTTGCTGAGGAAACCCGCCTGTCCTGCGGCGGACATCACCAGCGAGGCGTCGATCCTGCCGTTCAGCAAATCTGCCCACGCCATGTTCTGATCTTTGTATGACACCACCGTGACGCCGTGAGCTTCCCAGTGCTCTTTGGCATAGGTTTCCTGAATCGATCCCTGCAACACGCCGATGGTTTTGCCTTTCAGTCCTTCCGGCGTTGCTTCCATACCATCCCCGGCTTTACCGACCAGTTGCGACGGAATACGGTAGATTGGCTGGGTAAAATCGATGCTTTTGCGGCGCTGCTCGGTGATGTTCATCGCCGAGTTAATGGCGTCGAATTTTTTCGCCACCAGCCCCGGGATCAGCGCATCAAACGAAGATTCCACCCAACTGCATTTCAGCGAAGCGGCCTGACAAATGGCTTTGCCGAGCTCAATATCAAACCCTTCCAGCTCCCCTGCCGCGTTTTTGCTCTCAAACGGCGGGTACTCGGCTTCCACGCCATAACGCAACTCAGTGGCGGCAAACGACGAGTAAACGCTGAACATCCCCAGAATAAGTAACAGTGCTTTGATCTTCATGGCTTATGCTCCTTAACGCGGCTTCACGCGACACAGCGCCTGCGCACCGGCCCGTAACGTTGCCTCATCTTTGGCAAAAGAGAGGCGAATCAGTTTGTTATCCGTACCATCGGTATAAAACGCCGACAGCGGGATGGTGGCAACGCCACACTCAGTTATCAGTCGTTTCACCATTTCGCTGTCGCTCTCGTCGCTGAAGTGGCGGTAATCCGCCAGCACAAAGAACGAGCCCGCGCTCGGCAGCAGGTGAAACGGGGAATCTGCCAGCAACGTCTGCAACAGGTCGCGTTTGCGCTGGTAAAACGCCGCCAGCGAAAGCCAGGTCTGCGGATCATTCATATGTTCGGCAAACGCGTACTGCATTGGCGTATCGGCGGAAAACATCAGGAACTGGTGTACTTTGCAGATCTCATCCATCAGTTCTGCGGGCGCAACGCAATACCCCACGCGCCAGCCGGTGACGTGAAAGGTCTTGCCAAACGACGAGACAATCACGCTACGTTCGGCAAGCTGCGGGTGCGTGGCCATACCGTGGTGCTGTTGTTCATCAAATACCACATGTTCGTAAACTTCATCAGACAAAATAATGATATCGGTATTGCGGGTGACCGCCGCGAGCTGCGTGAGGTCGTCGCGTGAAAACACCTGCCCGCTCGGGTTATGCGGCGTATTGATGATGATCATCCGCGTTTTTGGCGTAATGGCGGCGCGCACTTCATCCCAGTTGATGGTGAAATCCGGCACCGTCAGCTTGATAGCGACCGGCGTCGCGCCCTGCAGACGCACGATCGGCGCGTAGCTGTCAAAGGAAGGTTCGAAGTAAATCACCTCATCACCAGGGTGAACCAGCCCGCTGATGGCGGAATAGAGCCCTTCGCTGGCGCTGGCGGTGATCAACACCTCGCTGTCGACATCGTACTGCGTGCCGTAGAGCGTGGCGATTTTTTCGGCAATGCGTTCTTTCAGCACCCGAAGTCCGGTCATCGGCGCATACTGATTATGCCCGGCCTCCATCGCCCGCGTGACGCCAGCCACTAACCCGGCATCACAGGAAAAATTCGGCGCCCCCTGAGAAAGGTTGACAGCCTGATGCTGTGCGGAGAGTTGTCCAATAACAGTAAAAATAGTGGTACCAACGTCTGGCAATTTAGAGCGAGTTTTCACCGGTGTACGAACTGTCATCTTCAATCCTTTCTCGTTTTATATGCATAACTATTCAAACCGAAGGTGATTGAAGCGACAAACGAATTGTTGTCATAATAGCCATGACTATTTTGCATAGCTGGAGTCAATGATGTCGCGCACCGATCTGCCGCTGAATGCCGTTGAAACCTTCCTTGTGACCGCCCGTCATCTGAATCTGACGCACGCCGCGAAAGAGCTGTGCCTGACGCAAGGCGCCGTAAGCCGCAAAATCGCCAGCCTCGAAAACTGGTTTGGTTTTCCGCTGTTCGAGCGGCACGCACGTGGCCTGCGCCTGTCACCCCAGGGCAGCGCCCTCTACCCGGATCTGCTCGCCGCTTTCGGGCAACTGGTGACGGTGGCCGATCAGGCGCGCCAGCAACAAACTGTGGTGCGCCTGAAAGCGCCGACCTGCGCCATGCGCTGGCTGGTGCCGCGTCTGGTGGCGCTTGAACAGCGCTACCCGGAATTGCAGATAGCGCTCACCACCACCATTGAACATCAGGTGAATTTCAAAACGGAACCGTTTGACGCCGCCATTGTGTTCGGGCCGCATCTGAACGTGGGCGATTTGCTGTTTGAGGAAGCGCTGACGCCGGTACAGAGCAAATCCATCAGCCGTGACGATGCGCTGCGCGGGGCAACCTTTCTGCACCCCACACGGGATAAAACCGACTGGTCGCTGTGGCTGTCGGCCTTTCCGCAGTCAGCGCAGGTGGTTATGCAAAAAAATCAACACTTCGACACCATGGATCTGGCGATCACCGCCGCCATCCAGGGATTTGGCGTCGCCATTGCCGATGAAACGCTGGTAGCCGAGGATATTCGTCGCGGGCGCTTAGTGCGTCCTTATGCACTGAGCGTGAAAACCGGCGCCAGCTACCGGCTGGTGATCCGCGATTCGCAAAGCAAAGCGTCGGGGCTGGCGCGGTTTCGTGATGAGCTGCTTAATCCAGCGTGACGTGATGTTTCATCACCCGTTTGAACAACGCCAGCCGGGCGCGCATAAAGCGGTTTTCCACTTTAAATCCGGCATGTTTGTTCAGCCCGATGCGCAGCAAACGGTCACGGCCTTTGCGACAGGCGGGCCAGCGGGTCACGCCGTGTAGCGTGTCACTGGTTTTGCTGGCGGTACGGGCAAAATTGACCCAGAAATCCGCAATGTGTTCAGAAAACGCCACGTCATGGTCGTTAACGTAATTACGCGACGGCTCCGCCAGCCGCAGGTTGGCAAACACGTACGGCACT
Source organism: Trabulsiella odontotermitis (assembly GCF_001297775.1). GTDB lineage: Bacteria > Pseudomonadota > Gammaproteobacteria > Enterobacterales > Enterobacteriaceae > Trabulsiella > Trabulsiella odontotermitis. Next base: position 74,873 of record NZ_LIFX01000009.1, on the reverse strand, counting down.
TCATTGCCGTGCCACGCGCCGTTGAGGTAGGTCTGATGCTCACTCTGCGCGACATAATCAAACCAGTAACGCCAGCAGGGCTGCCCGACACGCTGTTGCGCCTGCATCACCACATAACCCAGCGTGGTAAACGCCATGTCGCGACACACCTGACGCCCCAGCTCCACATCCCCTTTCACACCAGGGTATAACAGTTTGATCAGCCCGAGCCCGAGACGACGCTCGCGCCGCAGCTTCTGGATTTGTTCTGCTAGATCGACGCCAAACACCTCCATCACGCTGGCTTCATCGCTGTTTGAACCGACAATCACCGGCATCGGCTGCTGCTTTCCGGCGAAGAAAACCTCCAGCATCGGCTGCGGCAACACCGCATCGCCGACAATGGGCGCCGGACCGGTGTTGAGTGGGGCTGCGAGCGGCCAGAATGCGTCGGCGGGGATTTGACGCAGTTCGTCGGCGCTGGCATTCGGCAGGCCAAAGTGCGCGGCGATCTGCTCGCCCTTTTCCAGCGCCTTCTCCCGCGGCGTGTCCGCCAGCGTATATCCACTCTGAATAATCGCTTTATGGAATAAACCCACCGCTTTCGGCGAGGTCATCAGCGACAGCACACTGCGCGCGCCAGCGGATTCACCGAACAGCGTGATATTGCCGGCGTCACCGCCAAAGGCATGAATATTTTCCTGCACCCACTTCAGGGCGGCAATCTGATCGAGCAGCGCGAAATTGTAGACACGCTCGTCCTCTTCACCCTCCAGAGCCGGATGGGCAAAGAAACCGAGATGACCAAGACGGTAATTGAGCGTGACGATGACCACATTGCGCGACGCCAGCGCTTTGCCGTCATAAGGCGGTAGCGAGCCTGCGCCGAGCGTAAAACCGCCGCCGTGCAACCAGACCATTACCGGCAGCGGTGCGGTACGAACCGCAGGCGACCAGACGTTAAGATAGAGGCAATCCTCAGAAAACGCCCCCGGATCACCGCCGCCCAGTTCCACGCAATAATCGAGGTTTTGCCAGCCCGAGGCAGAAAACTGCGTGGCGTCACGCACCGTCTGCCAGGGATCGACCGGTTGCGGCGAACGCCAGCGTAACGGGCCGACCGGCGGCGCGGCGTACGGAATGCCGCGCCAGACATGAATATTCTCTTCGGTCATCCCCAGAACGGGGCCTTGTGCGGTTTCTGCCAGAGGTGTTGATGGAGCCTGCATGCCGTCTTCCTTTCGCTGAACACCTCAGCAGATTACCTGTTTCAGAGCAGACCGCAACGGCGTTTGCTGCGGTCTTCGGCCTCCTGATAGAGCGTGAACTCATCGAGCACGGGCGCGCCCAGGGCGTCTTCAAAGGCGATGCGGCTGGCGTTGCCGTGGCTGCGCGCCTGCGTTTCATTGCCCAGATTAGACTGGAAAATCCCCGCCGCACTGACCGGCAGGAAATCTTCATAAGTGATAGGTTGTGCCACCAGCCACCCGCGCTCAATCAGCGGTTGTGGATCGTCGCCGGTGTGGATCGCCTGGCGGTGCGCTTCTCCCGCCGGTGTCAGGCGATAGCGGAAATAAGCCAGCGCCTGGCGACGCATCAGCATTTCGCTGTCGGGAAAATCTTTGAACACCTCCTGCAAATGCAACTGATGCGACAGGTTATCCTTCGCCGTTCCGGCTTCACTGAGCAGTTTATCGTACAGCGCACGCCCTTTCGGCGTCAGCGCCACCCCGCGCTGTTCAATCTCACCAAAGCGGGCGGTATGCGTTCCCCGATGTTCACCGGAAAACAGCACCGGCTCTTCCAGCGCTTTGAAACTGGTTTGCCGCAGCAGAACCGGCACCTCCCGGCGCGGCGGCCCTTCGATGAGGATTTTCGGTTCAATGCCGTATTTTGGCATCAGCGCCTGCACACGATCGATGTCCAGCGTCCGTGGCGTGAGATGGTTGATATGGCAGCCGGGGAAACAGACCACATCGGCAATCAACCGGTGCTCATCGTGCAGCGCCTGATAGGTTTGTTGATCAACCGTCGCATGACGATGCCAGCGAAACGTTTCCAGCGCCTCCTGCACGAACGCCTGCGCGTCGGCGGCGGAAAATCCGCCCTGTGTTTCGTGCTGCGCGATCAGTTCGCGACAGCGTGGCGTAAAGATATCGCGCTCTGCGAGAATATCAGCGGCCCGCTGGCGCAGCGCGGCATTATCAATCAGCTCAAGGCGCAGCAGCGAGGTAAACACGCGAAACGGATTACGGGCGAGCGACGCATCATCAACGGGACGGAACGCGGTGGAATGCACCGGCACCCCGGCCTGCGACAGATCGTAATAGCTGACCGGATACATCCCCATAATGGCAAACATGCGGCGCAACGTTGCCAGTTCTTCTTGTGTCCCCACGCGGATCGCGCCATGACGTTCGACGTTGAGCCGCGCCAGCTCGTCAGCATTAGCCAGTTTTTCATGTAGTTGGGGGTTATTCTCAAGTACCGCCAGATTGACGTCTGCCACCAGTTCCAGCAACGTGCCGTACTGCGGAACTTCCTGCTGGTACATCTCCGACATTGCCTGCGAAAACAGTTCCCGAATCTCATCTGCCGTGATGGTGTTCGCCATGATGTCATTTCTCCAGTGAATATTACCTGGAGTGTAGAGAAGGCCGTGGTTCTGCGTCAGGAAGAATGTGTAAATTGTGATCGCGGATAAGGTGACAGGATAAATTTACTTGTAAGTCAAATATATCGAATGTTAATAATATTTTGCTAGCTGGTTATCAAAATTAAACAACTTTACTTGTTTCTGTCCACGCTCTGTTTTTAACATCCTGTCATGGAAAAAAAAGGTCTCTTTAGTCAGCGCATCCGCTTGCGCCATTTGCATACTTTCGTCGCCGTCGCTCAACAGGGAACACTGGGGCGCGCGGCTGAAACCCTTAACCTGAGCCAACCGGCGCTGTCGAAAACCTTAAATGAGCTGGAGCAGCTTACCGGCACGCGTCTTTTTGAGCGTGGGCGTCTCGGTGCACAGCTGACGCTGGTTGGTGAACAATTTCTGACTCATGCCGTCAAGGTCCTCGATGCGCTGAATACCGCCGGACAATCGCTGCATAATAAAGATGGCGCAAACAGTGACGTGGTGCGCATTGGCGCGCTGCCGACGGCGGCGTTGGGTATTCTTCCACCGGTGATCGGCCAGTTCCATAAACAGCAAAAAGACATCACCATTCAGGTCGCCACCATGAATAACACCATGCTGCTGGCGGGGCTGAAATCCGGTGAGCTGGATTTGGGCATCGGGCGAATGTCCGATCCTGAACTGATGGGCGGGTTGAATTACGAGCTGCTGTTTCTCGAGTCGCTGAAACTGGTGGTACGCCCGCATCACCCGCTCCTGCAGGAGAATGTCACGCTCAGCCGTGTGCTGGAGTGGCCGGTGGTGGTGTCGCCCAAAGGCACCACGCCACGGCAGAATGCCGAAGCGATGCTGCAAAGCCAGGGCTGTAAGATCCCGTCAGGCTGTATCGAAACGCTGTCGGCATCGCTGTCACGCCAGTTGACGGTGGAGTTTGACTATGTGTGGTTTGTGCCTTCCGGCGCGGTAAAAGACGATCTGCGTCAGGGAACGCTGACATCCCTGCCAGTACCGAGCTACGGCGTCGGTGAGCCGATTGGCATTCTGACCCGCGTCGACGCTACGTTGTCATCAGGCGCACAGACGTTGCTGAGCGCCATCCGCAAATCCATGCCAGTCTGAGGTTTACGCGTTTGCCGGGCCTACGGTAGTAAGCCCGGCATCATGCTTAAAACGTCTCCCAGTTATCGCCGTTTGCCACCGCCGGTGTCAGCGGTTTCACCGCAGAGGATGGCGTGTTGCTGCGCGCAATACTGGCACTGGAGGCCTGCAGACGAAACGCGCCGACGGCTTCCGTCAGTCTTGCCGCCTGCTCTTCCAGCGACGCCGCGGCCGCAGACGCTTCCTCAACCAGCGAGGCGTTCTGTTGCGTGACGTTGTCCATTTCAGTGATGGCCTGGCTGACCTGCGTAATCCCACGGCTCTGCTCGTCGGAAGCGGCGGCGATTTCCAGCATAATATCAGTCACGCGTTTCACCGCATCGACGATATCGCCCATGGTGGTGCCCGCTGCCACAACTTCGCTGGAGCCACGTTCAATCAGCGTCACGGACTCACTGATTAACCCCTCGATCTCTTTCGCCGCCTGCGCACTGCGGCTGGCGAGCGTACGCACTTCGCTGGCAACCACCGCAAATCCGCGTCCCTGTTCCCCGGCGCGCGCCGCTTCTACCGCCGCGTTCAGCGCCAGAATGTTGGTCTGGAAGGCGATGCTGTTGATAACCGCGGTGATCTCAGAGATTTTCCGCGAACTGGCGGAGATACTGCCCATCGTATTGACCACGCCGTTGACGATCTGCCCGCCGCGCGACGCTTTCCCGGACGCGTCTTCCGCCAGCTTGCTGGCATGATGCGCGTTGTCGGCGTTCTGCTTCACGGTCGCCGTCAGCTCTTCCATGCTGGCTGCCGTTTCTTCAATGGCGGCGGCCTGCTGCTCGGTGCGTGACGACAGATCAGTGTTACCCGCAGAGATTTCGCTGGTACCGCGATAGATCTCTTCCGCCCCCTGCCGTACCGTGCCAACGGTTTTCACCAGCGAACGCTGCATCGCCTGCAGGTCACTGCTGAGTTTGCCAATTTCACTACGGCCAGTGGCTTCATCGGCCATCGTCAGGTCGCCCTGCGCAATATGCTCAATGCGGTACGCGGCCCGTTGCAACGGACGGATCACCGTACGACGCAGCACCATAAAGGTCATCACCGTCAGCGCCAGCGCCAGACCAAAGGCGCCGAACATGAAAATCAGCCCCAGAGTGGTACGTGAATGCGCCTGCGCCGTCAGCGCTGTTGCGCGATCGGTACGGATGGCGATGGATTTCAGCAGCAGATCGTTGTAGGCATCGTCCAGCGGACGCGCCTGCTCGTTTTCGCTGTTGATGATCGCTTCAAACATGCCATTTTTGGCATATTTCAGCATTGGTTGTAAGCCTGCGATGTAGGCTTCATAGCGTTTCGTCAGCTCGGCTTCGAGCGCGACGTCGGCATCGGTTTTCACCCGCCGCGCCGTATACTCTTTAAATGCCGCCTGAGACTGCTTGATACGCGTTTCCGCCTGCTCAATATTGCGCTTCATGTCTTCCATTTCGGCGATGCGGCTGGCCGCCCCTGCATGGATCATGTTAATACGGGCTGTCCGCAGATGGTTGGAGCTGTTGGATAAGCCCATACGCACCTGGATTTCTTCGGTGACATCACGCTGGTCGCTGTCGGCCTGCAGCAGGAAGTAACCTGCAAGTCCGGAACTGAGCGCAAAGAGCAGCAGAATGCCGCCCAGAATGGAGGAGAAAAGCGGGACTAACCGAATGTTATGCAAAAAACTCAGCTTTTGCGACTGGAGCTGCGCTGCTGTTTTGTCCATGACCTTGACTCTCTTATAGTAAAATGCGCACAAACACGCCCGTAAGATTGTCATCGGCTGTTTAACGGGTTTAATTACCGCTAAAAACGCCACACAGGTCACACTTCGACATTTAATTTATGAATCGCCAGCGGAGTGACTCCGCTGGCGCAGGGGATCAGTTATCACCGAAATGGATAACGGTGCGGATAGACTTGCCTTCATGCATCAAATCAAAGGCTTCGTTGATCTGATCAAGCGGCAGACGGTGGGTGATGAACGGGTCGAGACGGATCTTGCCCGCCATCGCCTCTTCCACCATTCCCGGCAGTTGCGTGCGCCCTTTCACGCCGCCAAACGCTGAGCCGCGCCAGACGCGTCCGGTCACTAACTGGAACGGACGCGTACGGATCTCCTGACCCGCGCCCGCCACGCCAATAATAATGCTTTCGCCCCAGCCTTTGTGGCAGCATTCAAGCGCGGCACGCATGACGTTCACGTTGCCGATGCATTCAAAGCTGAAGTCAACGCCGCCGTCGGTGAGTTCAACGATCACGTCCTGAATCGGCTTTTCATGATCTTTCGGGTTGATGAAATCGGTCGCGCCCATTTCTCTGGCGAGAACAAATTTCTCCGGATTAGTATCTACTGCAATAATCCGCCCGGCTTTCGCCTGCACCGCCCCCTGGATCACCGCCAGACCAATGCCGCCGAGACCAAACACTGCCACGGTATCGCCCGGTTTCACTTTTGCCGTGTTGTGTACCGCGCCGATGCCAGTGGTCACGCCGCAGCCCAGCAGACAGACTTTATCCAGCGGTGCCTGCGGATTCACTTTCGCCAGCGAGATCTCCGCGCAGACGGTGTATTCGCTGAAGGTGCTGGTGCCCATATAGTGATAAACCGGCTCGCCGTTATAAGAGAAACGGGTGGTGCCATCCGGCATTAAGCCTTTACCCTGCGTGGCGCGGACGGCCTGGCACAGGTTGGTTTTACCGGATTTACAGAACTTACATTCACCGCATTCGGCGGTGTACAGCGGAATAACGTGATCACCCGGTTTCAGGCTGGTCACGCCTTCACCGACTTCCACCACAATACCGCCCCCTTCATGCCCCAGCACCGCCGGGAATACGCCTTCCGGATCGTCGCCCGACAGGGTAAACGCATCGGTATGGCAAACGCCGGTGTGGGTGATTTTCACCAGCACTTCCCCTTTCTCTGGCGGCGCAACATCTATTTCAACGATTTTAAGCGGCTGGCCCGGGCCAAAAGCGACGGCTGCACGTGATTTCATATTGTCTCTTCCCTTTGTGTGAATGGTATTAGCGGGTGTTGGGGTATGGTAATTTGAACCGCCAGGGCATGCAAACCGCAATGCCCCGTGCGCGGCCTCCGGAAGGGAAAACGTTACAGCTTATTCTTGATTTCCGGCAGGGATTCCTGCATCCACAGGGGGATGGTGTCTGCCGGCAACGGGCGGGAGAAATAATAACCCTGAATGACCGGGCAGTGGATGGAGCGCATAAAGGCGAGCTGTTCGTGGTTTTCCACCCCTTCCGCCACCACCGTGAGATCAAGGCTGTTGCCGATCCCGGTCATCGCCTCCAGCAGTGCTTTCTGCCGTTTTTCCGTCAGGCATTTGGCGATAAAACTTTTGTCGATTTTGATTTCTGAGACCGGCATGCTGGCAAGACGGGACAGGCCGGAGAAGCCGGTTCCGAAATCATCAATGGAGAGACCGACCCCCATTTTTCTGATCTCGTTGATCTGCACCAGCATCTCTTTATCCAGCTCCATCATCCCGCTTTCGGTGATTTCAATCGTCAGCATATCGCCGGGTACAGACCAGGTGTCCAGCGCTTCTCTGATGACGTCCACCAGATGACGGTTATGCAACTGCAACGCCGACAGGTTGACGGAGATGGTCGGCACATTGAGTTGCTGATCCCGCCACTGAGCGATTTGCCGACAGGCTTCGCGCAGTACCCAGTTGCCAATGTTTTCGATTTCACCGTTCTCTTCCGCCAGCGCGATAAACCGATCAGGCGGCACATCGCCAAAGGTCGGGTCGCGCCAGCGTGCCAGCGCTTCGAAACCGTACAGTTCGCCGGTCACCGCAAAGATCTGCGGCTGATAGACCAGTCGCAGCGTGCCGTCGGCAATCGCGTGTTTCAGCGATGCGCCCATCAACACCCGTTCGCGGATCACTTTGTTCATTTCGACATTGAAAAAACGCCAGCCGTTGCCCCCGGCGTCGCTGCGGGAATCCATCGCGCTGAGCGCTGTGGAAATCAGATAATCACGGTCGCGGGTCTGCTCGTGGCTGATACCAATACTGAGCGTCAGATGAAACGCGTGTTCGTTAATCAGCACCGGTTCGGCGACAATGGTTTTTAGTTTCTCAGCAAGCCAGGTAATGTTGCTGATTTCCATGTCGGTATACACAATGACAAATTGCGTGCCCTCGATCCGGCTGAGAAATGCCTCAGTGCCGATGAGCGCGAGCATGCGGTTAGCCAGATAAATCACCACCTGTTCGGTGGCCGAATAACCTGTCGCATCGATAACGTCGCGAATATTGTCGACGGAAACGGCAAACACCGCCGGGCGATGCTCTTCGCGATCATCAAAAATCGCGTCGATATGCTGGTTCAGGTAGTTGCGATTGGGTAGCCCGGTCAGGGAATCGAACTGCACCAGTTGCTCTATCTGCAGCCGGTTGTATTCCTGCTCGATAGCCAGCGCGCACAGGTGAATACTGATATCGGCCACACGGTCGACAAAATCGAGCGTCTCTTTTGCCTCATGAGATCTGAACGTCAGCATCCCGGTGGTCATTCCGTCACGGCGACGAATGAACATCGGCCGCTCGGCGACGTTTTCCGCTGCCGGATCGAGTGCCGACGAAGCCGCCCACGGCGTCATCACGCCGTTGCGCAGATATTGCAGCGACACTTCCGTTCCCGGCAGGATATTTTCGATGTGATGACAGATTATCTCACCGGTCTCCTGGAAGGACTGATGACCGCTCATCGCCGCCAGGGTGTCCTTTTCAAGCTCCCGGAGGCGTAAATCCTCGGTAATGTCCGAAAAGGTCATTACGATGTTCTGCAACTGCTTGTCGGCGCCGAAAACCGGGCTGGTGGAGGCTTTGAACCAGATTTGCCGACCATTGTTGCCCGACAACTGGATCTCGTCATAATCGTGGGAATCCTGCCAGATAAGGCGGTGAAAGCGCTCAAGGTTATCCGCCGATGAGTTTTCGTTCATCCTGAGCAGGCTGTCCAGCGTCTGCGACGCGGCTTCTTTCATGGTGTAGCCGAACATGTCGGTAAACGCACGGTTCATCTGTACAATGCGCCGCCCGGTATCGAGCACAATGACTGGTCTGTCGACGTGGTCAACCGCGAGGATCAACAGGCGTTGTTGCTCCTGGCGTTCCATCTCTACACTGGCGTCCCGCACCAGCGCCAGGTAATGCAGGCGCCCGCCGACGTCCACTTTCGACAGCGAAAAACGCGTCCAGACGGTGCTGCCGTCTTTACGCTCCAGCAGCAGTTCGCGACTCATGCCTTCGACCCGCGCCTCGCCACCCTCGCGGTTGTGGCTGATAAACCCGGAGTGGATCCCTTTTAAGTAAGACGGCACCAGGCCTGAGACATCTTTTCCAAGGACTTCCTGGCGTTGATATCCCCATAGTTTTTCCGCCGACCGATTAAAAAAAAGAACCTCATCCTTTTCATTAATCAGCACCACACCCATCATACTTTGTTCCAGTGCAGGAAAAAGAATGTTGTCGCCTGTGAAGCGCAGACTGAAGGATCTCATCACTTTCTCCCCCGCAGGGTATTAAATGTTTTACCACTCCCCGGACAGCGTTATCCGCAGCGGAGGAATTCTCTCTCGCTGCGAAATGTCGACATCGCCAGTTCTTGTCACTGAGTAAAATGATTCTTTTGTTCAGTTTAGGCGGATTCTGCCTGTATGTAAGAATTTATTAAATAATTGAGGATTAAGGAAGCGCGGGGGAATAAAAAACAAACAGGCTCTCCACAATAGTATGGAAAGCCTGATTAACTCACGGGTTATTTGTTCGCGAGTTTGTCATAGCTGGTCATCAGGTTACGATAATCAGGAATATGATTTGAGAACAACGTTGCCAGACCTTCAATATCATTACGCCAGTCGCGATGCAGTTCACACGCGGCGCCAAACCAGGTCATTAACTGCACACCCGCTTGCGACATACGATCCCATGCGGAATGGCGGGTAATTTCGTTAAAGGTCCCTGAGGCGTCGGTCACCACGAAGACATCGAACCCTTCTTCAATGGCCGACAGCGCCGGGAATGCTACGCACACTTCGGTCACGACGCCCGCAATCAGCAATTGTTTTTTACCGGTTGCTTTAACGGCTTTGACGAAGTCTTCATTATCCCACGCATTAATGTTACCAGGGCGCGCGATAAACGGCGCGTTCGGGAACATCTCTTTTAATTCCGGTACCAGCGGACCATTCGGACCGGTTTCAAAACTGGTGGTCAGAATAGTTGGCAAATTGAAATACTTCGCCATATCTGCCAGCGCCAGCACGTTATTTTTAAATTTGTCAGGATCAATATCACGAACCAGTGACAGCAATCCTGCCTGATGATCCACTAACAATACAGCGACGTCATTTTTATCCAGGCGAACATACGGTTTAGAAGACATTATCCTTTCCTCTTCAAAATTACGGTGTTATTTCTCCCGGCGATGCGCCTGATTCTGCGCGGTTCTGCTGGGGTCATAAAAATCATAGTCGAGTTATCGGCGTTCGGTTAGACCGTAAAAGGAGGACGCAGCGTTGCGTTTTCGGAACGATAAGTTTTTATGTTGGAGTTGGGTTGGAGGAATAAGCGGAGGGCACCGCGAAGCGGCAATTTTCCTGCCGGGAGCCGGGATTGTTAAGGGTGCGGCGACGAGCACCCTTAACACGTTCACGGGTATTATGGTTTCAGAGAAACGGAGAAATTGAAGTGAACGGAAACTTTCTCCGCAGGTCACATATTCAACCCTTAAATATCAATCACGAACGCTTAATATCAATCACGAACGCTTGCGCGGCATCATCCGCAACAGCGTGTTATCACGCCAGTAATAGTGATGCGCCAGCGCGGCCGCGGCATGCAGGCCGATCACCCAGTAGCCGAGGTTCGCCAGAAATTCGTGATACTCCTTCAGCGTATCCGCAAGGTCAAAATTTGACTCTGCCGCGTGGGGCATCGAAATACCGAAGGCTATCCACGGATTACCGCGGTTGTACATCATCACAAAGCCAATCACCGGCAACACAATGAACAACAGATAGATCACCAGATGCCCGAGATGCGCCAGCCCCGTCATCATCGGTTTTGGTTTTGGCACAATCGGCGGTGCCGGGCGTTTCAGGCGGATCAACAGACGAGCCACCGTCAACACCAGAATCGTGATCCCGCCGGAAACGTGGACCATATTAAACACCGGACGATAGTCGCGCGGGAAAAAGCCCCGCAACTCCATCGCGCAATAGGTCACGATGATCAGTAAAAAAACTACCCAGTGAAGGCCAATTTGTAAGCCCGAATATTTGTCACGCATGTGGTTATCCCGCAGATAAAGGTTACCGGAACACGATAACGGCCTTTTCTTAAGAATTCATTAACTTTTCTGTACCAATTTCTAAACAGTTTCAGTCTGTTGCCACTTGCTGGTTGCTCATTTCGATTTCCTGAACTAAGCCTGGTGAAGTGCACGATATCGACTCGTTGAGTTATGAAGGAGATGATCCATGAGTAAAATTGGTATTAACGGTTTTGGTCGCATCGGCCGTCTGGTCCTGCGCCGCATTCTGGAAGTCAAAAGCCCTGCCGATGTGGTTGCCATTAACGATCTGACCTCCCCGAAAGTGCTGGCCTATCTGCTCAAACATGACAGCAACTATGGCCCCTTCCCGTGGAGCGTTGATTTCACCGAAGATGCGTTGATCGTCGATGGTAAAAAAATCACTGTCTATGCCGAAAAAGAGGCGAAAAATATTCCGTGGAAAGCGGTGGGCGCTGAGATTATCGTCGAATGTACCGGCTTCTACACCTCTGCGGACAAAGCCAAAGCACACCTTGATGCAGGTGCGAAGAAAGTGCTGATTTCCGCCCCGGCGGGTGAAATGAAAACCATCGTCTACAACGTGAACGACGATACGCTGGAGGCCAGCGATACGATTATTTCCGTCGCCTCCTGTACCACCAACTGCCTGGCGCCGATGGCAAAAGCGCTGCATGACGCCTTTGGCATTAAAATTGGCACCATGACCACGATCCACGCCTATACCGGTACCCAGGCGCTGGTCGATGGCCCGCGCGGTAAAGATCTGCGTGCTTCGCGCGCCGCGGCTGAAAACGTCATTCCGCATACTACCGGCGCGGCGAAAGCCATTGGTCTGGTGATCCCGGCGCTGAGCGGTAAACTGAAAGGCCACGCGCAACGTGTTCCGGTGAAAACCGGCTCCGTCACTGAGCTGGTGTCCATTCTGGATAAAAAAGTGACCGTGGATGAGATCCACCAGGCACTGAAAAAAGCGACGACAAACAACGAATCGTTTGGCTATACCGAAGAAGAGATTGTCTCTTCAGACGTGGTCGGCTCGCATTTCGGTTCGATTTTCGATGCCACGCAAACCGAAATCACCGAAGCCGGTGATCTGCAACTGGTAAAAACCGTCTCCTGGTACGATAACGAATATGGCTTTGTCACTCAGTTGATTCGCGTGCTGGATAAATTCGCGAAACTGTAAATCCCCTGCGGATGGCTGAGGCCATCCGCGTTTTCCCCGCAGGATCACATCAGCGCACGACTTTTTAACGCCTCCACCAGCAACGCATCATTGCGCAACTGCCGCCAGGCATCTTCCACGTCGGGCGGGATATCAACATGACTGATAAATCCTTTGCCGCGCGGACCGTAACCCTGTTCATCATCACGCAGGCGGGGTAATTCACCGACGATCAGCGACAAATAGCGCTCCACCGGCCATAACCCGTGACTGTCGCCACTGAAACACGCCCCCTGCTCACCGTTACGCAATACTGGTGTCAGCCCCGGATAACTTTTCCACGCTGGCGCGCTGGCGCAGTCCTGCCAGACGCGGGCAAAGGTCGCCATGGTCCGCCGCTGCATGGTCGGATCCTGCACCACAACGCCTTCCTGACAGTGAATGCCGGTCTCTTCCATCATCGCGCGGGTGAACAGCGCGTTCTCGCCGCAGTTGGTCGATTTGCTTTCCACCAGTATCCTTTCGCGGGGAATGTTCCAGAACTGATGGGCGATATCAGCAAGGATCGCCGCTTCCGCACGCCCGGTGGTACGGATGCTGTGATAGCGCGGATGGCGGGCGATAGCCGCATACAGAAACGTTGTTGAGTGACCAATACCGCCGCTTATCAGCAGCGTTTGTTCGCCACCAGCAACCAGCTGGCAGGCGGCATCAATCGTTGGGATCACTGCGTTACCGGCCAGCACCACCAGATCCGCCTCGCCAGGACGTGGGCACGATGGATAGTCGTTCTGCGCCAGCCATGCGCCAACCGTATTCGCGGCATTCAGCGTTGATTCGGGTAATTCCGGAAAATTCGTTAACATAATTCTCCCTTCTTTCCTCAATAAAACGACAGGGTAACGCATGCGTCTGATGAACACAGGGGATCACTCCGAAAGCCATAAAACCCCTTGTGCCTGAATCGTTTCCGGTATTTTACCCGCGCGGCGACATTCTCTTGATAAATAATTTCTATCGAAGGTAAACTCCCTTGAGTATTAATCATTCACTCAAACTATTTGTGGACATCGACCGCCGACGTTGCAGCGACCGCCTGTGACGCGCGCTGATAACCTGTTATGCGTCTGCCGAAACACGATCCGTATGTACCACATGACTGGGCACCGCACGAAAAACCAGCGCTCCTGGGGTCGCCTTCGACACCCTACCACCCCGCGTTAAAACGCATTGCGTATGGTGTGGTGGGCCTGCTGGTCTGCCTGACCGGGGCGCTCGGCAATGCCGTCGTCACCGCTAACCTGCAAAACTTGCAGGGCACGTTTGCCGCCTGGTCCACGGAGATCGCCTGGCTGCCCGCGGTGTATGTCATGACTAACGTCTCCATCAACCTGTTACTGGTGAAATTTCGCCAGCAGTACGGGCTGCGCGCCTTCACTGAAGGATTTCTGGTGCTGTATGTGCTGGTCACCTTCTTCCATCTGTTCGTGAACGATCTGAGTTCGGCATTGATGGTTCGCGCCGCGCACGGCATGGTGGCCGCCGCGCTAAGCTCGCTCGGCATTTACTATCAGATTCAGGCGTGGCCAGCGAAACACCGTCTGAAAGGGCTGGTTATCGGCATCACCGGCTCGTCGCTGGCTATTCCCCTCGCCCGCCTTTTCTCCACGGAACTGCTGCAACTCGACGAATGGCGTGGTCTTTATTTCTTTGAACTCGGGCTGGCGCTGGTCTCGCTCGCCTGTGTGATCGCCCTGAAACTGCCGCCCAGCGATCGCAAAAAAGTCTTCGAAAAGAAAGACTTCATTACCTTCTTTTTGCTGGCGCCCGGTATGGCGCTGATTTGCGCCGTGTTATCGCTCGGGCGGCTCGACTGGTGGTTTGAAGCGCCGTGGATTGGCTGGTCGCTGGCGGCATCGGTGGTGCTGATCGTGTCGGCGATCGTCTTTGAACATAACCGCAGTAACCCGTTGCTCAACACCCGCTGGCTGTCGAGCGGCAGTATCGTGCGCCTTGGGCTGATCATGTTGCTGATCCGTATCGTGCTGGCGGAACAGAACACCGGGGTGGTTGGCTGGCTACAGTTTATGGGGCTGCAAAACGAACAGATGACGCATCTGGCGTGGTCCATTTTTGCCGGGATCGTCTGCGGCATTGTCGCAAGTTGCCTGACGCTGAAGCCGCAAAAACTGACCTGGCCCATTGTGATTTCAGTGACCGCCATGATGATCGCCTCCCTGCTGGACAGCCAGTCAAATAACCTGACGCGCCCCGATCAACTGATGTTCAGCCAGTTCCTGCTTGGTTTCGGTAGCGCCTTTTTCCTCGCGCCTGCCATGCTGGCGGGTATCGGCGGCGTGGTGGCCGACCCGCGTAATCTGGTGAGTTTTTCGGTGCTTTTCGGAATGAGCCAGAACATCGGCGGTTTACTCGGCTCGGCGATCCTCGGCACGTTCCAGACGTGGCGTGAAAAATACCACTCCAGTCTGCTTGCCGACCAGCTCACCACACTTAATCCGTGGGTCAATGAACGTATCCAGCAGTATACCGGGATGTACCAGAACCTGACCGGTGACAGCGCGGCGCTCAGCACCCAGGCGCTCACCCAGCTACAGACCGCCAGCACGCTGGAGGCGAATATTCTTGCATACAATGATACCTATATGCTGACGGCGGTAATCTCAGGATTCACCCTGATCTGGATCTTCTGGCGCCTTCTGCGTCTGAAAATCACCGCCCGCCAGGCTCTGAAACGTGCGACAGGAACCAAATAATAATGAATGATGTTTTGCAACGGGAGTGGCTATGAGTCAGCAGGATGCCGCCAAAGCGCAAGCCAGTACGCGCAGCAACTTGCGTATTGTTTCCCTTTTTAGCGCTGGCGCCATTGGGCTTGTCGGCGTGCTGGTGATCCTCTACGCCTGGCAACTTCCCCCGTTCACCCGTCACAGCCAGTTCACCGATAACGCCTATGTGCGTGGGCTGACCACCTTTATCAGCCCGCAGGTGAATGGCTATATCACTGCCGTTAACGTCAAGGATTTTGACCACGTTAAACAGGGCGACGTGCTGATTCAGATTGACGATCGCCAGTACAAACAGCGCGTTCATCAGGCGCAGGCGCAACTGGCGATGAAAGTGGCGGCGCTGAACAATAACCTGCAACAGCGTAAGAGCGCAGAGGCCGTGATTGCCCGCAACGCGGCGGCGCTGAAAAACGCCCGGGCGCAGAGCCTGAAATCCCAGGCGGATTTAAAACGCGTGAAGGATTTAACCGCTGACGGGTCGCTCTCCATTCGTGAGCGCGATGCTGCGCTGGCAAGCGCCGCGCAGGGCGATGCCGATATCGAACAGGCAAAAGCGACGCTCGCCGTCTCGCAGCAGGATTTGCAGTCAACGATCGTCAATCGCGGCGCACTGGAAGCGGATGTGCAGAATGCGAAAGCGGCGCTGGAAATGGCGCAGATCGATCTGCAAAACACCCGCATCATCGCCCCGCGCGACGGCCAGTTAGGGCAGATCGCCGTGCGTCTTGGCGCCTACGTGACCGCCGGAACGCACCTCACCTCGCTGGTACCGCCACAGCGCTGGGTGATCGCCAACGTCAAAGAAACACAACTGGCGGAGATCCATACCGGGCAGCGGGTGACCTTCACGGTCGATGCGCTGAACGATGAAAAATTTCACGGCAAAGTGGAAAACATTTCCCCTGCCACCGGCGTCGAATTTAGTGCCATCTCCCCGGATAACGCCACCGGCAACTTTGTGAAAATTGCCCAGCGTATTCCGGTGCGGATCACCATTAACAGTGATCAGTCGAACATGCAGCGGCTGCGTCCGGGGATGTCGGTGCAGGTGACCATTGATACGCTGGAGGCGGGAAAATGAGGCGTCTGACGCTCATTGCCGCCGCGCTGTGGCTGGCCGGTTGCCAGTCCGTTGACGTTAAACAGGCGCCCTCCACGCTGCAGATCCCGGCGCAGTGGCGCGCTGAATCCGGACCGGCCAGCGCAGCCGAAGGTGTCTGGTGGCGCAACTTTCACGACAGCGCCCTCAACGGTTATGTTGATCAGGCGCTGCGTTACAACAGCGACGTGCTGATTGCCCGTGAGCGGGTGAATGAATATCAGGCCAGAGTCTACGCCGCTGAAGGTGTTCTGTTCCCGGAGCTGGACGCCGGGCTAAGCGGCACCCGCGCCCGCGCGCAGTCCGCGGCGACGGGGTTACCTGTTCACAGCACGCTGTATCGCGGGAATCTGACTGCCAGCTACGATGTGGATCTCTGGGGCGCGAATCGCAGCGCCGCCAGTGCCGCACAGGCCTCGCTGGAAGCGCAAAAAGCGGCCGCGGCGGCGGCGGATCTGACCGTGGCGACGTCCGTCGCTTCCGGTTATGTCACCCTGCTGTCGCTTGATGAACAACTGAGTGTCACCGAAGCCACGTTGACATCGCGCGAAGAGGCGTATGCGCTCGCCAGACGGCAATATGAAACCGGCTATACCTCGCGGCTGGAGCTGATGCAGGCCGATTCTGAACTGCGCGCCACCCGCGCGCAGGTGCCGCAGCTACAGCATCAAATCACGCAGCAGGAAAATGCGCTCAGCGTACTGACCGGGCAAAACCCCGGTGCGCTGAAACGCGGTAAGTTTGATGCGCTGACGCCGCTGTCGCTTCCCTCGCAACTGCCATCCACCCTGTTGAACCGCCGACCGGATATCGTTCAGGCGCAGCGCCAGTTGCTCGCCGCCGATGCGACGCTGGCCACGTCACAGGCGAAACTGCTGCCGTCGCTTAATCTTACCGCCTCTGGCAGTTATCAGGACGATACGTTACCCGGGTTGCTGGATAATCCGCTGCGGTTGTGGAGCATTGGCGGCAGTATTCTCGCCCCGCTGCTGAACCGTCAGGCGTTGAACGCGCAGGTGGATGTTTCCATGTCGCAGCGCAACCAGGCGCTCTACGGTTATGAAAAAACGGTGCGTAATGCGTTCAGAGAGGTGAATGACAGCCTGGATGCCATTACGCGGCTGAATGAACAGCTCGCCGAACTGCGCGGTCAGGAAGAGGTTGCGCAGGAGACCCTGCGCATCGCCCGCAACCGCTACAACAACGGGTACGCGTCCTATCTTGATGTGCTGGATGCGCAGCGCACCCTGTTTTCGACCCAACTCAGCGAAGTACAGGTGAAAAACAATCTGCTGCTGGCGCAGATCGACCTTTACCGGGCGCTGGGCGGCGGCTGGCTTGCGGGTCAATAGACTGCTTTTGTAGGCCCGGTAAGCCACGCGCCACCGGGCAATTCTTACGCTGAAATCTGATCCATGGCCTGCAGGATACGCTTGTCCGAAATCGGGTACGGCGTACCCAGTTGCTGCGCAAAGTAGCTGACGCGCAACTCTTCAATCATCCAGCGGATCTCTTTCACATCGTCATCCTCACGACGCGCGGGTGGCAGCTTGTTGAGCCACTGTTGCCAGGCCTGCTGCACGCTTTCCACTTTCAACATCTGTACGCGGTCGCGGTGCGGATCAATCGCCAGTTTTTCCAGACGACGCTCAATCGCCTGCAAATAACGCAGCGTATCGCCCAGCTTTTTGAACCCATTGCCGGTGACAAACCCGCGGTACACCAGCCCGCTCATCTGCGCTTTCACATCCGACATACCAAGCGCCATGGTCATGTCCACGCGCCCTTTCAGCCGTTTGTTGATGTTGAACACCGTGGTGAGGATCTGCTCCACCTGCTTCGCAATCTCGACTACCGTGTCGTTCAGCTCAGCGCGAACTTTCTCATGCAGCGTGGCAAAGCCCGCTTCCGTCCAGACCGGACCGCCCGCGTCAGCAATCAGTTTATCGACGCCGCAGGAGATACAGTCATCAATCAAGTCCAGCACTTTACCGTAAGGGTTGAAATAGAGCCCCAGCTTGGCTTTGTTGGGCAATTTTTCGTGCAGATACTTGATCGGCGACGGAATGTTGAGCAGCAGTAAACGGCGCAAACCGCGCCACATCGCCTGCTGCTGTTCCTGCGGGTTGTCGAACAGTTTGATGGCCACGCTGTCGCGTTCATCCACCAGCGCAGGCCAGGCTTTAACCTTATAATTGCCCCGCTTCTGCTCGAAACTTTCTGCCAGCGTACCGAAACTCCAGATGTGCAGACCGCTCTGTTCAATACCGTCATCCGCCACTGCGGACAGGGTTTCCTGAACTTTCCCTTTAAGCGCGTCTTTCAGCGCGGTCAGGCTGCTGCCTTCCTGAAGTTTCTTGTTATTGTCGTCCACCACGCGGAATGTCATTTTCAGATGATCGGGCACCTGATCCCAGTGCCAGTCCTCGCGATCAACGGTGACACCGGTCATCCGGCGCAGCTCGCGCTCCAGCGCATCCAGCAACGGCAGTTCCAGCGGCGTGACGCGGCCTAAAAATGCCTCCGCATAGTTGGGCGCCGGGACAAAGTTGCGGCGCACTGGTTTCGGCAACGATTTGATCAGCGCGATGATCAGTTCCCGGCGCAGACCGGGGATCTGCCACTCAAAACCGCTTTCCTCGATCTGATTCAGCAACGGCAGCGGAATGTGCACCGTGACGCCATCGGCATCAGTACCCGGTTCAAACTGATAGCTCAGCCGCAGCTTGAGGTTGCCCTGATGCCAGAAATTCGGGTAATCCAGTTTGCTGACCTTTTCCGCGCCCTCTTTGATCAGCATGCTCTTTTCGAAATTGAGCAAATCGGGCGTTTCCCGGCTGACCTTTTTCCACCAGCTGTCGAAGTGACGCGCGGTGATGACATCATGACTGATGCGCTGGTCGTAAAACTCAAACAGCGATTCATCATCCACCAGAATGTCACGACGACGGGATTTGTGCTCCAGCTCTTCGATTTCAGCCCGTAACTTCAGGTTGTCGCGGAAGAACGCGTGGCGGGTCTGCCAGTCGCCTTCCACCAGCGCATGACGGATAAACAGCTCGCGGCACAGCGCGGGGTCGATCCGGCTGTAGTTCACTTTCCGCGCGGCGACGATCGGCAGACCGTACAGGGTGACTTTTTCTGTCGCCATCACCGCCCCCTGCGCCCGCTCCCAGTGCGGTTCGCTCCAGGAACGTTTGATCAGGTGCTGCGCCAGCGGCTCGACCCATTCCGGCTCAATGCGCGCAGCCACGCGGCCCCACAAACGGCTGGTTTCCACCAGCTCGGCAACCATCGTCCATTTTGGCGGTTTTTTGAATAAACCGGAGCCAGGGAAGATGGCAAAGCGGGCGTTGCGCGCGCCGGTAAACTCCTGCTTGTCAGCATCTTTCATACCGATGTGCGACAACAAACCGGTTAACAATGCCAGATGGATCTCGCGGTATTCCGCCGGTTCGCTGTTCACCGGAATGCCCAGCTCTTTCACCACCTGGCGTAGTTGGGTATAAACATCCTGCCATTCGCGGACGCGCAGATAGTTAAGGAAATCCGTGCGGCACAGGCGGCGAAACTGATTCGACGACAGCGCTTTCTGCTGCTCGCCGAGGTAGTTCCACAGATTGACGAAGGCCAGAAAATCGGACTCTTTATCGTGGAAACGACGGTGTTTTTCATCGGACGCCTGCTGTTTATCCATCGGGCGCTCGCGCGGATCCTGAATTGACAGCGCGGCGGTGATGATCATCGCCTCACGCACGCAGCCGTGTTTTTGCGCTTCCAGCACCATCCGCGCCAGACGCGGATCCACCGGCAACTGGCTGAGCTGGCGCCCCATGGCCGTCAGTTTGTACGCGGTTTGTTGTTCGTCAGTGGTGATTGCCCCCAGCTCTTCCAGCAGCCGCACGCCGTCCTGAATGTTGCGGTTGTCCGGCGCTTCGACAAACGGGAACGCCGCGATATCACCCAGCCCCAATGCCGTCATTTGCAGAATGACGGATGCCAGGTTGGTACGCAAAATTTCCGGGTCGGTAAATTCCGGGCGCGACAGGAAATCATCTTCCGAATAGAGACGAATACAGATCCCTTCCGAGACACGCCCGCAACGGCCTTTACGCTGGTTTGCCGACGCCTGTGAAACCGGCTCGATCGGCAGACGCTGAACTTTAGTGCGATAACTGTAGCGGCTGATGCGCGCGGTTCCCGGATCAATAACGTACTTGATGCCCGGCACGGTCAGCGAGGTTTCGGCGACGTTGGTCGCCAGAACGATACGCCGTCCGCTGTGGGGCTGGAACACACGGTTTTGCTCGCTGTTCGACAACCGCGCGTACAACGGCAGGATCTCCGTGTGGCGCAGCTCGAGTTTCGTCAGGGCATCTGCGGTATCACGGATTTCGCGTTCACCGCTCATGAAGATCAGAATATCACCTGCGCTTTCATGACTCAGTTCGTCCACCGCGTCAAAAATCGCCTGTAACTGGTCTCGCTCGGTGTCGTCCGCCTCTTCCACAATCGGGCGATAGCGCACTTCCACCGGATACGTGCGGCCAGAGACTTCAATCACCGGCGCATGGTTAAAGTGTCGCGAGAAGCGCTCTGGATCGATGGTCGCGGAGGTGATGATCACTTTCAGATCCGGGCGACGCGGCAGCAACTCTTTCAGGTAGCCGAGCAGAAAATCGATATTCAGACTGCGCTCATGCGCTTCATCGATAATGATGGTGTCGTACTGCATCAGCAGCCGGTCCTGCTGGATTTCCGCCAGCAGGATACCGTCGGTCATCAGCTTGACCATGGTGTTATCGCTGAGGCGATCGCTAAAACGGACTTTATAACCGATGCACTCGCCCGGCTCGCTCTGCAGTTCTTCGGCAATACGGTTAGCCACCGTCCGCGCCGCCAGACGACGTGGCTGCGTATGGCCTATCAGCCCCTTAATGCCACGCCCCAGTTCCATACAGATTTTCGGTAACTGCGTGGTTTTGCCGGAGCCGGTCTCACCCGCCACGATCACCACCTGATGGTCACGGATGGCGTTGAGAATGTCTTCTTTCTTCTGGCTGACCGGCAGGTTATCCGGATAGGTGATTTCCGGGCGCGTGGCGGCACGCAGCAGGACTTTACCGGCAGCCTGTTCAATCTCTTTTACCATCTCCTGGAAAATGGCTTGTTGTGCTTCAGGATTTTTAACCTTCTTCGCGCCCTGCAGACGGCGGGTAAAGCGCTGTTTGTCGCGCAGCATCAGGCCATCGAGCTGGCGGTGGAGGGAAGCGACGGTGATTTTATTCTGTTCTGTCATAGTGTTATCGGGCAGCGCACTGCCGGAAAAAGGCTTACGTCAACGTTCGGTATAGAGTACCACATTCACGCTTTTCGTCTCTTATTCAATAATTTCGAACAAAGACTTCGATATATTGCGCTATCCATGTGGCAGGATTGTGAATAAAGTGGCATCAAGCAACAGGGCACGGGCCCGTCAATCTCACATAAGGAAACACCCATGAGCAAAGTATTAGTTCTCAAATCCAGTATTCTGGCAGGGTACTCACAGTCTGGTCAGCTGACCGACTATTTCGTTGAACAATGGCGTGAACAGCATCCGGCTGATCACATCACCGTTCGCGACCTGGCTGCCAACCCGATCCCCGTTCTGGATGGTGAACTGGTGGGTGCAATGCGTCCGGGCGACGCGCCGCTGACGCCGCGTCAGCAGGAAGCGCTGGCGCTCTCTGACGAACTGATTACTGAACTGAAAGCGCACGATGTTATCGTGATTGCCGCGCCGATGTACAACTTCAACATTCCGACACAACTGAAAAACTATTTCGACCTGGTTGCCCGTGCTGGCGTCACCTTCCGTTACACCGAAAACGGCCCGGAAGGTCTGGTGACCGGTAAACGCGCTGTCGTGCTTTCCAGCCGTGGCGGGATCCATAAAGACACCCCGACCGACCTGGTCGCACCGTACCTGAAACTGTTCCTTGGTTTTATCGGCATTACTGACGTGAACTTCGTGTTCGCAGAAGGTGTGGCGTACGGCCCGGAAGTGGCGGCTAAAGCGCAGTCTGACGCAAAACTGGCTATCGACAGCTTCGTCGCTGCTTAAGATTTCCCCCTCTCACCGCCCGGTGGGAGGGTTTTTATTCCCCCGCGGTGTCCCCGCTTTACGAGCCTGCTCGTAAAACTCAAATCTCATGTTTTCAATGCGTTAAGAAACCCATAGAATCACCGCGGGTGCTTGAGACTGTCTGGTCTCAGGCAATTTGCAGGAGTCCGGATAGTGAAAAGCCCCAGGAGATAGTGTTATCCACCTGGGGCTGACAATCCTAACCCTAGCAGGTGGGATGTTAGCCCCTTCTCAGAAAGGAGGCAATAACATGCTGACGAAATACGCCCTTGTGGCAATCATTGTGCTGTGTCTTGCGGTACTTGGTTTCACGTTTCTGGTACGCGAAACGCTTTGTGAGTTGAGCGTAAAAGAACGTGGTATGGAGATCAAAGCTGTTCTCGCTTACGAATCGAGGAAGTAGCTGACGCGCGCGGGGAGCAATCCCCGCGTCACCACGGCAGGGTCTGGCACTCAGCGCACCTCTTAGCCCTCTCTTCGGAGAGGGCTAACGTTTTTAAGAGGCTGATTTCGGCCGCAGATTCTCATCAAATACCAGCCGTTGACGACCGGCTTCGGCTTCGCGCAGCGGTTCCACCTGGTGCATCGTCTGTTTGCAGCGCTCCACCAGCACCTGATATTCACGTGTGCCCTGTTTTTTCCAGGCCATCTCCTGCTCACTCAGCGCGCGAATCGCTTTTGCCGGGCTGCCGATGATCAGATGATCTGCAGGCATTTCGGCCTTCGCTTTCACAAACGCGGCGGCGCCGACAATGCTGTTTTCGCCGATGATTGCGCCGTCCATCACGACCGCATTCATGCCCACCAGCGCGTTGCGGCGGATAATACAGCCGTGCAGGATTGCGCTGTGACCGATATGGCCGTCTTCCTCCACCACGGTGTCCTGCTCCGGAAAGCCATGCATCACACAGTTATCCTGAATATTGGCGCCATCTTTTACCACGATACGGCCAAAATCCCCGCGCAGGCTGGCGTTCGGCCCGACGTACACGCCCTTACCTAAGATCACATCACCAATCAGCACCGCCGTGGGATGCACATAGCTTTCCTCAGGTACGACTGGCGTCAGACCATCGATTTGATAGACAGGCATCACGCCTCCTTAATTGAGTTGCAGGCCGCCGAAACGCTGATAAAACAGACTGCCCGGCTGCGGTAATTCACCGACCGAGGTTTCTGCTTTTTCGCTTACCCAGGCCAGCGCACCGGCGGCAACACGTTGATAGATATTAATACACAGCTGGCGCGCCGCCTGTCCGGCCCAGTGTGCGGGCAGCAGCACCTCGGGCAGCAGCGGGTCTTTCAGCACCACGCGGCGGTAAAAATGGATCAGCAGTAACTGGATATGGAAGCAGCGCTCAGGGGTAAGCTCACCCGGCGCCGCCTCCCGCAACAGCGGCAACAGTGGCCGGAAAGAGTCGATAAACGCATTGTACATGACGTTCTGTTCGCTGAGTTGCCAGCACTCTTCTACCCGCGCGCGCAGGGCCGCCACTGACATCGCCAGCGGCGAATGCGCCTCAAAGCAGATCACGTTTTCCGCTACGCCCGCCTCGTGCAACAGCGCCTGCACATCGGCCAGTTTTTGCGATGGCGACGCCATCAGGCTCGGCGCCAGCGTGCCGAACCCCTGCCAGATCAGCTGTTTTTTTACATCCGCGAGCGTGGATTTATCCAGCCCCTCTGACAACAGCAACAGCCAGGTGCCGTCCCAGGCGGGTTGTTCCGCACGGTAAATTTTGCCTTCCGCGCGGCGCGTCAGGCGCAGGCCTTTGTCACTCAGCCGGTAGTAGCTGCGACGCCCGACGCGATCGACATCCAGCCAGCCCTCCTTGTTAAGCCGGAACAGCGCAGTGCGCACGAAGCGCTCGCCAAAACCCAGCCCCTCCAGCAGTGCCGCCAGGCTGCCAAGCCAGATTTCGCCGCCACGGTGCGACAACGCATCACCATACAGCGACGAAATTAGCGACGTCCCGCTGATGGGCACAGAAGAAACCGCCTGTTGAATAAACGCGTCAAGTTTGCTCATCTGATTCATTCTTTTATCTTTTTTATCCTGGATGAATCATAGCATATTGCCCCGCCCACCAGGCGACGGGGCGAAACCGTGATTATCCGTTAGCGGCGACTTTACGCAGGTCGAAGACCCGGCAGGCCTTGCCTTCGGAGCGTGGAATGCTGCCACAATTGACAATGGTGACATCGGTTGAGATACCCACCATCGACTTAATGCGGTGACGCAAGTTATGACACACCTGGCAGCGCTGCTCATGCGACAGGCTGAGGCTGCTCTCTTTCAGCTCCACGCGCACCGAAAGTGAATCAAGATGCCCGCGACGGTTCACCTCCAGCTGGTAATGCGGCGACAGGTGCTCAAATTTGACGATCTCCTCTTCCAGTTGTGACGGGAAGACATTGACTCCGCGAATGATCAGCATGTCATCACTGCGACCGCTGATACGGTCCATACGCCGCATTGAACGTGCGGTGGCGGGTAACAGACGGGTGAGATCACGGGTACGATAGCGGATCACCGGCAGCGCTTCTTTGGTCAGCGTGGTGAACAGCAGTTCGCCCTGCTCGCCGTCGTCCAGCGGCGTACCGTCGTCCGGGTTGACGATTTCCGGATAGAAATGATCTTCCCAGATAGTCGGGCCATCGGTGGTTTCGATGCACTCCATCGCCACCCCCGGCCCCATCACTTCTGACAGGCCATAGATATCCAGCGCGGTAATACCAAGACGGCGTTCAATTTCACCGCGCATCGCACAGGTCCACGGCTCCGCGCCAAACACACCGACGCGCAGGGAGCACTGGCTGGCGTCGCCGCCCATCTGCCGCTCCAGTTCTTCAATCAGGTTCAGGCAATACGACGGCGTCACCATAATCATATCTGGCTGAAAATCACGGATCAGTTGCGCCTGTTTCTCGGTCTGGCCGCCGGACATCGGGATCACCGTCGCGCCCAGACGTTCCGCGCCGTAATGTGCGCCCAGCCCGCCGGTAAACAGACCATAACCATAAGCGACATGAATTTTATCTTTTGCACTGCCGCCCGCTGCGCGCAGGGAACGCGCCACGATGTTGGCCCAGTTGTCGATGTCGTTTTGCGTGTAGCCCACTACTGTTGGTTTGCCGGTGGTGCCTGACGAGGCGTGGATACGGACGATCTGCTCCATCGGCACGGCAAAGGTGTCGAAGGGATAGTTGTCGCGCAGATCCTGTTTAGTGGTGCAGGGAAATTTGCGGATATCCGCCAGCTCGTTGAAATCATCAGGGTGCACGCCCGCCGCGTCGAATTTGCGCCGGTACATCGGCACGTTCTCGTAGGCGTGTTTCAGCGTCCATTTCATGCGTTGCGTCTGCAGCGCATGCAGTTCGTCGCGGGACGCGGTTTCAATCGGATCAAGGTTGGATGTCGTTATCATTATAGGGTACTCGCAGGTTGATTAGCTCACAGATCAAACACGCTCCAGGATCATGGCGATGCCCTGACCCACACCGATACACATCGTACACAACGCATAGCGGCCCCCGCGCCGGTGCAGCTCATGGCTGGCGGCGAGCGCCAGTCGGGCGCCGCTCATCCCCAACGGATGGCCGATGGCGATGGCGCCACCGTTGGGGTTCACATGCGGGGCATCATCCGGCAGCCCCAGTTGTCTGAGCACACCCAGCGCCTGCGCGGCGAAGGCTTCGTTCAGCTCAATCACATCCATATCGTTGATATTCAGTCCGGCGCGTTCCAGCACCTTGCGGGTGGCGGGTACCGGACCAAGTCCCATCAGACGTGGCTCCACCCCGGCGCTTGCCATGGCGACGATACGCGTGCGTGGGGTCAGCCCCTGCGTCAGCGCCATCTTCTCGCTGGCAACAATCAGCGCCGCCGCGCCGTCATTCACCCCTGAGGCATTACCGGCCGTGATGACGCCACCGGCGCGAAACGGCGCGTTAAGCGCGGACAGTTGTTCAATGGTTGTTTCCGGGCGCGGATGCTCATCGTCTTTTACTTCCACGACAGCGCCTTTTTTGCCTTTGACGGTGACGGGCACAATTTCCTGCGCCAGAATGCCGTCACGCTGCGCTTTTGCCGTCCGCTGCTGGCTGCGCAGCGCGAAAGCATCCTGATCGGCACGACTGATATTTAACAATTCAGCTACATTCTCTGCCGTTTCCGGCATGCTGTCAGTACCAAATTGCTGCGCCATGAGCGGATTCACAAAACGCCAGCCAATAGTGGTATCAAACATTTCGGCCTGACGGGAAAATGCCGACGTCGCTTTGCCCATCACAAACGGCGCGCGCGACATCGATTCCACGCCGCCTGCCAGCAGCAGATCGGCATCACCAGCACGAATGGCGCGCGCGGCAAACCCCAGCGCGTCCAGCCCGGAACCGCACAGACGGTTGATGGTGGTGCCGGATACCGTTGGCGGCAGCCCCGCCAGCAACGTCGCCATACGCGCGACGTTGCGGTTGTCTTCCCCCGCCTGATTCGCGCAACCGAGGATCACATCATCGATCAGCGCCGCATCCAGTTGCGGATGACGACTCAGCAGCGCCCGCAACGGAATAGCCGCCAGATCGTCCGCCCGCACGCCCGAAAGCGCGCCGCCGTAACGTCCTACCGGCGTTCGCACGCCATCACAAATAAACGCATCACGCATCAGGCTTCTCCTGTCACACGGCCGCCGATGCGGTGCGATTTACCGCGAAACAGGGCGACCGTTTTTTGATGTTGGTTAACGATTTCAATGTCATACACCCCGGCGATAGTGCCCTGATGTTTGACGCGGGCGGTGGCGGTGAGCTTGTCGCCCGCCTTCCCCGGACGCAGAAAATCGATGGTGCAGGCAGAGGCCACCGCGGCCAGCCCCTGGCTGTTGCAGGCATAGGCAAACGCGGTATCTGCCAGCGAGAAAATTTGCCCGCCGTGGCAGGTATGATGGCCGTTGAGCATCTGCGGCAGCACGGTCATGGTGACCATGGCATACCCTTCATCCATCTCCACGATATCGATCCCCAGCGCCTGCGCACAGGCATCGTTTTCATACATCACGCGGGCGTTGTGCCAGGCGTTATGACTCATAACCACACTCCAGAAGCGCACGCTGGCGCAGCAGTGAACACGGGCGATAGCGCTCTTCACCATAATGACGTTGCAGGTTTTCCAGCATCGTCAGCACCCGCTGCCAGCCGAGGATGTCACCCCACTGCAGCGGTCCGCGAGGGTAATTCACCCCCAGGCGCATCGCGGTATCGATGTCAGTTTCGCTGGCGACGCCTTTTTGCAGGGCGTCAAGCGCTTCGTTAATCACCATCGCGACGGTGCGCCAGACCAGCAGGCCGGGATAATCGGCGATCACCAGCACCTGTTTGCCCTTTTGTTGCAACCAGGCAACGGCTTTTGCGGTCTCTTCCGGGCGATTGCTGTCGGCGGCGGCGATGGCTACCACCTCTCCCTCGCGATAATCCATCAGCACCACCGGGCATTTCAGCCGTGCCGCTTTTGCCTGCGCGGTTTCACCGTCCGTGGTCATCAGTTGCACATCATCTAGCGTGACAACGTCACCTGATTTATGTATCTGACGGGCGCGCAAAGGCTCAGCAACCGCAGGGTGAAACGCCACCACGGGCGCCCCTTCCGGCCAGTGATAGACACCCTGCCCGCTTTTTTTGCCCAGCCGCCCCGCCAGCACCAGTTCCTGTTGCAGCAGCGACGGTAAAAAGCGACGCTCCTGCCAGAAAGCGTTGAAGACGGAACAGGTCACGGCGAAATTAACGTCCTGACCAATCAGATCAGTCAGCGCCAGCGGCCCCATCGGAAAACCACCGCCGTCACGCAACGCGGTGTCGATCACTGCTGCGTCGGCCACCTGCTCTTCCAGTGCCCGCCACGCCTCAGCATAAAACGGGCGGGCAACACGGTTCACGATAAAGCCCGGCGTCGAGTGACAGCGCACCGGTTGTTTGCCCCAACGGGTGACGCACTGGCAAAGCTGCTCCACCACTTCCGGCGAGGTCGCCAGCCCGCTGACTACCTCCACCAGTTTCATTACGGGGGCCGGGTTAAAAAAGTGCAGCCCTGCCACCCGCTCCGGATGACGCACATCGGCGGCGATGGCGGTAATGGAAATCGATGAGGTATTACTGGTGAGCAGCGTCTGCGGCGGGCAGATTTCCGCCAGCTGGCTGAACAGTGCTTTTTTCACCTCCAGCCGTTCGCTGGCCGCTTCAATCACCAGCCCGGCGGCGGCGAGCGCCGACAGATCCGACACCGGATACAGATTACGCAGCGTACTGGCACTGGCTTCCGCGCTGAGTTTGCCACGCGCCACGCGGGATTCCAGCCGTGAGCGGATCGCGTCAATCGCGCGAGTCAGCGCCTCGCTGGCAATGTCATACAGCAAAACCTGATAGCCTGCGGACGCCGCCACTTCGGCGATCCCCGCCCCCATGGTGCCGCTGCCAATCACCGCGATGATGTCAATTCGCTGGCTCATGATGATTTCCCGCTGAACTGTGGTGGTCGTTTGGCCAGGAACGCGCTGACCCCTTCGCGGTAGTCCGGGCTGCGTCCGGCCAGTCGCTGGTAGTCGCGCTCAAGATCGAGTTGCGCGTCGAGGGTGTTGGTTTCTGCCGCCAGCAGCGCCTGTTTGATCAAGCCAAGACCATACGTCGGCTGCGTCGCCAGATGTCGCGCCAGGGTCAGTGCGGTGTCGGAGAGCTGCGCGTCATCCACGACCTGCCAAATCATGCCCCACTGGTGCGCCTGTTCCGCGCTGAGCTTATCGCCCATCAGCGCCAGCCCCAGCGCCCTTGCCCGGCCTGCCACGCGCGGCAAAAACCAGGTGCCGCCGCAGTCCGGTACCAGCCCCAGCTTACTGAAGGCCATGATGAAACTGGCCGAGCGGGCAGCGATGACCATATCGCAGCCAAGCGCCAGCGTCGCACCGGCGCCTGCCGCCACGCCGTTCACCGCGGCGATGACCGGTTTGGGCAGCGCCGCCAGTCTGCGCACCAGCGGGTTATAGAAATTTTCCACCGACAGCCCCAGATCCGGAGCGTTACCCTGCGGGTCAACGTTACGGTCGTTGAGATCCTGACCGGCACAGAAACCGCGCCCGGCACCGGTGATCAACAGGCAGCGGATAGTATCGTCACGCTCGGCCTGCTTCAGGCAATCAGCTAACTGCTGGTGCATCTCATCGTTAAAACTGTTCAGGCGATCCGGGCGGTTCAGGGTAATGGTCATTACACCCTGTTCCACATTGCTGAGAATTAAAGCGTCCATTGTTAGCGTCCTTTAAATTCGGGGGTACGTTTTTCGCGAAACGCGGCAATGCCTTCCTGCCGATCGTCGGTGGCGCTGAGCAGCGTAAACCACTGGCGTTCAAGCTGTAGCCCGGCGTGGAGACTGACCTCCTGCGACTGGCGCAGCGCCTGTTTTGCCGCCTGCAGCGCCAGTGGCGCGCGCGCCGCGATAGTTTTCGCCAGCTGTAACGCGTATTCCTGCGTCAGCGCGGGCGGACAAATGTCACTCACCAGCCCTGCCTCGTGGGCGCGTCTGGCGTCGATGCTTTCACCGCTCAGCACCATACGGCTGGCCAGCGCTTTACCGACAGAGCGAATCAACCGTTGGGTGCCACCGGCACCGGGCATGATGCCGAGCGTGATTTCCGGCAGACCAAAACGGGCGTTATCACCCGCCATGACGATGTCGCAGAGCATTGCCAGCTCACAGCCCGCGCCCAGCGCATAACCGTTCACCGCCGCAATCAGTGGTTTATTGAAAGCATCGATCCGCGCCCACAGCCGCGGGCGAACGTCGTTTAATGTCGCGGCGAGATCGTTATCCGCCATTTCGTTGAGATCTGCCCCGGCAGCAAAAAAGCGTTCATTGCCGCTGATTACACAGGCCGCAATCGCCGGATTTTGCGCAGCAGACTCCAGCGCACCGGCAATTTGCGCCAGTAACGCGTTATTCAGCGCATTTCGCACCTGCGGGCGATTGAGGGTCAGCAGCAGCACGCGGTCGTGCTGTTCAGCCAGCAGTTCGCTCATGCCATCCCCTTCGCATCAAAATCGACAATCACGTCCGGCGTGGTCGGCAGCGCCTGACAGCTCAGCACATACCCCGCCGCCAGCTCATCGGCTTCGAGGCTGTAGTTGGTGGTCATCGAGACGTTACCGCGCAGCACTTTGCATTTGCAGGTGGCGCAGACGCCGCCCTTGCAGGCATACGGCAAATCGGCCCCCTGACGCAGCGCCGCATCGAGTATGCTTTCGTCGTCAGCCGTTAGCGTCACCTGACGATCGCGACCATCCTGACGTACGGTGACCGTCTGCCCCTGCGCCTGTACGCTGGTGGTACGGCGCACGCCGCTACCGGGTGTATTAAAGCGCTCAAGGTGTATGCATTTTTTCGCCATGCCGAGCGCCAGCAGCGCGGTTTCCGCCTCGTCCATCATCGCTGCCGGACCGCAGATAAAGGCTTCGTCAAACTGACTAAAGTTAATCAGCGTGCGAGACAGCGCCTGCAGTTTTTCACCGTCAATGCGCCCGTGTAGCAGATCGCTGTCGAGGGTTTCCTGACTGAACAGGCAGACCAGTTGCAGACGCGTCGGGTAGCGGTCTTTGAGATCAGCCAGCGCCTGGCGAAACATCATGCTCTGGCTGCTGCGGTTGCCGTAAATCACGGTAAACAGGCTGTCCGGCTCGGTCGCCAGCGTGGTCTCCACGATCGCCAGCATCGGGGTGATACCGGAACCGGCTGCGATGGCGAGATAATTGCCGCGGCGGTCTGGCTGTGGCTGATAGCCGAACAATCCCTGCGGCACCATGACATCCAGCGCCATGCCCTGTTTGATCTCCTGACGGGCGTAGTTCGAGAAACGCCCGCCATCAATGGCTTTCACCGCCACGCTGATTTCACCGGGTCTTGCACCGCGGCAGATGGAATAACAGCGGCGCAACTCGTCATTACCCAGCCGGGTTTTCAGCGTCAGATGCTGCCCGGGACGGAAGGCGTAGGCCGCCTGTAACGCGTCGGGCACCGCGAAGGTGATGGTTACCGCATCGCGGGTTTCGGGTTCAACTTTTGCCACCGTAAGCGAATGGAACGTCGTCATGGCAACCTCAAATACATTTAAAGTAATCAAAAGGTTCGCGGCAGCTGTCGCAGCGGTACAGCGCTTTGCAGGCCGTCGAACCAAATTCGCTGATAAGCGTCGAGTGGTGGCTGCCGCAACGCGGGCAACTGACCGTTTCGGGGATCCCGGCATGGCAGGCGTGCGCCTGTGGCGGACTAATACCGTACTGACGCAGCCGTTCGCGGGCATCAACGCTCATCCAGTCCGTGGTCCACGGCGGATCGAGCTGCAGCACAATATGCACCGGCGTATAGCCGTTGTCGGTCATGACGCGGCGGATCTCGCCCAGCAGATGTTCGGTCGCCGGGCAGCCGGAATAGGTCGGCGTGAAGCCAATCACCCAGCCGTCACCCTGCGGCGCCACACTGCGCACCATGCCTAAATCGGTAATAGTGAGCACCGGCACTTCCGGGTCCGGGATCTGCCCCAGCAGCGACCAGATCTGGTGTACTTCGGCCGGGGCAAGGGTGGCAAGACGTTGCATGCTGACCTCCGGTTACCACTGTTGCGCGGGATACATTCGCTGCAGATATTGCATCTCCGCCAGCATTGGGCCGAGATGTTCGGTATGCAGCCCCTGTTTGCCGCCGGTACGGTAAGCCGCATCGGCAGGCTCGGCTAACCCGGCCTCGCGTAAACCATTGTGGATTTCCGCGTCCCATTCGGCGCGCAAGGTACGCGGATCGACAGCAATGCCCTGCTCGCTCAGCGCGATATCCAGCGCATCGGCGTCAAACAGTTCGGCGGTAAAGCGCCAGACGTTGTCCAGCGCCTGCTGCATGCGCTGCGTGGACAGTTCGGTACCCTGTCCAAGACGCACCATCCAGCCGCGGCTGAAACGCAGGTGATAACGCGCTTCTTTGATGGCTTTGGCGGCAATGGCGGCAATTTGCGAATCACGGCTGGCGGTCAGGCGGCTGAACAGCGCGACGTGCCAGGCGTCCATCAGGTACTGGCGGGCGATGGTGTCGGCGAAGTTGCCGTTCGGCTGCTCAACCAACAGCAGATTGCTGAACTGGCGTTCATCACGGAAATAGGCCAGCGTGTCTTCATCGCCTTCACCGTGACGTTCCGCGGCGTACGTCAGAAAATTGCGCGCCTGCCCCAGCAGATCAAGACCGATATTGGCGAGCGCCAGATCGATTTCCAGCTCCGGCGCATGACCACACCAGGCGGAAAGCCGCTGTGCCAGTACCAGACAGTTATCACCGAGGCGCAGCGCGTAAGTGGCGATGGGATCGTTGGTTATCATCACCACCTCACATATGCTCAATGCCGTCAGGAATGGTGTAAAACGTCGGATGACGGTACACCTTGCTCTCTGACGGGTCGAAAAACTCACCGCGCTCTTCCGGCTGTGAG
Source organism: Trabulsiella odontotermitis (assembly GCF_001297775.1). Taxonomy (GTDB): domain Bacteria; phylum Pseudomonadota; class Gammaproteobacteria; order Enterobacterales; family Enterobacteriaceae; genus Trabulsiella; species Trabulsiella odontotermitis. The sequence continues at coordinate 42,090 of NZ_LIFX01000009.1, read as the reverse complement.
GCGACGATTTCGCTTGCCTTCACCACCCAGATAGAACAGCCTTCGTTGCGCCGGGTGTAGGCGTCGCGGGCATTTTCCAGCGCCATACGATCGTCCGCGGCATGCAGGCTGCCGACGTGCCGATGGGAAAGCCCCTGTTTGCTGCGGACAAACACTTCATACAGTGGCCAGTAAACATTGCTCATCATGATCCTCCTCAGGCGACGTGGCGGGTTTGCTGTTTCTGCGCGTGGGCCAGTGCGGCTTCGCGCACCCACTCCCCGTCATCCCACGCCTTGCGTTTGGCGGCAATGCGTTCGTGGTTGCAGATGCCGCGTCCGTTAATCACCTCGTTAAATTCCTGCCAGTCGATATCACCAAAACGGTAATGGCCGCTGGCCTCGTCGAAATGCAGATCCGGATCCGGCACGGTCATACCCAGCATTTCCACCTGCGGAATGGTGTTGTCGACAAAGCGCTGGCGCAGCTCATCGTTGGAATGGCGTTTGATTTTCCACGCCAGGCTGCGGGCGCTGTTCGGCGAATTGTCGTCATTAGGGCCAAACATCATCAGTGACGGCCACCAGAAGCGGTTGATGGCGTCCTGTAGCATCTGGCGCTGGGCTTCGCTCCCTTGTGACAGTGTCACGCAAGCTTCAAACCCCTGACGCTGATGAAAACTCTCTTCTTTGCAGATTTTCACCATCGCCCGGGCATACGGGCCGTACGAAGTCCGGCACAGCGCCACCTGATTAACAATGGCCGCGCCATCCACCAGCCAGCCGATCACCCCGATATCCGCCCAGTTCAGCGTCGGGTAGTTAAAAATCGACGAGTATTTCATCTTGCCGTCGAGCATCTTCTGGTAGAGATCCTCGCGCGCGCAGCCGAGGGTTTCCGCCGCGCTGTAGAGATAGAGGCCATGACCCGCTTCGTCCTGCACCTTTGCCAGCAGAATGGCCTTCCGGCGCAGCGACGGCGCACGGGTGATCCAGTTCCCTTCCGGCAGCATGCCGACGATTTCGGAATGCGCATGCTGACCAATCTGGCGGATCAGCGTTTTACGGTAGGCATCCGGCATCCAGTCCTGCGGCTCGATGGCGGTTTCCTGCGCGATGCGCTCGTTAAAGCGTTGCTCTTCTGTCACGTCATCACCTTTATGATTCCTGTTAAACCTGTTTTTCGTGATTTTGCGAATCACTTTGTTTTATAAAAGTTACATAACGGTTAACTAAAACCACAAATTATGTTTATGTTTTCTGTGATGCCACTCGCAACTCATTTACTAATATTACGTATTTTCAATGAATTGATTTTTTAGCGTGTAAAGACAGCGATCGCATTGTTAATAAATTATTAAATTCATCCTTGATTTTTATGATTCATAATCAAACTATGTAATACAAAGCAACGTAACACTTTGGAGAACGGTGATGCAGCAGTTAACCAGTTACTTATCCGGCGCGTGGCAGTCAGGCCGCGGTCGTGCGCGCGCAATCCATCACGCCATTACCGGCGACGTGCTGTGGGAAGTGAGCAGTGAAGGTCTCGATATGGCGAAGGCGCGACGTTTTGCAATTGAGCACGGCGGCAAAGCGTTACAGGCGATGACCTTCATTGAGCGCGCGACGATGCTCAAAGCCGTCGCCCGCCACCTGCTGGAGCAGAAAGAGACCTTTTACGCGCTGTCGGCACAAACCGGCGCCACGCGGGCCGACAGCTGGGTGGACATTGAAGGCGGCATCGGCACGCTGTTTACCTATGCCGGGCTCGGCAGCCGCGAACTGCCGGACGACACCCTGTGGCCGGAAGATGAGCTGATCCCGCTGTCGAAAGCCGGTGGTTTTGCCGCCCGCCACGTGCTGACCTCAAAATCCGGCGTCGCCGTACATATCAACGCCTTTAACTTCCCCTGCTGGGGAATGCTTGAAAAACTCGCACCGACGTGGCTGGCGGGTATGCCCGCCATCATCAAACCGGCCACCGCCACGGCACAGGTCACTCAGGCGATGGTGAAAGCCATTGTCGACAGCGGTCTGGTGCCGGACGGCGCCATCAGCCTGATTTGCGGCAGCGCGGGAGATTTGCTGGATCATCTGGATACACAGGATGTGGTGACTTTCACCGGATCGGCAACAACCGGCCAGATGCTGCGCGTTCACCCCAATATCGTGGCAAATTCGATACCGTTCACCATGGAAGCGGATTCTCTGAACTGCTGTGTGCTCGGCGATGATGTCACGCCGGAACAGCCGGAATTCGCCCTGTTCATCCGCGAAGTGGTGCGGGAAATGACGGCGAAAGCCGGGCAGAAATGTACCGCGATCCGCCGCATTATTGTGCCGCAGGTGCAAGTGCAGGCGGTCAGCGATGCGCTGATTGCGCGGCTTGAGAACGTGACGGTGGGCGATCCGGCGCAGGAAGGGGTGAAAATGGGCGCGCTGGTCAATGCCGAACAGCGACAGGACGTGCAGGAACGGGTGAATGCGCTGATCGCCGCGGGCTGTGACGTTCGTCTCGGGGGTAAGGCTGACCTCAATGCCGCCGGGGCATTTTTCCCGCCGACACTGTTGTGGTGCCCGCAGCCGGACGAGACTCCCGCCGTGCATGAGACGGAAGCCTTCGGCCCTGTTGCCACGCTGATGCCCTACCGCGACCGTGAACATTCGCTGGCGCTGGCGCGCGCCGGGCAAGGCAGCCTCGCCGGGTCGCTGGTCACCGCCGATGGCGAACTGGCACGCGCCTTTATCCTCGGCGCCGCACGGGCGCATGGTCGTATTCAGATACTGAATGAAGAATCCTCGAAGGAATCCACCGGACACGGTTCGCCGCTGCCACAACTGGTGCATGGCGGCCCGGGACGCGCGGGCGGCGGCGAAGAGCTTGGTGGTCTGCGGGCGGTGAAACACTACATGCAACGTACGGCAATTCAGGGAAGCCCTACGATGCTCGCCGCCATCAGCAGGCAATGGGTGCGCGGTGCGCAGGTGACAGAAGACCGTATCCATCCGTTCCGTAAATATTTCGAAGAATTGCAGCCAGGCGACAGCCTGCTGACGCCGCGCCGGACCATGACTGAAGCGGATATCGTTAATTTTGCCTGCCTGAGCGGCGATCACTTCTACGCCCACATGGATAAAATCGCGGCGGCAGAATCTCTGTTTGGTGAGCGCGTGGTGCACGGCTATTTCGTGATTTCCGCCGCTGCCGGGCTGTTCGTGGACGATGGCGTCGGGCCGGTGATCGCCAACTACGGCATGGAAAACCTGCGCTTTATCGAGCCGGTAAAACCTGGCGACACCATTCAGGTACGCCTGACCTGTAAGCGCAAGACGGTGAAACGGCAGAAAACCGCTGAAGAGAAACCGACCGGCGTGGTGGAATGGGCCGTAGAGATTTTCAATCAGCATCAGCAGACGGTAGCGCTCTACTCCATTCTGACGCTGGTCGCGCGCCAGAAAGGCGACCTCTGATCCGCAGTAACATTGCCGGGCAGCACTCCGCCTGCCCGGCACGCAAAAACTTCCCAACCTGGCACATCTGACAAACAACCTGGCAGCAGCAGGCAAACACCTTTGCGCGCCTGCCTGTCAGGATAACGCTGTCACAACACTCACAACACAACAAAACAATAAGACGAGGTCAAACATGGGAAGCCGCTCTTTTTTCTCTCCCCGCAAAACGACGCTGGCGCTGGCTGTCGCGCTGTGTTGCACCTGGCAGTCTCCCGCCTTCGCCCACGGCGGCGAAGCACACATGGTGCCGATGGACAAAACGCTACAGGATTTCGGCGTTGACGTGCAGTGGGATGATTACGCGCAGGTTTTTACCCTGATCAAGGATGGCGCGTACGTCAAAGTAAAACCGGGCGCGAAAACCGCCATCGTCAACGGCAAGCCGCTAACGCTGCAGGTGCCGGTGGTGATGAAAGAGAATAAAGCCTGGGTTTCCGACACCTTCATCAACGACGTGTTTCAGTCCGGGCTGGACCAGACCTTTCAGGTCGAGAAGAAACCGCACCCGCTCAACTCGCTGACCGCCGATGAGATCCGCGCGGCGGTAGAGATTGTCAAAGCCGCGCCGGATTTTAAACCGAACACCCGCTTTACCGAGATTTCTCTGCGCGAACCCGACAAAGCCGCAGTCTGGGATTTTGCTCTCACCGGTAAAGCGGTCGATGCACCGCGCGAAGCCAGTGTCATCATGCTCGACGGTAAACATGTCATCGAAGGTGTGGTTGATCTGCAGAATAAAAAAGTGACTGCCTGGCAATCCGTTAAAGACGCCCACGGCATGGTGCTGCTGGATGATTTCGCCACTGTGCAGAATGTTATCGACAACAGCAGCGAGTTTGCGCAGGTGCTGAAAAAACATGGCATCGACGATCCGAAAAAGGTCATCACCACCCCGCTGACTGTCGGCTATTTTGACGGTAAAGATGGCCTGAAACAGGATGCCCGGCTGCTGAAAGTCATTAGTTATCTTGACACTGGAGACGGCAACTACTGGGCGCACCCGATTGAAAATCTGGTGGCGGTGGTTGATCTCGAGCAGAAGAAGATCATTAAGATTGAGGAAGGCCCGGTGATCCCGGTGCCGCTGACGCCGCGCCCGTATGACGGCCGTGACCGCGTGAAACCAGCGCTGAAACCGCTGGAGATCATCGAACCTGAAGGCAAGAACTACACCATTACCGGCGATATGATCCACTGGCAGAACTGGGATTTCCACCTGCGCCTGAACTCGCGAGTCGGGCCGATTCTGTCCACCGTGACGTATAACGACAATGGCAGGAAACGCAAAATCATGTACGAAGGTTCGCTCGGCGGGATGATCGTCCCCTACGGCGACCCGGATATCGGCTGGTATTTCAAAGCCTATCTTGATTCCGGTGATTACGGTATGGGCACCCTGACCTCGCCGATCGTGCGCGGGAAAGATGCGCCATCCAACGCCGTGCTGCTTGATGAAACCATTGCCGACTATACCGGTGCGCCGATGGACATTCCCCGCGCTATCGCCGTGTTCGAACGCTATGCCGGACCGGAGTATAAGCATCAGGAACTGGGGAAACCGAACGTCAGCACTGAACGCCGCGAACTGGTGATCCGCTGGATCAGCACCGTCGGCAACTATGATTACATCTTTGACTGGATTTTCCACGAAAACGGTACCATCGGCATCGATGCAGGCGCGACCGGCATTGAAGCGGTGAAAGGCGTGAAAGCGAAAACCATGCACGATCCCTCGGCCAAGGACGATACCCGCTATGGCACGCTGATCGACCATAACATCGTCGGCACCACGCACCAGCATATCTACAATTTCCGTCTCGATCTCGACGTTGACGGCGAAAACAACCGACTGGTGGCGATGGATCCTGAGGTGAAACCAAACACCGCTGGCGGCCCGCGCACCAGCACCATGCAGGTGAATCAGTACACTATCGACAGCGAACAACAGGCAGCGCAGAAATTTGACCCTGGCACCATCCGCTTGCTCAGCAATGCGCAGAAAGAAAACCGCATGGGTAACCCGGTGTCATATCAGATTATCCCTTACGCAGGTGGTACACACCCGGTAGCGACCGGCGCGAAATTTGCCCCGGACGAGTGGATTTACCATCGTCTGAGCTTTATGGATAAGCAGCTGTGGGTGACGCGCTACCATCCAAATGAGCGTTTCCCGGAAGGCAAATACCCGAACCGCTCGACGCACGATACCGGGCTGGGGCTGTACAGCAAAGACAATGAATCGCTGGATAATCATGATGATGTGGTGTGGGTAACCACCGGCACGACTCACGTCGCCCGCGCCGAAGAGTGGCCAATCATGCCGACAGAGTGGGTGCATGCGCTGTTGAAACCGTGGAACTTCTTCGATGAAACCCCGACGCTGGGGGAAAAGCAGAAATAAATAAAGGGGCGAAAGCCCCTTTGTTATTCAGACGGTTAATACCGCACACACACCGACTTCGTTTCGCACCAGCCGTCCAGCCAGTCGGGGCCGAAATCGCGGCCGGTGCCAGACTGTTTCATGCCACCGAACGGCAGGTTGGCGTCGATTAGCGTGTGGCTGTTGATCCACACGGTTCCCGCCTGCAGACGATCGCTGTAAGACAGCGCCTGCGACAGGTCGCGCGTCCAGACGCTGGCGGTCAGTCCGTATTCGGTATCATTCGCCAGCCGCAGCGCCTCTTCGCCGTCGGCGACGCGTACCAGATTCACCACCGGGCCGAACACCTCTTCGCGGGTCAGGCGCAGGCTGGCGTCAGGGTTAACCACCAGCGTTGGCGCCACGTAATAACCGTTGCCCCCCGGTCCGGCGTTGCCGCTCAACAGCTCGGCGTTATTTTGTTGCGCTTCCTGCAGAAATGCCTGCACTTTGTCGCAGTGCGCCCGGGATACCAGCGGATTAATATGCGCCGCTTCGGACATACCCGGCCCGACATTCAGGGATTTCACCGCCTGTTCAAAGCCGCTCACCAGGTTGTCAAAGAGTGGCGCTTCGATGTAGATCCGCGAGCTGGCGGCACACACCTGCCCCTGATTGAGAAAACTGCCGGTCATCAGCCCTTCGATGACCCACTGCGGATCGGCATCTTTCAGTACGATTGCCGGGTTTTTACCGCCGAGCTCCAGCGTGACGCGGGTTAAACGGTCGGCGGCGCTGCGGGCGATCTGCTTACCGGTCGCCGTTGAACCGGTGAAGCTCACTTTTGCCACTTGCGGATGCGAGGTCAGCGCTGCGCCGCACTCACTGCCACTGCCGGTCACCACATTGAACACGCCATCGGGAATCCCCGCTTCAGTCGCCAGTTCAGCCACGCGCAGCAGCGTCAGCGGTGTGGTTTCCGACGGTTTAATGACGATTGAACAGCCCGCCGCCAGGGCTGGCATCACCTTCCACATGCCAATCATCAGCGGGAAGTTCCACGGTACGATCCCGGCGACCACGCCGACGGGCTCTTTTTTCGTCCATGCCTGATAGCGCGCCCCTTCCGGCATCGGAATGGAGACATCCAGCGTGCTGCCAGTGATTTTGGTGGTCAACCCGGCGGTGTAGCGCATCCAGTTCAGGGTGCAGCCGACTTCAAAAGCGCGGGCGATATGAATCGATTTCCCCTGTTCGAGAGTTTCGAGCTGCGCCAGCTCTTCCGTATGCTGCTCAACCAGATCAGCGAAACGCAGCAGAATGCGCTCACGCTCCGCCGGTAAACGCCCGGCCCAGGTTCGGGCGACGAACGCTTTCCATGCCGACATCACCGCCTTATCAACGTCAGCGGCGCTGGCATCGGCAGTGGTGGCGATGGGCTCGCCGGTGGCCGGGTTGTAGATCGTTAAGCGCTTTTCACTTTGTGCCGCCTGCTGCCCTCCATCAATATAGAGACCATGCTGACGATCCAGAAACATCTGCACGCTGGCAAGCGTTGCGACCTGAGAACCGGACATACCCACTCCTTCTTTTCATCAATAGTGCATTCAGTCTAGGGGCGGATAGCGGATCGCGCTTTTTTCTCTCTGACATTCGTTTTTGCCGCTGTGACAGGCGCTGCAAACGGCATTTTTCATGCAGTAAAAGTGTGCCGGGGGTAATAGTTCTTTCATATAGTTGGCGAAATGGGGTTGTTTTAATCAACATAACAGTAACAATAATAAAACAATTTTCCTGGCGGGATGGTCTATGACGCAGGCAGACGACAAAGAGAGTTACCGGGCATGGCTGGCGAAGGTCAACCAGCTATGTGGAAACTTTGCCGCACGTCCGCTGGACGGAAAATTTTACGGTGAGATCGAATCCGGCTATGCGCGGGGGTTAAAACTGAGCACCGTGACCACGCGCGGGGTGAATCTGTATCGCTCGCAGGAGGAGATCAAACGCGGCAACGATGCCTGGTTTTATACCGTGTTTCAGCTCGAAGGACAGGCAATCATGGAGCAGGATGACCGGCAAGTGATCCTCGAAGCAGGCGACATCACGCTTATCGACGCCGCGCGCCCCTGCTCATTTTACTGGCAGCAAACGTCGCGCCAGGTGTCGCTGTTATTGCCACGCCAGAAACTGGAGCATCTGCGAGCGATCAGCAGCGCAGAGCGGCTGGCGAAAACCCTGCCAATGGTGCAGTTGAGTCACCGTCTGTTGCAGGAAAGCATGACCAGTCCGGGGATGAATGAGAACGAAAGCGAGGCGGCGCTGGAAGCCATTATCTGCCTGTTGCGCCCGGTACTGTATCAGCAGGACGCCAGACCCACGCGCCGCGAGCGGCAGTACCAGAAGATCATGGCGCTGATTGATGAATACATTCAGTCAGAACAGTTGCGCCCTGAATGGCTGGCCAGTGAAACCGGCATGTCAGTGCGCAGTCTGTACCGGATGTTCGCCGATAAAGGGCTGGTGGTGGCGCAGTACATCAAAAATCGTCGTCTTGATCTCTGCGCGCAGGCGCTGCGCAATGCGCACGACGATGAGAAACTGGCGGGGATTGGTTACAACTGGGGCTTTACTGACCACAGCCATTTTTCAACGGCGTTTAAGCAGCGTTTCGGGGTGTCGCCGGGGGAATACCGTAAGCGCCACCGTTAACTATTTCTTCAGCCACTTACCATTAAGACCTTTTACGTATTCGCCAGGCTGTGCGCGGGCCACCAGTTTTTTCCCGGCCATTTTCGCCACTTCATCGACCGGCAGATTATTGCTGTCCGCCAGTTGTTGGTAGCTTTCGCTACGGGCATCGTTGATGCTTTTCACCAGCGCCAGGGTTTCTTTATCCTGCGCGACGGGCGCCAGATAACCGTTCAGGGTTTCACCCACGCGCCCCTGCTGCCGCGCCTCGGTGAGGGTCAGCGCCAGCGCTGAGGTGCTCATCAGGCTCAGGCCGAGCAGCGTTGCCAGCAGATATTTATTCATCGGCACCTCAGAAAAGATCGCTGCGCGATTTCAGCAGGTTTTCAACGTCTTTATCCACCTTAATATGGATCTCATGTTCAATTTTGACATTCATATTGATGGTAATCGGCTCCTTTGGCGCGGCGACTTCAATGCGCGGCGTGCAGCCTGTCAGCATCATGGCCGCCGGTGCGCACAGCAGGACTGTTAATATTCTCATTATTGTTGCTCCTTACATTCCTTGCCGCCTGAGCAGCGTGGCGCGGGTAGCGCCGCATTTTGTTCAAGCCACGCCTGTAAATTGTCGCCAAAACGCAGGCTGCGCCACAGGTCGAAGACATTCTCTTCATGGGCATAGTTCAGATGTACCGTATTGCTTTTGCCTTCAACATGGCTGATGCCGGTGATCGTCGCCGTGAGCGTTAGCAGCCCCAGATTATCCAGATTGATACGGGTCCACGAGTGGGAAATTTCCATATAGCGCAGCCAGTTGATGGCCGCCCCGGCAGCGATGTTGTCTTTCACCACGGCATCGGCGGTGTCTTTGTCGATGCGTAGCGTCATCGACGACGGATTCGTCAGCCAGCCATCTTTAATAATCCATTTTTCATTATTCAGCCACAATGGCAACGCGCCGTTGACCGGGCCGGACATGGCAAACTGCTTCGGATTCACCGCGCTAATCAGTTCACTGGTCGAGATGTTCTGCAGGCGCAGTAGCGCCGCGTCATGCTGCGGCATCCGCAACTGCTGCATGGTGAGCTGCCCGCCGAGAATGTCGACGCTGACATCGCTCAGCAATAACGGATTTTCCTCACTCCACGGATAGCTGCCCTGCAGATCCGCCGTCAGATTTTTTGCGGTAACCTGGTTGATGATTTCGGCGATGCGCAGCGACACCGGCCGACGCGTGCCGAGCTGCCAGGTGCCCTCACTGAAACGGAATGGCAGGACGAAATCGACACCGTTAATTTCGTTATCCGGCATCCAGGCGCTGCCGCCCTTCAGCACGCCATGACCGCCCGCTTCAAACCCCTGACCAGCTGCGGCGGAGAACGCCACCTGCGCATATAACTCCCCTTCACGCAGGGTCATTTTCATGTCCGGCGGCACCAGCGGCTGAAAAACCGTCAGCGACTGTTTCGGCCACCAGGCCTCGCCACGCAGACGTTCGCCGTCCCAGCGTCCGTGCAGACGAATCGGGCCGATCCTGTCCGCATGAAGATCGCCTTTAAACAGGAAATACGTCGGGTCGCGCCCGGTAACGCTGAATTTCAACGTCGACGGCGGTAACACGCTGCCGCCAGTGAAGGTGGTCTGCCCGGCATCAAACGACAGTGCGCCGGTGAATTTGGGATGCTGCTCGTCGCGCTGCCACTCAATCGGCTCGTCGAGCGTCAGCCGCGGCTCGCTGACCCGCATAGTGCCATATTCCAGCTTGTCGAAACCGGTGGAAAGCGTGTTCAGCACGATGGCACTGTCACGCCACATGCCGGTTCCGGCGACGTCCCAGCGTGCCTGCATCGGCGTGAAATTGCCGTCGCCCCAGTAACGCCACTGCCAGGTGCCATTGTCCGGCAGGAAGTTATCCGCTTTACCATCCAGATGGAGGGTGAAGTCGCCCATTTCCTGTTCATGCGCGCGCAGAATGGCCTGCAGCCGCCCGTCCACGCCCTGTTGCGTGACCCTGACGCCCGCCAGCGGCCAGCGAATTTCATCGATATTCAGCGAATCAATCACCCGCCCGCGGGAGCGCAATAAGGCGCCCGGCTCGAACGCCAGTTGCGGAGAACTCAACGGACCGCTGAGCTCTGCGGGCAGCTTTGCGTAAAAAATGAGATCGCCCTGTTTGGCTTCGCCAGTGAGCTGCATCGGCATGGCGCTGTTGTCCGCGCTCAGTTTCCCCGGGCCGAAAGTCAGGACGGCGTTGCCCTTACCCGCATCGCCTTGCGTCAGCACATTAAGACGACCACTGATTTGCATCGCGTCGAGGCCCTGCTGCCACTGCTCCGCTCTCAGCGCCACGCGACCACTTAACGGTAGCCCCTGATACGGCCAGCGCCAGCGGCCATCACTGATGGTTGCCAGATGTTCGGTAATTTCCCAGGGGAGATCGAGAAGCGGATCGGGGTCGCCGCTGGCAGTCACGATAAGCTGCCCGCGGTTTTTCTCCCAGAGCAGTTCCGCATCCACCAGCCCCGGCCCCTGCGGCACCTCAAACGAGGAATAAAGATGACCGGAGACCGGCAAACCGTCCGGGACCAGCGGCAGGGTGAAATCCCCCACCAGTTTCACCGGCGGCTGCCCTTCCACCGTTTTCGCTTCGAATTCGCTGACGGTCAGCGTCTGCCCTTTCAGGCGCGCACGCAGTGATATGGCCTCGCCCTGATACGTGATGTCCTGAATCGCAGGCGTTAAAGCGACGCTCAGTTTCCCCTGCCACTGCTGCCAGGGCGAGAGCGTCAGGCGATCGATGGTCAGCCAGCTGTTGGGCAGCATCGACTGCCATTCCGCCAGTGTTCGTGGCGCGCCGGGTGTCGCCTCGCTTTCCGGCAGTTTACTCAGGCAGACGGAATCGACATCTAATGAGGCAATATGCAGTTGCCAGCGGCTGGGATGGGTGATTTCCGCGCCAGACAGGCGCGCCAGTTCGCAGTCGCCGACCAGATAACGCAGGGAGGGAATTTTAACCGCTGAACGGGTCAGACGCGGGCTGTCATCAAGCGCGATGCGGGTGCCAGCGGGCAGCCAGATCCCCGCGAGCGTAGGCACCCAGCGCGTCAATGTTAACAGCAGCGCCAGGGGGAGAATAAAAAAAATCACAAGCAGCGCAATGGCGGCTTTATAGCGACCCTTCATGGGCAACGAATATCCTGCTGTATTGTTATTCTGACCAGACAGAGTCGGTATTGTGGCATGTTCGCCAGGCCAGTTGAAGTCACGGCCACTTTAAGGATAGATGCCGCCAGGGTATTCGCAACGCAGCGCCAGAAGCGCGATATCGCGAATACCCGTTGTGCTAATCAGGACTGCAGCGTCGCCAGACGGGCGGCGAAACCGACGAACACCAGACCGATAAGGCTGTTGCCGATCTTTGCCAGTTTCTTTTTGGTTTTGACGTAGCGCGTCACGAAGGAGCCGGAGACGATCAGGAAGCTCAGATAGGTGAAGCTCACCAGTTCCAGCGTCAGGGCGAGAATGAAGAACGCGATGCCAGGACTGGCGGCGTTGACATCAATAAACTGCACAAAGAACGAGACGTAAAACAGAATCGCTTTCGGGTTGGTCAGGCTGAGCACCAGTGCGCGTTTCAGAATCGCGCTGCCCGGCTCCGCGCCATCGGCTACGTGCTTGTCACGCTGAGTCAGCGTAGCGTAAAGCATTTTGCCGCCGAGCCACAGCAGATACATCGCCCCAAGATAACGGACGATGTTAAACAGCACGGGCGTGGTTTTGATCAGCGTCGCGACACCCGCGTAAGCGAGGAACATCAGCACGGCATCACCAATAAAGACACCCAGCGCCGCCAGATAACCTTTTCGGATCCCGTGAGCCACACCGGTTTTGAGCACAAAGAAAGTATTCGGTCCGGGAACCAGAATGATGAAAATCGCGCCAATCAGGTAGGTCCAGTAGTTTAAAACGCCAAACTCCGCAAACACGTATTGCTCCCGTTCGTCCATTGATAGCTTCCTGAGACAGAAAGCGTTACCTTGATCACAGAATGCTAACGCAGAGCGCGTCGCCTTGAAAGCCCCAAACATGCTTTCGGACACGGCATCGCCCATTCAGGTTTATGCTTACAGATATTGATAACGTTTTAATTACACGGGTTAACAACATATAACCCTTTGATTACACAGCACTTCAAAAATTGTAAGAAATTTCTTAGTATGCTACCGTGACGCTATAAATCACTGGAGGAAAGCCTTATGAAAATCGCCGTTTACAGCACAAAGCAATACGATAAAAAGTATTTGCAAGAGGTTAATAATGCATATGGCTTTGAACTCGAATTTTTCGACTTCCTGTTAACCGAAAAAACCGCGAAAACAGCGAACGGCTGCGAAGCCGTGTGTATCTTCGTCAATGATGACGGTAGCCGTCCGGTTCTGGAAGAGTTGAAAAAACATGGCGTGAAATATATCGCACTGCGCTGCGCCGGGTTTAACAACGTCGATCTTGATGCGGCGAAAGAACTGGGTCTGCGTGTGGTGCGCGTGCCAGCCTACTCGCCTGAAGCGGTGGCCGAACACGCGATTGGCATGATGATGACGCTGAACCGTCGTATTCACCGCGCTTATCAACGTACCCGTGACGCCAACTTCTCTCTTGAGGGACTGACCGGCTTCACCATGTACGGCAAAACCGCCGGTGTCATCGGCACCGGCAAAATCGGCGTCGCCGCTCTGCGGATCCTGAAAGGGTTTGGCATGCGTCTGCTGGCGTTTGATCCCTACCCGAGCGCCGCCGCACTCGATATTGGCGTAGAGTACGTTGACCTGCCGACGCTGTTTTCCGAATCGGATATCATTTCGCTCCACTGCCCGCTGACGCCGGAAAACTATCACCTGCTGAACCAGACCGCGTTCGAACAGATGAAAGACGGCGTGATGGTGATCAACACCAGTCGTGGCGGGCTGATTGATTCACAGGCGGCGATCGAAGCACTGAAAACCCAGAAAATTGGCGCGCTGGGGATGGACGTCTATGAGAACGAACGCGACCTGTTCTTCGAAGACAAATCCAACGACGTGATCCAGGATGACGTTTTCCGTCGTTTGTCAGCCTGTCATAACGTGCTGTTTACCGGTCATCAGGCCTTCCTGACTGCCGAAGCGCTGACCAGTATTTCAGAAACCACACTGGAAAACCTGCGCCAGATTGAAAGCGGCGACACCTGCCCGAATGCGCTGGTGTAATCCATCGCCTCGCCCTTCTGCTCCCCCGCGCCGGGGGAGCACTTTCAGATAATCCCCAAAGACGTCGCCAGCGGTAGAGTTACACTCCCTCTAAAGTATTCATGTAGTGAATAATCAGGAAGTAGTAATGAACAAGACCATTTTGCTGTTGGCAGCGGGAATGCTGCTGGCAGGTTGTGTTAACACCAGCAAAGTTACCGTCAATGCATCACAGTTAGAGCATCATCGTTTCGTGCTGGAAAGCGTGAACGGTAAAAATATCCCGGCAGGGAAAACGCCGCCGGAACTGAGTTTCGGTGAGAAAATGCACCTCTCCGGCAGCATGTGCAACCGCTTTACCGGTCAGGGGAAACTTTCCGAGGGCGAGCTGAAAGCGAAAGATCTGGTGATGACGCGCATGATGTGCGCCGATGCGCAACGTAATGAACTGGATAACATTCTGAGCGCCATGCTCAGCACAGGGGCACAAGTCGACCTGACCGGTGACCAGTTAACGCTGGCAACGGCTGAACAATCGCTGGTGTACAGACTGTCTGATCTGGTGAATTAGTAGTTGCCGCACGTCCCGGTGGCAAGAGCCTGCTCTCCGCATCTTTTGCCATTGGGTAATGCGCACATGCCAATCGCGGAACCGTCCAGTTGACGGGCGACGGACAACGAGCCACCTACCATTGCGCAATTTGCCTGCCCGGTGTCAGACATCGCAGCTCGCATCCCTGGCGCGACATGCGCGGCGGTTGCCTGCTGTACGGGTTCGTTGCTACAGGCCGACAGCAACAGCGCGGCACATCCCACTAAAAAAGCTGCTCGCATCTTTTTATCTCCCCTCAGTATCAGCAAAATCCTATGCATCATAGGCAGCGCAACGCCTGACGTCGAGAGCCAATATGCGATTTTATGCGCTACAGAAACATTTTTTAGCGATTTTTTTCCCGTTCCTTTGATCTCACCCGCGATACCCTGCAGCGTTGCTAATAATTAATGGCATCACGGAGCAGGCGATCCTTCAGTAAAAGACTATGGTTATTTTTTTGGACTATGCGAATATTAATAATTCGCACAATATATTACCGACAGAACGCTATATCCTTTAAAAACAATACGTTAAAATATAAACAAAAAAGAGACATCTGTTGATTGATATTTGTCATAGTAAACTCTGATGCCGCGTTGACATAAATCCATTGAGCAACTATCTAATTGTATAGAGATAAAAAGCACTACCAGGAATAAATACATTCAGGAGGAAATCATTATGACTGATATGACTGCAGGTCAAACCGTAGAAGTCGTTAAAACATCCATTGAAACAGCAGACAAAGCATTAGATCTCTATAACAAATATTTAGATCAGGTTATACCATGGAATACGTTTGAAGATACGGTAAAGGAGCTCAGCCGTTTTAAGGATCAATATTCACAGGCCGCCTCCACGCTGGTAGGCGACATTAAAACCCTGCTGATGGATAGCCAGGACAAGTACTTTGAAGCGACGCAGACGGTGTATGAATGGTGTGGTGTCGCTTCACAATTGCTTGCTGCTTATATTTCATTATTTGATGAATATAATGAAAAAAAAGCCAGCGCACAAAAAGATATTTTAATTAAAATATTAGATGACGGCATCAAAAAACTCAGTGACGCTCAAAAATCGCTCCTGGTAAGCTCCCAGAGCTTCAACGCTGCATCAGGAAAACTGCTGGCGTTGGATAGCCAGTTAACCAATGATTTCTCTGAAAAAAGTAGCTATTTCAATTCTCAGGTCGATAAAATTCGCAGGGAAGCCTACGGCGGTGCAGCGGCTGGCGTTGTCGCAGGGCCATTTGGATTAATCGTTTCCTATTCCATTGCCGCCGGTGTCGTGGAAGGGAAATTAATACCAGAGTTAAAGAAAAAGCTAAAATCCGTTCAGGATTTCTTTGTGAACTTATCTGAAACGGTCAAACAGGCGAATACCGATATCGATTCTGCTAAACAGAAATTGATTACTGAGATAAAAACCATTGGTGAGTTGAAAACTGAAACGGAAACAACACGGTTCTACGTCGATTATGATGACTTAATGCTTTCCTTATTAAAAGACGCTGCACGAAAAATGATTTCAACCTGCAACGAATACCAGACGCGGCACGGCAAGAAATCAGTTAACCCGGGGCCAGCATCCTGATAATTTTTTATTTGTCATCAGGCGTTCTGGTATATAGCACTAAACAGACAACCCGCTGATATGGCGGGTTGTCTTTTTTTGTTCGCACCAGGGCACATGCCGTTGGATTGATGGACATTAATTGCGACGCGAATGGAGCAGTCTTCTGCCAGAATGATGTATGGCACACAAGGAAAGTGGATACTTGCCGTGTTTACGCCAGGGAGCACCCGGTGGGTTATGGCAATACAGTAAATATTTTATTATTCAACATTTTAGATAGTACTGGAAACCATATGATCACAATTGACGGTAATGGCGCGGTCGCTTCGGTGGCGTTTCGTACCAGTGAGGTTATCGCCATCTACCCGATTACGCCCAGCTCAACGATGGCGGAACAGGCAGATGCCTGGGCAGGTAACGGGCTAAAAAATGTGTGGGGCGATACGCCTCGCGTGGTCGAGATGCAGTCAGAGGCCGGCGCCATCGCGGCGGTTCACGGCGCGTTGCAGACCGGGGCGTTGTCCACTTCCTTTACATCTTCCCAGGGCCTGCTGTTGATGATCCCGACGCTGTACAAACTGGCGGGGCAGTTAACGCCATTTGTGCTGCACGTCGCGGCCCGTACGGTAGCGACCCATGCGCTGTCGATTTTTGGCGATCATTCCGACGTAATGGCCGTGCGCCAGACCGGTTGCGCGATGTTGTGTGCAGGCAGCGTGCAGGAAGCGCAGGATTTTGCGCTGATCTCGCAGATGGCGACGCTCAACAGCCGCGTGCCATTCATTCATTTCTTTGATGGTTTCCGCACTTCCCACGAAATCAATAAAATCGTGCCGCTGGCCGATGACACCCTGCTCAGCCTGATGCCACAGAAAGCCATTGATGCGCATCGCGCCCGCGCGCTGAATCCGGAGCACCCGGTGATCCGCGGCACCTCTGCGAACCCGGACACGTATTTTCAGTCCCGCGAGGCCACCAACCCGTGGTACAACGCAGTTTACGATCACGTCACCCAGGCGATGGACGATTTCGCAGCCGCCACCGGTCGCCAGTACAAACCGTTTGAATATTACGGCCATCCGCAGGCGGAACGGGTGATCATCGTGATGGGGTCGGCCATTGGCACCTGTGAAGAGGTGGTGGACGAGTTGCTGACCCGCGGCGAAAGCGTCGGCGTGCTGAAAGTTCGCCTCTATCGCCCCTTCTCTGCTGAACATCTGCTGGAGGCGTTGCCGGAATCGGCCCGTGCAGTGGCGGTGCTTGATCGCACCAAAGAGCCGGGTGCGCACGCGGAACCGCTCTACCTTGATGTGATGACCGCACTGGCGGAAGCCTTTAACCGCGGCGAGCGTGAAACCCTGCCGAGAGTAATTGGTGGTCGTTATGGGTTGTCATCAAAAGAGTTTGGCCCGGAGTGCGTGCTGGCGGTGTATCAGGAACTGAGCCAGGCAAAACCGAAGCCGCGTTTTACCGTCGGGATTTACGACGACGTCACGAATCTCTCCCTGCCGCTGCCGGAAAATACCCTCCCGGCAACCGCGAAGCTTGAAGCGCTGTTTTATGGTCTCGGCAGCGACGGCAGCGTGTCGGCCACCAAAAACAACATCAAAATCATTGGTAACTCGACGCCGTGGTACGCGCAGGGCTATTTCGTTTATGACTCTAAAAAGGCCGGTGGTCTGACGGTTTCTCATTTGCGCGTCAGCGAACAGCCGATTCGTTCGGCATATCTGGTTTCACACGCCGATTTCGTCGGCTGCCACCAGTTGCAGTTTATCGATAAATACCAGATGGCCGAGCGACTGAAGCCCGGCGGGATCTTCCTGCTCAATACGCCCTATAACGCTGACGAAGTGTGGGCGCGACTGCCGCAGGATGTTCAGGCGGTGCTGAATCAGAAAAAAGCCCGCTTTTATGTGGTTAACGCGGCGAAAATCGCCCGTGAATGCGGCCTTGCCGCGCGTATTAACACCGTCATGCAGATGGCATTTTTCCACCTGACGCAGATCCTGCCAGGCGACAGCGCACTGATGGAACTGCAGGGCGCGATTGCGAAAAGCTACAGCAGCAAAGGCCAGGATCTCGTTGAGCGCAACTGGCAGGCGCTGGCGCTGGCTCGCGAATCCCTCGCCGAAGTGCCGCTGCAACCGGTGAACGCGTCCAGCCCGTATCGTCCGCCAGTGGTTTCCGACGCGGCGCCCGATTTCGTCAAAACCGTGACCGCCGCGATGCTGGCCGGGCTCGGTGATGCGCTGCCGGTCTCCGCACTACCGCCGGATGGCACCTGGCCGATGGGCACCACCCGCTGGGAAAAACGCAACATCGCCGAAGAGATCCCCATCTGGAAAGAAGAGCTGTGTACCCAGTGTAACCACTGCGTTGCTGCCTGCCCGCACTCGGCGATTCGTGCCAAAGTCGTGCCTCCTGAAGCGATGGAAAACGCGCCCGCCAGCCTGCATTCGCTGGACGTCAAATCCCGCGATATGCGCGGACAGAAATACGTTCTGCAGGTCGCGCCTGAGGACTGCACCGGCTGTAATCTGTGCGTTGAAGTCTGCCCGGCGAAAGACCGACAGAACCCCGACATCAAGGCCATCAATATGATGTCGCGGCTCGAGCATGTCGAAGAAGAGAAAGTGAATTATGACTTCTTCCTCGACCTGCCGGAAATCGATCGCAGTACGCTTGAGCGCATTGATATTCGCACCTCGCAGCTCATCACCCCGCTGTTTGAATACTCCGGCGCCTGCTCCGGCTGCGGCGAAACACCGTACATCAAACTGCTGACGCAGTTGTATGGCGACCGGATGCTGATCGCCAACGCCACTGGCTGTTCGTCGATTTACGGCGGTAATCTCCCTTCGACGCCGTATACCACCGACGCCAACGGGCGCGGTCCGGCGTGGGCCAACTCGCTGTTTGAAGACAACGCCGAATTTGGCCTCGGTTTCCGTCTGACCGTGGATCAACATCGCCAGCGCGTGATGCGTCTGCTGGAGACTTTTGCGGATTACCTCCCTGCAGAACTGAACGACGCCCTGCATGCGGAAGCCACGCCGGAGGTACGTCGTGAACAGGTCGCCGCGCTGCGCCAGCATCTGGCAGGTATTGAAGGCGCACAGGAGTTGCTCACCGATGCCGACGCGCTGGTGGAGAAATCCATCTGGCTGATTGGTGGCGATGGCTGGGCATATGACATCGGCTTTGGCGGGCTGGATCACGTGTTAAGCCTGACCGAGAACGTCAATATTCTGGTGCTGGATACCCAGTGTTACTCCAATACCGGCGGCCAGGCCTCAAAAGCCACGCCGCTCGGCGCGGTCACTAAATTTGGCGAACACGGCAAGCGCAAAGCGCGCAAAGATCTGGGCGTCAGCATGATGATGTACGGTCATGTGTATGTCGCGCAAATCTCGCTTGGCGCCCAGCTTAACCAGACAGTAAAAGCGATTCAGGAAGCGGAAGCGTATCCGGGGCCGTCGCTGATCATCGCTTACAGCCCGTGTGAAGAGCACGGTTATGATCTGGCGTTGAGCCATGATCAAATGCGCCAGTTGACTGCCACCGGCTTCTGGCCGCTGTACCGCTTTGATCCGCGCCGTGCCGATGAAGGCAAGCTGCCACTGGCGCTGGATTCCCGTCCACCGTCAGACGCACTGGCCGAAACGTTGTTGAATGAGCAGCGCTTCCGTCGCCTCAACGCGCAGCAGCCCGAGGTCGCTGAGC
Organism: Trabulsiella odontotermitis; assembly: GCF_001297775.1. Taxonomy (GTDB): domain Bacteria; phylum Pseudomonadota; class Gammaproteobacteria; order Enterobacterales; family Enterobacteriaceae; genus Trabulsiella; species Trabulsiella odontotermitis. The sequence continues at coordinate 22,428 of NZ_LIFX01000009.1, read as the reverse complement.
AATTGTGGAAAGAGGCCGCCGCTGATTTACAGAAGCGTTATGACTTTCTGGCACAACTGGCAGGTAAAGCAGAAAAAGCATCGTCTGAGTAATTAAAGCCTGACGAGCAAAATAGCCCGAATTTTACGTCGGGCTATTTTTTTACCTGCGGGCTTTATTTCAATGTCTTCTGTTTCGCTATGATTTAATTTGCCGCTTGTGCCAGTAATCTCCCTGCCCGGCAATGGCGCCTGCGGCCCAGCACGCTTTCAGTTGCTCTTCATTATTGATGCCACACACAATAGCGCCACGACAGGCCTGTGACGCGTGGGAAATGATATGACGAAGACTTTGGGTATTCAGGTGGTTATAGAAAAAAGAAGGTGCGATTTTTATATATTCAAATGGCATTCGGGTGAGCAATGTCAAATTGGTTGAGCCCTCACCGAAATCATCAATCCACAGCGGGCAAAGCGCTGACAACCTTCGGAGTCTGTTCATGGGCGAATTTGGCATAAATTCAGAAAATCCGTTGCCAATGCCCAGTCGCAAAAAATCATGTTGTAATAAAAACTTCATCGTGGCGGGGTTATCGAGAATATAATCCGCCCCCTCGTCATCGATGTTAACGGTAACGAGTGAAGTATCCGTGATGTCTGTTGGCAGAGAGGAAACAAAGGTTAACGCTCTTTCCAGAGAGGCCGTCTCCCGCACCGGGACGAAGTTAAGCACATTCTCATCTGACTTATTACCGGAGAATACCTTAACATGACCAGATTGCTTTTTGAGTTCCCAGGAATGTATTTTCCCGGAACGCTTTATGACGGGCTCTAACATAAATTCAGAACATAGGTTCGATAACAATCCTTGCTCCCGCACATCCTGTATTTTGTTTTAAAATATTGTCAGAGAATTACACAGGTAAATAATAGAATAAAATCGTTTAAAATGATCGGTGCAAGAGCATTTGATAGCTACAGACTATCACTAACGCGTTAATGATCGCTGAATCAGATTGATAAAAAGGAATTCTCCTATTGTTGGAAAAAGAATAGCGGCTAATTTGCCTTAAGTTTATTCCGGGGTGGGGTAAACGGGAAAAAAGGGCTTTTTGATATCATCTTATTTTAGATAAATCTGTAAATTTCGCTTTCGCCAGCCAATGGCGTCTGCAAAAACACGCTGGCATTCGGCGCGAGAATCCGTACCATACACGCCACACCCTGGCATGCCTGATGCGACCCTCTCCTTTATGGTTTGCCACTGTCATGCTCCCGGCGACACCAGAGATACGATATAATGTCAGAAAATCAATCAGTTAATAAAAAAGAACAGTACAATCTGAATAAATTGCAGAAGCGCCTGCGCCGGAATGTCGGCGAAGCCATCGCCGATTTTAATATGATTGAAGAAGGCGACCGCATCATGGTTTGCCTCTCTGGCGGCAAAGACAGCTACACGATGCTGGAGATCCTGCGCAACCTGCAGCAGAGTGCACCGGTGAATTTCAGCCTGGTGGCGGTGAACCTCGATCAAAAACAGCCGGGCTTCCCGGAGCATGTGTTGCCGGAATACCTGCAACAGCTGGGTGTTGAGTACAAAATCGTGGAAGAAAACACCTACGGCATCGTGAAAGAGAAGATCCCGGAAGGAAAAACCACCTGCTCACTTTGCTCTCGCCTGCGCCGTGGGATCCTCTATCGCACCGCCACCGAACTCGGTGCCACGAAAATCGCGCTGGGGCATCACCGTGACGATATCCTGCAGACGCTGTTCCTCAATATGTTCTACGGCGGGAAAATGAAAGGCATGCCGCCGAAGCTGATGAGCGACGACGGCAAACACATCGTGATCCGTCCGCTGGCGTACTGCCGTGAAAAAGATATTGTGCGTTTTGCCGAAGCAAAAGCGTTCCCGATTATTCCATGTAACCTGTGCGGTTCGCAGCCGAATTTGCAGCGTCAGGTGATTGCCGACATGCTGCGCGACTGGGACAAACGCTACCCGGGGCGTATCGAAACCATGTTCAGCGCGATGCAGAACGTGGTGCCGTCACATCTGTGTGATGAATCGCTGTTTGACTTTAAAGGTCTCGCACACGGCGCTGACGTCGTTGCCGGTGGCGATCTGGCGTTTGATCGTGAAGAGATCCCCCTGCAGCCTGCCGGATGGCAGCCGGAAGATGACGAGACTGATTTTCAGGCGACGCGCCTTGATGTGGTCGAAATCAAATAAAACAATGCCCTCCAGCCGGAGGGCTTTTTACTGGTGTTAGTCGATATTCCTGATTTGCCATTCACCGGCAAGTACGCGGTCGAGCAGGAAAAACGGTAGCCTGTCCTTCCACTGATGATGGTCGACCGGGCTGGCGTACTCGCACAACCGGTTACCGTGCTCATCCAGCACTTCCCAGCGTTGCATTTCGCCATCGTCTTTCTGACTCTCTTTTCCCGCCAGTTGAAAACTGGTGTTGCTGCCGATATGGAATTTGTCCGTCTGCCAGCGGATGGGCGGATGCGCAGGAAACGGCTGCGCGTCAAGGAAACCAAACAGCTCGTCGTGGTTGAGCAGGCTCTGTTTAATGGTCGGCCACAGATGCTGGCGCAGGAAGTATTGATCGACAAAACGGCGGTGCCCTTCGCGATCGCTCAGATACTCCCGCGTCTGATCGATAATCGACGGCAGATTTTCATTACGGCAGCCACCCCACATGCCTGCCAGCAACAGCTCGGTATGGGTGAAGTAATCACGCATATGGTGATACCAGCGGTCGCTCTGCAACCAGGCGTTGACCGCGGCCTGTTCGCGCTCGGACAACAACGAATCAGCATCACGAATTAGATAACGTTTAACGGCGGGATCATCAAGTACCAGAAAGCGCCACATTAACGGCGGAATGGTCTGATGCTGCTCCCCTTCCACTTTAATCACGTCAGCGCCTTCCGCCAGCAAACGCTGCTGCACCGCCTGCGGCACGCTGTCATCAAGATAAAAGCGGCAGCGCCATTCCGGGAACAGATCCTTGCTGACCTTCGCATTCATCACAGCGCTTTCACAGTAACGCGGCAGTGCGCCGAAAAGCGTAAACGCGATAACGTTTTCCTGCGGATTACGCGGGTTAAAGGCGGGCGGCTGTACCGCCGGTAACGGATAAGCCTGGCCGCTGCCGAACTTTTTATCCCCCAGTTCGAGGGAAAGAAGCCCGTAACGGCGCAGTTCATCAGGGCGATTCAGCCAGCCACAGACTTCCGCCAGACCGTCGATCGTCGTATCCGGCAGTTGTTCCACCGGCAGGCTTTGCAGCAGCTTTTTATAGGTTTTATAGGACTTCTCATACTCCCCTGTGCGCATCTGACAGAGCGCATAGCTGGAAAGCACGCCGGGATTGCGCGGCACCAGCCGCAGCGTCGCTTCGGCGACGGCTTTACCGGCTGCAAAATCATTTTGCGCGATCGCATCCCGATATTGTTGGGCCAACTGATTGAGCCGCTGCTCCTGCTGCTGCGGTGTGGTCTTCTTAAAAGGATGCATAATTCCCTGCCTCACACGGATTCCTGTTAACGCGCCGGATGCGCCTGTGAAGTATATCGCCCTGTTTAGCTTAAGGGTTATCTCATCCCGCGGTTTTCAGAGAAAATCTGCGAGCCAGCTCAAGCGATGCGTCATGCCCTCCCGACGGAGGGCATTTTTTAACGATGCGGCGGCGGATCGATAATCGGATGCGGATCGGGATCAGGCAGCGGATCCGGGATGGGGTCTGGTCTCGGGAACGGATCGGGAACCGGCACCGGGTCGGTGGGTACGGGGTCACTCATGTGGAATCGATACGGATTCATTATTGCCTCCATTTCTTGTCGCCCTCTGTTAAGGGTAGAAGAGTGTGAGTAAGAGGCAAAAAAAAGCCGACTTATCTAAGTCGGCGTCGTACGAATCAATTGTGCTATGCAGTAATTCAAAAAAGGAAGTAAGACAATATGGAGCGCAACGCCCATCGCTTGACGTTGCATTCACCTGCAAGAGAAAGTTTGCCCTGAACAGAAACTGCGTTTATTGACTTCGCTCAATCTTTACGGCGTTTTTATGTTCAATAAATGTTAAAAAAGTTATTTTTTACAACCATTTACTGCGATGCAACCACCAGGTAACACCACCAATCAACACAACCAACATGATGCAAAACAGCGCAAAACCGAAGTGCCAGCCGCCGCCCGGAATGCCGCCGAGGTTAACGCCAAACAGCCCGGTCAGAAACGTACTCGGCAAAAATACCATCGCCATCAATGACATGGTGTAAGAGCGACGCGACAGTGATTCCGACATCACCTGTGAGATCTCATCCGCCATCACCCCCGTGCGGGCGATGCAGGCGTCGATTTCGTCCAGCCCGCGGCCTAAACGGTCGGCGATGTCCTGCATCCGGCGGCGTTGATCGTCGTTCATCCACGGCAGACGTTCGCTGGCGAGACGAGCATAGATATCCCGCTGCGGCGCCATGTAGCGGCGCATCACAATCAGCTGTTTACGCAGCAACGCCAGCACACCGCGCGCAGGGATCTGTTGATCAAGCAAATCATCTTCCAGATCAATAATGCGGTCGTGTAAATCTTCAATGAATTCGCTGGCGTGATCGGTTAGCGCATCGCAAATATCCACCAGCCAGTCGCCGCAACCTGTCGGGCCGGTCCCCTCCTGCAAATCATTAACAATGTCATCCAGCGCCAGCACTTTGCGCTGCCGGGTGGAGACAATTAACCGCTCGTCGATATAGAGCCGCATGGCGACCAGCTGATCCGGGCGCTCTTCGGTGCTGCCATTGATGCAGCGCAGGGTAATCAGCGTCCCTTCGCCCAGACGGTTTACACGTGGCCGCGTACTTTCGCCCGCCAGCGCATCGCGAATATTGTTTGGCAACAGCGGCGTGGTGGCGAGCCATTGCGCACTTTCCGGGTTGGTATAGTTAAGGTGCAGCCAGCAGGGATGCTGGCTGTCGATGATATCCGTATCGGTAAGCGGTTTTACGCCACCCTGCCCGTCCAGTATCCAGGCAAATACCGCATCCGGCACGTTAACTTCCGAGCCTTTAATGGCTTCCATACCGCCTCCGATCACAACAGGTTGATCCCACTAGTCTAGCGTCATGGCAAAGTTATTCAATAAAGCGCGTCGCCATGGCTATGAATTCTTTAATGAATAGCGCGTTTATAGACACCAGGGATAGACAACGTTCGCGATATCAGTAAAGTTAACAAATAGCGGTAGAATTGAAGCGATTTTGTTATCCGGAGAGGACAGTGACCACCAATGCCCCCTGCCAGGCCTTTGACCTGCTACTCGTTGAAATGCGTGGGCTGGCGTTAAAAACCAGTAGCGTGTGGTTTCTGTGGGTGAATATTCTTTTCGCGCTTTTTATCCTGGGACGCACCTATTTTTCTACCGACAGCCTTCCCGTGGCGAGTCACCTTCCGTCGGCAGTGATGGAGACTGTGATGGCGATGGTGCTTTTTATCTCCTCGTCGGGATTGTTTATCCAGCGGCTGGCGCCAATTCAAAACGCGCCCTGGCTGGGAAAGCTGGCGCAGGCGGCGGTGCTTACCCAGAGTCTGTGCTGGTCGGCCTGTTTTTATATCCTGATTGCCAGTGACGATTTAAAAATCGTGTTCCCGTTTGCCGCCGTACTGCTGTTCAGCGCCCTGATTTCGCTCTACTTTAATCCTCACGTCCTGCTCAGTTTTATCGCCCCGATCTGGCTGACTATCTTTATTACCTCGATGGTCTACAACGCCAATATCACGGTGCTGTACTCGCTGCTGTGGGTACTGCTGGCGGGGCTGATTGAGTCCGGGCGGCGGATGCTGAATAACTGGTTCATTCTGGCGCTGCAAACCCAGCAGAAAAATGCCGATCTCATCAGTCAACTGGAGTTGCTGGCCAATCGCGATCCGCTGACTGGCATCGCCAACCGGCGGGCTTTTGAATTGCGCCTCGAAGAAGAAGTGGTTCGCCACCAGCGCGAAGGCGGCGATTTTTCGCTGATCATGCTCGACGTTGATCACTTCAAATTTTATAACGACAACTTTGGTCACCAGACCGGGGATCGCTGCCTGGCGACGCTGGCGCAGTGTCTGGCGCGCGCATCGTTGCATGCGACGGGCATTCCGGGGCGAATTGGCGGCGAAGAGTTCGTGGTACTGCTGCCAAAGAGTAATGAAGCGCAGGCCATCGACGTGGCGAAGGCCATTGCTGAAGACCTTCGCCAGTTGAACATTGAGCATCCGGGTTCGCCAGTGGTTCCCCGCGTTACCGTCAGTCAGGGCATCGCCAGCTGGCGGCACGGCATGGCGTCCCGCACACTGATTGCCCATGCCGATGCCGCGCTTTATCAGGCCAAACAACAGGGGCGAAACTGTTTCGTCACCTGGAACCGCCATGAATAACCGGTCATGCTCAGAACGCGCGCCCGAGCGCTCGCACATTCACGGACGTTAACCCCGGCGCGGTCTGCTCGTGCAGGCGGAAACGGCGCGTGCGTGACTGCAGATCCACCACCTGCTGTTTAAGCACATCTGACGAACCGGCAAGCTCATCCACCACCGCGACATTGCTGTTAGTGACCTTTTCCAGTTCGGTCAGGGCCTGCGCAATTTGCGCGATCCCCCTTTCCTGCTGCAGAGTTGAGACCGAGATTTGCTCCATCAGGCCGTTCAGCAGACCGGCACCGGCAACGATCTCCTGCATGTTCTTTTCCGCTTCACCCACGATGTCCGCTCCCTGGGTGACGTTTTCACTGGTGACGCTGATCAACGCTTTAATATTCTTCGCGGCTTCAGCGCTGCGGTGCGCCAGGCTGCGGACTTCCCCCGCCACCACGGCAAAACCTTTTCCATGTTCGCCCGCCCGCGCCGCTTCCACTGCGGCATTCAGCGCCAGAATGTTTGTCTGGAAGGCGATACCATCAATCAGGGTGATGATTTCGGTCATCTGGCGGGCGCAGTCGGTAATAGAGGCCATATTGTTAGCCACATCGCCCATCAGCGACCCGCCTTTGCGTGCGCGCAGGGTGGCGTCGCTGGCACGTTCGCTGGCGAGACGGGTATTTTCCGCGTTATTACGGGTGCTGGCAGCCATTTCCTCCATGCTGGCTGCCGTTTGCATCAGGGTCGCAGACTGCTGTTCCGTCATCACCGACAACGCCGCGCTGCGGCTGGCGAGTTGTTCGGAGAGGGTCATCGCCGTTTGTGATGAAGCGCGAATCTCAGTGACCAGCGAAGCAATACTCCCGGACAGATTATTGATACCGGGAATCAGTCGCCCGGCACAGTTATTCCCGAATTCAGGAATGACGATCGATAAATTGCCCGCGGTGACTTCATCAATACTTTTTTTCACGGTGTTGATCGGCGTCACCAGATATTGCGTCATATAACGCCACAACAGCAAAAGCGTGCATAACCAGATACCGTTTAATACCAGTAATAGTGTGAGCTGCGTTGGAAAAATAAGCGAAATGGCGGTACTCAAAATAAAGACTGCACATAAAAACAGCAATATAACGGTTCTGACACTGGTATTTCTTAACATACAGCGCTCGCAGAGAACATCAGAAGGTTATTTGTTTATAGCAGCGCGTTTATTGTTTTCCAGAAGGAATCAGCGCAAACACTATTTTCCCCATCAAAATGCGGTGATTTTACTTTAGGCAACTTTAGCTGCGAGAATATATTTTGTTGAAGAAATAACCGTCATCTTTTATTTTTATTGCAGTGAAATTAAGCGGCGTTTAAATAAACGATAACATGATCGTCGATTAAGTCACGGCTCGCGGTCCTGGCAAAACTTTCTCGCGCCATGTCTTTTTACTGCTAGATTGATTGAATAATAATATCAATGTGGATGGTACGATGCTGCCTGTCTCGTGGGACCCTGTTCTGATCGGCATTTCGTGTCTGGTGGCTTTTTTCGCCGCCTTTATTGCCCTCGACAGCGCGGGCAAAATTGCCGTGTCCGGCAAACACTCCGCACTGTTCTGGCGAATAACCGGCGGCGCGACGTTAGGGATGGGGATCTGGTCGATGCATTTCATCGGCATGCTGGCGATGAAAATGCCAGTGACGATGTCTTACGACATCAGCCTCACCCTTGTGTCGTTGCTGGCAGCGATAGCCGCCTCCATGCTCTCCATCACTATCGCGGTGAATGGCGTGATTTTAACGCGCAAAAATCTGCTGCTGGCGACGCTCACCCTCAGCAGCGGTATCGTGGCGATGCATTACGTCGGCATGTCGGCGCTGCGGGTGGAGAATGGCATTCGCTGGAGCCCGCTGCTGGTCGCCGCGTCTATCGTCATCGCCGTGACCGCCTCCGGCGTCGGGTTGTGGCTGGCCTTCAGCCTGCGCCTGAACAGCCGGGGCGCGCTGGTAAACCGCATGGCCGCCGCTATCGTCATGGGGCTGGCGATTGCCGCCATGCATTATACCGGCATGAGTGCCGCCACGTTCAGCCTGCATGCGCATGCTTCCGACGGTGGCGTCAGCGAGCTGGGCTTGTCTGTCTGGGTTTCGGCGACCACGCTTGCGCTCCTCGGCGTGATGCTGGTGATTTCAATACTCGATTCCCAGCGACGCACCAGTCGCCTGACGGAGCATTTGCAGCGCTTCAATCAGCAACTGGCGCAACAGGGGCATTATGACGGGCTGACCGGGCTTGCCAACCGCACGCAAATCGATCTGAACATCGAGCGCTGCATCGAAAATGCCCTGCCCAACCGGCAGCACTTTGCGTTGCTTTTTATGGATCTCGACCGTTTCCGGCTGGTGAACGATGCCTGGGGCACGCATGTCGGCAATCATCTGTTGCTGTCCGTCGCCAACCGCATCAGCAGTTGTCTGAGTGCAAACATGACGCTGGCCCGGCTCAGCGGCGACGAGTTCATTTTACTGGCGCCGGACACCGATGCCCACGATGCCGCCGATCTCGCCACCCGGATTGCGGAGCGGCTCAAATGCCCGTTTTACGAGTCCGGGCAAATCATTCAGGTATCGCTCAGCATGGGGATCAGCCTGTTTCCGGATCACGGCGTCACGCTGCATGACCTGAAATTGCGGGCAGATACCGCGATGTACAACATCAAACAGCAGGGGCGAAACGGCTGGGCGATTTATCACGACAGCATGATGCAAAAAGCCTGGGAAGGTGCGCGGTTTTTGCAGGATCTGACTCAGGCGCTGGCGCTCAATCAGTTTGAGCTGTGGTATCAACCAAAATTTGACGCACAACAGCTGACGCTCTGCGGTTTCGAAGCCCTGCTGCGCTGGCGTCATCCGGTGAAAGGCGTGCTGCTTCCTGGGCGGTTTCTGGATCTGCTGGAAAAATCCGGGCAGATGGTGCCCGTCGGTCGCTGGGTGATCGACGAAGCCTGTCGCCAGCTTCGGTTGTGGAGCGATGAAGGGCATGGCGACTGGTCGCTGTCGGTTAACCTTTCCGCCGCGCAGTTCGGGCAGGAAGATATCTACGAGCAGGTGAGTAACGCCCTCACACGTTATGGCGTTTCCCCTGTCCGGCTGACGCTGGAACTGACCGAAAGCACGGCTCTGTGCAACCCTGAACGCAGCATTGCGATCCTCAACGATTTCGCCCGTCTCGGGGTGACTGTCTCGATTGACAACTTCGGTACCGGTTATTCTAATCTGCTGGCACTGAAAAACCTGCCAGCCCGCGAATTAAAAATCGATAAGCGTGTGGTGAAGGAGTTACGTGAAAACGGCAAGAACATCAAAATTGTCTCCGCCATTATTGATATCGCCCTTACCATGAATATGAACGTGGTGGCGGAAGGGATTGAAACGCTGGAGCAGAAGCAATTATTAACGCAGATGGGGTGCGGACAACTTCAGGGATACCTGCCTGGTCGCCCGGTTCCGGCGCAGGAGATCCCCGCGTTGCTGGAGAATTCGCCGTTCCGCCGGGCATAACGCGCGGAACGGCGCCGGAAAACCCCTCTTCAGGGAAAGTCAGCTAACAGCTGGCTGGCAATATTCCAGATACCCAAAGCGAAAACGCCGAGCATTGAATAGACAAAAAGAATTTTCGCCAGATTGCTCGAATTGACGTAAAACCGCCCACCGGTTCTCACGCGCTCCCACTCATTTTTAAGCACTGAGGCGCACAAGTTTAAAAACTGTTCCTGAGTGTCTTTTAATAAAAACGTCGAGAAGTTATTGCATTGCGTGTGTTTATCCAGGAACTCTAATAGCGACTTTTCTTCCGGACTGGGCGACAACGAATTAATGCGCAGTTTTACCTGATAAATGACTTTATAGATATCATAAATATCATCATCATTCAGCACGTTCGCGCAACCGGCCATGACCGGGCCGTCAACGCGTGCTGCTGAGGATGTTCTGGCCGTCTTTTCAGACAGGTACGCTAATTTCGAGCTTAACTCGCACAGCGAAGCGCGCAGCTCGTTAATCCATGCCTGGCGAAACTCTGCAATTTTTATTTCTTTTGTAATCATCAAACCAACAATAGCGGCAAATGCCGCTAAGCATGCCGCTAAAAATACTACCCAGACTTCCGTCACTTCAGTTACCCCTGCGTTGTCGACACTACCGGATCGATCTGTTATCGACACAGGCGGGCAAAACCTTACTGTTAAAGTGGGGTCGTCATGAAAAAAATCTGGCGCTGTTCACACTTTTGGTCTACGCGTCTAGTGTTTCACGATGTACATCGTGCGCGAGTACGCCACATCCTCCGGGTTATTAATGGGATAGCCTTTCACCCACGGCTTGATCAGACGCGCGTTGGTGTACTGATAGATAGGCGCAATCGGCGCTTTTTCGGCGAGGATTTTTTCCGCCGCGTTGTAATCCGCATTGCGCGCCTCGTCTGACGTCTCCAGCGATGCCTGATTCAGCACTTTGTCATAGGCCGGATCGTTGAAGCGTGAAATATTGCCGCTATGGGTTGAGGTGAGCAACGACAGGAACGTAGAAGGCTCGTTATAGTCCGCCACCCACGAGGCGCGGATCACATCGAAATTGCCGGTGTTGCGGCTGTCGATATAGGTCTTCCACTCCTGGTTTTGCAGCTTCACATCCACGCCGAGATTTTTCTTCCACATCGACGCCACCGCAATCGCCACTTTCTGGTGGATCTCCTGCGTGTTGTAGAGCAGCGTCAGGGTGAGCGGGCGCGTCGGGCCATATCCCGCCGCCTGCAGCAGGGTTTTCGCCTGCGCGTTCAACTCGGCCTGGCTCATCTCTTCAAACGGCGACGGCAGCGGTTTGAATCCCGCCGTGGCATCCGGCGTAAAGCGCCAGGCCGGTTTCTCACCAGAGCCTAACACTTTCTCGGCCATGATCCGCCGGTCGATGGTCAGACTGAGCGCAAGGCGCACGCGGGCATCAGCCGTTGGCCCTTTTTGCGTGTTAAAGGCGTAGTAATAGGTACCGAGTTGCGGCGGGGTGTACACCTGTCCCGGCAGATCTTTAAGCAGTTTCTGGTACAGATTTTTCGGAAAAGATTCAGTGATATCGATGTCCCCTGCCTGATAACGTTTGGTGGCGGCAGATTCCTGGTTGATCGGCACAAACGTCACTTGTTTGAGCACCGTTTTCGCGTTATCCCAGTACTGCGTATTCGGCACCAGCTCCAGTTTTTCGTTAACCACCCGATCTTTCAGCACGTACGCGCCATTACCCACCAGCTTGCCTGGCCGCGTCCAGTTTTTATCGCCATCAACAGCGGCTTTCTGCACCGGGTAAAACGCAAAGCTGGCGGTCAGTTTCGCAAACCACGGCAGCGGCTTATCGAGCTGAACGCGCAGGGTATGCGGATTGATTGCCGTCACGCCCAGTTTCTCCGGCGTCGCTTTGCCATCAATGATATTTTGCGCATTGTTGATGCCCGCCAGAGCGGCAAACCAGGCAAACGGCGAGGTGGTTTTAGGGTCAACCAGCCGCTGCCAGCTGTAGACAAAATCCTGGGCGGTCACTGGCGTACCATCCGACCATTTTGCGTCATTACGCAGTGTGAATGTCCAGACACGGTTATCATTGGTTTGCCACTTCGTGGCGACGCCGGGGATGATATTGCCCTTTTCGTCCTGATTCACCAGGCCTTCATACAGGTCGCGAATCACCTGAATCTCAGGCAAACCCACGGCTTTTGCGGGATCTAATGTTGCGGGTTCATCTTTGATGTGACGAACCAGCGACTGTTTCTCAGCCAGAACCGTTCCTGACGGAACTTCCGCCGCCATCGCCAGCGACGACAGCGTACTGAGCCACAGTGCACAACATGTCAGTGAGACAGGATGCTTCATACGATCCCCTTTATTAAAATGATAACCATCCGGTAAACCCGGTAATTATTTGTTTCAGCAATATGAATTGCAAACCTCCTGTGCGAGAAAATTGACACAGACGGCTTTTTAAACGATACGGAAACTCGTTGATCCGCGACCGATTTTGCACAACACTGCCTGTAACGCCACCACTTATCCGGGAACGCTATGTCTGTCACTCGCCCTCGCGCCCTTCGCGGCGCCTTTCCGCCTGGCACACAACATTACGGTCGCTCGCTGCTTGGCGCACCGTTGATCTGGTTTCCCGCGCCGCTGGCCGATCATGCCAGTGGGCTGATTATTGCGGGCACGCACGGCGACGAAAACGCCTCCATCGTCACCCTTTCCTGCGCAATGCGTACCCTGGCGCCGGATCTGCGTCGTCATCACGTGGTGCTGACGGTCAACCCGGACGGTTGTCAGTTAGGGTTGCGCGCGAACGCCAACGGGGTCGATTTGAACCGTAATTTCCCGGCGGCAAACTGGAAGGCGGGCGAAACGGTCTATCGCTGGAACAGCGCGGCGGAGAGCCGTGATGTCGTGCTGTTAACCGGCGATAAGCCAGGCTCAGAGCCGGAGACGCAGGCGCTGTGCAAGCTTATCCATCAGATCCACCCGGCCTGGGTGGTGTCGTTTCACGATCCGCTGGCCTGCATTGAAGATCCGCAGCGCAGCGAGCTGGGTGAATGGTTGTCGCAGGCGTTTTCACTGCCGCTGGTCACCAGCGTCGGCTATGAAACCCCTGGCTCCTTTGGTAGCTGGTGTGCGGATATTGGTTTGCCGTGCATTACCGCCGAGTTCCCGCCCGTCTCAAACGATGAGGCGAGCGAAAAATATCTGGCGGCGATGACCGACCTGCTTCACTGGCACGCTCAGAGATGAAGCAGCCCGGTGGTAAAGCGTAACGCCGGTTCAACGTCAACGGCGAGCCAGGTCGGGCCGTCAAGATCGGCAAATCTGACCTGCGGGATCAGCGGCAGCAATGCCGCGATGGCGCGAGACGTACAGAGCATACAACCCGCCATAATGGCAAACCCCTGCGCCTGCGCGTCTTCTGCCAGCGCCAGCGCCTCCGTTAAGCCGCCAGTTTTATCGAGCTTGATGTTAATCATCTCATAGCGCCCTTTCAGCGCGGCCAGGCTGTCACGCGTATGGCAGCTCTCGTCGGCGCAGATGGGCAGCGGGTGGATAAAATTCGCCAGCGCGGCATCTTCGCTGGCGGGCAGCGGCTGCTCCAGCATCGCCACCCCTAAATCCGCCAGTAACTGGCAGCGCGCCGCGAGACCGTCACTGTTCCAGGATTCGTTAGCATCGACAATCAGGGTCGCTTCCGGCACTGCGGTGCGGATGGCGACGATACGCTCGCTGATGAGATGATCATCGAGCTTCACTTTCAGCAGACGGGCGCCCTTCTGCCAGAGAATTTTCGCGCAGCTGGCCATCGCTTCAGGCTCGCCAATGACCACGGTTTGCGCGGTAGTGATGGTGTCGTTCTGCGTGACGCCCGTTAATTGTGACAACGTCACATTCTTTTGACGTGCTTCCAGATTCCACAGCGCGCTGTCGACGGCGTTTCTGGCGGCGCCCGCCGGTAAGAGTTGTTGAACCTCAGCGCGTGTCGCGCCTTTTTCAAGCTGTTCGGTAATGGTGATAATCTGCGCCATCACCGAGGCAATACTCTCGCCGTAACGCGGATAAGGCGTGCATTCCCCGACGCCTTTGACGCCGTCCTCTTCCACCTCAACCACCACCACTTTCGCCTCGCTGCGGCTACCACGGGCAATCACGAACGGGGTATGCAGCGGCCAGGATTCTTCAAACACGCGCAGACTTCTCATTCCATCTCCTTTTAGATTGATACGAAATTCAATTGCTGTGTTAACTGCGGTTGGAATACACTAGCTGCGACGTTAATTATATGTAAACAGGAAGATAAACATGTCACAAACCGTGCATTTCCAGGGCAATCCCGTTTCCGTTGATGGCGCTATTCCGCAGCCAGGAACAAAGGTACAACCCTTCACGCTGGTCGCTAAAGATCTCTCCGACGTCACGCTGAGTCAGTTTGCGGGCAAACGCAAAGTACTGAACATTTTCCCGAGCATCGATACCGGCGTTTGTGCGGCATCCGTGCGTAAGTTTAACCAACTGGCGGGCGAGCTGGAGAACACCGTGGTTCTGTGCATCTCCGCCGACCTGCCGTTCGCCCAGTCCCGCTTCTGCGGCGCAGAAGGCCTGAGCAACGTGGTCACGCTCTCCACGCTGCGTGCGCCAGCATTCCTGCAACAGTACGGCGTTGCCGTGGCGGCTGGTCCGCTGAAAGGCCTCGCCGCTCGTGCGGTGATCGTGATTGATGAAAACGACAACGTGATCCACAGCGAACTGGTTAACGAAATCACCACTGAGCCGGATTACACCGCGGCACTCGACGCGCTGAAAAACTGATTTGCCATAAAACGAACAAAGCCTCCATCACGGAGGCTTTTTTTATTCTTCGCCCTTCTTCTGGCTCAGACCATACTCGCGCAGTTTGTTGGCGATCGCGGTATGAGAAACGCCGAGACGCTTCGCCAGTTTTCGCGTACTGGGGAAACTGCGATACAGCTGCGTCAGCACCGAACGTTCAAAACGGCGGGTAATGTCGTCCAGCGACCCTTCCATTGCATCTTCGCCGACAGCCACCGTTGAGGCGTCATAGTCCGGCAGCAGGATGTCCTGCGGGCGCAGTTCATAACCTTCCAGCTGCGTCAGCGCGCGATACACCGCGTTCTTCAACTGGCGAACATTACCCGGCCAGCCGTAGCGCGTCAGCACGTTATTGAGATCCGCAGACAACTTCGGCCGGGCGATCCCCTGTTCGTCGGCAAAGCGCGCCACGAACAGTTCGGTTAACGGCATGATGTCCTGCGGACGATCCCGCAGCGGCGGAATGTTCAGCGTCAGCACATTGAGACGATAATAGAGATCTTCACGGAAAGCGCCTTTCTGCACCAGCTCCACCAGGTTTTTCTGCGTCGCGCAAATCACCCTGACGTCAACGTGCACTTCATGATCTTCCCCGACGCGACGGAAAGTGCCGTCATTGAGGAAGCGCAGCAGTTTGGCCTGCATGCGCGGCGACATTTCGCCGATTTCATCAAGCAGCACAGAACCGCCGTTCGCCTGTTCAAAGAAGCCCTTTTTCCCTTCCGGCGCGTGGCCAAACAGCTCGCTTTCAACGGCATCTTCGGGGATCGAAGCGCAGTTCAGCGCCAGATAGGGTTTTGCCGCGCGCGGGCTGGCAAGATGACAGGCATGGGCCAGCAGATCTTTGCCGGTACCCGTGTCGCCGGTAATCAATAAAGGTGCAGTGAGCATAGCCAGCTTACGGGCCTGCTCCACCACATGGCGCATTTTCGGGCTCGCCGCCACGATCTGGCTGAAAGCGCTGGTATCCTGACTGGTCATGGTCTGCAACTGGCGCCCCATGCGCACCGTGGAGCGCAGCATCGCCACCGCCCCCGTCAGCACCCGCTCGGCGTTTTCACCCTCGAGGTAAACCGGGGTGATTTCCAGCAGGAAGTTTTGCCCGTTGACCACCACATGTTCGGCGTGAGATTCCACGGTGGTGGCTTCCAGCCAGCGCTGAAAATTAAAGCCGGGGATCAGTTGCCCGGCGCTCTGATTGCGCAGGCGCTCCGGGGACTGCCCGAACAACTGGCAACTCGCCGGGTTCGCCAGCTCGACTTTACTTTTGGTATCCAGCGACAGCACCGGCTCCGGCATCGCCTCAAGCAATGCGCTGAGCGCCAGGTGTTCGCGTTCAGAAGGCATCCACGGCACCGTACGTACGTCGGTGACACCCGCGATGCGGCGGATTTCCGCCATCAGACTACTGAACGTGGTAAATTCCAGTTCAGCAAAATTGAGATAGATTCGGCCAATGGGGTCGATGTCGATACCGCGTAAATCAATACCGCGTAGCACCAGCAGGTCGAGTAACTCACGAGTCAGACCCAGCCGATCCTGACAAAAAACTTCAAGACGCATGGAAACGTTCACCCTTATAAGCCAATGACTCAGGGATAATAGGACAGTTCTCAACTGGCGGGAAGATGGCTGTCAACAAATATTGACAGTATGGACAAAAAACCGACGTTCTGTGGCAATGCCCACCAGTTAAGCAACTGACTGGCTGTTTTTCTCCAGGCTTTACTGTATTTTGCGGCCTTTCCTTTGCCTGCCTCCAGTTTTGGATCGGCATACTCTGCTTTTTCTCTTGCCTTAACTCCCACCGGCTTACTACCGCTTAAAACAAACTTTCTTGCCTGTGACACAGATCACATTCATCCACCCGGGCTCATGCAAACATCGCAGCGACGTAACGCATTGTTTTATATGTTTATTTTATAATTTCTCGTTATTCATCACGCTCATAAATAAGACAGGGACAAACACATGCCACAGCAGGGATTGCGCTTCACTCTCGAAGTGGATGGCCAGGAGCCGGATACTTTCGCTGTCATCAGCTTCGGCTTAAAACAGGACTATTCACTTCCGTTTGTCCTTGATGTCGACGTCGCCAGTGATTCCTTCAGGCAGACCGCAGAAACATTACTCGAAAAAAACGCCACCCTTACGGTCTGGCAGGGGCAGCAGGTGCTGCGCCATATCAGCGGTGTCATCGCCACCTTCGGCACAAAAGAGAATAATGGCTGGCAGATGCTGTACCGCTTCGTCATTCGCCCTCCCCTCTGGCGCTGCAGCCTGCGGCAGAATTTCCGCATATTCCAGCAACAGGATATCCTGGCTGTCTCCGACATCCTCCTCAGGGAAAACGGTGTCACTGACTGGACTGACGGGTTTAACGATGACCATCCGCCCCGTGAATTCTGTGTACAGTACGGTGAATCAGACCTCGCGTTCCTGACCCGTCTCTGGGCTGAGGAAGGTATCTTCTTTTTTGACAAATCTGCCCCGGATACACCGGAACAAAAACTGACGCTGTGCGATAACGTCGCCGGACTCAGATGCCTGACTGACCCCGTCGCCTTTAACCCGAACACCACAACGGACGTTTCAACAGAATGCATCAGCGTGTTCCGCTATGAAGCCACCGTCAGTCCCTCTTCTGTGCAGAGCCAGGACTACACCTTCAAGGTTCCCGACTGGCCGGGTATTTATGACCATGAAGCCGACAACCTGAACGGCCAGCGGGCACAGTACGAGATTTTTGATTATCCCGGCCGCTTCAAGGATGAGCAGCACGGAGAGAATTTCACCCGTTACAGAATGGAAGGCTGGCGCAGCGGTGCCGAAACGGCCACCGGTGTCAGTAATTCACCCGGACTGTGGCCGGGAACCCGCTTCACCCTTTCCGGACATCCGTCTGTCAGTCTCAACCGGGAATGGCAGGTGGTGAGCAGTTCCCTGACAGGCATACAACCTCAGGCTCAACACGGAAATCAGGGCGCCGGAACCTCACTCACCAACCATTTCACTGTCATCCCCGCAGAACGCACCTGGCGTGCCAGACCCCATCCAAAACCGAAAGTGGATGGTCCGCAGAGTGCGGTGGTCACCGGGCCGGCAGGGGAAGAGATTTTCTGTGACGAGCACGGACGGATACGGGTGAAATTCCTGTGGGACCGTTATCACGGCGGCACGGAAGACAGTTCCTGCTGGATCCGTGTCTCCCAGGCCTGGGCCGGGGCCGGTTTTGGCAACCTGGCCATTCCCCGCGTGGGTCAGGAGGTCATTGTGGATTTTCTCAATGGTGACCCTGACCAGCCCATCATTATGGGCCGCACCTACCATGAAGATAACCGCTCTCCCGGAGACCTGCCGGGCACAAAAACGAAGATGACCATTCGTTCCAAAACCTATAAAGGGGATGGGTTTAATGAGCTGAGTTTTGAGGACGCCACCGGCCAGGAGCAGGTTTATATCCATGCGCAGAAGAATATGGATACCGAAGTGCTGAATGACCGCACCACCGATGTGAAAGTGAACCATACCGAAACCATTGGCGGCAACCAGGTTATTACCGTGCAGCAGAACCAGGTGCAGACGGTGGTGCAGAACCAGAAAGAGACCGTGGGGCAGAACCAGAGTATTACTGTCGGCCTGAACCAGGCAGAAACGGTGGGGGTGGTCCGTGCACTGACGGTGGGTGTGGCGTACCAGACCACGGTAGGCGGTGTGATGAATACCTCGGTGGCGCTGACACAGTCCTCTCAAGTGGGGATACAGAAGTCGTTGCTGGTCGGTAAGGGTTATAACGTCAGCGTCGGGGAGAATGTCACCTTTACGGTGGGTAAAAGCAAAACCGAGAGTACCGGGAAGGTGGCCGTCTATTCCGCCGGGGAACATCTGGAGTTGCGTTGCGGGCAGGCCCGGCTGGTGCTGACGCAGGACGGCAAAATATTTCTTAACGGTACTGCGATTAACCTCCAGGGTATGCAGACCATCAGCGGCGACGCTCTGATGATCAACTGGAACTGCGGTATTGCAGAAGACCCACCGAAAGCGCCGCAAGAAAACGGCAGTTCGTCGCCGGATATGCGGCAGTACTGAGCCCGCGACAGTACAAAACGATAAATAAAAAATAAGCATTACATTCAGCAAAACAGAAGGACTGGAACATGATCGGAAAACCGGCAGCACGTCAGGGTGACGGCACCATGACAGGTGGCCCAATAATCCAGGGCTCGGCGGGGGTGATGATTGGCGCACCGACCGGCGTGGCCTGTTCGGTCTGTCCGGGCGGCATGACCTCCGGCAACCCGGTCAATCCGCTGCTGGGCGCAAAGGTACTGCCCGGCGAAACCGATATTGCCCTGCCCGGCCCGCTGCCGTTTGTACTCTCGCGTACCTACAGCAGCTACCAGACCAGAACACCTGCCCCGGTGGGTGTGTTCGGCCCCGGCTGGAAGGCGCCCTTTGATATTTGCCTGCAGATACATGATGCGGAACTGATACTCAACGACAATGGCGGGCGCAGTATTCATTTTCATCCGTTGTTTCCGGGGGAAACGGCCTTCAGCCACAGCGAGTCCTTCTGGCTGGCGCGGGGTGGCGTCCCGGCACTGCACGACAGTAACCCGCTGAGCACACTCTGGCAGACACTGCCGCAGGATATTCGCATCAGCCCGCATATTTATCTTGCAACCAACAGCCTTCAGGGTCCCTGGTGGATCCTGGGCTGGTCTGAGCGCATTGCCGGGCCGGAGGAAGCGCTGCCCGCCCCGTTGCCGCCGTACCGGGTGCTGACCGGTCTGGCGGACAGTTTCGGGCGGACAATGACTTTCCAGCGCGCCGCATCCGGCGCATTCTCCGGAAACATTACCGCCGTGACAGACGGTGCAGGCCGCCATTTCCGGCTGGTGCTGACCGCCTGTCAGGACGCGCCCCCCGCCACGGGTTATGGCGCAGACAGTGGCGTTCGCCTCGCCGAAGTGTGGCTGTCCCGCGACCCGGAATACCCGGATAACCTGCCCGCCGTTCCCCTGGTGCGTTATGAATATTCATCCCGGGGTGAACTGGCGAGGGTGTATGACCGCAGCGGTACTTCAGTTCACGACCTGACCTATGACATGCAGTATCCGGGACGGATGGTGGCACACCGCTATGCGGGCAGGCCGGAAACCAGCTACCGGTATGACGTTGCCGGGCGCGTGACGGCGCAGCATAATCCGGAAGGCTTAAGTTATTCCTATGTTTATGAACACAATCGCGTCACTGTCACCGACAGTCTGGGCCGCCGGGAGGTACTGCACACCGACGGCGACGGCGGGATGAAACGGGTGGTGAAAAAGGAGCATGCCGACGGCAGCATCACCCGCAACGACACTGACATCGCCGGCAGACTGCTGGCGCAGACGGATGCGGCGGGCCGGAAAACCGAATACCGGCACAGCCCCGCCTCAGGTCAACTGACGGCGCTCGTCACACCGGATGGCAGGCTGACGGAGTTTTGCTATAACGCCCGGCGCCAGCTGACCAGCACGGTCCACCCTGACGGGCTGCAGAGCCGGCAGGAATATGATGACCACGGCAGACTGACGGCTGAAACCCTGCGCAACGGCAGTACGACCCGTTATTTTTATGATAATCCGCGCAGCGAATATCCTTCTTCCACCGAAGATGCCACCGGCAGCCGGAAGCATATGACCTGGAGTCGCTACGGTCAGTTACTCACCTTTACCGACTGCTCCGGTTATGAAACCCGCTATGAATACGACCGCTTCGGGCAACTGACGGCAGTGCACCGGGAAGAAGGTGTCAGTCAGTTCCTTACGTATGACAGCCGGGGCCGTCTGACCTGTGTAAAAGATGCACAGGAACGCGAAACTCACTATGAATACAACGTGTCTGGCGATCTGACAGCGACCACACTCCCTGACGGTAGTCGCCGCGAAAACACGCATGACGCCCGGGGCCACATCCTCAGCAGCACACAGGACGGGCTGACGCGGCGGATGCAATACGACGCTGCAGGCCGGGTCACGCAGCTCACGAATGAAAACAACAGCCACACAACGTTCACTTATGATGTACTGGACAGGCTGACGCAGGAAACCGGTTTTGACGGCAGGACGCAGCGTTACGGCTACAGCGCCACCGGGCTGCTCATCCGCAGTGAAGATGACAGCCTCATTACCTGCTGGCACTATGACGCAGCAGACCGACTGACGCACCGCACGGTGAATGATGAACCGGCGGAGCAGTGGCGTTACAGTGAGCGCGGCTGGCTGGCTGAAATCAGCCACGTCAGTGACGGGCACCGCGTCACTGTGCAGTACGGGCACGACGACCAGGGCCGTACTGTCCACGAACGCCAGAGGGTGCATCACCCGGACACGGGTGAACTGGTGTGGCAGCATGACACCCGGTACGATTACAACGACAGCGCACTACTGAACCGCATCACACCGGATAACCTGCCCCCGCTGGAATGGCTGACGTATGGCAGCGGTTATCTGGCTGGCATGAAACTTGGTGATGAACCACTTCTCGACTTTACCCGTGACCGCCTGCACCGCGAGACGCAACGCAGCTTTGGTAATTACGAACTGACCACGGCATACACGCCGGGCGGCATGTTACAGAGCCACCACCTGAACATTCCCCGGCTTAACCGTGACTACATCTGGAGCGCTGACGGGCATCTTGTCCGCATCAGCGGGCTGAATGAACAGCGTGATTATCAGTACGGTCCCGCCGGTCGGCTGCGCAGTACGCATATTAAATCAGCGCATCATGACCTGACGCAGTGGACCCTGACCGACCCGGCGGGCAACCGGATAGCGGAGCGGGATGAATACCCGATGCTGCCGGATAACTTCCGGAATAACCGTACCGGTCAGGATGTGGATAATGTCTACCATTACGATGAACACGGCAGACTCACTGAAAAGGGTGAGCGTCGCCCCCGTCCGCGTGGCAGCCTTTCTCATCATTATGGCTATGATAACCAGCACCGGCTGACGCATTACCGTCAGTTGCAGCACGGCAGTCTGCTGACGGAAAGCCGGTATATCTATGACCCGACGGGCCGCCGCACGGGTAAGCGGATATGGGAATGTACGGTCTGTGACGATGGTTCGTGTACAAAGCCGGAACTGAAGGAAACCGTATGGTACGGCTGGGATGGCGACCGGCTGACCACCATGCAGACAGACACCGTCCGTATCCAGACGGTGTATCTGCCGGGCAGTTTTACACCATTAATCCGCATTGAAACCGCAACCGGAGAGCTGACGAAAGCCCGCCGCCGCACGCTGGCGGAAAAACACCAGCAGGAGGCGGGAATGGTGTTTGTACCGGAACTGGTGGCAATGCTGGATAATCTGGAGCGGGAACTGAAGGCGAACCAGGTCAGCGGGCAAAGCCGGCAATGGCTGACGCAGTGCGGGCTGACGCCGGAGCAGATGAAAAACCAGATAGAGCCAGAGTACAGTCCGCAACGGAAAATCCACCTGTATCACTGCGACCACCGAGGCCTGCCGCTGGCGCTGATTAACGCTAACGGGGAGATAGTCTGGAGCGCAGAATTTGATGAGTGGGGGAATATGTTGCGTGAGGATAACCCCGGCAATCTGCAACAACTTATCCGGTTGCCG
>NZ_LIFX01000008.1 GCF_001297775.1 Trabulsiella odontotermitis | reverse complement strand
GTGAAGTTGCCGCTGCGGTCGTAAATCCAGATGGCGCTGTCGCTGCCGTAGGTGCCGGTGATGGCCAGCTGGTTGTCAGCGGTGACTTTCCAGTTGGTGACGGTCAGGGTGCGGCCGTCCGGTGCGGTCAGGATGTAGTTATCGCCGGATTTCACATAGCTGAAGGTGACCGGCCCGTCGCTCTGGCCGGTGACGGCGTCAAAGGTGACGGTCTTTGCGGATTCATCAAGGGTGACGCCGTTGCTGTAGGTGACAGAACCGGTGTCCGGTGGTGGCGGGGTCGGGTCACCGCCATCATCGCCGCCGTCGCCGCCGTCGCCGCCATCATCCGGATTGGGTGGCGTCGGGCCGGTATCAGCAGAGGTGTGGTTGCTGCCGCCATCATCGTCGTTATAGACGGCAATGCCGACCGCGGCACCCACGGCTGCAACGCCTGCGGCAACCCACTCAAGCAGGCTGTCGTCGTCTTTCGGGCACCGGGCGCTGAATTTTTCTTTATCGACCGCGCTGAGTGTGCTGCTGTCCTCGCTGCAGTTAATGGTCTGCTGTTCGTTTTTGCTGATGTCGTTCGTATCTGCCGCCCAGCTGTTGCCGCTCAGGGCCATGGCAATACATAACGACAGAATGCTGCGTCTCTTATCCATTAAAATCTCCTTTCCATATTGGATTATTTTGCTGGCGACAAAGGGTGTTTAATCCAGCGCGGCAATATTATTTTCGGAAAGGTCATAAAAAGATATGGACTGAAAATCATCACAATTTCAAAAATAAAATAACCCACCAAATTACAGTGGGTTATGAAAGGTTATATTATTTAAAAACTATTTGTAGAAATACTTAATTTATCAATCAATTCGTTATTTTTATGTCACCCATAATTGCAGTGAATATAACGATTATTTTGATGCCAGTTGATTACGGCGATATTCCCCCTGACGCTCAAACATCCAGCCAGGGTATTCACGCGGCAGTTCGCTGACATCATTCAGTTGTTGCAGCTCTTCGGCCGTGAAGCGAATATCGGTCGCCGCCAGGTTATCCTGTAACTGATCCGCGCGTTTCGCGCCGATAATCACGCTGCTGACCACCGGCTGATGCAACAGCCAGGCAAGGGCAATCTGCGCGACGGAAACACCTTTGTTTTCCGCGATGGTGCGCATGACATCCACGCAGTCAAATGCACGGTCTTTATTCACCGGCGGGAAGTCAAATTCCTGCCGGCGACCGCCGCTTTCGCTCTGCCCGTTGCGGTCATATTTACCGCTCAGCAGACCGCCCGCCAGCGGGCTCCAGACCATCAGACCGACGCCTTCGCTTTGCATCATCGGCACCAGTTCACGTTCCAGGTCGCGCCCGGCGATGGTGTAATACGCCTGCAGCGACACAAAGCGCGCCAGCCCAAGTTTGTCGGAAATGCCCAGCGCTTTCATGATTTGCCATGCCGCCCAGTTCGATACGCCGATGTAACGTACATGGCCCTGCTGGACGAGGCTGTCCAGCGCGTGGAGCGTCTCTTCCATCGGCGTTGCCGGGTCAAACCCGTGCAACTGATAGAGGTCGAGATGATCCAGTTGTAAACGGCGCAGGCTCTCTTTGACGCTGTTGATGATGTGATAACGCGAGCTGCCGCGCGAGTTAACGCCCGCCGTGCCGGTTTCGCCAAACACCTTGGTCGCCACCACCACGTTTTCGCGTGGCACTTTCAGGTTTTTCAGCGCCTGGCCGGTGATCTCCTCCGAACGCCCTTCGGAATAGACGTTGGCGGTATCGATGAAGTTAATGCCCGCATCCAGCGCGCTGCCCACCAGCTGTTCGGCTTCTGCCTGACGCAACTGGCCAATCTTGCCCCACATGCCGCCTTCACCACCGAATGTCATGGTGCCGAGGCACAGTTCAGACACAAACAACCCGGTATTGCCTAGTTTCTGGTATCTCACAGGAGTCTCCTCGAATTGAATGATGCGAGTGCCCTATAGTTATAGCCAGTGACGGGGGTTTGCGAATGGGGCAATTCTGCCCGTTTCTTGCCTGATCCTCTTTATCTGACGAACAGTAACAGATAACCGACAAGCGCCGCCCATACCAGAACAGGCAGCGAATAGAGGTGAAAGCGCCACCAGATGCGGCGATCGTTCGCCATCCGCAGCGCAATGAGATTAGCCAGCGATCCGGGTAATAATCCAAACCCGCCGACGTTGACCGCCCAGGCGAGCAGCGTCGTTGGCGGTACATAATTCAGCAGCAGAATGGTAGACGGCACATTACTGATAAACTGCGACAGGCCAATAGCGGTCAGCCACAGGCCGCCATCGGAGAATTGACCGACGCCGGTCAGCAGATGATGCAGCGCGGGAAGCTGCGTCAGCAGATGCACATCAATAAACATCGCCACAAACACCAGCAGCAGCGACCAGTCAACGCTCAGCACCACCCGCCGCGCCAGTAACAGAAACCCGGCGGCGATAAGCACCAGCCCCCACAGTTCCAGTTTCAGCTCCAGCGCCACCAGAAAGACCAGGTAAAATGCCAGACAGCTCCAGACCAATACCGGCGACCACTGCGGCGTGCGGTCACTGCTCTGAAAGACCAGCTTTTTTGCCGGGAAACAGAACCAGCACAGCACCAGCAGCGTCAGCATCATCGCCAGCGCCAGCGGAAACATCTGGCCGATGAACGTGGTGAAGGAAAGGCCGGATCGCCCCCACAGCAGGATGTTTTGCGGGTTACCGATGGGCGTCAGCAGCGAACCGGCGTTGACCGCCAGCGCTTCGAAGATAATCAGCCGGTTAACCGGGATAGCGCACCATTTTTTCAGTGTCAGGGTCAGCGGCACGATGATAAACAGCGCGACATCGTTGGTTAAAAAGGTCGACAGCAGCGCGGCAGCCAGCACCATAAAGAGGGCGAGTTGCCGTTCGGTGACAAACCGGCGCGCCATTTTACGCCCGAGCACATCAAAATAACCGCTCAGTTCCACCCCTTTGGTGAGCAGCATCAGACCGCTGAGGGTGATAATGGTGTGCCAGTCAATGGCGGCTGGCCATTTTTGTGGGGCGAAGGGAACCAGAAAACTTAGCAGGATACCGATAACGATCAGCAGGTGCAGGAATCGATCACGCGCCAGCGCGCGCAAAAACGGCAGATTCATTCAGAACGTTGCCCCTGCTTCAGGGTGAACTGGTGAAAGACGTCGAGAGTTTCCTGGCTGACATGGTGTTCGATGCCTTCGGCGTCGCGACGGGCAATCTCCGGGCTGACGCCAAGCACCAGCAGGAAGTTTTCAACGATATGGTGACGGATGCGGCTTTCCTCCGCCAGGCGCTCCCCTTCGGCGGTCAGAAACACGCCGCGCCATGGGATCTGTTCAATCAGCCCGACGCTCGCCAGCCGTTTGAGCATTTTTGCCACGGTCGGCTGCGACACGCCAAGACGGGCGGCCATGTCGACCTGGCGGGCTTCCCCCACGTCGCGGATCAAATCGGAAATCAGTTCGACATAGTCATCAATCAGCTCGCGACGATGCGCCTCGCGCACCTGGCGAAAAGCTTCGACGTGCTCTTCCACATTCACCAGATGCTTTACTTTTTTCTTCACTGGCGACCCCTCGCGACGACTCATTGTGCTTCCTCATTCATGCAACGCGTCAAAGCATCATATAAAGAAGCACCATTGTAAAGGATCGCGCCGATAGCACAAAAATTTAACGTGTTAGCCATAGCTATATAATATAGCCTGTGCTATATCTGTATATAAGACAGACACTCTTCATGGACTGAAGAAGCAACAGATCCCGGGAGGCTGCCATGAATGAACTCAAGAGGTGCTTACGCGTGTTTACTCACTCTCCTTTTAAAGTCCGGTTGATGCTGCTGAACATGTTGTGCGACTACATCAACAACAAACCGCAGCAGGATAAACCTTCTCACTAAAAAGCGGCGTCGCGGTACGCCGCTTCATTTTTTTGTCACAATCCCCTGTCAGACTGACGTTAGCATCACAAAATTCGCCTGTTTTTTTGCGGATTTGCAAACTTCCTCGCAAAACATTTGCTTACCGGTAGTTGACCTTCTCATAGCGTCGCTCTATCTTCGTGCAGCCCT
The DNA here is from genome assembly GCF_001297775.1 of Trabulsiella odontotermitis. Taxonomy (GTDB): domain Bacteria; phylum Pseudomonadota; class Gammaproteobacteria; order Enterobacterales; family Enterobacteriaceae; genus Trabulsiella; species Trabulsiella odontotermitis. The sequence goes on along the minus strand of NZ_LIFX01000008.1, from coordinate 234,310 downwards.
GCATGGCTTATGGCATTCAGCTGAGAACCTTTCTCGTTTTTCTCGCACTATCCCGGCAGGTTTTAACCCTTGACGCCAGGGGAAGCACATGGCGTTTTTTTGATAGTGACCTATGAATTTAACCCTGAAAGATTCACTCGCTGCCCGCAGTGCGGCCTTAAGCCCGTGGACAGGTTTTTATGTCCTGCAATCTCTGCTTATTAACCTCGCGCTGGGTTACGCCTTTAGTGCGCTCTATACCGTGGCGTTTGCCTGCGTCCTGCATTTATTGTGGCGCACGTTTCCGCGCGTGCAAAAGGCGCTTGTTGGCGCCTGTTCGCTGGTGGCAGCCTTCTATTTTCCGTTCGCCCAGGCGTATGGCGCGCCGAACTTCAATACCCTGCTGGCGCTGCACTCCACCAATATGGAAGAGTCGACGGAAATCCTCACTATCTTCCCGTGGTACAGCTATTTTATCGGCGTCTTTATTTTTGCCCTCGGCGTGATTGCCGTGCGCCGCAAAATCACCGAAAGCAAACCGTGGGGAAAACTGGAAATGCTGGCGCTGGTCTTCTGCGCCGGAACGTTTTTCGTTCAGCCGGTGCAAAACCTGGCGTGGGGCGGCGTATTTAAAGTGATCGATACCGGGTATCCGGCGTTTCGCTTTGTGAAAGACGTGATCGTCAGTAACCATGAAGTGCTCGACGAAAAAGCGCGCCTGGCGGAACTGTCCGGCATGAAAGACACCTGGAATATCGTGGCGGTGAAGCCGAAGTATCACACTTATGTGGTGGTGATTGGCGAAAGCGCGCGCCGCGATGCACTTGGCGCTTTTGGCGGCCACTGGGATAACACTCCGTTCGCCAGCCATATCAACGGCTATCTGTTTACCGACTATATCGCGGCCAGCGGCTCGACGCAGAAATCGCTCGGTCTCACGCTCAACCGGGTGGTTGACGGTAAACCGCAGTATCAGGATAACTTCGTCACCCTCGCTAACCGCGCGGGTTTCCAGACCTGGTGGTTCTCGAATCAGGGGCAGATCGGCGAGTACGATACCGCCATCGCCAGCATCGCGAAACGTGCCGACGAAGTGCAGTTCCTTAAAAGCGGTGATTTCGAAGCGGATAAAAACACCCGTGACGAGGCGCTGCTGAAAATGACCGCACAGGTCTTTTCCAGCGAGCACACACAGCCACAGCTGATTGTGCTGCACCTGATGGGCTCGCATCCGCAGGCGTGCGACCGGACGCAAGGGAAATACGCGGAGTTCGTGCAGTCGAAAGAAACGTCATGCTATCTCTATACCATGACGCAAACCGATGAGCTGCTGAGCAAGCTGTATACGCAACTGCGCAATACCGGCGACAGCTTCTCGATGGTCTATTTCTCCGATCACGGGCTGGCGTTTAAAGAGCGTGGTAAAGAGGTACAGTACCTGGCGCATGACGACAAGTTCCAGCAGAACTTCCAGGTGCCGTTTATGGTGCTTTCCAGCGATGACAAATCACACCGCATCATTAAAGCGCGCCGTTCCGCGAATGATTTCCTGAGCTTCTTCTCACAGTGGACGGGCATTAAAGCGAAAGAGATCGCCTCCCGTTACCGTTTCATGTCGGAGCAGAAAGCCGGTCCGGTGTATATCACCAACTTCAAATTGCAGAAGGTGGATTACAACCATCTTGGCACCGACATTTTCACCACCAACAGCCGTTAAGCGGTGACGCGCAGGCAAAAAAAATCCGCCCATGAGGCGGATTTTTTATTATCACCGAAGTGATTAGAAACGGTAACCAACGCCTGCGATCCAGGTGCCAACGTCAACGTTACGAATACGAGACTGCTCGTAGGAGACGTCCAGAGCCACGTTCTCGATCGGGTTGAACTGGAGACCAGCACCGTAGGAGAAGCCGTAATCGCTGGTGTCAGACTTGCTAGCCGGGAAGTCGTTCGCCTGGAATTTACCGTAGCCAACACCCACTACACCGTAGATGCTTGCCCAGTCGTTGATGCGGTAAGCCGGACCCGCAGTGATACCGTAGTACTGGCCTTTGTTGTAAACGCCGTTTTCGGTACGATCTTTTTCAGTGTAAGTAAAGGAACCGATAACCCCGAGCGGGTTGCTGTCGTCGAACTCGTAACGGTACTTCAGGTTGAAACCGTTAGCTTTGTTAGCAACGCCCTGCATATCGCTCTGAGCGTAACCACCCGTAACGGTAGAAGTACCTGCAACAGCAGAACCTGCGGAAACAGCCAGAACTGCGGCCAGTGCTGAAAGACATGCAATTTTTTTCATAACCACCTCAAATGTGCTTCAAGTAAATCCTAAGTTTTAAATATATCAAAATTTGTTAAGAAACTCTTTCCACTTTACGCTGTCTAAGGTGCCATTTCATGTAACCAAACGTTTCTATGACTGACTATACCTTTCAAAAATCAGCGAATTTACCGAATATTACGCCATTATTGCGAGCATTACACCCGCCCCTCATCCAGATTAATCCTAATTTGGCAGCGTAAAAATCCGACAGCGTGGCGGTATTCTACGACGTTCCGGCTGCTTTTTTTTCAACAATCGCTAAACCGCGACGGGGTAATTCATTTACACTGACGGTTTTACTTCCTTTGACAAAAACTGACAGGAGAAAGGATGCCCGGGTCGTCCCGCACCACACCAGCCTGGTTGCCAATTCTGGTGATAATCATTGCGATGTGCTCCATTCAGAGCGGCGCGTCGCTGGCTAAATCGTTGTTTCCGCTGGTAGGGGCTCCGGGAGTCACCGCGCTGCGACTGGCGCTGGGCACACTGATCCTGGTGGTGATTTTTAAGCCGTGGCGGTTGCGCTTCGAAAAATCAAAGCGCCTGCCTTTGCTTCTGTACGGGCTGTCGCTCGGCGCGATGAACTACCTGTTTTATCTCTCCATTCAGCGCATTCCGTTAGGCATCGCCGTGGCGCTGGAATTTACCGGGCCGCTGGCCGTCGCCCTCTTCTCCTCCCGCCGCGCCGTTGATTTTGTGTGGGTGGTACTGGCCGTGGTGGGGCTGTGGTTCCTGTTGCCGCTGGGCCAGCAGGTCGCGCATGTTGATCTCGCAGGTGCCGCACTGGCGCTGGGCGCCGGGGCTGGCTGGGCGGTGTACATTCTGACCGGCCAGCGCGTCGGTGAAGAGCATGGCGCGGCGACGGTTTCCGCAGGCTCGCTGATTGCCGCAATCGTATTTGTTCCGATTGGCGTGATGCAGACTGGCGATGCGCTCTGGCACTGGTCGCTGCTGCCGCTCGGGCTGGCGATTGCCGTGCTTTCCACGGCGCTGCCCTACTCGCTGGAAATGATCGCCCTCACCCGCCTGCCGACGCGTACCTTTGGCACGCTGATGAGCATGGAGCCCGCGCTGGCGGCGATCTCCGGGATGATTTTCCTCAACGAGACGCTGACGTTTACCCAGTGGCTGGCGTTGCTGGCAATTGTGACGGCATCGATGGGCTCCGCCTTAACGGTACGCGGCAGCAGCACTATTAAAGAGGTGGATATCAGTTAATTCCTGGCCGCAACCTACATTTTCCACTATCAAACCGATAGGTACAGCGTGAATCGTACTGTCTGGATCCGGTGCTATACTTAGTTCCGTTAATTATCGGGGATAATACATTTCAAGAGGATATGAGATTATGGCTACCGCTAAACTGGTAAAAACTAAAACATCTAATCTGCTTTATACTCGCAACGATGTATCGGATAGTGAAAAGAAAGCCACGGTTGAGTTGCTCAACCGCCAGGTCGTTCAGTTCATTGACCTGTCGCTGATCACTAAACAAGCCCACTGGAATATGCGCGGCGCGAACTTTATTGCAGTGCATGAAATGCTGGACGGTTTCCGTACTGCGCTGACCGACCACCTGGATACCATGGCAGAACGTGCCGTTCAGCTCGGTGGCGTGGCGCTGGGCACCACTCAGGTCATCAACAATAAAACGCCGCTGAAAAGCTACCCGCTGGATATTCACAACGTTCAGGATCACCTGAAAGAGCTGGCTGACCGTTACGCTATCGTGGCGAACGATGTCCGTAAGGCCATCAGCGAAGCGAAAGACGAAGATACGGCCGATATCTTCACTGCGGCGTCCCGCGACCTCGATAAATTCCTGTGGTTTATCGAATCCAACATCGCCTGATATCGCCTGATTCAGTCTGTAAAACTAAAGCCTCCACCTTCGTGGGGGCTTTGCACATTAATGGTGCATCTTTCTGCACCATTACGCGCCTAAGTAAACTAATTGTAATAATCTCCTCACACAATCGTTAACAAAAGATTGTTTTATCACCGGCTGTTGCGATAAAAAACACCTTCCATCTCGGTGCGGCAAAATTGCACCAAAATGACGCCCCATAACGGTGCATATAAGCTGAATCCTGCCCGTTATTGTGCATCGCCAGTTTCTTCAGTTGTTATAAAACAACAAGTTGCAAACATGGCACGATTTTTTCATATTGCCCTGTGTTCTCGCAGGGGATCGCCCCGTGGATAAAAAAAAGGAAATTCTATGAAGTCTGTACTCAAAGTTTCACTGGCTGCACTGACCCTGGCTTTTGCGATGTCCTCTCAGGCCGCGGAAAAACAACTGGTTGTCGCTACCGACACCGCATTTGTCCCTTTTGAATTTAAGCAAGGCGATAAGTATGTCGGCTTTGACGTCGACCTGTGGGCGGCTATCGCTAAAGAGCTAAAACTCGACTACACCCTGAAACCGATGGATTTCAGCGGCATCATTCCGGCACTGCAAACCAAAAACGTCGATCTGGCGCTGGCTGGCATCACGATCACTGAAGAGCGTAAAAAAGCGGTCGAGTTCTCTGACGGCTACTACAAAAGCGGTCTGCTGGTGATGGTGAAAGCGAACAACAACGACATCAAAAGCGTGAAAGATCTGGACGGCAAAGTGGTCGCGGTGAAGAGCGGCACCGGTTCGGTTGACTACGCGAAAGCCAATATCAAATCTAAAGACCTGCGTCAGTTCCCGAACATCGATAACGCGTACATGGAACTGGGCACCAACCGTGCAGACGCGGTGCTGCATGACACGCCGAACATCCTGTACTTCATCAAAACCGCCGGTAATGGTCAGTTCAAAGCGGTAGGTGAATCACTGGAAGCGCAGCAGTATGGCGTCGCGTTCCCGAAAGGCAGCGACGAGTTGCGTGAGAAAGTGAACGGCGCGCTGAAAACACTGCATGAAAACGGTACGTACAACGAAATCTATAAAAAATGGTTCGGTTCAGAACCTAAATAATTCTGCCTGAATTCAGGTTTGTAACGCCCGGTGGCGCTTGCGCTTACCGGGCCTACGTTTTTCGATTTTCACCACGGTATACAGGAACTTATCATGCAGTTTGACTGGAGTGCCATCTGGCCTGCCATTCCGCTTTTGATGGAAGGCGCCAAAATGACGCTGTTGATCTCTGTTGTCGGCCTGATTGGCGGCGTGATCATCGGTCTGGCAGCGGGTTTTGCGCGCTGCTTTGGCGGATGGATTTCCAACCATCTCGCGCTGGTCTTCATCGAAGTGATCCGCGGCACCCCGATCGTCGTGCAGGTGATGTTTATCTACTTCGCCCTGCCGATGGCGTTTACCGACCTGCGTATTGACCCGTTCAGCGCCGCTGTCGTCACCATTATGATTAACTCCGGCGCCTACATCGCGGAAATCACCCGCGGCGCGGTGTTGTCTATTCACAAGGGCTTTCGCGAAGCCGGTCTGGCGCTGGGGTTGTCCCGCCGCGAAACCATTCGCCATGTGATCCTGCCGCTGGCGTTGCGCCGTATGCTGCCACCGCTCGGCAACCAGTGGATCATCAGCATTAAAGATACCTCGCTGTTTATTGTTATCGGCGTTGCCGAACTGACCCGTCAGGGCCAGGAGATCATTGCGGGTAACTTCCGTGCGCTGGAAATCTGGAGTGCGGTCGCCGTGTTCTATCTGATCATCACCCTGGTGCTGAGCTTCATTCTGCGTCGTCTTGAAAGAAGGATGAAAATCCTGTGATTGAATTTAAAAACGTCTCCAAGCACTTTGGCCCGACCCAGGTGCTGCATAACATCGATCTGAACATCAAACAGGGCGAAGTGGTGGTGATTATCGGTCCGTCAGGCTCCGGTAAATCGACGCTGCTGCGCTGTATCAACAAGCTGGAAGAGATCACCAGTGGCGAGCTTATTGTTGACGGTCTGAAGGTCAACGATCCGAAAGTGGACGAACGCCTGATTCGCCAGGAAGCGGGCATGGTGTTCCAGCAGTTCTACCTGTTCCCGCATCTGACGGCGCTGGAAAACGTCATGTTTGGCCCGTTGCGTGTGCGTGGCGCGGACAAAGCCACTGCCGAGAAACAGGCGAAGGAGTTGCTGGCGAAAGTGGGGCTTGCCGAACGCGCGCACCACTATCCGTCTGAACTTTCCGGCGGTCAGCAGCAGCGCGTCGCCATTGCCCGCGCGCTGGCAGTAAAACCGAAAATGATGCTGTTTGATGAGCCGACCTCGGCACTGGATCCGGAACTGCGTCATGAAGTGCTGAAAGTGATGCAGGATCTGGCCGAAGAAGGCATGACGATGGTGATTGTGACCCACGAAATCGGCTTTGCTGAGAAAGTGGCTTCCCGTCTGATCTTCATCGATAAAGGCCGCATCGCGGAAGATGGCGACCCGCAAGTGTTAGTCAAAAACCCGCCGAGCCAGCGCCTGCAGGAGTTCCTGCAGCACGTTTCCTGATTGTCCGCCCTGCTCTCTCCCCGCCGGGGAGAGAGTGATTGCCTCACCAGATTGTTCTCAAAACCCGCGCGCTTCCGCCTGCCTTCTATACTTATCATTTTGTTGGACATTTTTGATGGAGGTTATCGTGCCGTGGGTTTTCCTCTTCCTTTTCGCCCTGTTCAGTGCGCCGCTACAGGCAGTGACGATCCCGGGCGTAACCACCAGCACTTCGTCCGACACCAGCCAGGCGTCCACTCAGGAGCCTGATCTGGCGCAGAAAAAAGCGGCCTATGCGGCGCTGGCGGATGTTCTGGAAAACGACACGTCACGTAAAGAATTGATCGACCAGCTGCGGCAGGCGGCAGCCACACCGCCTGCGGAACAGGTGCCAAAAATCACCCCGCCGGAAGTCGCTGAACAAAAAACGGTGCTCGAAAACGTCACCGATCTCAGCCGTCACTATGGCGAGCAACTGTCGTCGCGCTTCGCCCAGCTGTGGCGCAACATTACCGGCTCGCCACACAAGCCGTTTAACCCGCAGACCTTCACCAACGCCCTGACCCATTTTCTGCTGCTGGCTGCGCTGGTGTTCGCCATCTACGGCCTGTTACGCCTCTGTGCGTTGCCGCTGTACCGCAAAATGGGGCAATGGGGGCGAAGGAAAAACCGCGAGCGCAATAACTGGCTGCAATTACCGTCGATGATTGTTGGTGCGTTTATTATCGACCTGCTGTTGCTGGCGCTTACGCTGTTCATCGGCCAGATGCTGAGCGATAACCTGAACGCCGGCAGTCGTACCATCGCCTTTCAGCAGAGCCTGTTTCTCAACGCCTTTGCGCTGATCGAGTTTTTCAAAGCCATTCTGCGGCTGGTCTTTTGCCCACGGGTCGCCGAGCTGCGTCCGTTTAATACCCAGGATGACGTCGCGCGTTACTGGAACCTGCGGCTGAGCGCGCTGAGCAGTCTTATCGGCTACGGGCTGATTGTGGCGGTGCCGATTATCTCCAACCAGATTAACGTGCAGGTAGGCGCGCTGGCGAACGTGGCGATTATGCTGGTGATCACGCTCTGGGCGCTGCGGTTGATTTTCCGCAACAAACAGAACATCACCCATAGCCTGCAGCAACTGGCTGACCATTCGCTGCCCTTTTTCAGCCTGTTTATCCGCGCCTTTGCGCTGGTGTGGCACTGGGTGGCGAGCGCTTATTTCATCGTGCTGTTCTTTTTCTCGCTGTTCGACCCCGGCAACAGCCTGAAATTTATGATGGGCGCGACGGTGCGCAGTCTGGTGATCATCAGCATTGCGGCTTTCGCTTCCGGCATTCTCTCCCGCTGGATCGCGAAAACCATCACCCTGTCGCCGGAAACGCAGCGCAGTTATCCTGAACTGCAAAAGCGGCTGAACGGCTGGATCTCCGCATCGTTAAAATTTGCCCGCTTTCTGATTGTCTGCGTCGCCGTCATGATGCTGCTCAGCGCCTGGGGGCTGTTCGATTTCTGGCAATGGCTGCATTACGGCGCGGGAGAGAAAACCGTCGATATCCTGATCCGCATTGCGCTGATCCTCTTTTTCTCTGCGCTGGGCTGGACGGTGCTCGCCAGTCTTATCGAAAACCGCCTCGCGTCAGATATTCATGGCCGCCCGCTACCCAGCGCGCGCACCCGCACATTGCTGACGCTGTTTCGCAATGCGCTGGCAGTGGTGATCAGTACCATCACAGTAATGATTGTGCTGTCGGAAATTGGCGTCAATATCGCCCCGCTGCTGGCAGGGGCCGGGGCACTGGGTCTGGCGATTTCGTTCGGTGCGCAGACGCTGGTGAAAGATATTATTACCGGGATCTTCATTCAGTTTGAGAATGGCATGAATACCGGCGACCTGGTGACCATCGGGCCGCTGACCGGAACGGTGGAACGGATGTCGATTCGATCTGTCGGCGTGCGTCAGGATACCGGTGCGTATCACATCATTCCCTGGTCGTCGATCACCACCTTCGCCAACTTTGTGCGCGGTATTGGCTCGGTGGTGGCGAACTATGACGTCGACCGCCAGGAAGATACCGACAAAGCCAATCAGGCACTAAAAGATGCGGTTGCCGAATTGATGGAGCAGGAGGAAATCCGCGGGCTTATCATCGGCGAACCGTCGTTTGCCGGGCTGGTAGGGCTGACCAATACCGCGTTTACTCTGCGCGTCTCCTTCACCACCCTGCCGCTGAAGCAGTGGACCGTGCGCTTTGCGCTCGACACGCAGGTGAAAAAACATTTTGACCGCGCGGGGATTCGCGCCCCGGTGCAGACCTACCAGATGCTGCCTGTCAGCGGCGCCGCACCCGAAGGCCAGCCACCGCCGCAGGAGCCGACGCTTTAGCGCGAGCGGGAGGCGAAACGACGACGCTGCTCGTCATTCATAAAGGTCCAGGCGATAAAGCGGCTCTGCTTTTGCCCCTGGGCCATCTCTTTTTTCACGACTTTCACGGCGCCTGCCTGCGTCAGCGCGCGGTACAGTTCCGGCAGATTATCGCCACGGGAAACCAGCGAGGTGAACCACATCACCTGGCGCGCGAACGACTGGCTTTCGGCGATCATTTTACTGATGAATGCCACTTCGCCACCCTCGCACCACAATTCCTGTTGCTGGCCGCCAAAGTTGAGTGCGTCGTGTTTGTCCTGCCCCAGATTGCGACGCTTGCGCTCACTGCCCTGACGCGCCGCGGCGGCAGAATCATGGAACGGCGGATTGCACAGCGTGGCGTCATATTCTTCATTCTTATGAATGATGCCATTGAAGATCTGCTCCGGGTTTTTCTGCCTGCGCAGACGGTTCTGGCGGCTCAGCCCGGCATTGCCGCTGACAATCGCCTGCGCGCTGGCGAAGGCGTCAGCATCTACTTCACTGCCGGTAAAGCGCCAGCCATATTCATGTGCGCCAATCAGCGGATAAATGCAGTTGGCACCGATGCCGATGTCAAGAACAGTGGCATTACGCGGGATCTCGCCAGTCGTTTCACCCAGCAGATCCGCCAGATGGTGGATGTAATCAGCGCGCCCCGGCACCGGCGGGCAGAGAAAGCCGTCGGGAATGTCCCAGTGCTCAACGCCATAAAAATGCGCCAGCAACGCTTTGTTCAGCGCCTTTACCGCCAGCGGATCAGCAAAATTGACCGTCTGCTCCCCTGCCGGGTTGAGCGTTAAAAAGGGCGCCAGCTGCGGGCTGGTCTGGCTCAGCGCGGTGAGATCGTAGCGAGTGTTATGACGGTTACGCGGGTGCAGTCCCGGCTTCTGGGCTTTCATGGCTTTCTCCTGTGTTCCGCGGCGTAAGATACCCGTTGACGGCGGCCGGGTAAATAAGTGAGGCTGGAGAAAATCATGACGACAACAAGGTGCGCTATGTATTTCTATCAACCTTCGCAGGGACACGGACTGCCACACGACCCGCTGAACGCCATTATCGGCCCGCGCCCCATCGGCTGGATCGCCTCCCTCGACGCAAAAGGAAGGCGTAACCTGGCGCCCTACAGCTTCTTCAACTGTTTCAACTATCGCCCGCCAATTATCGGTTTCGCCAGCAGCGGCTGGAAAGACAGCGTGCAAAACATCGTGGAGACGAAGGAATTCGTCTGGAATCTGACCACGCGAGAGCTCGCCAGCGCCATGAATGAAACCTCCGCCAGCCTGCCCCACGGCGAGGACGAGTTCGCCGTCGCCGGGCTGACTCCGGCAGCAAGCCGCTTTGTCACCGCGCCACGCGTGGCGGAAAGCCCGGTCAACTTCGAATGCAAACTGTCGCAGTGCATCCAGCTCACCGCCGCCGACGGCACCCCGGTTGATACCTGGCTGGTGCTCGGAGAAGTGGTCGGTATTCATATTGATGAAACCCTGCTGGAGAACGGTATTTATCAGACCGCCAAAGCCAACCCGGTGCTGCGCGCGGGCGGCCCTACGGCGTATTACACTATCAGCGACAGTCACCGGTTTGATTTAGTGCGGCCGGATGCGCGGTAATTCCTCATAAAACAGTCACTTCCAGGTGGCTGTTTTGTCAGTGAAACGTCAGTTTATGTCATTCAAAAAATACGCTTTTTACCATCAATTTTTTGCGCGATTCCTCGCTTCGTGACCACCTACACTTTTAAGGTATTCCGTCGAAACAGCGAGGTTGTCACCATGAAAAGAAGTCTTGCGTTGATTGCTGCTGGCGCGCTCGCCGCCTTCTCTTTCGCGTCACAGGCGGAGCCGCAGCAACTGAATCCGGGTCAAACCGGGCAGCTACGTCCGGCAGGCACGGTGTCTGCAAGCGGTGCCAGCAGCCTGGATGATCTGCAGGCTAAACTGGCAGAAAAAGCGCATGAAGAAGGGGCATCAGGTTTTGTGATTAACAGTGCCAGCGGTGAAAACAAAATGTTCGGTACTGCCACCATCTATAAATAACGCCCTTTTCTTCCCCCGTCAGAATGCACTCACACCGTGGGTGCATTATTTTTTTCGGTCTCTTGTTTGTTTAATTTTTGACCGCATATAATAGATTTCAATGATGTGACAATGTCGGAGGTGAGACATGGCTTCAGGATGGGCAAGTGATGACGCCGTCCAGCAACAAATCGACAGCACCGTTGATGATGCCGTTGCGCGCGTGAGAAATGCCATTTCAGGCGGCGAGAGCCTCAAATTTTGTGATGAATGCGGAGAGGCTATTCCGGAAGCACGCAGAAAGGCCGTTCCGGGTGTGCGATACTGCGTCAACTGCCAGCAGCAGAAAGATTTACATAACTCTACATTTTCGGGATATAATCGTCGAGGCTCAAAGGACAGCCAGCTTCGCTGACAAATCATTACCGGTTTACACAGAATAACCCAACGTCTTTACGACCACGATTTACGGCGAAATAAGTCGCATTCCGTGCCTTTTTCGCCAGGTGATCGCCGTCACACTTCTTTTCGATTTGCTTTCTGAAAATAATTTATTAATAATCAATAAATTAATATTGATTCAAATTATTTGATGAACACTGTCAATTATGTTCGATTTTCTCCATCGACAAAAACCGTGATACTCATCACATCGACAGAACATCGTCCCTACAAACCACCTGCGAGAATCTGAACATGAAAAACGTTAAATATGCTGTTGCCGCCATCGCTCTTTCTACTCTCTCTTTCGGTGCTTTCGCTGCTGACGCCGTTTCTCCGACGCAAGCGCAGGGCATGAACAAAATTGGTGTGGTTTCCGCTGAAGGCGCAAGCACGCTGGACGGTCTGGAAGCAAAACTGGCTGAGAAAGCGGCGGCTGCAGGCGCAACGAGCTACAGCATCACCTCCGCTAACACCAACAACAAAGTGAGCGGTACTGCCGTTATCTACAAGTAAGACATTTACCCTCTGTGTTGATTAACCCTCATTAACCCTGTTTGTTACCCTTGCTTGCCCGTCCTCGCCACTGGACGGGCTTTTTTTATCTTCTGGCGACAGTTACCAGCATTCCGCCACACGGGCCAGGCCCGCTTCCAGGCTTTCGACTTCACCCGTCGCCAGTAAACAGCAGGCGAGCTGAATTTTCAGCGACTGCGGCACCGGCTCGCTGCCCGCCACACAGCGCTCAATCCAGCGCGCGGTCACCATCGGATCTTTCGACGCAGGCAGGATAACGTCCTGGTTCTCGTCACTCTGACGCTCAGCCAGCACCTGCACTCCGTTTTCATCAATCAGATTAAGCTGCGGGCAGCGCTGCGGGCTGGCATACACCTCGCCTTCCGTGCCGTGCAGCAAAATGCCGCGCCCGCCGATATCCGTAAAAAAGCGGGCGACGCGGGTGACATATTCCGGGTGAGAGACGCTCGACAGGCGCAGCGCGGCGCTTTCCTCAAACGGCGTTGCCAGCTTCGCCAGCGTGTGCGCGCTGTTACGTACGCCCATCCGCCAGCGCATCGCCAGCTGTTTTTCCATTGGCGGGCACAGCGCGCTGACCGGCATATAAACCGGCTGATGACCTTCCAGTTTTGCCTGCGCCTGCCCGGCGTGGCGCGTGGCGTCGATGCCAATCATCTCAAAAATGGTTTCCGTCAGGATGCGAGTGGGATCTTCGCTCACACCATGCACTACCACCGGAAAGCCGAGTTTGTGCAGCAACATGGCGAGGAGTGGCGTCAGGTTGGCCTGCTTGCGCGCGCCGTTATAGCTGGGAATGACGATTGGCATCGGCTTTCCCACTGGCGGCGTCAGACGGATGGTTTGCTGCTGCATTGCCTCATAGAAGCCGCGCATTTCCGCTTCGCCTTCGCCTTTAATCCGCAGCGCAATGAGAATACCGCCCATTTCGAGATCCGGTACGTCACCCTCCAGCATTCGCGTATACAGGGCACGCGCAGTATCGAAATCGAGGTCGCGGGCATGATTCTTTCCTCGCCCGACTTCTTTGATGATGGTGCGATAATCCATGTTAACTCCTTGCCTGCGGCTATCGTCGTTTACGACGGCTCTGTTTTGCTTTGCTCTTTACTATAACGTCTGGCACATCGGGTTGCTCGATAGGAAACACCGGCAGCGCATTAAGTAAGCGCTTACCATAACTCTTGCTCAGCAGACGCTTATCATAGATCACCACTTCACCCCAACAACTGTGGCTGCGGATAAGACGCCCGACCTGCTGGATCAGGTTAAACGAGGCGCTCGGCAGGCTCTGCACTTCGAACGGATAACGGTTGAGGCTTTTCAGCCATTCGCCTTCGGTGATCACCACCGGGCTGTCGATGGGCGGAAAGGCGATTTTATGAATATGCACCTGGCTTAACAGTTCGCCTTTCAGATCCAGCCCTTCCGCGAACGACTGCAACCCCACCAACACGCTCCGCTCACCGCTTGCCACGCGCTTGCGGTGCAGTTCCACCAGCCGGTAGCGCGGCTGGTCGCCCTGTACCAGCAGCATCAGACGCAGGTCAGTGACATATTCAAGAAAGCGCTGCATCGCCCGCCCGCTGGCAAACAGTACCAGCATGCCAAGATGTTTTTTGCTTTCCAGCGACTGGCGAAAGAAGGCGGCCATTTCGGCGATATGCTGCTCTTCGTTTTCCATCAGCGGCTCATAGCGCATCTGTGGGATCACGATTTTGCCCTGCTCGACATGATTGAAGGGAGAATCCAGCGCCACAAAGCGGTCGCCCGCGACTTCTTTCAGGCCGCTCATCTCCTGCAGGCGTGAAAAGCTGTTCAGCGAACGCAGTGTGGCGGAGGTGACGACAATATGCGGCACACTACGCCACAGCAGCTTTTCCAGTTGATCGCTGACGCGGATGCCAACGCAATGGAACATGACATGTACCTGTCCGTCACGGATTTCCCGCGTCGCCCATTTGCTCACCGGCGCGCCGGATGCCTGCACCATCGCCGCCAGTCGCCACAGTTTGCTCTGGCTTTCGAACATGCCAAGGGCGCGATTCATCTGCAACAACACGCGATGTAAACGCACGATATCGTGGCTGCCGGTTTTTTCGCTGAGATCATTGAGAAACAGCTCTGACAGCCCGCGCAACTGTTCGGTGAGCTTCGCCAGCCGCTGGCAAATCGCCATTACCTCGTCAGGCAACTCGCCCATCGTGAAACGGTGCTCGGCCTCCTGAGTGGCAGGCATGTAGTGATTAAGCAAAGTATTCAGCGATGAAATCAGTTCGTACAACTCTTCGCAGTGCGCATTCAGCCGTTCCGGTATCGCCAGCGGCGGCGTGGTTTTCGGGCGAAACTGTTCGAGACAGGTCGCCACCAGTTTGGTGAACATATCCAGTTGCAGCCGGTACCAGGGCGCGCTGATCTCTGCGCTCATCTCCAGCGCATCACGTGCAACGTCCGGCAAGTGATGGCCTTCGTCGAGCACCAGCAGCAGGTTTTTCGGTTCCGGCAGCACCGCTTCGCTCTCCATCGCGGCCATCACCAGCGCATGGTTGGCGACCACCACTTCTGCCTCCTGAATTTCCCGCCGGGCGACAAAAAACGGACACTCGCGATAATAATGGCAGTTGCGGTTCAGACAGCTGGCTTTATCTGTGCTCAGCCGCCGCCAGAGATTGTCGTCTATGGCGAGGTCGGTGTGATCGCGCAGGCCATCCCATTTATAACCATCGAGATCTGCTTTCAGCTTCGCGCAGCGCTTCTGTTCTTCCTGATTGTTAGGGGTTAATTCGTCGTCAAGAAAGGCGAGCAGATCCTGTTGCGTCGGTTCGGTACTGGCGAGCGCCGTCAGGTTGCGCGGGCAAACATAGCGCCCACGGCCAAAGGCCGCGGTAAAGCGGAGGTCAGGGATGATTTTTTTCAGCAGCGGCAAATCTTTGCTGTAGATCTGATCCTGCAAGGCGACGTTAGCAGTGCTGACCACCAGCGTTTTCTGCTCTTCGCGGGCGATGGCGATACCAGGAATTAAATAAGAGAGGGTTTTCCCGACGCCGGTAGGAGCTTCGATGGCCAGGTGCCGCCCTTCTTCTCCGGCGAGGGTCTTCGCCACATCAGCAATCATCTGCCGCTGCGGAGGTCGCGGGATAAAGTCGGGGATCTGCTCCTGAAGCGCCTTATACCAGGCGGCAATCTGCGCCTTCAGCGCGGCGGTAAGTGACATCGGGACAACCTGAATACTGTATAAACAGCCACTATTGTGGCACTTTCCAGGCCGGTGGGCAAAGTAAAAGCCCAGCTTTTCGGCCGGGCTCGCAAATTACTCTGCAATCTTACGCGGACGGCGGCGACGCGGCTTTTCTCCGGTCGGTTTGTCGTCCTGACGGCGTGGCGCTTTTGGCTTCGCACTGCCGCCGTCATTACGGCGCGGTTGCTGTTGCCCGCGCCCCGGATTCTGCCCCTGGCCCTGACTGCGACCACTGCGCCCCTGGCGACCATTCTGGATAGGTTCCGCTTTGATGGACGGGTCCGGCTCGAAGCCCGGCAACGCAATGCGTGGGATCTCTTTTTTCAGCAGACGTTCGATGTCACGCAGCAGTTTATGTTCATCAACACACACCAGTGACAGTGCTTCGCCGGTGGCCGCCGCACGACCGGTACGGCCGATACGGTGCACGTAATCTTCCGGGACGTTTGGCAGTTCGTAGTTCACCACATGCGGCAGTTCTTCGATGTCGAGACCACGCGCGGCGATGTCTGTCGCCACCAGCACGCGGAGATCGCCGGATTTAAAATCCGCCAGTGCCCGGGTACGCGCGCCCTGGCTTTTATTGCCGTGGATTGCCGCGCTGCGGATGCCGTCTTTATTCAGTTGTTCCGCCAGGTGGTTGGCGCCGTGTTTGGTACGGGTAAAGACCAGCACCTGCTGCCAGTTGCCCTGACCAATCATCAGCGACAGCAGTTCCCGCTTGCGTTTCTTATCGACAAAATGGACGTGCTGCGTCACCTGTTCAGAAGCCGTATTGCGGCGCGCCACTTCGATTTCCAGCGGATTGCGCAGCAGTTTTTCGGCAAGGGCTTTGATGTCGTCAGAGAACGTCGCGGAGAACAGCAGGTTCTGACGCTTCGGCGGCAGTTTCGCCAGCACGCGACGGATATCGTGGATGAAGCCCATATCCAGCATGCGGTCGGCTTCATCGAGGACGAGGATTTCAATGCTGTCGAGCTTCAGCGCGTTCTGATGTTCGAGGTCGAGCAGACGCCCCGGCGTTGCCACCAGCACATCAACGCCGCCTCGCAGTTTCATCATCTGCGGGTTAATACTGACGCCACCGAACACCACCAGCGAGCGGATATTGAGATATTTACTGTACTCACGCACGTTTTCGCCTATCTGCGCCGCCAGTTCGCGGGTCGGGGTCAGGATCAGCGCACGGATCGGGCGACGGCCTTTAGCGTGAGGTTCTTTAGAAACTAAGTGCTGCAACAGCGGTAAGGTAAAACCGGCGGTTTTCCCGGTGCCGGTCTGGGCGCTGGCCATCAGGTCACGGCCTTCCAGCACCGCAGGGATCGCCTGCTTCTGGATAGGGGTAGGCTCGCGGTAACCCTGCTCTGCAACAGCGCGCAGGATCTCCGGATTCAGGCCAAGGGTATCAAACGACATAACAACTCCGCACCGCCCCGACCATCGCAGGTGTAGTTTTCAGGGTGATAGTAAACAAACAGATGACAAAAACCACAATGTCAGAAAGAGGCGGAGTGTAGCAGCTTTTGTGACGTAGCGCATAAATTATCCCTTCATGCCGAAAGTCTCCCCGCCTGACTGGACAAGGTGCAAAAACAGACATAATCTTAATCAATCGATTGATTAATTTTTGAATGCGCGATGAATACAACTCCCACCACCAGCAAAGGTGAACAGGCCAGAAGCCAGCTGATTGCCGCCGCCATCGCCCAATTTGGCGAGTACGGGCTGAACGCGACCACCCGCGAGATTGCCGCGCAGGCCGGGCACAACATCGCCGCCATCACTTACTATTTTGGCTCGAAAGAAGACCTTTACCTCGCCTGCGCCCAGTGGATCGCTGATTTTATCGGCGGGAATTTCCGCCCGCACGCTGAAGCCGCCGAAAAGTTGCTGGCGCAGCCCACGCCGGATAAAACCGCCATCCGCGCGCTGATCCTCAGCGCCTGCCGGAATATGATCCTGCTGCTGACCCGTGACGAAACGGTGAACCTGAGCAAATTTATCTCCCGCGAGCAGTTGTCGCCGACGCAGGCGTATCAGCTGATTCACGATCAGGTGATTTCCCCGCTGCACAGTCATTTCACGCGGCTCATCGCGGCGTACACCGGGTGCGACGCCAGCCAGACCGGGACCATTTTGCATACCCACGCGTTGCTCGGTGAGGTGCTCGCCTTCCGTCTGGGTCGGGAAACCATTCTGCTGCGCACCGGCTGGGCGCAGTTTGATGAGCAAAAAACCGAACAGATCTACCAGGTCATTACCAGTCATCTCGATTTTATCCTGCAAGGATTAACGCAAAGGAGTCTGACGTCATGAAGAAGCCTGTGGTCATCGCGCTGGTTGTCGCGGTGGTGGTCGCCGTCATCGGTGCTGGCACCGCGTGGTACCAGAGTCGTCAGGATCAAGCCCTGACCCTCTACGGCAATGTGGATATTCGCACCGTCAATATGAGCTTCCGCGTCGGAGGACGTCTGCAGGCACTGCAGGTCGATGAAGGCGATGCGATCAAAGCCGGGCAGACGCTCGGCGAGCTTGACCGCGCGCCTTATGAAAACGCGCTGATGCAGGCGAAAGCGAACGTCTCCACCGCCCAGGCACAATATGATCTGATGATGGCGGGCTACCGCGCCGAAGAGATTGCCCAGGCTGCGGCGGCCGTGCGTCAGGCGCAGGCAGCGTATGATTACGCACAGAACTTCTACCAGCGTCAGCAGGGATTGTGGAAAAGCCGCACCATTTCCGCCAACGATCTGGAAAACGCCCGTTCATCACGCGACCAGGCGCAGGCCAGCCTGAAATCCGCGCAGGACAAACTCAGCCAGTACCGGGCCGGTAACCGTCCGCAGGAAATCGCCCAGGCGAAAGCGAATCTGGAACAGGCGCAGGCGCAACTGGCGCAGGCGCAGCTGGATCTGCACGATACCACGCTGATCGCACCGTCTGACGGCACGCTGCTCACCCGTGCTGTTGAGCCGGGCAGCATGCTGAATGCGGGCAGTACCGTACTGACGCTGTCACTGACGCGTCCGGTGTGGGTGCGGGCGTATGTCGATGAAAAAAATCTCAACCAGGCGCAACCGGGCCGTGAACTGCTGCTCTATACCGATGGCCGCCCGGATAAACCGTATCACGGCAAAATCGGCTTCGTCTCGCCGACCGCCGAATTTACGCCAAAAACCGTGGAAACACCGGATCTGCGTACCGATCTGGTGTATCGCCTGCGCATCATCGTGACGGATGCCGACGACGCGCTGCGCCAGGGCATGCCGGTTACCGTGCGCTTCCCTGACGGAGAGTAAGATGACGGAAGCGGTGATTACCCTCAACGGGCTGGTCAAACGCTTCGCGGGCATGGATAAACCCGCCGTGGCGCGACTGGACTGCACCCTTCAGGCCGGGTATGTGACCGGGCTGGTCGGCCCTGACGGCGCCGGAAAAACCACCCTGATGCGCATGCTCGCCGGTCTGCTGAAGCCCGACGAAGGCAGTGCGTCGGTGCTGGGGTACGACCCGGTGAAAGATGACCGCGCGCTGCATGCGGTGCTCGGCTACATGCCACAGAAGTTTGGTCTGTATGAAGATTTGACGGTGATGGAAAACCTCACGCTGTATGCCGATCTGCGCAGTGTGGTGGGGGAAACTAGGGAAAAAACGTTTGCCAGGCTGCTGGAGTTCACCTCGCTGGGGCCGTTTACCGAGCGGCTGGCCGGGAAGCTCTCCGGCGGCATGAAACAGAAACTGGGGCTGGCCTGTACGCTGGTCGGCGAGCCGAAAGTGCTGCTGCTCGACGAGCCTGGCGTTGGCGTTGATCCTATCTCCCGCCGTGAACTGTGGCAGATGGTGCATGAGCTGGCAGGCGACGGCATGCTGATCCTGTGGAGCACCTCCTATCTCGACGAAGCCGAGCAGTGTCGCGATGTGTTGCTGATGAATGAAGGCGAAATGCTCTGGCAGGGCGAGCCGACCGTGCTGACGCAAACCATGGCCGGACGCAGTTTCCTGATGCACAGCCCGCAGCTCAACAACCGGCAGTTGCTGCAACGCGCCCTCACCCTGCCGCAGGTCAGCGACGGTGTGATCCAGGGGAAATCGGTACGCCTGATCCTGAAAAAAGAGGCCAGTACCGACGATGTGCTTTCCGCGCCCGGTATGCCGTCGTCCATTGAATGTAATGAGACCGCGCCACGTTTTGAGGATGCGTTTATTGATTTACTCGGCGGCGCCGCGACGTCGGAATCCCCGCTCGGAGCGATTCTGCATACCGTGGACGGCGAGTCCGGCGAAACGGTGATTGAAGCCAAAGCGCTGACCAAAAAATTTGGTGATTTCGCCGCTACCGATCATGTGGATTTTGCCGTGACGCGTGGTGAAATTTTCGGCCTGCTCGGCCCCAACGGCGCCGGGAAATCCACCACCTTTAAGATGATGTGCGGCCTGCTGGTGCCGACCTCCGGTAAAGCGCTGGTGCTGGATATGGATCTCAAAGTCAGCTCCGGCAAAGCCCGCCAGCACCTCGGCTATATGGCGCAGAAATTCTCGCTCTATGGCAACCTGACTGTCGAACAGAATCTGCGTTTCTTTTCCGGCGTCTATGGGCTGCGCGGTAAAGCGCAGGATGAAAAAATCGCCCGCATGAGCGACGCTTTCGGCCTGAAAAGCATCGCCAGTCATACCACCGATTCTCTGCCCCTCGGCTTTAAACAGCGGCTGGCGCTGGCCTGCTCGCTGATGCATGAGCCGGATATTCTGTTTCTTGATGAACCCACTTCCGGCGTCGATCCCCTGACCCGCCGCGAGTTCTGGCTGCACATCAATAGCATGGTGGAGAAAGGCGTGACGGTGATGGTCACCACTCACTTTATGGATGAGGCCGAATACTGTGACCGTATCGGGCTGGTGTATCGCGGTAAGCTTATCGCCAGCGGCACGCCGGATGACTTAAAAGCGCAGGCCGCCGACGACAGCACGCCGGATCCGACCATGGAGCAGGCCTTTATCACGCTGATCCACGACTGGGATAAGGAAAACGCCGATGCCCAATAACAGCCTGATCTCCTGGCGGCGCGTGCGCGCCCTGTGCGTGAAAGAGACGCGGCAAATCGTTCGTGACCCGAGTAGCTGGCTGATTGCGGTGGTGATCCCGCTGATGCTGCTGTTCATTTTTGGCTATGGGATTAACCTCGACTCCAGCAAGTTGCGCGTCGGGATTTTGCTCGAACAACAAAGCAACGAGGCGCTGGACTTTACCCACGCCATGACGGGTTCGCCCTACATTGACGCCACCATCAGCGATAACCGCCAGGCGTTGATTCAGAAAATGCAGGCGGGGCAGATCCGAGGCCTGATAGTGATCCCGGTGGATTTTGCCGCGAAGATGGCGCGGGACAACGACACCGCACCCATTCAGGTGATCACCGACGGCAGCGAGCCAAACACCGCGAACTTTGTGCAGGGTTATGCCGAAGGGATCTGGCAGGTGTGGCAGCATCAGCGCGCGGAAGACAGCGGGGAAAGCTTTGAACCGCTGATTGACGTGCAGACGCGCTACTGGTTTAACCCGGCCGCCATCAGCCAGCACTTTATTATTCCTGGTGCGGTGACCATCATCATGACGGTCATCGGCGCCATTCTGACCTCACTGGTGGTGGCGCGCGAGTGGGAACGCGGCACCATGGAAGCGCTGCTATCTACTGAAGTGACGCGGGTCGAGCTGTTGCTGTGCAAGCTGATCCCCTACTATTTCCTTGGCATGCTGGCGATGCTGCTGTGCATGCTGGTGTCGGTATTTATTCTCGGCGTGCCATACCGTGGCTCGCTGCTGGTGCTGTTTTTGATCACCAGTCTGTTTTTGCTCAGTACGCTGGGCATGGGACTGCTGATTTCCACCATCACCCGCAACCAGTTTAACGCGGCCCAGGTGGCGCTCAACGCGGCGTTTCTGCCGTCGATTATGCTGTCCGGTTTTATTTTCCAGATAGACAGCATGCCCGCGGTGATCCGCGCGGTGACCTATATTATTCCGGCGCGTTACTTCGTCAGCACGCTGCAAAGCCTGTTTCTGGCGGGAAATATCCCCATTGTGTTGCTGGTTAATGTGCTGTTTTTGATTGCCTCGGCGACGATGTTTATCGGCCTGACGTGGCTGAAAACCAAACGGCGGCTGGACTAACCAACGTGCCCGGATTTCGCCCGGCGGCGCTTCGCTTGCCGGGCCTACAGGAAATAGCGCCACCCGACACGAGGATGACACCGATATGTTTCATCGTTTATGGACGTTAATTCGTAAAGAGCTGCAATCCCTGCTGCGCGAACCGCAGACCCGGGCGATCCTGATTTTACCGGTGTTGATTCAGGTGTTTCTGTTCCCCTTCGCCGCGACGCTGGAAGTGACCAACGCCACCATCGCGATTTACAACGAGGACAGCGGCAAACACGCCATCGAACTGACCCAACGTTTCGCCCGCGCGAAAGCCTTTACCCATATTCTGCTGTTGAAAAGTCCGCAGGAGATCCAGCCGACTATCGACACCCAGCGCGCCCTGCTGCTGGTGCGTTTCCCGGCGGATTTTTCGCGCAACCTCGATACTTTCCAGCCCGCGCCGATGCAGCTCATCCTCGACGGGCGCAACTCCAACAGCGCGCAGATTGCCGCCAACTATCTGCAGCAGATTGTGAAGGAGTATCAGCAGGAACTGATGGAAGGCAAAGCGAAGCCGAATAACAGCGAACTGGTGGTGCGCAACTGGTATAACCCGAATCTCGATTACAAGTGGTTCGTGGTGCCGTCGCTGATCGCCATGATCACCACCATCGGCGTGATGATCGTGACATCGCTGTCGGTGGCGCGCGAACGTGAGCAGGGAACACTGGATCAACTGCTGGTGTCGCCGCTTTCCACCTGGCAGATTTTCGTCGGCAAAGCGGTTCCGGCGCTGATTGTCGCGACATTTCAGGCGAGCATCGTGCTGGCGGTGGGCATCTGGGCCTATCAGATCCCGTTTGCCGGGTCGCTGCTGCTGTTCTATTTCACGATGGTGATTTACGGGCTGTCGCTGGTGGGGTTTGGTCTGTTGATCTCATCGCTTTGTTCGACTCAGCAGCAGGCGTTTATCGGCGTGTTCGTCTTTATGATGCCCGCCATTTTGTTGTCGGGGTATGTGTCGCCGGTGGAGAATATGCCGGTCTGGCTGCAGGATCTGACGTGGATAAACCCCATCCGCCACTTTACGGATATCACCAAGCAGATTTACCTGAAGGATGCGAGTCTGGAAATTGTGTGGGGAAGTTTGTGGCCGCTACTGGTGATAGCGGCCACGACGGGCTCAGTGGCGTACGCGATGTTCCGGCGGAAGATCCTCTAGCTTTGTCTTTTCTTTCGCCAGTAACGACACCACGGCAGGGCCAGCGAGCATCACGGCCCCTGCCATCGCTAACAGCAAATTGTTATGCAGCACGCGTGACAGTAGCCACAGCACAATCATTGCCGCACCAAAATACCAGGTGGTGGTGAGCTCTTCGAGCGCATCACCCACATTCCGCCAGCGTTCTTCCTGGTGACGCTGCAAAAAGAGCATCATCACCACGGCGACGCCATACAGCACGCACAGGCCTGAGCCGACGCGCACCAGCGCACCGCTGGCCCACCCCATGACCAGTACCGCCACTACCAGCAAATGCAACATTATCTGCCAGCAACTGAGGCCAGTGGTGACACGAACGCGTTGTTGCCACTTCATGGCTTCTCTCCTGGGAAATTTTCAACTGACTATTCAGAGTATCGAACTTTACGGAAAATTCCGTTACACCGCATCTTTTTGTGACGCCGACTACACTATTTCAATCAGGAAAGTGACGTTGACGGGAGAATCATGACGCAACAAACACCACCATTTTCAATAAAAGTGCTCACGATTAACACACATAAAGGCTTCACGGCACTCAACCGCCGCTTCATTTTGCCTGAGCTGAGAGACGCGGTTCGCACCGTCAGCGCGGATATCGTCTGCCTGCAGGAAGTGCTCGGCGCGCATGAGGTGCATCCGCTGCACGTCGAGAACTGGCCCGACACCAGCCACTACGAATTTCTGGCGGATACCATGTGGAGTGATTTTGCCTACGGCCGCAACGCCGTCTACCCGGAAGGCCACCACGGTAACGCCGTACTGTCACGCTATCCTATCGCCTCCTACAAGAATCTGGATATTTCCGTCGGCGAAAGCGAGAAGCGAGGCGTTTTGCACTGCCAGATAGCGCCGCCGCATCTTGACCATCCTATCCATGTGTTGTGTGTGCATCTGGGCCTGAAAGAGATCCACCGTCAGCAGCAGCTTTCGCTGCTCTCGGATTACGTCAACGAACTGCCGGAAGGCCAGCCAGTGGTGGTGGCGGGCGATTTCAATGACTGGCGGCAGCGGGCGAATCATCCGCTGAAAGTCCAGGCCGGGCTGGAAGAAATTTTTACCCGCGCTACCGGGCGCCCGGCGCGTACTTTTCCGGTGCGCTTTCCCCTGCTTCGTCTCGACCGTATTTATGTTAAGAACGCCAGCGCCTCCAGCCCGACGGCGCTGGCGCTCAGCAACTGGCGGCATCTGTCCGATCATGCCCCTCTCAGTGCGGAGATCCATCTATGAAATGTAGCTGGCGCGACGGCAATCGTATTGAACTGCTGGAAAATGGCGATAACTACTACCCCGCCCTGTTTAACGCTATCGACAGGGCGGAAAGCAAAGTCATCCTCGAAACCTTCATCTGGTTCGAAGACGAGGTGGGTAAACAACTACATAGCGTTCTGTTGCGTGCCGCACAGCGCGGCATTCAGGTCGAGGTGCTGCTCGACGGCTACGGCTCGCCGGATCTCAGCGATGATTTCGTCGAAACCCTGACGTCTGCAGGCGTTATTTTTCGCTATTACGATCCGCGTCCACGGCTGTTCGGCATGCGCACCAACCTGTTCCGCCGCATGCACCGCAAGATTGTGGTCATCGACACCACCGTCGCGTTTATTGGCGGCATCAACTACTCCGCAGAACATATGACCGATTACGGCCCGGAGGCGAAACAGGATTACGCCGTGCGGGTGGAAGGACCGGTGGTGCTTGATTTTGTGCAGTTCGAACTGGAAAACCTGCCGGGCAACGAAACGCTGCGCCGCTGGTGGAAACGCCGCACCCGCGCGGAAGAGAACCGCGCGCCGGGCGAGGCGCAGGCGTTGTTTGTCTGGCGCGATAACGGCGAGCATCGCGACGACATCGAACGCCATTACCTGAAAATGCTGGCGAATGCGCGGCGCGAGGTGATTATCGCCAATGCCTATTTCTTTCCTGGTTACCGCCTGCTGCACGCCATGCGCAACGCGGCCCGTCGCGGTGTCACCGTGAAGCTCATCGTGCAGGGCGAGCCGGATATGCCTATCGTGAAGGTCGGCGCACGGCTGCTGTACAACTATCTGGTCAAAAGCGGTGTGCAGATTTACGAATATCGCCGCCGCCCCCTGCACGGTAAAGTCGCGCTGATGGATGATCACTGGGCGACGGTCGGCTCCAGTAATCTTGATCCGCTCAGTCTGTCGCTTAATCTTGAAGCCAATCTGATCATTCACGATCGCCAGTTTAATCAGACCCTGCGCGATAACTTAATGACCATCCTGCACCAGGACTGCCGCCGGGTTGATGAAACGATGCTGCCGAAACGTACCTGGTGGAACCTTGGGAAAAGCGTCGTCGCCTTCCACTTTTTGCGCCACTTCCCGGCCTGGGTCGGCTGGTTACCCGCCCATACGCCGCATCTGGCGCAGGTGGCGCCACCAGTGCAGCCCGAACTGGAAACGCAGGATCGGGTTGAGGCGGAGAATCAGGAGGTAAAATCCTGATGAGCCATTCACATCCGCGCTGGCGACGGGCGAAAAAAATCCTTACCTGGCTGTTTTTCATCGCGGTGGCGGTGCTGCTGGTGGTCTACGCTCAAAAAGTGGACTGGGGGGACGTCTGGAACGTGGTGCGTAATTACAACCGCACCGCGTTTTTCAGCGCCATTGGACTGGTTATCGTCAGTTATCTGCTCTACGGCTGTTACGATCTGCTGGGGCGCGTCTACTGCGGCCACAAGCTGGCGAAACGCCAGGTGATGCTGGTATCGTTCATTTGTTACGCCTTTAACCTGACGCTCAGCACCTGGGTCGGCGGCATTGGCATGCGTTACCGGCTCTATGCCCGGCTTGGCCTGCCGGGCGCGACCATCACCCGCATCTTCTCGCTCAGCATTACCACCAACTGGCTTGGCTATATTCTGCTCGGCGGGCTTATCTTCACCTTTGGCGTGGTGCAGCTCCCTGAACACTGGTATATCGACGAACAGACGCTGCGCATCCTCGGCATCGTGCTGCTGGCCATTATCGTTATTTATCTCTCGGCCTGCGCCTTCGCCCGTCGCCGCAGTCTGACCATCAAAAAGCAAAAACTGGTGCTACCGAAATGGCGCTTTGCCTTGTTGCAGATGGCGATTTCCAGCGCCAACTGGATGGTGATGGGCGCGATTATCTGGATCCTGCTGGGTCAGTCTGTCGACTACTTTTTCGTGTTAGGCGTGTTGCTGGTCAGCAGTATTGCAGGGGTTATCGTCCATATTCCGGCCGGAATTGGTGTGCTGGAAGCCGTTTTTATTGCGTTGCTGGCGGGGGAGCATACGTCACAGGGCACGATTATTGCCGCCCTGCTCGCCTACCGCGTGCTGTATTATTTTATTCCGCTGTTGCTGGCGTTGATCTGCTATTTGTGGCTGGAAAGCCGGGCGAAGAAACTGCGGGAGAAAAACGAAAAGGCGCTGGCAAAGTGATGTCCCCCTCCCGTGCGGGAGAGGGAACAGCGCGAGAATTAACGACGGTTGCCGAAAATACGCAGCAGCATCAGGAACAGGTTGATGAAGTCGAGATACAGCGTCAGCGCGCCAAGAATGGCGTATTTGCGCAGATTACTGCTGTCGCGGGTATCAATCTGCTCGCCGATGTTTTTCAGCTTCTGAGTGTCATACGCCGTCAGGCCGACAAACACGATCACCCCGATATAAGTCACCGCCCACATCAGCGCTTCACTCTTCAGCCAGAAATTCACCAGTGACGCCAGAATGATGCCAATCAGCGCCATAAACAGCATATTGCCGAAACCGCTGAGGTCGCGTTTGGTGGTGTAGCCGTAGAGGCTCATCACGCCGAACATGCCGCCGGTCACCACAAAGGTGCTGGCGATGGAGGAATAGGTGTAAACCACGAAAATGCTCGACAGCGTCAGCCCGGTGAGCGCCGAGTAGAGCATAAAGAGCGTGGTCGCCATGCCTGCGCTCAGGCGCTGCACCATGGCGGAAAGGGCAATCACCAGCCCCAGTTGTACGATAATCAGCCCGAAAAAGGTGATTTTGCTGGAGAAGACGAACATCATTACCGCCGGGGTGTTGGCGGCATACCAGGCGATAAACGCTGTCAGCAACAGGCCGCAGGTCATCCAGCCATACACCTGCGCCATGTACGTCTGCAGGCCGGAACGCGCCTGTACGATGGAATCCGAACGTGGGAATCGATCCATGATACTAACCTCAGAAATTGATAGTGTGTGATGGTAAGACTAACACATCCTGCACAGGCCGCGAGTGTCCTGCAACAGACTTACCAGCGTTCCGCGGCCTGTTTGTCGCTGTCACGCGATTCCACCCAGCGATCCCCTTCCGGCGTGGCTTCCCGCTTCCAGAACGGCGCACGGGTTTTCAGGTAATCCATGATGAACTCGCCAGCCGCGAACGCGCTACTACGGTGGGCGCTGGTCACGCCAACAAAGACGATTTCTTCACCGGGCCACATTTCACCAATGCGGTGGATCACCGTCACGCGACCCAACGGCCAGCGGTGACGAGCTTCATCGACGATCTCCGCGAGGGATTTTTCGGTCATGCCGGGATAGTGCTCCAGTGTCAGCGCCTTAACGCTGTCGCCCAGATTGTGATTGCGCACCTTACCGGTGAAGGTCACCACCGCGCCGTCTTCATCACGCTCGGCCAGCCAGCAGTACTCGTCGCCCACGTTAAAGCGTGCGGGCTCGACGCGAATACGCGTTTCGCTCATTTCAGCCTCCGGTAACCGGCGGGAAAAACGCCACTTCATCACCGGCGACGACCGGATGGTCAAACCCGACCAGCGTCTGATTCACCGCCGCCAGCAGTTTGCCCTCTTCCAGCGCCAGCGCCCAGCGATCGCCGCGCGTCGCCAGATGCTGACGTACGGCTTCCACCACCGGAAAGTCGGCGTCAATCGACAGGCTGTCAGTGCCCACCAGTTCGCGCACCTGCGCAAAAAATAAGACTTTAATCATCGGTATCTACCCTGAAATCGCCAGATTTGCCGCCGCTTTTCGCCAGCAGGCGAACCGGGCCAATCACCATATCTTTTTGCACCGCTTTGCACATATCGTAGATAGTCAGCGCCGCGACAGAGGCCGCGGTTAACGCTTCCATTTCCACGCCGGTTTTGCCGGTCAGACGGCACAGCGATTCAATGCGTACGCGATTGTGTTCGGGCTGCGCCAGCAAATTCACTTCCACTTTGCTGAGCATCAGCGGGTGGCACAGCGGGATGAGATCCCACGTACGTTTCGCCGCCTGAATCCCGGCAATTCGCGCGGTCGCAAAGACGTCGCCCTTGTGATGGCTGCCGTCGATAATCATCGACAACGTTTCCGGCAGCATGGTGACAAAGGCTTCCGCCCGCGCTTCGCGCACGGTTTCCGCTTTGGCGGAGACATCCATCATATGCGCTTCACCGGCGGCGTTGATATGGGTCAGTTGCGACATAATCTATTTCTTTAAATGAGGATGAAAATTACAAGGACGCGTCCGCGCATCCAGTTGTGGTGCAATAATATTTTCCCAGGCCGTGCGGCAGGCTTTGGTCGAGCCTGGCATCGCAAAGATCAGAGTATTATTGGCGATACCCGCTACCGCGCGGGATTGCAGCGTGGCTGTGCCGATCTCTTCAAATGACAGCATGCGGAACACTTCACCGAAACCTTCGATTTCTCGGTCAAACAGCGGCAGCAGCGCTTCAGGCGCCTGATCGCCCTCTGTCAGCCCGGTGCCGCCAGTGATCAGCACCACCTGCACGTCATCGCTGGCGATCCAGTGCGACACCTGCGCACGAATGGCATAGCGGTTTTCTTTCACGATCGCCTTATCGACAATCTTGTGCCCGGCTTCGTGCGCCTCGTCGCGAAGATAGTGACCGGAGGTATCGTCCTCTTCGCCACGACGATTAGAAACAGTAAGAATGGCAATACGCGTCGGAATAAATTCTGCGCTTACCTGGCTCATCATAGTCTCCCTATGTCTGATAACGGTTACCCGCGATTATCCACCAATGTAGGACAGATTTTGGGTAATGCCGGTGTTGCCCTGATGCAGGAAATGAGTTTGCTTTTTATGCGTCAGCGCGGCGGCAATGCGCGTTTCCAGCGCCTGCTGTTGAGACTCTGACGCCAGTAAATCGCGCAGATCAACACCGCCGTCGCCAAACAGGCATAAATGCAGCTTGCCGATGGAGGAGACGCGCAGCCGGTTGCAACTGGCGCAGAAATCTTTCTCGTACGGCATGATGAGGCCGATTTCGCCGTCGTAATCGGGGTGGCAAAAGACCTGTGCCGGGCCGTCGCTGTGGTGTCTGAGCTGGTGGATCCAGCCGCGTCTGAGCAGTTCATCGCGCAGTACCATGCCGGAAATATGGTGCTTGCGGAACAGCTCGCTGCCCTCGCCGGTTTCCATTAACTCGATAAAACGCAGCTGGATGCGGCGCGGTTTGATCCACGCCAGAAAGGTGTCGAGCTGGTGATGGTTCACATCGCGCATCAGCACAGTGTTAACCTTCACTTTTTCAAAGCCCGCGGCAAACGCGGCATCAATGCCATCCATCACCTGACGGAATTTATCCTGCCCGGTGATGGCATGAAACTGACGGGCATCGAGGCTGTCGACGCTGACGTTTACCGCCGTCAGTCCGGCGTCGCGCCAGGTGGCGGCATCCCGCGCCAGACGGTAGCCGTTGGTGGTCACCGCAATCTGGCGGATATCCTGGTTTTCGCGAACGGCCGCTATAATGTCGGTAAAATCACGACGCAGCGACGGTTCGCCACCGGTAAGACGCACTTTTTCGGTACCGAGCGCGGAAAACGCCCGGGTCACCCGACGCACTTCGTCGACCGTTAAAAAGCCGTTATTGTTGACGCCGCTGGGCTTGTAGCCATCGGGCAGACAGTAGGTGCAACGAAAGTTGCACACATCGGTAATTGACAGGCGCAGGTAATAGAACTTGCGTGCATAAGCATCAGTCAGTTGTGTGGCCATGTACACCTTTCCAAATACGGGAGGCACAGTCATTTCTTCCTGTACCCTGGTGGCTTTCGCCACGGCCAGAGCACCATATCCGGGGGGACGTAGGCACAAAGGCTAGAGTGTTTTTCCTTAGCATTATGCTAAGACTGGTATGCCGATAGTAGCGCGTCAGGATGACTTTCGCCAGACGCGCCTTCGCTATATAATTATGTATATAGCGACATGATCGTGCATTTTTACTACAGAATACGTAAAAAGCCCCCTTTTGCATTGACATGCATCATTTTAGCTCAGGCGAAATATCGTCTTTTAGAGGTAGATCAGGTATTTTATGGCACTCACTGACGGAAGGAATGGATATGCGCACTCGCACTCTGGCGGATCTTGATCGTGTTGTCGCACTGGGCGGAGGCCATGGGCTCGGGCGCGTAATGTCTTCTCTGTCATCATTAGGTTCCCGCTTAACCGGTATCGTCACCACCACCGACAACGGCGGCTCTACCGGGCGTATTCGCCGCTCCGAAGGCGGTATTGCGTGGGGCGATATGCGCAACTGCCTGAATCAGTTAATCACCGAACCGAGCGTCGCTTCGGCCATGTTTGAGTATCGTTTTGGCGGTAATGGCGAACTTTCCGGTCATAACCTCGGAAATCTGATGTTAAAAGCGCTGGATCACCTGAGTGTCCGGCCTTTAGAGGCGATCAATTTAATCAGAAATCTCCTCAAAGTAGAGGCTTCGCTGATCCCGATGTCAGAAACCCCCGTCGACCTGATGGCGCTTGACGACGAAGGCCATGAAATCTACGGCGAAGTGAATATTGATCAGCTAAAAATACCGCCTAAAGAGCTGATGCTTTACCCGAATGTGCACGCCACCCGCGAAGCGGTGCAGGCCATTGCGGAAGCGGATCTGATCCTCATCGGCCCCGGCAGCTTTTACACCAGCCTGATGCCGATTTTATTAGTGGAAGAACTGGCCCAGGCGCTGCGCCGTACGCCCGCCCCGATGGTCTATATCGGGAATCTCGGTCGCGAACTGAGCGTTGCCGCCGCCAGTCTGACACTCACCGACAAGCTTGAACTGATGGAGCATTACGTCGGCCGCAAAGTGATCGACGCGCTGGTGGTCGGCCCGAAAGTTGACGCCTCGGCCATCACTGACCGCATTGTTATCAAAGACACCCTCGAAGCCAGCGACATCCCCTATCGTCATGACCGCCATCTGCTGCACCTGGCGCTGGAGAAAGCGATTCAGGCGTTGGGTTGAATCATCATCATGACGAATGAGTGAAGGATTTATTAAGGTCTTAAGGTTGTCTTAAAAAACCGCCACTACCATGACGAGCATCGTTATCAGCAGGATCTTGTCATGCGCTTACTGTCACGGCGCCCGGTGCTTGGGCGACTAACCTTTATTATTTTGTTCGCGCTCTACATTGCGCTGTTTCTTAACATTGCTTTTTACAAGCAGGTCTTTACGGAACTGCCGGTAGATAATCTGCATAACTGGCTGGTATTTTTAACCATGCCGGTTGTGGCGTTCTGTGTGATCAATATTGTTCTGACGCTGGTGTCGTTCTTATTCCTTGAACGTTTGTTCATTACGCTGTTTGTGCTGGTCAGCGCCGCCGCGCAATATTTCATTCTGACGTTCGGGGTGATTATTGACCGCTCGATGATCACCAACATTTTTGATACCACCCCGGCAGAAAGCTATGCGCTGATGTCGACCAAAATGGTGGTGACGCTGATACTTTCCGGCATACTGGTGGTGTTCTTTGCCTGGTGGTTCAAAACTCAAAATTCCGCGCCCGCCTGGCGAAGCATTCTGCGCCGCGTTAGTAATATCGTGGTTTCCGCGCTGTTGATTGTGATCGTCGCGCTGCTGTTTTACAAAGATTACGCCTCGGTGTTTCGTAATAATAAAGAGCTGGTAAAAGCGTTAAATCCGTCGAACAGTATTACGGCGGTGAACTCCTGGTATGCGCACAACAGGCTGGATAACCTGCCGCTGGTCCGCATTGGCGAAGACGCAAAACAACGCCCAGTAATGCAAAACGGGCCGCGTAAAAATCTGACGATTTTGATCGTCGGCGAAACGTCGCGTGCGGAAAACTTCTCGCTCGGCGGTTATTCCCGCGACACCAACCCGCGTTTAGCCAAAGATAACGTGGTCTATTTCCCGCAAACTGCTTCCTGCGGGACCGCCACCGCGGTTTCTGTGCCGTGCATGTTCTCGAATATGCCGCGGGCGAAATATGACGAAGAGCTGGCGCATCATCAGGAAGGGTTGCTCGATGTACTGCAACGCGCAGGCATTCAGGTGCTGTGGAATGAAAACGACGGTGGCTGCAAAGGCGTCTGCGATCGCGTACCGCACCAGGATATAACGAAATTAAACCTGCCGGGGCAATGTATTGACGGGGAATGTAATGACGAGGTGCTGTTCCACGAACTCGACAATTACATTAATAACCTGCAGCACGATGGCATTATTGTTTTGCATACCATTGGCAGCCACGGTCCGACCTATTACAACCGTTATCCGGCGCAGTTCCGTCAATTTACGCCGACCTGCGATACCAATGAAATTCAGACCTGTTCGCAGCAGCAACTGGTGAATACGTACGATAATACCATTCTGTATGCGGATTATATTATCGACAAAGCCATCACCTTGCTGAAATCCAAACAGGATAAATTCACCACCAGCCTGGTTTATCTGTCTGACCATGGCGAATCACTGGGTGAAAATGGCGTCTATCTGCACGGCTTGCCCTATTCCATCGCCCCGGAAACACAAAAGCATGTGCCAATGCTGCTCTGGCTGTCGGATGATTATCAGCAGCGCTATGGCATTAATTACCCGTGCCTGAAAAAACGGGCTGCCGCCAATCACTATTCGCAGGATAACCTCTTCCCGACGATGTTAGGTATACTTGGGGTCGATACCCGGGAATATCAGGCTGCGGACGATATTCTTGCGCCATGCAGAGGAGAAAGCCGATGAAAATATTAGTCATTGAAGACGATGAGCTGTTACTACAGGGGCTGATCCTGGCGATACAGAGCGAGGGTTACGCCTGTGATGGCGTGGCTACCGCCCACGACGCCGCGCTGTCGATTGCGAACGGCCATTACAGCCTGGTGGTGCTCGATTTGGGTTTACCGGACGAAGACGGTCTGCATTTCCTGGCGCGACTGAGACGCGAGAAATTCACCCAACCGGTGCTGATCCTCACTGCGCGTGACACCATCAGCGATCGCATCGCGGGTCTTGATACCGGCGCGGATGACTACCTCGTGAAGCCGTTTGCGCTCGAAGAACTGAACGCCCGCATCCGCGCTCTGCTCCGCCGTCACCACAATCAGGGCGACAGCGAAGTGAAAGTGGATAACCTGCGCCTCAACGTCACCCGCCGCCAGGTCTGGTTAAGCGATGTGGCGCTGGAACTGACGCCAAAAGAATATGCTCTGCTTTCCCGTCTGATGCTGAAAGCCGGCAGCCCGGTGCATCGCGAAATTCTCTACAACGACATCTACAGCTGGGACAACGAACCCGCCACCAACACCCTGGAAGTGCATATTCACAACCTGCGCGACAAAGTGGGCAAATCCCGCATCCGTACCGTGCGGGGCTTTGGTTACATGCTGGTTACCGGGCCTGAGGCGGAATAATGGCGCTGTTTACAACGCAAAAATGGACGATGCGCAGCAAGCTGCTGCTGACGATTGGTATTATCCTGGTGGTATGCCAGCTCATCAGCGTGTTCTGGCTCTGGCATGAAAGCGAAGAACAGATCCAGTTGCTGGTACAAAGCGCCATTGAAGGTCATAACAACCGCAAACATATCCAGCATGAAGTGCGTGAGGCGGTGGCCAGCCTGCTGATCCCCAGTCTGTTAATTATCGGGCTGGCGCTGTTTATCTGCGTACAGGCGGTAAAACGCATTACCCGTCCGCTCGCCGATCTGCAAAAAGAGCTGGAAACCCGCACACCGGATAATCTGCAACCCATTTGTATCGCCAATAACGTCAGCGAAGTGGAAGCCGTTACGTCAGCCATTAACGATCTGGTTTCGCGTCTGACCCAGACACTGGAGCGCGAACGCCTGTTTACCGCCGACGTCGCCCATGAGTTGCGTACGCCACTGGCCGGGCTGCGTTTGCACCTTGAGCTGATGGCAAAATCCCACGCCATTCAGGTCGCTCCGCTGTTGCAGCGTCTTGATCAGATGACGGAAAGCATCGCCCAGTTGCTACAGCTGGCGCGCGTCGGCCAGTCCTTTTCGGCTGGCAGTTATCAGCAGGTGGATCTGGAAAACGATGTGGTGCAGGCGGAACGCCCGGAACTGGAACGCATTCTCGCCCTGCGCCAGCAGACACTGGTCATTAACCCCGCGACACGGGAAGCGGCGGTTCAGGGTGATGCCACGCTACTGCGCGTACTGCTGCGCAATCTGGTGGAAAACGCGCACCGTTACAGCCCGGAAGGCTCCACCATTACGCTCAGCGTTGACTATGACACCGGTCCGGTTCTGGCGGTGGAAGATGAAGGTCCGGGGATCGATGAAGCGAAAAGCGGTGAGCTTAGCAAAGCCTTTGTGCGGATGGACAGCCGTTACGGCGGCATCGGGCTTGGGTTGAGTATCGTCTCCCGCATTGCGCAACTTCACGATGCAAAATTCTTTCTCAACAACCGAAAACCCGCCGCCGGGGCGCGCGCGTGGGTCAGATTCCACGCGCTACAGCGCTAATCAGTAGGTGATGGTCCAGTGGTAAGCAAAACCGGCGACCAGCAGCAACGAAACCAGCACGGCGAAATATTCACGAAGGTGTAATTTTGGCATGAACACTATCCTCATTAAACTGAGGACAGTGTCGCCGAAAATTATTAAGCCAACATTAAGGGCCTTGCGTTGCTTAACAAATCACGATGCCGCAATAAACAGGTCACGCAGTTGATGGAGCTGATCGCGGATGGCCGCCGCCTCTTCGAATTCGAGGTTCTGCGCATGCTGCATCATCTGCCCTTCCAGCTCGTGGATTTTCTGCTGCAGCGCTTTCGGCGTTAACGCAACGCTGTCTTCCTCAACGATACGCAGTTTACCGCGCCCTTTCGCTTTGGTTTTCGCAATGCCCGCGCCGAGCGCCAGGATATCCACCACTTTTTTGGTGAGCCCTTGCGGCACAATGCCGTTTTCTTCGTTGTAACGCTGCTGTTTCTCACGACGACGTTCCGTTTCGCCAATCGCTTTCGCCATCGACGGGGTGATCTTATCGCCGTACAGAATCGCTTTACCGTTGATGTTACGCGCCGCACGACCGATGGTCTGAATCAGTGACCTTTCGGAACGCAGGAAGCCTTCTTTGTCGGCATCGAGAATAGCCACCAGCGACACTTCCGGCATGTCCAGCCCTTCGCGCAACAGGTTGATCCCCACCAGCACGTCGAACTCGCCGAGACGCAAATCGCGGATGATCTCCATGCGCTCTACGGTGTCGATGTCCGAGTGGAGATAGCGCACGCGCTCGCCGTGCTCTTCCAGATATTCGGTTAAGTCTTCCGCCATACGCTTGGTGAGCGTCGTCACCAGCACGCGCTCATTAATGGCGGCGCGGATACGGATTTCAGAGAGCAGATCATCCACCTGTGTGGCCACCGGCCGGACTTCGATGATCGGATCAAGCAGCCCTGTCGGACGCACGACCTGATCCACCACATCGCCACCTGATTTTTCCAGCTCATAGTTGCCCGGCGTCGCGGAAACGTAGATCGACTGCGGCGCCAGCGCTTCAAATTCTTCAAACTTTAACGGGCGGTTGTCCAGCGCGGACGGCAAACGGAAACCGTATTCCACCAGCGTCTCTTTACGGGCACGGTCACCGCGGTACATCCCGCCGATCTGCGGGATGGTGACGTGGGATTCGTCAATCACCAGCAGACCGTCGGCAGGCAGGTAATCAAACAGGGTCGGCGGCGGCTCGCCTGGCCCGCGCCCGGAGAGGAAGCGCGAGTAGTTTTCAATGCCGGAGCAGTAGCCAAGCTCGTTCATCATCTCCAGATCAAACTGTGTCCGCTGGCTCAGACGCTGCTCTTCAAGCAGTTTATTGTTCGCCAGCAGCACTTTCCGGCGATCGACCAGTTCGTCTTTGATATCTTCCATCGCCTGCACGATACGCTCGCGGGGGGTGACGTAGTGCGTTTTCGGGTAGACGGTGAAGCGCTGAATGGTTGATTCAATATGCCCGGTTAACGGGTCAAACAGCGACAGGCGCTCGACCTCTTCATCAAACAGCTCAATACGCAGTGCGATGTCGTCAGATTCCGCCGGGAACACGTCAATCACCTCGCCGCGCACCCGGAAGGTACCGCGCTGGAATACCTGGTCGTTACGCGTGTACTGCAGTTCGGCGAGACGACGCAGGATAGAACGCTGATCGACAATCATGCCGACCGTCAGGTGCAGCATCATTTTCAGGTACAGATCCGGGTCGCCGAGGCCGTAAATCGCTGACACCGACGCCACGACGATGACATCGCGCCGTTCCAGCAGCGCTTTGGTGGCCGACAGTCGCATCTGTTCGATGTGCTCGTTCACCGAAGCGTCTTTTTCGATAAAGGTGTCCGAGCTGGGCACGTAGGCTTCCGGCTGGTAGTAATCGTAGTAGGAGACGAAATACTCCACCGCGTTCTCGGGGAAGAATTCCTTCATTTCGCCATACAGCTGCGCTGCCAGTGTTTTGTTGGGCGCCAGCACCATCGTCGGCCGCTGGAGGTCAGCAATCACGTTGGCAATGGTGAACGTCTTACCTGAGCCTGTTACGCCAAGCAGCGTCTGGTGAGCCAGACCATCTTCCAGCCCCTCTTTCAGTTTGTCGATGGCCGCAGGCTGGTCACCTGACGGTCGAAAAGCGGAATGCAGCTTGAACGGTTTACTCATGAATGGCGACCTGTGAAGGAATGGACGGCAGGAGAGTAATTTTACTCGCCACGCTCCATTTTGCCAACTAAAAATACTGGATATAAAAACAGTAACATATTATCGTATCTCTGATACACCCCCCTTAAAGGGCGAGAGTCAGCGCTTAATTTTCACCGTAACGATATAAAACACCAGACAACCCAGGTTATCCCCAGAATTTTTTCTCCTTTAACATTTGTCAAGTCAGGTCATGAAACTTTTATGGCAAGGCATGACACTTTTCTTACAACCATTGCTTTTATCTAACTTGCTAATTTAAAACATAAATTCTAAAAAGTCGTCTTTCGCAGCAATTAAGGCGTAACCCGCGTGGTCTCTCGTTTGCCGCAGGTTTTCTAACTCTAATGCACAAGGTTATCCACAGGAATAGTGGATAACTGCGCCCAGGCCATATCCGGGGCTTAACGGCGAAATAACACCAGCAACGAAACGTCGACGAGAAAAAATATTTATCACTATTTTTTGACGTTTTTTCGCTAACGAGAGGGTCAGAATAAGATCAGATCCTTATCACAATTCCGATCTTTTCCCTGATCCAGCCGACCGGGATCGAGATATTTTCCTAAATCGTAAGAATCGACCTCGCCTTCCAGCCAGGGAATTTCCCCCAGCAGCGGCGCAGGCAGCATTCGCGTTAACGTCGCCATGTATTCCTGATGACGTCGCCCCGGCGGTGTCACATCATTCGCTATCCAGCCTGCCAGACGCAATCCCGCCTGTTGCACTGCCTGCGCGGTCAGTAACGCATGGTTGATGCACCCCAGTTTGACGCCCACCACCAGGATCACCGGCAGACGCTCTGCGGTCACCCAGTCGGCGAAACTGAGCGACGGCGACAGCGGCGTATACCAGCCGCCTGCCCCTTCCACCAGTACCCAGTCAGCCAGCGTTTCCAGCTCACGCAGACCCGCAGAAAGGGTGTTCGCGTCGATGGGCCGTTGTTCATCCGCGCTGACGATGTGCGGCGATGTCGGCTCTTCAAAGGTGTAGGGATTCACCTGTTCATAGCGCAGGGAGACGGCGCTGTTGCGCTGTAATGCCAGCGCGTCGCTGTTACGCAGCCCCGCCGGGGTGATCTCGCTCCCGGATGCCACCGGTTTGTAGCCCGCAGTGCGCAACCCCAGACGATTCGCCGCCTGCAACAGCGCACAGCTGGCGACGGTTTTCCCGACTTCGGTATCCGTACCGGTTAAAAAATAACGTTCAGACACGTTCAATCACTCCCCAAAAAAGATGGTATGTCAGCGGACAGACGCCCGCCTGTTGCGGCCATGCCAGCTGTAGCGCTTTGAGCCTGCCGCGGGTTAACAAGTGCGCCGTACGCCCTTCATGAAGATGCGTGGCGCCAATGCCCTTCAGCGAGCGCATCGCGCTCAGTGCGTCGGGGAAGGACAAGGTGATGGATTCCACCCGGGAGCGCCCCTGCCAGCGGGACAGCGCCGTACAGAGGGTTTCTTCGGGAAGGAAACGGTTGGCATGCGGACGATCGTCCACCGCCTGCCAGGCCTGATTCAGCTCCGGCATCGAGCCTGCCGCCAGGGTGGTAAACGCCAGCACACCACCAGGGCGTACCACGCGATACAGCTCACCCAGCGCAGCATGAAGATCGTCGCACCACTGCACGGCGAGGTTGCTCCATACCAGATCAAACTGCGCATCGGCGAGCGGCAGGGCTTCGATATCCGCCGCCACGTAGTGATGCGCTACCCGGTTCAGGCGCGCCTGCGAGAGCATCTGCGGCGACAGATCCAGCGCCGTGACCTCACTGCCGCTGGTTTTCCAGTAGCGACTGGCCGCTCCCGGCCCGCAACCGGCGTCCAGCACACGGTCAAACGTACGCGCCGGTAACTGCGCCAGCAGCCGTTCTGCGCTGCGGCGCTGCAGTTCATCATGCTGCTGATAATGCGATGCCGCGCGGCCAAACGCGGCAGCGACAGCCTGCTTATTGACCGGCGGCATGCAGCACCTCCAGCAGGTGTTCGATATCCTGAGCCTGATGCGCCGCCGTCAGCGTCAGCCGCAGCCGCGCCGTCCCGGCGGGCACCGTGGGCGGGCGGATCGCCGTCACCCAACAGCCCTGCTCGCGCAGGCGTTGCGCCAGTGCCAGTGCCCGATCGTTTTCGCCAATAATCAGCGGCTGGATCGCGCTTTGCGAATCGGTCAACGTCAGCCCCAGCGTCTGCGCCCCGCGGCGAAACGCGCGAATGTGCCCGGCCAGGATCTCCCGCCGTTGCTGACCGTCATCGCTGCGGATGATCTCCAGCGCCGCACTCAGTGCCACGGCCTGCGCTGGAGGCATCGCGGTGCTGTAGATCAGATGACGGGCAAACTGCAGCAGATAATCTGCCACCGCCTCACTGCACAGCACCGCCGCACCGCTCTGGCCAAAGGCTTTGCCAAAGGTCACCACCAGCAGTTCAGGACGAACGTTATGCGCATTGCAGCTCCCGCGCCCCTGCGCGCCGGTCACACCGATACCGTGGGCGTCGTCGACCATCAGCCAGGCGCCGGACGCCCGGGTTGTCTCGTGAATGGCCGCCAGCGGCGCGGCATCGCCGTCCATGCTGAAAATGCCTTCGGTGATCGCCAGTTGTTGCCCGTCAGGCGCGGTCGCCAGCAGCCGTTGCAGGTGGGAAACATCGTTGTGGGTAAAGCGCCGGAGTTGCGCCGGGCTGAGGCTGGCAGCCTCCAGCAGCGAGGCATGACTGAGACGGTCAGCCACCAGCCGATCGTCTTTTCCGGCCAGTGCGGCAATCACCGCCTGGTTGGCGGCGAAGCCAGAAATAAACAACAGCGCGCGCGGGTAGCCGAGCCACTCCGCCAGCGTCTCTTCCAGCTGTTGATGCGCGACGGTGTAGCCGCTGACATGTCCGGAGCCGCCGCTGCCGACGCCATAGCGCGCCGCGCCCTCCTGCCAGGCTGCAACCGCCTGCGGATGCTGGCTCAGCCCCAGATAGTCGTTGCTGGAGAAATTAAGCCAGTGCTGGCCGTCACGTTGCAGCCAGCGCCCCGCGCCGTGCTCTACCGCCAGACGGCGGCGAAAAGCATCTGCCGCACGCCGTTCATTCAGCGCAGCGTCGATGCGTTGTTGCCAGCTCATACTGCTGCCGCGTTGTAATACTGTTCGGTATCCGGCGAGCGCAGCGCCTGCTCCAGTCGCTGTTGTTGTTCGTTATCGCCCGCAGTAACTTCCGTCTGCTCCGGGTTCAGCCCCAGCTTGCGGAACAGCAGCAGATCTTTGTCCTCTTCCGGGTTCGGCGTGGTCAGCAGTTTGCAGCCGTAGAAAATGGAGTTGGCGCCCGCCATAAAGCACATTGCCTGGGTCTGCTCGTTCATCTGCTCACGACCGGCGGACAGGCGCACGTGCGAGGTCGGCATCATGATGCGCGCCACCGCGATGGTGCGGATGAAATCAAAAGCGTCAACGTCGTCGTTATCCGCCAGCGGGGTGCCTTTCACCTTCACCAGCATGTTGATCGGCACACTTTCCGGCGGCACCGGCAGATTCGCCAGTTGCAGCAGCAGACCCGCCCTGTCTTTCTCAGTTTCGCCCAGCCCGACGATGCCGCCGGAACAGACTTTGATGCCCGCATCACGCACTTTGCCGAGGGTATCGAGACGCTCCTGATAACTGCGGGTAGTGATGATGTTGCCGTAAAATTCCGGTGAGGTGTCGAGGTTGTGGTTGTAGTAATCCAGCCCGGCGGTGGCCAGTCGTTGCGCCTGATCGTCAGTAAGCGTGCCGAGCGTCATGCAGGCTTCCAGCCCCATCGCCTTCACGCCCTGCACCATCTGCTCGAGATACGGCATGTCGCGCTCGTGCGGGTTTTTCCATGCCGCGCCCATGCAGAAACGGGTTGAACCGGCATTTTTCGCTTTCCGCGCCGACTCCAGCACCTGCTCCACTTCCATCAGACGCTCCGCTTCCAGCCCGGTTTTGTAGCGGGCGCTCTGCGGGCAGTATTTGCAATCTTCCGGGCAGGCGCCGGTTTTGATCGACAGCAGCGTACTGACCTGAACCTGGCGCGGGTCGAAGTGCTGACGATGTACCTGTTGCGCTTCAAACAGCAGTTCCAGAAAAGGCTTCTCAAATAACTCAGTAACTTGCGACATTGTCCAGCGTGCGTGGTGAGCCATTGGCGTCTCCAAAAGGGTTTTGTTAATTTTTGCTTCGGTGTAAACTCGTAAACCTAAAACTTTTCAAAATGGTTTACAAGTCGATTATGACAATGGACGATCTCGCCTTCGATCAGCGCCACATCTGGCACCCCTACACCTCGATGACCCAACCGCTGCCGGTGTACCCGGTGGTTTCTGCGCACGGCTGCGAGCTGGAACTGGCTAACGGTGAGCGTCTGGTGGATGGCATGTCGTCATGGTGGGCGGCGATTCACGGCTACAACCATCCGCGCCTTAATGCGGCGATGAAAACGCAAATTGACCAGATGTCGCACGTGATGTTCGGCGGCATTACTCACCCGTCTGCCGTCGCGCTATGCCGTCGTCTGGTGGCGATGACGCCGGAAGCACTTGAGTGCGTGTTCCTCGCCGATTCCGGTTCAGTCGCGGTTGAAGTGTCGATGAAAATGGCGCTGCAGTACTGGCAGGCGAAGGGCGAGCCGCGTCAGCGATTTCTCACCTTCCGCAACGGTTATCACGGCGATACGTTTGGCGCGATGTCGGTGTGCGATCCGGATAACTCGATGCACAGCCTGTGGAAGGGGTATCTGCCGGAAAACCTGTTCGCTCCCGCGCCGCAAAGCCGGTTTGACGGCGAGTGGGACGAGCGTGACATGGTGGCTTTTGCCCGTCAGATGGCCGCCCATCGCCATGAAATCGCGGCGGTGATCCTCGAACCCATTGTGCAGGGCGCAGGCGGAATGCGTATGTACCATCCGCAGTGGCTGAAGCGCATCCGGCAGATGTGCGATCGCGAAGGGATCCTGCTGATTGCCGATGAGATCGCTACCGGGTTTGGCCGTACCGGTAAGTTGTTCGCCTGCGAGCACGCCGAAATCACGCCGGATATTCTCTGCCTTGGCAAAGCCCTGACCGGCGGCACAATGACCCTTTCCGCCACACTGACCACCCGCGACGTCGCGAACACCATCAGCAACGGCGAGGCCGGTTGTTTTATGCACGGCCCAACGTTTATGGGTAATCCACTGGCCTGCGCCGTCGCCAGCGAAAGCCTGGCAATGCTTGACGATGGCGCCTGGCAGACGCAGGTGGCCGCCATTGAGGCGCAGCTTAACCGCGAGCTGTCGCCGCTTCGGGGCAATGAACAGGTTGCTGACGTGCGCGTGCTGGGTGCCATTGGTGTGGTGGAAACGCATCAGCCGGTCAATATGGCGCGACTGCAAAAGTTCTTTGTCGAACAGGGCGTGTGGATCCGTCCGTTTGGCCGCCTGATTTACCTGATGCCGCCGTACATTATTCGCCCGGAACAGCTGACCCGCCTGACTGACGCGGTCAAGAGCGCCCTTAACGACAACACGTTGTTTGCCCGGTGATCTACACTGAGGCGTTAGTGGGTTAATCAGGAGCTGCAATGAAACTTATCAGTCACGATCTCAAAGACGGCGAAAAATTGCCAGCCCGCCAGGTCTTTAATGGCATGGGCTACAACGGCGACAATATTTCCCCGCATCTGGCATGGGACGATGTCCCGGCAGGCACCAAAAGTTTTGTGGTGACCTGTTACGATCCCGATGCGCCAACCGGCTCCGGCTGGTGGCACTGGGTGGTGGTGAATCTGCCAGCCGATACCCGCGTATTACCGCAGGGTGCCGGTTCCAGTATCTCTGACTTACCGGAAGGCGCACTGCAAACGCGAACGGATTTCGGTAAAGCCGGTTATGGCGGCGCGGCACCGCCGAAAGGGGAAACGCATCGCTACATCTTTACCGTTCACGCGCTCGATGTGGACAAAATCGACGTCGATGCCGATGCCAGCGGCGCGATGGTCGGTTTTAACGTTCACTTCCACAGCCTGGCCAGTGCGTCCATTACCGCCCTGTACAGCTAAAAAATCGCCCGGTAAACCGGGCGATTTTCTCAGTATTCCGTCACCGCGGCTTCCGCCCGCTTTTTGGCGCGGGTAAACCATACCACGGTCAACAACGCCAGCCAGACCAGCCCGGCAATCAGCGCGACCCGCGTCTCTTCCACCCAGCCGAGTACCACGATCACCAGCCCCATTAACAGCAGCGTCAGCAACGGCGCCAGCGGCCAGAACGGCAGCGGGAAGGCGATCTCGTCACGCTCCTGCGGCGTCAGACTGCGACGCATGGCGAAATGCGACAGCAAAATCATTAGCCACACCCAGATGGTGGCGAAGGTCGCCAGCGACGCAATCAGCACGAAGATCTGCTCCGGGATCAGCCAGTTAAGGACGACAGCCACCAGCAACGCACCGCCCATCACCACGACAGTCATCCACGGCACGCCATTGCTGGCGATACGCAGAAAGCTTTTTGGCGCCAGCCCTTCTTTCGCCATCCCGTACATCATGCGGCCTGCGCCGAAGATGTTGCTGTTAATCGCCGAGATGGCGGCGCTAATCACGATGACGTTGAGAATATTCGCCGCCGCCGGAATGCCCAGCCCGCTGAAAATCAGGACGAACGGACTGCCCGCCTGACCGATGCTGTTCCACGGGAATATCGCCATCAGGATCATCAGCGTGCAGATGTAAAACAACACAATACGCAGAGGAATGGTATTGATGGCCTGCGGGATCACTTTTTGTGGATCCTGCGCTTCTGCGGCAGTAATACCGATAATTTCAATTCCGCCGAAGGCAAACATCACAATGCCGAGCGACGCGATCACCCCGCCCCAGCCGTTGGGTGCAAAGCCACCGTGCGACCAGAGATTCGACAGCCCGGTTGCCGGGAAAGCATGACCAAAACCGAAGAACATGATCCCGGCACCTGCAGCAATCATGGCGATGATCGCCGCCACTTTGACCAGCGACAGCCAGAATTCCATTTCACCGAAGATCCGCACGTGGCAGAGATTCAGGGCGCCAATAAAGCAGATGATGCTCATCACCCAGATCCAGCGCGGCACGTCGGGGTACCACAGCCCCATATAAATGCCGAAGGCGGTGACGTCAGCAAGACAGACGATGACCATTTCAAAGGTGTAGGTCCAGCCGGTAATAAA
Source organism: Trabulsiella odontotermitis (assembly GCF_001297775.1). Lineage (GTDB taxonomy): Bacteria > Pseudomonadota > Gammaproteobacteria > Enterobacterales > Enterobacteriaceae > Trabulsiella > Trabulsiella odontotermitis. The sequence continues at coordinate 190,448 of NZ_LIFX01000008.1, read as the reverse complement.
CCCGGCCAGCGGCCCGAGATAGTGACGGGCGTAACTGCCGAACGACCCGGAGATGGGATTGCGCACCGCCATTTCGCCGAGGGCGCGCATGACGATAAATACCGCCGCGCCGCCGATCAGGTACGCCAGCAGCACGGCAGGCCCGGCGGTCTGGATCGCCGCCGCGGAGCCGTAGAATAGCCCGGTACCGATGGCGGAACCGAGTGCGATGAAACGAATATGACGGGCATTCAGCCCGCGCAGCAGATGAGGCTTATGTTGTTGTTGCATTTGCGATTGTCCTGCTCGTTATTATGTGACAGCAAAAATGCGCGTAGGGCGGTCAGGGGGCGGAACGCCCCCCTGACACGGGTACAGAAACAACAGAGATTAGATCTGACTGGGTAAGACAGGAGGTAACAGTGTCGCCAGGTGGCGTTCTGCCAGTAATGTTGTGGCGTTATCAATGTCTGGTGCGAAATAGCGGTCTTTGTCATAGTGCGACACGCGTTCGCGCAGCAGATGGCGCGCCTGCTCCAGCAGCGGGCTGGTGGTCAGCCCTTCACGCATATCCATCCCCTGACAGGCCGACAGCCATTCCACCGCGATCACCCCGCGGGTGTTGGCGGCCATTTCCCACAGACGACGACCGGCGGCAGGCGCCATCGACACGTGGTCTTCCTGGTTGGCAGAAGTTGGCAGGCTGTCAACGCTGTGCGGATGCGCCAGCGCTTTGTTCTCGCTCGCCAGCGCGGCAGCGGTCACCTGCGCAATCATAAAGCCGGAGTTCACCCCGCCGTTTTTCACGAGGAATGGCGGCAACTGCGACATGTGACTGTCCATCAGCAACGCGATGCGGCGCTCCGACAGCGAACCGATTTCGGCAATCGCCAGCGCGATGTTATCCGCCGCCATCGCCACCGGTTCAGCGTGGAAGTTGCCGCCGGAAATGACGTCGTTTTCCGCTGCGAATACCAGCGGGTTATCGGAAACGGCGTTGGCTTCGGTCAGCAACACTTCCGATGCGTAACGCAACTGGGTCAGACACGCGCCCATCACCTGCGGCTGGCAGCGCAGCGAGTACGGGTCCTGCACTTTGCTGCAGTTTTCATGGGACTGCGATACCGCGCTGGTATCGGTCAGCACATGGCGATACAGCGCCGCGGCATCAATTTGCCCGCGCTGACCACGCACGTCATGAATACGGGCGTCGAACGGACGACGCGAGCCCAGCGCCGCTTCCGTGGTTAACGCGCCGCACACCACCGCCGAGGCGAACAGATCTTCCGCTTCGAACAACCCACGCAGGGCGAACGCTGTAGACGTTTGCGTGCCGTTGAGCAGCGCCAGCCCCTCTTTCGCCGCCAGCGTCAGCGGCGCCAGCCCGGCTTTCTCCAGCGCGTCCGCGGCGGGCAACCACTCGCCCTGCCAGCGCGCTTTGCCTTCACCCAGCAGCGTCAGTGACATGTGCGCTAGCGGCGCCAGGTCGCCGGATGCGCCGACCGAACCTTTCGCCGGGATCCACGGATAAACCCCGGCGTTCACCATCGCCACCAGCGTCTGGATCACCTGCAGGCGAATGCCGGAGAAACCGCGTGCGAGGCTGTTGATCTTCAGCACCATAATCAGACGCACCATCGCGTCATCCAGCGGTTCGCCAACACCCGCCGCGTGGGACAGCACCAGCGAGCGTTGCAGATTTTCTAAGTCTTCATTCGCAATACGAGTCGACGCCAGCAGGCCAAAGCCCGTATTAATGCCATAGGCCGTGCGTCCTTCCGCCATAATGGCGTTGACACAGGCCACACTCTCGTTGATAGCGGCGAACGCGCCGTCATCCAGTGTCAGTTGCAGCGGCTGGCTGTAAACATCGCGCAGCTGCGACAGCGTCAACTGGCCGGGAATAAGCGTTAATGTTTTCATGATTAGCGATTCCCCTGCGTTGCGGAGATCATAGGAAGATTGAGCCCCTGCTCTGCGGCGCAGTCAATCGCGATATCGTACCCGGCGTCAGCATGGCGCATGACGCCGGTCGCCGGATCGTTGTGCAGCACGCGGGCGATGCGCGCGGCGGCTTCGTCAGTGCCGTCACAGACAATGACCATTCCGGAATGCTGGGAGAAGCCCATTCCCACGCCGCCGCCATGGTGCAGCGACACCCAGGTCGCGCCGCTGGCGGTGTTGAGCAGGGCGTTCAGCAGCGGCCAGTCGGAGACCGCATCGGAGCCGTCACGCATTGCTTCGGTTTCACGGTTCGGACTGGCGACAGAGCCAGAGTCGAGATGGTCACGGCCGATAACGATCGGCGCGGAGACTTCACCGCTACGCACCATTTCGTTAAACGCCAGGCCGAGCTTCTGACGCCACTCCAGCCCCACCCAGCAGATACGCGCTGGCAGGCCCTGGAAGCTGATGCGCTCGCGCGCCATATCCAGCCAGTGATGCAGATGCTTGTCATCTTTGATGATCTCTTTCACTTTAGCATCGGTTTTGTAGATATCCTGCGGATCGCCGGAGAGCGCAACCCAACGGAACGGACCGATGCCACGGCAGAACAGCGGACGAATATAGGCCGGTACGAAGCCCGGGAAGTCAAACGCATTGTCGACGCCCATCTCTTTCGCCATCTGACGGATATTGTTGCCGTAGTCAAACGTCGGAATACCCATCTCGTTGAAAGCCAGCATTGCGCTGACGTGTTCCGCCATCGCGCGTTTGGCGGCCTGTACCGTGCCCTGCGGGTCAGATTCCGCTTTTTGCTGATACTCTTCCCACGTCCAGCCCTTCGGCAGATAACCGTGCAGAGGATCGTGAGCGCTGGTCTGGTCGGTCACCATGTCCGGGCGCACGCCGCGTTTCACCAGTTCCGGCAGAATTTCTGCCGCGTTGCCGCACAGGGCGATGGAGACTGCTTTGCCTTCTGCGGTGTACTTTTTTATGCGCGCCAGCGCGTCGTCCAGCGAGGTGGCCTGTTCGTCGACGTAACGGGTACGCAGACGGAAATCGATACGGCTCTGCTGACATTCAATGTTCAGCGAGCAGGCTCCGGCCAGTGTCGCTGCCAGCGGTTGCGCGCCGCCCATGCCGCCGAGACCGGCGGTTAACACCCAGCGCCCCTGCAGGTTGCCGTTATAGTGCTGACGGCCTGCTTCGACGAACGTTTCGTAAGTGCCCTGCACAATCCCCTGGCTGCCAATGTAAATCCAGCTCCCGGCGGTCATCTGGCCGTACATCGCCAGCCCTTTGGCGTCGAGTTCGTTAAAGTGTTCCCAGGTCGCCCAGTGCGGTACCAGGTTGGAGTTGGCGATCAGCACGCGCGGCGCGTTGTCGTGGGTTTTGAACACGCCGACCGGCTTGCCGGACTGTACCAGCAGGGTTTCATCGCTTTCCAGTTTCGTTAACGCCCTGACGATCGCGTCATAACATTCCCAGTTGCGTGCCGCACGACCGATCCCGCCGTAGACCACCAGCTCATTCGGGTTTTCCGCCACGTCCGGGTCCAGATTGTTCATTAACATGCGCAGCGGCGCTTCGGTCAGCCAGCTCTTTGCAGTCAGCGCTGTGCCGCGCGGGGCGCGGATCTCCTGCTGGCGATATTTGGTTTGCGACATCGTGGGTCTCTCCTGATTTGAAGTATGACGGGTACAGATACATATACTTGTCTATACATCTATGCACAAGATGAGATTTAACAGAAATGATACAATTTTGTTATATTGCGTCAGCAATCACGCTTTTTGCTGACGCCGGGGATCAGGAGCTGAAATGGCCCTGCAGACGGTAGCGGCTGCCGGGGAACAGCAGACTGGCGTGTGAGACGATATGCGAGGTGGACCAGGTGCGGCGGCGGATCAGCAGGCACGGGTCATGCTCTTTGATATGCAGCAGGCGGCACTCGGCCGGGGTCGCCGCCACAGCTTCGACAATATGCTCCCCTTCGGTCAACGGCGCAATCAGCGACAGATAAGCGTGTGGTGTGGTGGTGGTGTAATCCTGCCGCAGATAGTCCGGCACCACCGTGGCATTAACGCTGCGATCCTCAATCTGCACCGGCACATCATTTTCAAAATGCACCATTCGCGAATGAAAAATCCGCGTGCCCTCTTCAACGTCCAGCGCCGCGGCCTGGGTGAAATCAGCACGGGTCTCTTCCAGCAGCAGCACTTCGCAGCGGTGCTGATGGTGTCGGGCGGCGATCTCATCGGCAATACTACGAATTTCAAACAGCGCTGACTGCCCTTTCGGCTCGGCCACGAACGTGCCCACACCCTGCAGGCGCACCAGCAGCCCTTCGTCGGTCAGTTCGCGCACTGCGCGGTTGATGGTCATCCGGCTGAAGCCAAACTGCGCCACCAGTTCAGCTTCCGATGGAATGCGGTCGTGGGGGCGCCAGATACCGGCATAAATCTTTTCGCTGATAGCCTGCTTCACTTTTTCATAAAAAGGCACCGGCGCGCTGGCAGGGGCCGGTCGGGGACGAGGCGAATACATGGCGCTGGCGTTCCTTATGTCAGTCAATGTCGGCGATGTAACGGCAGTATATCCCGGGGGTTACCATTGCCACCAGTGGGTAATCTGCCAGGCGAGACGGGCGGCAACTTTCGCGCCCTGCCCTTCACGATCGTACATCGGGTTGAACTCGACCAGATCGACCGCCTGCAGCTTGCCGCTACGGCACAATGGCTCAACGATGCGCAGCAATAGCGCCAGCGGTACGCCTAACGCCGCAGGCGCTGATACGGCAGGCATTTCCGTAGCGGGCAGCACATCCAGATCGATGGTCAGGTAGATCCGGTCATAACTTTCAATGCAGCGGGCGATCTCCGGCAACACCCGCGCCTCCAGCGCGTTCAGCACATCAAGATCCTCAATGACCGTGACGTGACGCCGTGCGGCCTCATCCCATAGTGCAGCCGTGTTGGCAGCCATACTGGCACCAATGCAACTGTAATGAAAACCGCGCTGCTGCGCGTCACAGTGCAGCGCCAGCTGGCGAAACGGCGTGCCTGAGCTGGCGCGCGGGGCGTGACGTAAATCGAGGTGTGCATCAAGGTTGATGATCCCCACCCGCTCATCAGGAAACGCGTCAAGGATCGCCGAGCCATGCCCGAAGGCAGTTTCATGGCCGCCACCCAGCACCAGAGTGCGCATCTTCGCCTGTTGGCAGGCAAGCACCGCGTCGTGCAACGCCTGCTGGGCCGCTTCCAGTGCTTCAGGTTGCGCGCGAATATTGCCCATCTCCACCAGCCGATCGTGACCGGCGTGGCTGGCCATATTCGCCAGCGCTTTACGCAGCGTGTCCGGCCCCTGCGCGGCGCCGGGTCGCCCCTGATTACGTTTGACGCCTTCGTCGCACTCAAAACCTAACAGGGCGATTTTGCCGTCATGACGTTGCGGCGCGAATTCACCGCTGTTGTCGATGGTCTGAAACAGGCGCAGCGCGTTTGGTGCTTCGGCGCTGTCATCGCGCCCCTGCCAGAGCGCGCGGTCTGCCGGATGCCATAAATTCATGCTGTCACCTCGCCACGGAAAATACGCTGCCAGAGCGGGTTACGCATCGGTTCATACACCATCTCGACCGGATGTTCCGCATCCCAGACGACGAAATCCGCGACATAACCGACCGCCAGCTGACCATGGCTTTTCGCCCGTCCGAGCGCCTGCGCGGCATGTCGGGTGACGCCTGCCCACGCCTCTTCCGGCGTCAGGCCGAATTTGACGCAGGCCATGTTCATCGACAAATGCAGGCTGGTGAACGGACTGGTGCCGGGGTTAAAGTCGGTGGCGACCGCCATCGGCACCTGTTGCTGGCGCAGCAGTTCCACCGGCGGTTTGCGGGTTTCGTTAAGGAAATAGAATGCACCTGGCAGCAGTACGGCGACCGTGCCGCTGTTACGCATGGCGGCGACGCCCTCTTCGCTCAAATATTCAATGTGGTCGGCGGAAAGCCCTTTATAACGGCTGACCAGTTGCGCCCCGCCCAGCGACGAGAGCTGTTCAACATGCCCTTTTACCGGAATGCCGAAATCACGGGCGGTACGAAAGACCCGCTCGGTTTGCGCCGGGCTGAAACCGACGTTTTCACAAAAGACGTCAACCGCATCGAACAGCCCTTTTTTCCACAATGCAGGCAGGATGGTTTCGCAAACCAGCGAGATATAGCCGTCCGGATTGTCTTTATATTCCGGCGGCGTGGCGTGCGCTGCGAGCAGCGTGCGGCTGACCTCAACCGGGTTCGCCTGCGCCAGCGCCCCGGCAACCTGCAGCATTTTCTCTTCGTTTTGCAGGTCCAGCCCGTAGCCGGACTTGATTTCAAGCGTGGTGACCCCTTCACGCATCAGCCGTTCCAGCCGTTGCTGCGCAAGTGCGGTCAGCGTGTCAATACTGCTCTCACGCGTGGCACGGACCGTGGCGTTAATGCCGCCGCCACGGGCGCTGATCTGCTGATACGAAACGCCGTTCAGGCGCTGTTCCCACTCCTGCGCACGGCTGCCGCCGAAAATCAGATGGGTGTGGCAGTCGATAAGCCCGGGCGTAATCAGACGGCCCTGGACATCGGTCACATTGCGCGTGTTCGCAGGAATATCCGCGTCCGGGACAATCGCGTGGATGCGCCCGTGACGAACCACCAGCGCATGCTGTTCCAGCAGGCCATAAGCCTGCGGTTGTGAGGGATCAAGGGTGGCGAGACGCGCATTGCGCCAGATGTAATCTTCAGCGGTCAGTTCAGTCATAATCTTCACTTGTCATAGATTGTATAGACATTTATTTTCATTCCGCCCGGATTGTCAACAAAGGCTTATGTAAATGTTGATTTTTTGTGACTACTTACCCGCCTGCTTCCCTGTGTTTTCCGCAAAGTGACGAACTTTTTACCGATCCTGCTTCCCGTTTCGCTCAACTTAGTATAAAAAGCAGGTTTTGAAGGACTCATCCTCTACTTAACAGCTCTGGAGTAACATGAACACATTCTCGGTTTCTCGTCTGACGCTGGCACTGGCTTTTGGCGTGACACTGACCGCCTGTAGCTCAACGCCGCCGGATCAACAGCCCTCCACGCAAGAAGCGCCAGGGACCACGCTTCGCCCGATCCTTTCCGCCGCTGAAGCGAAAAACTTTGTGCAGGCTCATTATTTTTCTACCCTGGATCCTAACGCTGCGCCGTGGTCGCCGTCAGCGATCAGCATTCCCGCTCAGCCTGATTTCGTGGTCGGCCCGGCGGGCGCTCAGGGCGTGACGCACAGCACCATTCAGGCAGCGGTTGACGCGGCCATCGCGAAGCACTCCAGCAGTCGTCTGTTCATCGCGATCATGCCGGGTGAATATCAGGGCACCGTGTATGTTCCCGCAGCACCGGGCAGCCTGACGCTGTACGGCACTGGCGAGAAAGCGTCTGATGTGAAAATCGGCCTGGCGATCGACTCTGAGATTGACCCGAACAGCTGGCGTCGTCTGGTTAACCCGGCCGGTAAATACATGCCGGGTAAACCAGCGTGGTACATGTTTGACAATTGCCAGAGCAAACGCACGGCAACGGTTGGCGTGATGTGTTCAGCGGTATTCTGGTCGCAGAATAACGGTCTGCAACTGCAGAATATGACGATTGAAAACAACCTCGGCGACAGCGTTGACGCGGGTACCCACCAGGCGGTGGCGCTGCGCAGCGACGGCGACAAGGTGCAGATCAACAACGTCAACATTCTTGGTCGCCAGAACACCTTCTTCGTGACCAACAGCGGCGTGCAGAACCGTCTGCAAAACGACCGTCTGACCCGTACACTGGTGACGAACAGCTACCTCGAAGGTGATGTCGACATCGTTTCCGGACGTGGCGCGGTGGTGTTCGATAACACCGATTTCCGTGTTGTGAACTCCCGCACGCAGCAGGAAGGTTACGTCTTCGCCCCGGCAACCCAGTCCAATCTCTTCTATGGCTTCCTCGCCACCAACTCACGCTTTAACGCAGCGGGTGACGGCGTCGCACAACTGGGCCGTTCGCTGGATGTTGACAGCAACACCAACGGTCAGGTGGTGATCCGCGACAGCGCGATCAACGAAGGCTTCAACCTGGCGAAACCGTGGGCGGATGCCGCGATTTCCAAACGTCCGTTCAGCGGCAACACTGGCGCTAAAAACGATAAAGGCGAAGTCCAGCGCAACCTGAACGACGCGCAGTTCAACCGCATGTGGGAATTCAACAACCGCGGCGTGGGCAGCGAAGTGGTGGCTGTACCTAAGCAGTAATCTGCAGAAAAAGAAAAAACCTCGCAATCGCGAGGTTTTTTTTATGGTGGATAATCAGTGCGCGTTAACCACGACCCACATCGGTCCCTGGCCTACCGCATAACGACCTTTCTCTTCCAGTAGCCCCTGCTCGCCTTTGATTTCATACACCGCGATGTGGTGTGATTTCTGCCCGGCGGCAATGACATATTTCCCGCTGTGATCGACGTTAAAGCCGCGCGGCTGGGTTTCGGTCGGCTGGAAGCCTTCCAGACTCAGCACACTGCCGTCTTCGGAGACGCTGAACACGGTGATCAGACTGGAGGTGCGGTCACAGGCGTAAAGGTGACGACCATCAGGCGTCAGATGGATATCCGCCGCCCAACGTACACCTTTGAAGTCACCCGGCATCATATCGAGCGTCTGCACGCATTCGATTTTGCCGTACGGATCTTTCAGCTCCCAGACATCCACGGTGCTGTTGAGTTCATTGACGCAGTAGGCATACTGCTGGTTCGGGTGGAATGCCATATGGCGTGGGCCTGCGCCTTCGACAGTCGTCACTTCGGCAGGCTCCTGCGCCACCAGTTGACCATCATCGCTCAGGGTAAACAGGCAGATGCGATCCTGTTTCAGCGCCGGTACCCACAGCGTGCGGTTGTCCGGGGAGATATTGGCCGAGTGGCAACCTTCGAGCCCCTCAACTTTATCCACCACGTCAACCGGCAGGCCTGCATCCAGACGCGTCACACTGACACAGCCCGCATTGTAGGAGCCGCTGAACAGGAATTTGCCCTGATGATCGGTAGAAATGTGGGTCGGACTTCCCGGCAACGGGGATTCCGCCGTATAGGTCAGCGCACCATCATCAGGCGCAATACGATAGGCCAGCACACGAAATTCAGGACGAACACCAACGTACAGATAACGCTTATCCGGACTGACGACCATCGGCTGCACCTGACCCGGGACGTCAACCACCTGCACGAGCGTTAATGCGCCGTCGTGTTTCAGGCTCCAGACGTGGATCTGCTGACTTTCCGGGCTGGCGGTATAAACGGTTTGTTTCATGAAAACTCCTTTCCTTACTGCACGTGGAAGCAAAATACCAGGATAGACGGTTTTAGCGGTCAATGCTGTATAAATTTGTCTCACTGCCGTATCGGTGTACCATCACCCGCAATGACATGTTCAACATCAACCTGGAATAACACATGACCTCTCGCGTGATCGCCCTTGATTTAGACGGAACTCTACTGACGCCACAGAAAACATTGCTTCCCTCTTCAGTAGAAGCGCTGAAACGCGCCAGGGAAGCGGGTTTTCAGCTTCTCATCGTCACGGGTCGGCATCACGTTGCCATTCATCCTTTTTATCAGGCACTGGCTCTCGATACACCTGCAATTTGCTGTAATGGCACTTATTTGTATGATTATCATGCAAAAAAGGTACTGGAAGCCGATCCCATGCCTGTTGATAAGGCGCTAAAGGTCATTGATCTGTTGAATGAGCATAGCATCCACGGTCTGATGTATGTCGACGATGCGATGCTTTATGAACGCCCTACCGGGCATGTTGTTCGCACCAGCAACTGGGCGCAGACACTGCCGCCGGAACAGCGTCCGGTGTTCACGCAGGTGCCGTCGCTGGCACAGGCGGCGCAGGACGTCAACGCGGTGTGGAAGTTTGCGCTGACCGATGAAGACATGCCGAAGCTGCGCGAGTTCGTCAGCCACGTTGAAACATCGCTGGCGCTGGAATGCGAATGGTCGTGGCACGATCAGGTCGATGTCGCGCGTCAGGGTAACAGCAAAGGTTACCGTCTGAAACGCTGGGTGGAGTCGCAGGGATTATCGATGAAAGACGTGGTGGCCTTTGGCGACAACTTTAACGACATCAGTATGCTGGAAGCCGCAGGCACCGGTGTCGCGATGGGCAACGCCGATGATGCGGTTAAAGCCTGTGCGGACGTGGTGATTGGCGATAACACCACTGACAGCATCGCCAGTTATATCTATCACCACCTGCTGTAATTACGAGGTAATTGAGACGCTCTTAATCTGCGCATACAGCCACTGGCCTGGCTTAATCCCCAGGTCATCTCTCGCCCACGGGCTGATGCGCGCCCACAGCGTGCGGCCGCCGACGTCAAGCTGCACTTCCACCTGGCCGTTGTTGTCGTAACACTCCACCACTTTGACGCGCAGAATGTTGCGGATGCTGGTCTGCGTCGGCGGCTGCAACACCAGCGACACATCCGAGGCCTGAACGCGCACGCGCACAGCGGCCTGTACCGGTTTGTCGAGTTTATTGACCCATAAATGCTGGTCACCGAGCGCCAGCGCGGTCATTGCATAATGTGGATGGTGTTCCAGCACCGTAACTTTCAGGATGCTGCTCTGCTGCTCCTGCGGCAGCCACGGGTGCATGACGCTACTGCTCCACACCTCTTCAAGATTGCCGAACGCTTTAACGCGACCGTCTTCCAGCACCAGCACTTTGTCCGCCAGATGCAGTATTTCATCCAGCGAATGGCTGACGTAAAGCATAGGGATGTTGATTTCACGCGCCAGACGCTGCAGATACGGCAGCAGTTCGCGCTTGCGCGGGATATCCAGTGACGCCAGCGGCTCGTCCAGAAGCAGCAGTTCCGGCGCAGTCAACAACGCACGGCCAATCGCCACGCGCTGTTTTTCGCCACCAGAAAGGCTGCCCGGCAGACGATCCAGCAACGGCGCGATCCCCAGCAGTGCCACCAGCTTGTCGAACTGCCCGGCCATATTTTTCGCCATGCCGTAGCGCAGATTGCCGCGCACTTTGTAGTGCGGAAACAGACGCGCATCCTGAAAGATGTACCCCACACGGCGTTTTTCTGGCGTTAAACAGATCCCTTTTTCGACGTCATTAAGAACCCGTCCGTTGAGGACAATGCGCCCGGCTTCCGGCTGAGTTAAGCCACTGATAGCATTAATGAGCGAGGTTTTTCCCGCCCCGGAGACGCCAAACACCGCCGTGATACCGGAGGTGGGCAGCGTTTCGTGAATGTCCAGGCGATGCGTACCCAGCGTCTGCGTAAAGTTGAGTTCCAGCATGGTCACTTCCCTGTCCGTTCACGGCTAAGGCGCGCCAGCCATTCGGACACCAGCAGCGACACCAGCGCCAGCACGATAGAAATAATGCATAGCCGCGCGGCAGCGCCTTCGCCGCCGGGCATCTGAATCAGCGTATACATTGCTGAAGGAATGGTGCGCGTCTCCCCCGGAATGTTGGAGACGAAGGTGATGGTCGCGCCGAACTCGCCGAGGGAACGGGCAAACGCCAGCACCGTGCCGACGATAATTCCCGGCAACATCAACGGTAACGTGATAGTGAAAAAGACACGCCAGCGACCGGCACCCAGGGTGCGGGCCGCCTGTTCCAGTTTGATATCGACCCCTTCCAGCGCGAGACGAATCGCCCGCACCATTAGCGGAAACGACATCACCGCCGCGGCCAGCACCGCGCCGCGCCAGCTGAAGGCGAAGGTGATGCCAAACCAGTCATACAGCCAGGAACCAATGAACCCGCGTCGCCCCATGGCGATGAGCAACAGATAGCCCACCACCACCGGCGGCAACACGAGTGGAAGATGGATCACGCTGTCGAGCAGCGCTTTGCCCGGAAAATTACGCCTGACCAGCAGCCAGGCCATGAAGACCCCAAAGGGCAAGCTGAAAACCACTGCCAGGGATGAAACTTTCAGGCTCAGCAGTACCGCCTGCCATTCGGGATCCGTCAATATCATCAGTGCGTCGTAAATCCGTAGTGTTTAAAGATTGCAGAAGCCTGCGGCCCTTTCAGATAATCATAAAAGGCGCTGACGGTGGCGTTTTTATGTCCGTCAACGATAGCCATCGGATATTCCACTTTTTGATGTGAACTTTCAGGGAAGGTACCGACAACTTTTACCCCTTTACTGGCAACCGCGTCAGAACCGTAAACGATGCCCAGCGGCGCTTCGTTACGCTCTACCAGCGCCAGCGCACCACGCACATCTTCAGCCGGGGCCAGCTTCGGCGACAGCGTATCCCATGCGCCCAGTTTTTGCAGCGCTTCTTTCGCATAGATCCCCGCCGGAACGTGATCCGGATCGCCAACCGCCAGACGTCCGCCTTTTAAAAGGCTGGTCCAGTCAGTTTTCGCATCAATGGCGATTTCACCCTGTGCGCTGGCTTTCGGGGCGACCACGACCAGGCTGTTGCCGAGCAGTGTTTCGCGTGTGGCGGTGTCGATTGATTTCTTATCGACGGCATAATCCATCCACTTCTGATCAGCAGAAATGAAGAGATCAGCAGGCGCGCCGGCTTCAATCTGGCGAGCCAGCGTAGAGGAAGAGGCAAATGACGAGACCACCTCGACATTTTTCTCTTTTTTGTATTCTTTAGCGATATCCTGCATCGCGTTGGTCAGCGACGCCGCCGCGAAGACCGTAATTTTTGCATCATCCGCCAGGGCATGACCTGCAACTGAAAGCGTCAGTGTTGCCCCTGCAAAAAGGCGTAACCATGTACGTGCCATTTGTAACTCCTGTGTGTGTCGTTATATATCGGATAATATAACGACAACAGTGGGGTTTTCAAAGCGCTTACTGGTACCACAATGTGGGTAATGTGATGATTATCGGCTAAAAACGAAGGAACTTAAAAGACAAACACCCGGCAAAACCGGGTGCTTTTCTCGAAATAATTCATTGATTCTGGTGATTCTGATGGGGGCGGTCTCTGTGACCGACATTAGAAAGGACGTTAAACACTTCACCCAGACCGTAGATTAACCCCAGGATGACGGCCATCACCACGGGAACCATGATTACGGCAAAGACCAGACTTTTCAACAACTCTAACATGGTCGACTCCAGATATTGTGATTCTTTTATTGTAACCTGATAATCAGGAAAAACACGCCCCTTTTGTGCGATGCCCGTTGACCGCGCATTCAGATGCGCCACATTCGCTTTTTTGATCAGGATTTTGTTATGCAAGCCGAAATTCTTCTTACCCTCAAGCTTCAACAACGCCTGTTTGCCGACCCGCGCCGCATCGCGTTGCTTAAGCAAATCGACCTGACCGGCTCTATCAGCCAGGGGGCGAAGAACGCAGGCATCAGCTATAAAAGCGCCTGGGATGCGATCAACGAAATGAACCAGCTCAGCGAACAGACGCTGGTCGATCGCGCGACCGGCGGTAAAGGCGGTGGTGGCGCAGTGCTGACCCGCTACGGTCAGCGGTTAATTCAGCTTTATGATCTGCTCGCGCAGATCCAGCAAAAAGCGTTCGATGTGCTGAGTGACGACGACGCGCTGCCGCTCAACAGCCTGCTGGCGGCCATCTCCCGTTTTTCTCTGCAAACCAGCGCCCGTAACCAGTGGTTCGGTACTGTCATCGCCCGCGATCACGACCAGGTTCAGCAGCATGTTGACGTGTTGCTGGCCGATGGCGAAACCCGCCTGAAAGTGGCGATCACCGCGCAGAGCGGCGAACGGCTGGGGCTCGACGAAGGCAAAGAAGTGCTGGTGCTGTTGAAAGCGCCGTGGGTGGGCATCACCCAGGATAAACGCCTCGCCGCCGGTGCGGATAACCAGCTGGCCGGGCGAATCAGCCATATCGAATGCGGTGAAGAGCAATGCGAAGTGCTGATGACATTGCCTGACGGGCAGACGCTTTGCGCCACGGTCCCACGCGACGACGCTAAGGATCTGGCAGAAGGTGCTGAGGTCACAGCATATTTTAATGCTGATCGCGTGATCATCGCCACGTTGTGCTGATGCGTTCCCCCGTCATTGACATTGCTGGCAGGAAAACGTATCCCTGTGCATATTGATGCGAAAAACGGGATATATCATGTCATTGTTGCAAATTTTGCAAGGCACGTTTCGTCTTAGTGATACCAGAACACTGAAAATCGATGCACTGACGCTGCGCGCCGGTGAAAGCTGGGCGTTCGTGGGCAGTAACGGCAGCGGTAAATCTGCCCTCGCCCGCGCGCTGGCGGGTGAGCTTCCACTGCTCTCCGGCTCGTGCCAGTCTGATTTTACGCGAGTCACGCGCCTGTCCTTTGAGCAATTGCAAAAACTGGTCAGTGACGAGTGGCAACGCAATAATACCGATCTGCTGAGCCCAGGCGAAGATGACACCGGTCGCACCACCGCTGAGATTATTCAGGATGAGATCCGCGATCCGCAACGCTGCGCCCTGCTCGCTGAGCGTTTCGGCATCACCGCCCTGCTCGACCGCCGCTTTAAATACCTCTCCACCGGGGAAACACGCAAAACCCTGCTTTGCCAGGCGCTGATGGCAGAGCCGGACTTGCTGATCCTTGACGAGCCTTTTGACGGCCTGGATGTGGCATCGCGTCAGCAACTGGCGGAACTGCTGGCGACGCTCAACGGCGAAGGTTATACCGTAGTGCTGGTGCTGAACCGCTTTGATGAAATCCCTGCGTTTGTGCGCTTTGCCGGGGTGCTGGCGGACTGTACGCTCAGCGATGTGGGCGAGAAAAAAACGCTGCTTGAACAGGCATTAATTGCCCAACTGGCGCACAGCGAAAAGCTCGACGGCATCACCCTGCCGGAGCCGGACGCGCCTTCCGCCCGGTTATCGCTGCCGGATGACGCTCCGCGCATTGTGCTGAATGACGGCACGGTGTCTTATAATGACAGGCCCATCATCAGCCACCTGAGCTGGACGGTGAATCCAGGTGAGCACTGGCAGATTGTCGGCCCGAATGGCGCCGGGAAGTCGACGCTGCTGAGCCTCGTCACCGGCGATCACCCTCAGGGTTACAGCAATGACTTAACGTTGTTCGGCCGTCGTCGCGGCAGCGGTGAAACCATCTGGGATATCAAAAAACACATTGGCTACGTCAGCAGCAGCCTGCATCTCGACTATCGCGTCAGCACCACAGTGCGCAACGTGATCCTGTCGGGCTATTTTGACTCCATCGGGATCTACCAGGCGGTGTCGGATAAGCAGCAGAAACTGGTGCAGGCCTGGCTTACTATTCTGGGCATCGACAGCCGTACCGCTGACGCGCCGTTTCATAGCCTGTCGTGGGGGCAGCAACGACTGGCGCTGATCGTGCGGGCGCTGGTGAAACACCCCACGCTGTTGATCCTTGATGAGCCGTTACAAGGGCTGGATCCGCTGAATCGCCAGTTGATCCGCCGTTTCATTGACGTGTTGATTGGCGAAGGTAAAACCCAGTTGTTGTTCGTTTCCCATCATGCCGAAGATGCCCCGGACTGCATTACGCATCGGCTGGAATTTGTGCCTGACGGCGACGGCTACCGTTACGCCATCGGCAGACGTTAATCCCCTTCCCTGACGGAGGTTTTGCCTCCGTTTTTCAGATAAATGGCATCGTCTCTTCGCATCGCCCTTGTTTTATAATGGGAAAAAACAGCGCCCCTCACAATATGTCAGGCGTGTAAACGATTCCACTAGTTTATCCCATGTCACACTTTTGACTTCTCTGTTATGCTAAGGTTATTACATACCATAAGCCTAATGGAGCGAATCATGAGAGTACTGGTCACAGGTGGTAGCGGTTACATAGGAAGTCATACCAGCGTGCAATTGCTGCTGCAGGGTCATGACGTCATCATTCTTGATAACCTCTGTAACAGTAAGCGCAGCGTGTTGCCGGTGATTGAACGTCTGGGCGGTAAACAGGCAACCTTCGTGAAAGGCGATATTCGCAATGAAGCGCTGATGACGGAAATTCTGCACGATCACGCCATCGATACAGTGATCCATTTCGCTGGTCTGAAAGCGGTGGGCGAATCCGTCACCAAACCGCTTGAATACTATGATAACAACGTTAACGGTACGCTTCGCCTGATTTCCGCGATGCGCGCCGCGAACATCAAAAACTTCATCTTCAGTTCTTCTGCCACCGTCTATGGCGATCAGCCCAAAATTCCTTACGTTGAAAGTTTCCCGACCGGGACGCCACAAAGCCCGTATGGCAAAAGCAAACTGATGGTCGAACAAATCCTCACCGACCTGCAAAAAGCACAGCCGGAGTGGAGCATTGCGCTGCTGCGCTACTTCAACCCGGTTGGCGCGCATCCGTCAGGCGATATGGGTGAAGATCCGCAGGGCATTCCGAATAACCTGATGCCGTACATCGCGCAGGTGGCGGTCGGTCGTCGCGAATCGCTGGCGGTGTTCGGCAATGATTACCCAACGGCAGACGGCACGGGCGTGCGTGATTACATCCACGTGATGGATCTCGCTGATGGCCACGTTGCCGCCATGGAAAAACTGGCCGGTAAACCGGGCGTGCACATTTATAACCTCGGTGCAGGCATCGGCAGCAGCGTGCTGGACGTGGTCAATGCGTTCAGCAAAGCCTGCGGCAAACCGGTGAATTATCATTTTGCCCCTCGTCGTGATGGCGATCTTCCCGCTTACTGGGCCGATGCCAGCAAAGCCGATAAAGAGCTGAACTGGCGCGTGACCCGCGATCTTGACCAGATGGCGCAGGACACCTGGCACTGGCAGTCCCGTCATCCTCAGGGCTATGCAGACTAAGGAACTACATGTAATGGAGCGCTTTAATCCCGTCGACCACCCGCATCGTCGTTATAACCCGCTGACCGGGCAATGGATCTTAGTTTCTCCGCATCGCGCGAAACGCCCCTGGCAAGGGGCGCAGGAAACGCCGGCTAAGCAGACGCTGCCAGCTCACGATCCCGACTGTTTTCTCTGCCCGGGCAATACCCGCGTAACCGGGGATAAAAACCCGGACTACCCCGGCACCTACGTCTTTACCAACGATTTCGCGGCGCTGATGGCAGACACACCTGCCGCGCCGGAAAGCGATGATCCGCTGATGCGTTGCCAGAGCGCGCGTGGCACCAGTCGGGTGATCTGCTTCTCACCGGATCACAGCAAAACGCTGCCGGAACTGAGCGTCAGCGCGCTGGAAGAGGTGGTCAGAACCTGGCAACAGCAAACCGCTGAGCTGGGGGAAACGTATCCGTGGGTGCAGGTGTTTGAAAACAAAGGCGCGGCGATGGGCTGCTCCAACCCGCATCCGCATGGCCAGGTGTGGGCAAACAGTTTTCTGCCGAACGAAGCCGAACGCGAAGACCGGCTGCAACGTGAGTATTTTCAACAGTACGGTTCGCCGATGCTGCTGGATTACGTTCAACGTGAACAGGCGGACGGCAGCCGCACGGTAGTGGAAACCGAACACTGGCTGGCGGTAGTGCCCTACTGGGCGGCGTGGCCGTTTGAAACGCTGCTGCTGCCGAAAGCGCACGTTCTGCGGATGCCTGATCTCAGCGACGCACAACGCAGCGACCTGGCGCTGGCGCTGAAAAAACTGACCAGCCGTTACGACAATCTGTTCCAGTGCTCATTCCCCTACTCGATGGGCTGGCACGGCGCGCCGTTTACCAACGACGAACACTCGCACTGGCAGTTACATGCCCATTTCTATCCGCCCTTATTGCGTTCGGCTACCGTCCGCAAATTTATGGTCGGTTATGAAATGCTGGCGGAAACCCAGCGCGACCTTACGGCAGAACAGGCGGCTGAACGTCTGCGTGCCGTCAGCGATATTCATTTTCGCGAATCCGGAGAATAACAATGAGTCTGAAAGATAAAACCCAATCCCTGTTTGCTGAAAAATTTGGCTACCCTGCCACCCACGTTATCCAGGCGCCAGGCCGCGTGAATTTGATCGGTGAACACACCGACTATAATGATGGTTTTGTGCTGCCGTGCGCTATTGATTACCAGACGGTGATCAGTTGCGCGGCGCGTAACGACCGCACGGTGCGCGTCATTGCCGCCGACTATGACAATCAAATCGACGAGTTCTCGCTGGACGCGCCGATTGTGACCCACGACAGCCAGCAGTGGTCAAACTACGTGCGCGGGGTGGTGAAACACCTGCAAAAACGCGACCGCAACTTTGGCGGCGTGGATATGGTGATCAGCGGCAACGTGCCGCAGGGCGCGGGCTTAAGCTCATCCGCCTCGCTGGAAGTGGCGGTCGGTACTGTTCTCCAGCAACTGTATCACCTGCCGCTCGACGGCACGCAAATCGCGCTGAACGGTCAGGAAGCGGAAAACCAGTTTGTCGGCTGCAACTGCGGCATTATGGATCAGCTGATTTCCGCACTCGGTAAGAAAGATCATGCATTACTGATCGACTGCCGCACACTTGGCAGCAAAGCGGTATCGATGCCAAAAGGCGTCGCGGTGATCATCATCAACAGTAACTTTAAACGTACGCTGGTCGGCAGCGAATATAACACCCGTCGCCAGCAGTGCGAGACCGGGGCGCGTTTCTTCCAGCAACCCGCGCTACGCGACGTTACACTGGCACAGTTTAACGCCGTGGCGAATGAACTCGATCCGCTGGTAGCGAAACGCGTGCGCCACGTGCTGACCGAAAACGCCCGTACGGTGGAAGCCGCCGATGCGCTGGAAAAAGGCGATCTGCAACGCATGGGGAAACTGATGGCCGAATCCCACGCCTCAATGCGTGATGATTTCGAAATCACCGTGCCGCAAATCGACACGCTGGTTGAGATTGTAAAAGCAGCCATTGGCGATAAAGGCGGTGTGCGCATGACTGGCGGCGGCTTCGGCGGCTGCGTCGTAGCGCTGGTACCGGAAAATCTGGTTGATACCGTGCAACAAGCGGTAGCCGCGCAGTATGAATCCAGAACCGGCATCAAAGAGACCTTCTACGTTTGCAAACCTTCACAAGGAGCAGGCCGTGCTGAATGAGACACCTGTGCTGGCCCCGGATGGTCAGCCCTTTCGACTGCTGACGCTGCGTAACCGCGCCGGGATGGTCGTCACGCTGATGGACTGGGGAGCCACGCTGCTTTCCGCCCGCATACCCCTTTCTGACGGCGGCGTACGTGAAGCGCTGCTCGGCTGCGCGAGCCCGGAACAGTATCCGCAACAGGCGGCCTTTCTTGGCGCGTCGGTAGGACGTTACGCCAACCGCATCGCTGACAGCCGCTACACGCTGAATGACAACACCATTGAACTGGTGCCGAGTCAGGGCGCCAACCAGCTTCACGGCGGCCCGGACGGATTCGACAAACGTCGCTGGCAGATCCTCAGCCAGAACGACGACGAAGTCCTGTTTACGCTGGTCTCTGACGATGGCGATCAGGGCTATCCCGGCAACCTCACCGCCCTGGCGCGGTATCGTCTGACAGACGACTGCCGGATTTCCATTGAGTATCGTGCCACAGTCGACAAAGCCTGCCCGATCAACCTGACTAATCACGTCTACTTTAACCTCGATGGCGTGCAGGGTGACGTGCGACAGCATAAGTTGCAGATCCTCGCCGATGATTATCTGCCGGTGGACGAGATGGGCATTCCGCGCGAGGGGCTGAAAAGCGTGGCGAATACCAGCTTTGATTTCCGCACGCCAAAACGCATTGCGCAGGATTTCCTCAGCGATGACGACCAGAAAAAAGTGAAAGGCTACGACCACGCGTTTCTGTTACAGGCAAAAGGTAATGTGCGTGAACCGGTGGCCCGCGTCTGGTCGCAGGATGAAAAACTGCAACTGGCGGTATACACCTCTGCGCCTGCCCTGCAATTCTACTCCGGTAATTATCTCGGCGGCACGCCGTCGCGTGAAGCTGAGCCCTACAGCGACTGGCAGGGTCTGGCGCTGGAGAGCGAATTCCTGCCCGACAGCCCGAACCACCCGGAATGGCCGCAGCCCGACTGTATTCTGCTTCCCGGTGAGGAGTACATCAGCCTCACGGAATATCAGTTCATCCCCCGCTAATCCCGAACCCTCCTGATGGAGGGTTTTTTCATCGCAATTTGCTGAAAATAGCGCCATTCGCAGACAAAATCATAACCCCGGATTCACAAGCATCTTACACTCAGGCGCTATTTTCGCTATGGTTATGGATAAGCGTTGCTGCGGGTGTTGTCCGGGCAATATAATGAGAATTGTTATCATTCAAAATAAAAGCTTGAGGAGTAGGATATGGCTGTAACTAAGCTGGTTCTGGTTCGCCACGGCGAAAGCCAGTGGAACAACGAAAACCGCTTCACCGGTTGGTATGACGTTGACCTGTCTGAGAAAGGCGTGAGCGAAGCCAAAGCGGCGGGTAAACTGCTGAAGGAAGAAGGCTTCAGCTTTGATTTTGCTTATACCTCTGTGCTGAAACGTGCCATCCACACCCTGTGGAACGTGCTGGATGAACTGGATCAGGCCTGGCTGCCGGTTGAAAAATCCTGGAAACTGAACGAGCGTCATTACGGTGCGTTGCAGGGTCTGAACAAAGCGGAAACCGCCGAGAAATACGGTGACGAGCAGGTTAAACAGTGGCGCCGTGGTTTTGCGGTGACCCCGCCGGAGCTGACCAAAGATGACGAGCGTTATCCGGGCCACGATCCACGCTATGCGAAACTGACCGAAAAAGAGCTGCCGCTGACTGAAAGCCTGGCGCTGACCATCGATCGCGTAGTGCCATACTGGAACGAAACCATTCTGCCGCGCCTGAAAAGCGGCGAGCGCGTGATTATTGCCGCTCACGGCAACTCCCTGCGTGCGCTGGTGAAATACCTCGACAAGATGGGCGAAGATGAAATTCTTGAACTGAACATCCCGACCGGCGTCCCGCTGGTGTATGAATTCGACGAGAACTTCAAGCCGATCAAACACTACTATCTGGGTAACGCCGACGAAATCGCTGCGAAAGCGGCCGCGGTGGCGAACCAGGGTAAAGCGAAGTAATAAAAAAGGCCCGGAACCGGGCCTTTTTTCTGTCCACCACGCGCTTAACCGCGACGCGCTTTCACTGCGTTCGACAACTGACGCAGAACGATTTCGGTATCATCCCAGCCGATGCAGGCATCCGTCACGCTTTTGCCGTAGACCAGCGGCTCACCGCTTTCCAGACTCTGATTGCCTTCAACCAGATGGCTTTCAATCATCACGCCGATGATCGCTTTCTCACCGTTAACAATCTGCTCGCAGACATTCTGCGCGACATCCATCTGTTTTTTAAACTGCTTGCAGGAATTGGCATGACTGAAGTCGATCATCACCTGCTCTGGCAGGCCCGCTTTTTTCAGCCCCGCTTTAACCTCTGCAACATGCTCCGCACTGTAGTTCGGCGCTTTACCGCCGCGCAGAATGATGTGGCAGTCGCCGTTACCGCCGGTATTCACAATGGCGGAATGGCCCCACTTGGTGACTGACAGGAAGCAGTGCGGCGCTCCGGCGGCGTTAATGGCGTCGATCGCCACTTTGATTGTGCCGTCAGTGCCGTTTTTAAAACCTACCGGGCAGGAAAGACCAGACGCCAGCTCGCGGTGTACCTGAGATTCCGTGGTTCGCGCGCCGATAGCGCCCCAGCTCATCAGATCGGCAAGATACTGCGGCGTGATCATATCCAGAAACTCGCCCGCTGCGGGCAGGCCGCTGTCGTTAATCTCCAGCAGCAGTTTGCGCGCGATACGCAGACCGTCGTTGATCTGGAAGCTGTTATCCATGTGCGGATCGTTAATCAGCCCTTTCCAGCCCACGGTAGTACGCGGCTTTTCAAAATAGACGCGCATGACGATTTCCAGCTCGCCTTTCAGCGCCTCACGCAGCGCCAGCAGGCGGGACGCATACTCTTTCGCCGCAACCGGATCGTGAATGGAGCATGGGCCAATTACCACCAGCAGACGATCGTCATTGCCTTTCAGGATCTGGTGAATCGCTTTACGGGCATGTGAAACCGTGTTCGCAGCATTTTTCGTAGCGGGGAATTTTTCAAGGAGTGCGACAGGGGGCAATAACTCGTTGATCTCTTTAATGCGTAAATCGTCGTTCTGATAATTCATCATCTTTCCAGCGTTGCCATACTTATCTGATTGAGTGCAATCCTTTCAATCTAACTTGTCGGTCAGAAAGTGTAAACGGGCTTTTACACTCAGGACGGATAATTCCTGGAATTCCAGATAAATTCGCCACAAAGTAGCGAAAAGTGAGATCGCGTCTACAATTTTTACTTTGAAACACTCTGTTTTTGCCACTTAATAAAATTCCATGCTGAGTTAAATCAGGCAGATGGAATTTTTAACCTCATTGAGGGCGTATAGCCTTCGCGCATGCACTGTTGGAAGAAGTTATCCGACGTAACGACCAGAACAGGAGCATCTTTATGAAAATGAATAAATTAGCCTCACTTTTCCTGACGGCAACCCTCTCTCTGACCAGCGGCGCAGCGCTGGCCGCCTCGGCCAGCAACGGCGATGCCAACGCGGCGGCAGAAGCCGGTCAGGTGGCGCCTGACGCGCGTCAGAACACCGCGCCGAATAATGTTGATAACAGCCAGATCAACACCGGCGGCACCATGCTTCATCCCAATGATTCCTCCAGCAATATGAATCAGGAAGGGATGACCAAAGACGAAGTGCACAAGAATACGATGTGTAAAGACGGTAAATGTCCTGACATCAACAAGAAAGTCCAGACGGGTGACGGCATCAATAACGATGTTAACACCAAAACGGACGGTACCACGCAGTAACCCTCCCCTTCTGCACACGTCAATGGAGAGCTTCGGCTCTCCTTATTTGTATGCGCAATCAGCAAAGATCTGTAATGATGTCTGACATAAAGTTTAAATAATCAGGACGACGTTATGGCGCACTCCCATTCGCACTCACCTGCCCCACAATCACAGGACGACAATGCCCGTCGGCTGCTGCTGGCTTTTGCGATTACTGCGGGCTTTATGGTTATCGAGGTTATCGGCGGCCTTATCTCTGGCTCGCTGGCGCTGCTGGCTGATGCCGGGCACATGCTGACGGATGCCGCCGCGCTGTTGTTTGCCCTGCTGGCGGTCCATTTCGCCCGTCGCCCGCCTAATAACCGTCATACCTTTGGCTGGCTGCGTCTGACCACGCTTGCGGCGTTTGTGAATGCAATTGCGCTGGTAGTGATTACCTTTCTGATTGTCTGGGAGGCCATCCAACGTTTTTACCATCCGCAACCGGTCGCCGGGGTGACCATGATGGTGATCGCTGTGGCCGGATTGCTGGCGAATATTTTTTCGTTCTGGATTTTGCATCGTGGCAGCGAAGAGAAGAATCTCAACGTGCGCGCCGCGGCGCTGCATGTGCTGGGAGATTTGCTGGGTTCGGTCGGTGCAATTGGTGCGGCGATTGTGATCCTGCTGACCGGCTGGACGCCGATTGACCCGATCCTGTCGGTGCTGGTGTCGTGCCTGGTGCTTCGCAGCGCCTGGCAATTACTGAAAGAAAGCGTTAACGAACTGCTCGAAGGGGCGCCGCGCGCCATCGACGTTGGCGAACTGAAGCGCAAACTGAACCGCGCATTACCGGAAGTCCGCGATGTGCACCACGTTCATGTCTGGATGGTGGGCGAGAAACCGATCATGACACTGCATGTTCAGGTGATCCCGCCACATGACCACGATGCGCTGCTCGAACGCATCCAGCATTTCCTTGAGCATCACTACAGCATTGAGCATGCCACGATACAAATGGAGTACCAGCCCTGTAGCGGCCCGGAATGCCGCCTTAACGAGCTGCACGCCGGGCATGGACATTCACACCATCATTAGCTGGAAAGCGCGTGAGAGCCTCGCTCACGCGCGCTGTTAATCCACATCCGGCTACCGTTGAGCGCGATGAAGGTCAGCAGCAGATATTCCAGCGACATCGCGTAGACGCCCTGCAACGCAAAAATAGCGACGCTGATAACGTTGATGATCACCCACAGCAGCCAGTTTTCGACATACTTGCGGGTCATCAGGATCATCGCCACAATCGACAGCACCATCATGCAGGAGTCCCAGAACGGGAAGGCATCCGGTTGCAGGTCTGGCATAACGACGTTCAACCCCAGCGCCTGCATGACAGACACCGCAATGCGCGTCAGGAAAGCAAAGACCGGATTGATAAACACCGTCATCAGCCCAATCGCCACCACGCACACGACAAGCCAGGTGATCGCTTTTGGTAGCGGCAGCCAGCGAATTTGTAGTTCGGCCTCATGCTGACTGGTTTGCCGTGACCACGCATACCAGCCATAGATATTAGCGGCGAAGAAAAAGAGCTGTAACAGCAGGCTGGCATACAGCTGGATCTGAAAGAAAATGATGGCGAACAACGTGACGTTGATCAGGCCAAAAAAGTAATTGCTGATTTTTTCGAGGCTGGCGAGCCAGATACACAATAAGCCTGCCAGTGTCCCGACGGCTTCTATCCATGACAGATCGTATCCGCCTGCGCCAATCGGAATGTGTACCAGAATGTTCTGCGTGCTGAAGAAGTCCATTTATAACCCCGCAAGGTAACGTCAATTGTTAAGAACGAAGTGTAGCCGCAAAATCGAGCATCCGGTTGAGCGGCAGCAATGCACCTTCCCGCAACGCGGCATCAACGTGAATTTCGTGCGCCGCACCGCCGTTCTCCAGCCCTTCGGCAATCGCTTTTAAGCCGTTCATCGCCATCCACGGACAATGCGCGCAACTGCGGCAACTGGCCCCCTCGCCCGCAGTCGGCGCTTCCAGCAGTTCTTTTTCCGGTACCGCCTGCTGCATTTTGTAA
Organism: Trabulsiella odontotermitis; assembly: GCF_001297775.1. GTDB lineage: Bacteria > Pseudomonadota > Gammaproteobacteria > Enterobacterales > Enterobacteriaceae > Trabulsiella > Trabulsiella odontotermitis. The sequence continues at coordinate 165,636 of NZ_LIFX01000008.1, read as the reverse complement.
AAAATCCCGCGATCGGTCGCCACAATAAGTTGCTGATGAGGCAGCGTTCGGGCCGCGGCAATCAGCTGGCTGGTTGAACCCACCGCATCCGCCATATCAACAATAGCCTGCGGTGATTCCGGGTGAACGAGGACCGCGGCATCCGGGTACAGCGCTTTCATACGGGTCAGCGCCTGCGTTTTGAATTCGTCATGAACAATACAGGCGCCCTGCCAGCACAGCACATCGGCCCCGCTCTGCTTTTGCACATAACGACCGAGGTGGCGATCCGGCGCCCAGAGAATTTTCTCGCCCAGGCTGTCGAGATGCTCAATCAGCTCGACGGCGATACTGGAGGTCACAACCCAGTCTGCCCGCGCTTTTACCGCCGCTGACGTATTGGCGTAGACCACCACCGTGCGGTCCGGGTGCGCATCGCAAAACGCATTAAACGCGTCGCTGGGGCAGCCGAGATCCAGCGAGCATTCAGCCGCCAGCGTCGGCATCAGGATAGTCTTTTCCGGACTGAGGATTTTGGCGGTTTCGCCCATAAAGCGCACGCCAGCGACCAGCAGCGTGGATGCCGGATGCTTCGCACCGAAACGCGCCATTTCCAGCGAATCAGAAATGCAACCACCCGTTTCTTCCGCCAGTTGCTGGATTTCCGGATCGGTGTAGTAATGCGCCACCATCACCGCATCGCGCGCTTTCAGCAGACGCTTGATTTTTTCGCGGTAGAAATGCTTTTCCTCCATGCTTAACGGCGCAGGTTTCGGCGGAAAAGGATAAATGGCGGTTTCGGGGTCAAACATTACGCTCATCTTGCAATCTCGTTTTACAGGCTTAACAAAATGCCGTTATGGTCGCTGAGATGCAGCTACTGACGGCTTATGTGTTTTGTATGCTAAACAAGATAGCAGATTGCGCATGTCAGGGGTATATCGCAGATAGCAAAAAAGAACCTTGAGAGAGTTTTTTATACTGACAGGCGGATATCACAGACAGCAAAAAGGCGCCTTTAGGGCGCCTTTCTACACTGGTGGGTCGTGCAGGATTCGAACCTGCGACCAATTGATTAAAAGTCAACTGCTCTACCAACTGAGCTAACGACCCCTTGCGGGATTGTTCTTCGAAGTGGTGGGTCGTGCAGGACTCGAACCTGCGACCAATTGATTAAAAGTCAACTGCTCTACCAACTGAGCTAACGACCCCTACGGGTCATGACTTCGAAGATATTTTTTACGTTTAACATCTGAGTGGGATGCTAAATTGGTGGGTCGTGCAGGATTCGAACCTGCGACCAATTGATTAAAAGTCAACTGCTCTACCAACTGAGCTAACGACCCGAGTGGTGGGTGATGACGGGATCGAACCGCCGACCCCCTCCTTGTAAGGGAGGTGCTCTCCCAGCTGAGCTAATCACCCGATACTACGCTGGATATTGCTAAGTGGTGGGTCGTGCAGGATTCGAACCTGCGACCAATTGATTAAAAGTCAACTGCTCTACCAACTGAGCTAACGACCCACTTGCGCTGCTTCGGAGATGTTTGATATCCCTCGGCAACGGCGGCATATATTACTGGTTTAAGATTTCAGCGCAACAAAAATTTCGATGAAGATCACTTAACTGCTTACGTTTCAGGCGACACGACCAGAAAAAACACGATTCCTGGTCATGCCGTCATCATTGCAGCGATCCGAGTCGTTTTTGCGCCAGTTTTGCGCCTTCGGTACCAGGATATTTACTGACCACTTGCTGGTAGACCGCTTTCGCTTTTGCCGTGTCCCCTTTGTCCTGCATGATCACACCGACCTTGTACATCGCGTCAGAGGCTTTGGGTGATTTCGGGTAGTTTTTTACGACAGAAGCAAAATAATAGGCTGCATCATCTTTTTTACCCTTGTTGTAATTCAACTGACCGAGCCAGTAGTTAGCGTTCGGCTGGTAAGTGGAATCCGGGTATTTTTTGATGAAGTTCTGGAATGCGGCAATTGCGTCGTCCTGGCGAGAGGAATCCTTCACCAGCGCGATAGCCGCATTGTAATCGGTATTGGCGTCACCGCTTTGCACCGGTGCGCCGGACGTGGCTGCACCAGCCGCAGGCGCCGTGGTGGATGCGCCAGCACTGCTGTTTTGATCGCCCCCGGCCTGCTGCGTTGGCGTTGCCGCCCCGCCGCTGGTAAGGCTGTCAATCTGCAGCTGCACTTGTTTCTGGCGTTCAACAACCTGATTCAGCTGGTACTGACTCTCCTGAATCTGTCCGCGGAGGGCGTCAATATCGGCCTGGTTATCAGAAAGTTGCTGCTGGAGTTGGGTTAAAAGCTGGCTGTGAGCATTTGAAATACGCTCGAGTTGAGTAACGCGGTCTTCGACCGAGCCTGAGCCGACACTACTGATTGGTGCCTGAGCAAAAGCGGCCCAGGGGGCCGCTATTCCAACCAGTAACGACAGACTCAACAGGTGATGTCTGAAGTTACTGTTCATGCGATTCTCTTAGTAAACCAGTACGGCGCGACGGTTTTTAGCGTAAGCCGCTTCGTCGTGACCCAGTACTGCAGGTTTTTCTTTACCGTAAGAAACGATGGAGATCTGATCAGCAGAAACGCCTTTACCCTGCAGGTACATCTTAACAGCGTTAGCACGACGTTCGCCCAGAGCGATGTTGTACTCAGGAGTACCACGTTCGTCCGCGTGACCTTCTACGGTAACTTTGTAAGACGGGTTGCTACGCAGGAAGTTAGCGTGCGCGTCCAGCATTGCAGCGAATTCAGAACTTACGTCGTACTTGTCGAGACCGAAGTAGACGATGTTGTTCTGCTGCAGCTGTTGCATCTGCAGACGAGCCTGTTCTTCAGAAGACATGTTGCCGTTAGCGTTCATACCAGTGCCGGCGCCCATCATGCCTTCGCCGCTCTGGTCATTGCTGGCGTTCTTGTTGGAAGAACATGCCGCGATTGCCATTACCGGCAGAGCCAGCATCAGTCCTTTCAGCACTTTGTTCAGTTGCATTTCTTTGATTCCTATATAACTAATTATTTATTATTACAGATACGGAGACCAGGCAGGGAATTTGACCTGTCCATCAGTCGCCGGAAGACGCGCTTTGAAACGCCCATCTGTAGAAACCAGGTTCAGCACGGATCCCATCCCCTGAGAAGAGCTGTAGATAACCATAGTGCCGTTAGGTGCCAGACTTGGCGTTTCATCCAAAAACGTTGACGACAGAACCTGCACGCCACCCGCTTCCAGATCTTGTTTGGCAATGTGCTGCTCACCATTAGCCGAGCTTACCATTACCATAAATTTACCGTCAGCGCTCACATCAGCATCCTGGTTTTGATTGCCTTCCCAGGAAATACGTTGCGGAGTACCGCCGTTAACGTTGACTTTATATACCTGCGGACGACCGGCCTGGTCAGAGGTGAAGGCCAGATTCTGGCTGTCCGGGAACCAGCTTGGTTCGGTGTTATTGCTGCGACCGTTAGTCACCTGACGGATCTGGCCAGAGCCGATATCCATCACATACAGGTTCAGGCTACCGGTTTTAGACAGCGCAAAGGCCAGTTTGCTGCCATCCGGTGAGAACATCGGCGCACCGTTGTGCTGCGGGAAAGAAGCAACCTGACGCACCGCACCGTTCGCCAGCGTCTGGATAACCAGCGCGGAACGACCGCTTTCGAAGGTGACGTAAGCCAGTTTAGACCCGTCCGGAGACCATGCCGGAGACATCAGCGGCTGCGGAGAACGGTGTACCACGAACTGGTTGTAACCATCGTAATCAGAAACGCGCAGTTCATACGGGAACTGGCCGCCATTGGTCTGCACCACATAGGCGATGCGGGTACGGAACGCACCTTTAATACCGGTCAGCTTCTCGAACACTTCATCACTGGCAGTATGACCGGCATAACGCAGCCACTGCTTATTCACTTTGTACGTGTTCTGCGCCAGTACGGTGCCCGGTGCGCCGCCGGTATCAACCAGCTGATAAGCGACGTTGTAAGAACCGTCCGGGTTAGGCGTTACCTGGCCGATGACGACAGCGTCAATCCCCAGCGCAGACCATGCTGCGGCCTGAACTTCTTGCGCGGAACCCGGCTGCTGAGGCAGGCGAGAACGATCCAACGGATTGAATTTACCGCTGTTGCGCAGGTCAGCCGCAACGATACCGCCGATATCTTCAGGTGCAGCACCCGGCCCGGCCCACTGGAAAGGCACAACGCCAATCGGGCGCGCCGAGTCCACCCCCTGGGTGATCTCGATACGTACTTCTGCGTGCAGCACCGCTGCCCACAGCATCAGAAAACCAAATGCTACTCGTAATGCCTGCTTCATCATATCTCCCTTATCCGGATACAAAATCCACGATAATTTAGCAGAATGTTAACAAACTCAAATACACAAAACTACCAAAACCCTGAGACTACCGTAGTTTGTTTTTCTCCCCTTATCACAGGGAGAAAACCATTAAGGTTTGAAGTCCAGCGGCGCATTCTTGAATACTTCGTATACTGCCTGTGATGGCGGTTTTGGATACTTCGCCTGACGGGCTGCGGAGAGCGCCGCGCTACAAAGCGCAGGGTCGCCACCTTCAGACTGAATATCCAGAAGCATGCCATCTGGCGCCATTTTGATACGTAATGTACATGTCTTACCGGCATAAGAGGAAGCGTCATAAAAACGGCTTTCGATCGCTGCTTTTATCTGCCCGGCGTAGTTACTGATATCCGCCCCTGATGCACCGTTATTTTTATTGTTACCGCTTCCGGCGGGTGAAGCATTGTTCCCTTTCGCTCCTCCACCAGTTTTCGGCGCATTCTTACCTGAACTCAGGTCACCGAAAAGATCGTCAACATTGGCTTCAGACGCTTTTGCTGCGGCGGCTTTTTTGGCGGCGGCAGCTTTAGCGGCTTTATCAGCAGCCGCTTTCTCTGCGGCTGCTTTTTCCGCAGCCGCTTTCTTCTCGGCGGCAGCGGCTTTGGCGGCAGCGGCTTTTTCGGCTGCGGCTTTCTCCGCGGCGGCTTGCTTAGCCTCAGCGGCCGCTTTTTTCTCTGCGTCCTGCTGGGCTTTCTTAGCCGCGTCGGCTTCTGCTTTCTTCTTCGCGTCGGCAGCGGCTTTTGCTGCTTCAGCTTCCGCTTTCTTCTTCGCATCAGCGGCGGCTTTTGCCGCATCAGCTTCGGCTTTTTTCTGCGCGTCGGCAGCGGCTTTCTTCGCCGCATCAGCCGCTGCTTTGGCGTCAGCTTCCGCTTTGGCTTTGGCATCTGCCGCCGCTTTCGCCGCAGCCTCTTCAGCCTGCTTTTGCTTCTCCTGCGCGCTCTTCGCCGCTTCCTGTGCGTCTAAACGTTCTTTTTCCAGTTGCTTCAGACGTTCCTGCTCCGCGGCCTGCTTCTCACGCAGTTCTTCCGCCTGCTGCTGCGCTTGTTTATCACGCTGCTCCTGAGCACGTCTGGCGCTGGCCTGTTGCTGCTGCTGCCTGTCGTAGTTCTGGACGACCGCACCCGGGTCAACCATCACGGCGTCAATGGCTGAACCACCGCCGCCGCCAGCAGAAGCATCTATATGCTCATCGAACGAACTCCAGATCAGCAGTGCGATCAATATGATATGCAGCACTACTGAAATGATGATCGCGCGTTTAAGCTTGTCGTTTTGTTCGGTTGCCTTCGACACTCTCGGTTCCCAAAAACTTTGTACCTGTTTCACCGGTTAAATCGGCTGGGTCATCAGACCGACCGACTTCACACCGGCGCTGTGTAACAGGTTCAGCGCTTTAATAATTTCATCATATGGCACATCTTTTGCGCCACCGATTAAGAAGACCGTTTTCGGATTCGCCTCAAGACGACGCTGCGCTTCAGCAACAACCTGCTCCGGCGGCAATTGCGGCATCTTGTCCTGGCCAACGTTCACGCTGTACTGACCCACGCCGGAAACTTCAACGATAACCGGGGGATCGTCATTGGTGCTGACCGTTTGCGAATCCGTCGCATCAGGCAGATCCACTTCCACGCTCTGTGTAATGATTGGCGCAGTCGCCATGAAGATCAGCAGCAGCACCAACAACACATCCAGCAGCGGAACAATATTAATCTCGGACTTCAGTTCGCGACGCCCGCGTCCACGTGCTCTGGCCATGGCTTACCCCTTGTTGCTCTCGCTGCTGGTAAACGCCTGACGATGCAGAATCGCGGTGAACTCTTCCATAAAGTTGTCGTAGTTCAGTTCCAGTTTATTGACCCGCTGATTCAGGCGGTTATACGCCATGACCGCAGGGATTGCCGCAAACAGGCCGATGGCGGTGGCGATCAGCGCTTCCGCGATACCCGGTGCTACCATTTGCAGCGTGGCCTGTTTCACCGCGCCGAGCGCGATAAAGGCGTGCATGATCCCCCAGACGGTACCAAACAGACCGATGTACGGGCTAATGGAGCCGACCGTGCCGAGGAACGGAATATGGGATTCCAGCGTTTCCAGTTCACGATTCATGGAGATACGCATCGCACGCGACGCTCCTTCCACGATAGCCTCTGGCGCATGGCTGTTAGCGCGATGCAGTCGGGCGAACTCTTTGAAACCGCTGTAGAAAATTTGCTCGGAGCCGGTCAGGTTATCGCGACGCCCCTGACTTTCCTGATACAGGCGAGAAAGCTCAATACCAGACCAGAATTTGTCTTCAAACGCTTCGGCCTCACGCCCTGCCGCATTGAGAATGCGGGTACGCTGAATAATGATGGCCCAGGAGGCGATTGAAAAACCAATCAAAATCAACATGATAAGTTTAACCAGAAGGCTAGCCTTCAGGAACAAATCAAGGATGTTCATGTCAGTCACTGCTTAAACTCCGCGACAATAGACTTGGGAAGCGCACGAGGCTTCATTAAGAGAGGATCAACACAGACAATCAAAACTTCTGCCTGGTTAAGCAGTTGATTCTCCGCGTTGACGATCCGCTGCGTGAAAACCAGTGAGGTTCCGCGCATCGATGTTATTTCCGTTTGGACTTCGAGCATGTCGTCGAGTCGGGCGGGCGCAAAATACTCCAGCGTCATTTTGCGTACCACGAAAGCTACGCGCTCTGCCAACAGCACCTGCTGGCTAAAGTGATGGTGGCGCAGCATCTCGGTGCGTGCTCGCTCATAAAAAGCGACATAACTGGCATGGTAAACCATACCACCGGCGTCTGTGTCTTCGTAATAGACACGAACCGGCCACTGAAATAGCGTTGTATTCACTTTACATCCCGGTAATACAAAAAAGTTTAGAGCATTCAAACTTCGCTACTATACGCGCGGTCAAGAGGGTTTGGAATGGGTGTAAGTAAACGGAGAGTAAATTTTTATGGGCCTGCGTCAGCCCATAAAAGATTGCGGAGGATTCTTAATCAGGCAAAGAAGAAAATCAGCCCGGCGAGCAAGACCAGATCAGCGATCAGCGGGCAGAAAATGCCCTGCCAGTGAAGGGCTTTCGGTCGAAAACCAACGCCATGGATAACCCCTGCGCATACAGCCCATATCAGCAGCAAACCCTGCCAGATGGAAAGTACACTGGTTTTCGCCGCAAAACGTGATGGATCCCAGAACATGCAGCCTGCCAGCACCAGTGCCATCAGTAAGGAAAGGGCCCTTAACGGGCCCTTGTCCATTACCGCATATAACATTGCGATAATATTTTTCATTAATGATCTTCTTGTCCGGATTCAACATGCTCCAGAGCCAGCGCGGTGACCACCCCAAAGGCACAAGCCAGAAGCGTCCCCAGAATCCATGCAAAGTACCACATAATTTGCTCCTTACTTAGTACAGAGAGTGGGTGTTGCTTTCGATATGTTCTTTGGTGATGCGACCAAACATCTTCCAGTAACACCAGATGGTGTAAGCCAGAACAATCGGAACGAAGATGATTGCAACGTAGGTCATCAGGTTCAGCGTGATATGGCTGGACGTCGCATCCCACATGGTCAGACTGGCGTTCATCATCGTGCTGGACGGCATCACGAACGGGAACATCGCCACACCGGCAGTCAGAATAATGCAGGCCAGCGTCAGCGAAGAGAACAGGAACGCCCAGGCGCTTCTGTCCATACGCGCGGTCAGGATGGTCAGCAGCGGCAGGACCACACCCAGAGCCGGAATCAGCCACAGGATCGGCGCGCTGTTAAAGTTCGCCATCCACGCACCCGCTTCACGCGCCACTTCTTTCGTCAGCGGGTTAGAGGCCGCGGAGTGGTCGATGACGGATTTAACGACATAGCCGTCAATTCCGTAAACCACCCAGACACCTGCCAGCGCGAAGCAAACCAGAGTAACCAGCGCAGTGACCTGTGCGGTCGCTTTCGAACGCAGATGCAGTTCGCCAACGGTACGCATTTGCAGATAGGTCGCACCCTGCGTCAGGATCATGGCGACGCTGACAATCCCTGCCAACAGACCAAACGGGTTCAGCAACTGGAAGAAGTTACCGGTGTAATAGAGACGCAGATACTCGTCCACATTAAACGGTACGCCCTGCAGCAGGTTGCCGAACGCCACGCCAATGACCAGCGGCGGGACGAAGCTACCGAGGAAAATGCCCCAGTCCCACATGTTACGCCAGCGGTTTTCTTCAATCTTCGAACGGTAATCGAAACCGACCGGACGGAAGAACAACGACGCCAGAACAAGGATCATCGCCACATAGAAGCCGGAGAACGCTGCGGCATAGACCATCGGCCAGGCCGCAAACAGCGCGCCACCGGCGGTGATCAGCCACACCTGGTTACCGTCCCAGTGCGGAGCGATTGAGTTGATCATGATTCGACGCTCGGTGTCATTACGACCGAGGAAACGGGTGAGCATGCCCACCCCCATGTCGAAACCGTCTGTGACGGCAAAGCCAATCAGCAGTACACCGACCAGCAGCCACCAGATAAAACGTAATACTTCATAATCGATCATTTGATGACTCCTGTCTTAGCGTGCCGGCTGAGTCGTCGAAAGCGACTGCTCATAGTGATAGCGACCGGTTTTCAGGCTGCTTGGGCCAAGGCGCGCGAACTTAAACATCAGATAAAGTTCAGCCACCAGGAACAGGGTATACAAGCCGCAGATCAGTATCATCGAGAAGAGAATATCGCCTGCGGTCAGCGACGAGTTCGCCACTGCCGTCGGCAGCACTTCACCGATAGCCCACGGTTGACGGCCATACTCGGCGACGAACCAGCCCGCTTCTACAGCAATCCACGGCAGCGGAATACCATAGAATGCCGCGCGCAGGACCCATTTCTTGTCACCGATGCGGTTACGTATAACGGCCCAGAAAGACGCCGCAATGATGAACAGCAACAGGATGCCGCACGCCACCATGATACGGAAGGCGAAGTACAGCGGCGCAACGCGAGGAATGGAATCTTTCGTCGCCTGCTGGATTTGTGCATCGGTCGCATTCACCACGTCCGGCGTATAGCGCTTCAGCAACAGGCCGTAGCCCAGGTCTTTCTTCACGCTGTTGAACTGATCGCGGACCGCCTGATCAGTAGAACCCGCGCGCAACTCTTCCAGCAGTTTGTACGCGGTCATCCCGTTACGGATACGGTTTTCATGCTGCACCATCAGGTCTTTCAGACCGACAACCGGCGTATCGACGGAACGGGTAGCGATGATCCCCAGTGCATAAGGGATTTGAATCGCGAAATGGTTTTGCTGCGCATCCTGATCAGGAATACCGAACAGCGTAAAGGCGGCTGGCGCAGGCTGCGTTTCCCATTCAGCTTCAATAGCGGCGAGTTTAGTTTTTTGTACGTCGCCCATTTCGTAACCGGATTCATCACCCAGAACGATAACGGACAGCACTGCCGCCATACCGAAGCTTGCCGCAATGGCAAAGGAACGTTTCGCAAACGCGAAATCACGACCTTTCAGCATATACCAGGCGCTGATACCGAGGATGAACATCGCCCCGGTGACATAACCTGATGCTACGGTGTGAACAAACTTCACCTGAGCAACCGGGTTCAGTACCAGCTCAGAGAAGCTCACCATTTCCATACGCATGGTTTCAAAGTTGAAATCCGAGGCGATCGGGTTTTGCATCCAACCGTTCGCGACAAGGATCCACAACGCGGAGAGGTTAGAACCCAGCGCAACCAGCCAGGTTACCGCCATATGCTGGACTTTGCCCAGACGGTCCCAACCAAAGAAGAACAGACCTACAAAGGTGGATTCGAGGAAGAACGCCATCAGACCTTCAATGGCCAGCGGCGCACCGAAGATGTCTCCCACGTAGTGAGAATAATAAGACCAGTTCGTCCCGAACTGGAACTCCATGGTCAAACCGGTGGCAACACCCAGAGCGAAGTTGATCCCAAACAACTTGCCCCAGAACTTAGTCATATCTTTATAAATCTGTTTGCCGGAAAGGACATACACGGTTTCCATGATGGCCAGCAGGAACGCCATACCGAGCGTCAGCGGCACAAACAGGAAGTGGTACATCGCGGTCAAGGCAAACTGTAAGCGCGACAGTTCGACTATATCTAACATCTTGACTCCTTGCTCATCGCATGAAGACTCCGAGAATGAACCCGTCTGAGCGGTTCACACACATGCCCCAATACAATTAATTTGCATCCAACGTCGTTGCTGACTTCCTACAAGAGGAAACGACAATCATTAAAGGTTACAAACACGTTAATAAAAAAACCAATTTGATCCGCAATTATATTACGCCGCAAAACCCTTACAATAAACAGGTTTTTGCAGTACAAAATTTACGTTTTTGGACATTGATCAATTTATAGCTAAAACGCGTCGGGACAGCCAACTTGATCTGCGACAATTTAACCCTTTACCAGGAATTTTCCAATCATTAAACATTTATTTATATCAATTTCATCAAATCCTGTTAATGGTGTTTAAATGCGGTAAACGTTGTGCTGTTTTTGTTAAACATATGTAGCAATCAAAGGCTGCATCGTTACCGTGTAGCAAAAATAATATTAGTAAAAAATTTATTATTTAACATGGATTCTCCCCTGCCTGACTCGGTTGGCGAAATTGTTAATGTTAACTGCTTCACATTATTTTTCTATCGTGCCTTTGTCGTAGAACACATGACATTATTTTGATTTTTATTAGCGCCCTAATAAACACGGCAGGTAAGCAGTATGTGCAGGCTTACAAACGCCAGGTTGAAGGTTTGAGGTGGCCGATGTTTATCCACACTAACAACGCCACAGTAAGTGCTCACAGCAGTATAAAAATAAATGACAGGGGGATTATTAAGAAATGCTGCCATGCTTCCCGCAGAGCAGATAGCTTACTGTTCTCTGTTTCACGCGATATGATTAACAGAAAGACTAACAACACATAACAAATTGTATTTCCACATGTTCTTTTTTGTAAGACGACTTCTTCCATCTATTTCTCAGCTCAATACATTCAGGTGAGTAATCTCACAAAATGACATTATTACCTTTAACGCTAATAACAATCTGGCCTGCGTAACGCTGACGTTCAGGTCTTATTCATGACTCCAATTAATTATATTATCTGCGCCACATATACTTCGCGCATGTGTATTTTATTTTTATTACGCCTTAATAATACGCCTGTTTTTTGGTTATGGACCACAGGTGTTCAATCAGGAGGCGAAAATGTTTAAACCGCTATTGCTGTTCGGCTCACTTGCCCTGCTGCCCGCCATCGGCCTGGCAGACGAGCCCGATGCCATAGAGAAAGCCACCAACCCGCTACATTTATCCACCTCAGTTGCCCTTCAGGATTACTACACGCCTGAACTGTATGGCTGCGACCGCCATCTCAACGACGCCCTGTTTCGCGCCACCGTACCGGTTGCCGCCGGAGACTGGGTGCCGGTTCCGCAAATCTTGCGCATGACCGTCCCGCTGGCGACCCGCCCGCAACCTGGCGGCTACAGCACCGGGCTTGGCGATATCAATCTGTTTGATATTTTCCTGCTCAAACAGGATGGCGTCAAAATCGGCGTCGGCCCGCTGATCACTGCCAGCTCTGCGTCAGAGGATGAACTCGGTAGCGGAAAATGGCAGGCCGGGTTATCGGCCATCGCGATTAAATCCACACCGCAGTGGATGGCGGGTACGCTGGTGCAGTGGCAAAAAAGTTTCGCGGGAGATGAAGCACGCCGCGATGTCGAGACCGCTACTTTTCAACCCATCGTTATCTACAAATTGCCGAAAGGATGGTATGTGCGCACTTCAGGGATCTGGACATGGGACCGGGAAAGTGACGATTACTACATTCCTGTCGGGTTGGGCGGTGGTCGCGCCTGGAAAGCGGGAGATAAAGTGGTAAGCGCGTTTATTGAACCGCAGTGGACAGTCGCGCATAAAGGCGATGGTGCGCCTGAGTTTACGCTGTTCGCGGGTGTCAGTATTGTGATGTAAAAAAGGCCGCTTTTCAGCGGCCAACCATGTCGAAATCGGACATTAAAGCTCCCCTGCGCAGGGGAGCAGAGAGGATTAATTACTTAATGATGGTCTGCAGGGCTTCGCCGATGTCGGCCAGGCTGCGAACGGTTTTCACGCCTGCCGCCTCAAGGGCCGCGAATTTCTCATCTGCAGTACCTTTACCACCGGCGATGATGGCGCCTGCGTGACCCATACGCTTGCCTTTCGGCGCGGTCACACCCGCGATGTAACCCACTACCGGTTTGGTCACATGATCTTTAATGTACGCTGCCGCTTCTTCTTCCGCGCTGCCGCCGATTTCACCGATCATTACGATCGCTTCCGTCTGCGGGTCTTCCTGGAACATCTTCAGGATATCGATGAAGTTAGAGCCTGGGATCGGGTCACCGCCGATGCCCACACAAGTGGACTGGCCGAAGCCGTAATCGGTGGTCTGCTTAACCGCTTCATACGTCAGCGTACCGGAGCGGGAAACGATGCCCACTTTACCCGGCTGGTGAATGTGACCCGGCATGATGCCGATTTTGCACTGACCCGGCGTGATAACGCCCGGGCAGTTCGGGCCGATCATGCGCACGCCAGCTTCATCCAGTTTCACTTTCACGGTCAGCATATCCAGCGTCGGGATGCCTTCAGTGATGGTGATGATCAGTTTGATGCCCGCGTCGATAGCTTCCAGGATGGAGTCTTTGCAGAACGGTGCCGGAACGTAGATAACCGTCGCGGTCGCACCGGTCGCTTCTACCGCTTCACGCACGGTGTTGAACACCGGCAGGCCCAGATGTGTGGTGCCGCCTTTGCCTGGCGTTACGCCGCCAACCATCTGCGTGCCGTAGGCAATCGCCTGTTCAGAGTGGAACGTCCCCTGGCTACCGGTGAAACCCTGGCAGATAACCTTGGTATTCTTATCGATTAAAATGGACATTATTTCCCCTCCACTGCGGCAACTACCTGCTGAGCGGCATCCGTCAGACTTTTCGCTGCAATAATATTCAGGCCGCTGTCAGCCAGTTTCTTCGCGCCCAGTTCGGCGTTGTTACCTTCCAGACGCACGACCACCGGAACGTTAACGCCCACTTCTTCTACCGCACCCATGATGCCGTCGGCGATCAGGTCGCAACGCACGATGCCGCCGAAGATGTTAACCAGTACCGCTTTTACATTGTCATCGGAGAGGATGATTTTGAACGCTTCGGTCACGCGCTCTTTGGTCGCGCCGCCGCCCACGTCAAGGAAGTTTGCCGGTTCGCCGCCGTGCAGTTTAACGATGTCCATGGTGCCCATTGCCAGGCCCGCACCGTTAACCATGCAGCCGATGTTGCCATCCAGCGCCACGTAGTTCAGTTCCCACTGTGCCGCCTGCGCTTCACGCGGATCTTCCTGAGACTGGTCGCGCATTTCGCGCAGTTCAGACTGGCGGAACAACGCGTTACCGTCAGCGCCCAGTTTGCCGTCGAGGCAGATCAGGTCGCCCTGTTTGGTGATCACCAGCGGGTTGATTTCGATCAGCGCCAGGTCGCGCTCAAGGAAAATGGTCGCCAGGCCCATGAAGATTTTGGTGAACTGCTGAACCTGTTTGCCTTCCAGACCCAGTTTGAACGCCAGCTCGCGTCCCTGATATGGCATCGGGCCAGCCAGCGGATCGAGCGCGACTTTGTGGATCAGGTGCGGGGTTTCTTCCGCCACTTTTTCGATTTCCACGCCGCCTTCGGTGGAAGCCATGAAGACCACACGGCGGGAGCTACGGTCAACTACCGCGCCCAGATACAGTTCTTTATCGATATCGGTCGCCGCTTCCACCAGGATCTGGTTGACTGGCTGGCCGTTAGCGTCTGTTTGATAAGTCACGAGGCGTTTGCCCAGCCAGTGCTCAGCAAAAGCGCGAATTTCTTCTTTGCTCTTAACAACTTTCACACCGCCCGCTTTACCGCGGCCACCAGCGTGAACCTGACATTTCACAACCCACGGACCCGCACCAATTTTAGAGGCGGCTTCTTCAGCTTCACGCGGCGTGGTACAGGCGTAGCCCACTGGCGCAGGTAAACCATAGCGGGCAAACAGTTGTTTTGCCTGATATTCATGTAAGTTCATGCGTTCTATCCATTCTTAGTAATGGTTATCATTAAGCCTGTAGTCCGGTCGCTGTTTGCGCCGGGTGACGCTACGCTTACCCGGCCTACAGGGCAGGTGATGCTTTTAACTATGACGACTACACGTCCAGCAGCAGACGAGTCGGATCTTCCAGCAGCTCTTTAATCGCCACCAGGAAGCCTACAGACTCGCGACCGTCGATCAGACGGTGATCGTAGGACAGCGCCAGGTACATCATTGGCTGAATCACGACCTGACCATTCACCGCCATCGGCCTGTCTTTAATGGCGTGCATACCCAGAATCGCGCTCTGCGGCGGGTTGATGATCGGCGTGGACATCAGGGAGCCGAAGACACCGCCGTTGGTAATGGTGAAGTTACCGCCAGTCAGATCCTCAACAGTCAGTTTGCCGTCACGGCCTTTCACTGCCAGCTCTTTGATGTTTTTCTCGATGTCAGCCATACCCAGCAGATCAACGTCACGCAGAACCGGGGTCACCAGGCCGCGCGGCGTGGAAACCGCCATGCTGACGTCGAAATAGTTGTGATAAACCACATCATCGCCATCGATAGACGCGTTCACTTCCGGGAAGCGTTTCAGGGCTTCAACCACCGCTTTCACGTAGAAGGACATAAAGCCCAGACGGATGCCGTGACGTTTTTCGAACGCTTCGCCGTACTGCTTACGCAGATCCATAATCGGCTTCATGTTGACTTCGTTGAAGGTCGTCAGCATGGCGGTGGAGTTTTTCGCTTCCAGCAGACGCTCGGCCACGCGCTTACGCAGGCGGGTCATCGGAACGCGTTTTTCGCTGCGGGAACCCAGCGCAGGCTGAGCGGCTGCAGGTGCCGCTGCCGCAGGCGCTTTGCTTTCTGCTTTCGCCGGGGTTTTCGCCAGATGCTTTTCCACATCTTCACGGGTGATGCGACCACCCACACCGGTGCCTTTGATGGCGCTGGCGTCGAGGCTGTGCTCAGCCAGCAGGCGACGGATCGCCGGGCTCAGCGCATCGTTGTTTTGCTCTTCCAGAGACGCCTGCTGGCGCTGTGCCGGAGTAGATTCTTTCGCTTCGGATTTAGCGCCAGACTCTTTACCAGAGCTGTTGCCTTCACGCAGGCGGCCGAGGATCTGGCGAGAGGTCACGGTGGTGCCTTCGTCTTCCAGCACTGCGTCCAGAATGCCGTCCGTCGACGCAGGTACTTCCAGTACCACTTTGTCAGTTTCGATTTCTACCAGCACTTCATCACGGGTTACCGCATCGCCTGGTTTTTTATGCCAGGTCGCAACGGTCGCGTCTGCAACGGATTCAGGCAGGTCGGGAACAAGAATATCTACGCTACTCATTATTTATCCTTTAATTAATCGACGTTCAGCGCGTCATTAACCAGATCTTGCTGTTGTTTCTGGTGAACGGACATATACCCTACCGCCGGAGAGGCGGAGGCCGGGCGACCTGCATAACGCAGAGCGGACCCAAACGGAATCACTTCACGGAAATGATGCTGGCTGCAGTACCAGGCGCCCTGGTTGAGCGGCTCTTCCTGGCACCAGACAAAATCATGTACGTGAGCATATGGTTTCAGCGCTTCCTGCATCGCCTGATGCGGGAACGGATAGAGCTGTTCGATACGCACAATGGCGACATCTTTCTGATCATTTTTGCGGCGCTGTTCCAGCAGGTCGTAATAAACCTTACCAGAGCACATCACCACACGCTTAACGGCTTTCGGATCCAGCTCGTCGATTTCACCAATCGCGGGCTGGAAGGTGCCGTTTGCCAGTTCATCCAGTGACGATACGGCCAGCGGATGACGCAGCAGCGATTTCGGCGACATCACCACCAGCGGACGACGCATACCGCGCAGCGCCTGGCGACGCAGCATGTGGTAAACCTGCGCCGGGGTCGACGGAACGCACACCTGCATGTTCTGCTCGGCACAGAGTTGCAAATATCGTTCCAGACGTGCCGATGAGTGTTCCGGTCCCTGCCCTTCATAGCCGTGCGGCAGCAGCATCACCAGACCACACATACGGCCCCACTTCTGTTCGCCGGAGCTGATGAACTGGTCGATAACCACCTGCGCGCCGTTGGCGAAGTCACCGAATTGCGCTTCCCAGATAGTCAGGGTACGCGGTTCTGCGGTGGCATAACCGTATTCAAACGCCAGCACTGCCTCTTCAGAGAGCACGGAATCCCAGACTTTGAACTCGCCCTGCCCGTTATGCACATGCTGCAGAGGAGTATAGGTTGAGCCGTTGGCCTGGTTGTGGATCACCGCATGACGGTGGAAGAAGGTGCCGCGACCGGAGTCTTCTCCGGACAAACGCACGGAAACACCTTCGTCAACCAGTGTAGCGTACGCCAGGTTTTCCGCGCCGCCCCAGTCGAACAGTTTCTCACCGGCAGCCATCGCCTGACGGTCACTGTAGATTTTCGCCACACGGGACTGCATTTCGATCGCATCCGGTACGGTGCTGATGCGTTTAGCCAGTTCCTGCACACGCTTCATTTCCACCTTGTTCGGGTAGCTCTCATCCCACTCGTGGTTGAGGTACGGCGACCAGGTGAAAGAGTGCATGTTCATCGGACGCCACTCTTCAACCACACATTCACCGGCATCCAGCGCGTCGCGGTACAGATTGACCAGTTCGGTCGCATCTTCCAGCGTCGCCACTTTGTCCTGCTCCAGCTTGTCAGCGTAGAGCTTACGCGGCGTCGGGTGTTTTTTGATTTTCTGGTACATCAGCGGCTGGGTTGCGCTCGGCTCGTCGGCTTCGTTATGGCCGTGACGGCGGTAGCACACCAGGTCGATGAACACATCGCGTTTGAAGGTGTTACGGAAGTCCAGCGCGACGCGGGTGACGAAAGCCACTGCTTCCGGGTCGTCCGCGTTAACGTGGAATATCGGCGCCTGAACCATTTTACCGATATCGGTGCAGTACGGCGTGGAGCGCGCATCCAGCGGGTTCGAGGTCGTGAAGCCCACCTGGTTGTTGATGACGATACGAACGGTACCGCCCACTTCGTAGCCGCGAGCTTTCGACATGTTCAGGGTTTCCTGAACCACGCCCTGGCCGGTCACCGCCGCGTCACCGTGGATGGTGATAGGCAGCACCATGTTGCTGCTCGGGTTGTCGAGGCGGTCAAGACGCGCACGAACGGAACCGATAACCACCGGGCTGACGATTTCAAGGTGCGACGGGTTAAACGCCAGCGCCAGGTGGACCAGGCCGCCTTTGGTTTCGAAATCAGAAGAGAAGCCCATGTGGTACTTCACGTCGCCGGTGCCGAGGTGTTCTTTATGCTTACCGGAGAATTCGTCGAACAGATCCTGCGGCTTTTTACCCAGCACGTTAATCAGGACGTTCAGACGACCACGGTGCGCCATGCCCAGTACCACTTCGCGGGTACCGTTGTTACCCGCATGGCGGATAAGCTCTTTGAGCATCGGGATAAGCGCATCGCCCCCTTCAAGGGAGAAACGTTTGGCGCCCGGGAACTTCGCGCCCAGATAGCGCTCCAGCCCTTCGGCGGCGGTCAGTTCGCTCAGAAAACGTTTTTTCTCATCCGCCGAGAAGGTGGCGTGACCGACCACGGATTCGATACGCTGCTGGATCCAGCGTTTTTCTTCCGTGGAGGTAATGTGCATATATTCCGCGCCGATGGAGCCGCAGTAGGTTTGCTTCAGCGCCTCAATCAGGTCGCCGAGCTGCATCGTATCTTTACCGATGGCAAAAGAGCCTACGTTAAAGCTTTCCTGGAAATCGGCCTCGGTCAGATCGTGATACGCCGGATCCAAATCCGCAACACGATCCTGTTTCCACAGCCCCAGCGGATCGAGATTCGCATGCTGGTGACCACGGAAGCGATAAGCGTTGATGAGCTGCAGGACTTTTACCTGCTTCACATTGGTGTCAGGGTCGGAAATCGAGGAAGTATAACGTGAGGCATCCTTCGCCAGACGACGGAAATAATCACGTGTTTTGGAATGAAATTGATCGGGTTTGACTCCGGTACCAGGCAGTTGCTGGAACATAGAACGCCAGTTAGCGTCAACTGAGTCAGGATCGGTTAAGAAGTCTTCATAGAGCTGTTCTATCCAGCTCTGGTTGGAACCAGAGAGGTAAGAAGAGTCCAGCCAGGCTTTCATTGCGCCGTTCTGCATCGTGATCCCTTAAGCATTTAATGCTTATTTCGCCGTAGAAACTACCACATACACCAGGTGCATGTGCCGGGGTTCACTTACGAGCTCTTATTGGCTCGCGAAGGAACCTTTAAAAACTGTCAAAACAATGTCGGGGGCAGTTTTTAGAGGTTTCCTGTTTGTTGCCCGGTGGCGTTACGCTTACCGGGCAACAATCACTACTTACGCACTACGTTGCAGCAGCATCGACTTAATATGACCGATGGCGCGCGTCGGGTTCAGCCCTTTAGGACATACACTGACGCAGTTCATGATGCTATGGCAGCGGAATACGCTGAAAGCATCGCTTAACCCTTCCAGACGGCTGTCGGTTTCGGTATCGCGGCTGTCGATCAGGAAACGATACGCTGCCAGCAGACCGGCCGGGCCGATGAACTTGTCCGGGTTCCACCAGAACGACGGACAAGACGTTGAACAACATGCACAAAGAATGCACTCGTACAGGCCATCGAGTTTTTCACGCTGCTCTGGCGACTGTAAATGCTCGCGAGCCGGTGGATTCTTCTCATTATTCAACAAGTAAGGCTTAATCTTCTCATATTGTGCATAGAATTGCCCCATGTCTACCACCAAATCGCGTACCACCGGCAGCCCTGGCAGAGGACGGATGACAATTTTCTGGCCCGGGCGATTGAGCGCCGAGATCGGCGTGATGCACGCCAGGCCATTTTTGCCGTTCATGTTCAGGCCGTCGGAGCCACAGACCCCTTCACGGCAGGAACGACGAAACGACAGTGTCGGATCTTTTTCTTTCAGCTGGATTAACGCATCCAGCAGCATCATGTCACGACCTTCTTCCGCTTCCAGGGTGTAATCCTGCATGTGCGGAGCATCGTCGATATCCGGGTTATAACGATAAACTGAGAATTCGAGTTTCATTGTCCTGTCTCCGCATTAATAAGTACGAATCTTCGGCGGGAACGCCGGACGCAGTTTCGGTTCCATGTTGACGCTACGACGCGTCATGGTTTCCGACTCTGGCAGATACAGGGAATGGCACAGCCAGTTTTCGTCATCACGATCCGGGAAGTCGAAGCGGCTATGCGCGCCACGGCTTTCGGTACGGTAATTTGCAGACTGGGCAGTGGCGTACGCGGTTTCCATCAGGTTATCCAGCTCCAGACACTCAACACGCTGGGTGTTGAACTCGCTGGAGGTGTCGTCCAGACGGGCATTTTTCAGCCGTTCGCGGATCACTTTCAGCTGCTCAAGCCCTTTGTGCATCGCATCGCCTTCGCGGAAGACCGAGAAGTTATGCTGCATGCATTCCTGCAGCGCTTTGCGGATTTCCACCGGATCTTCACCGCTGCGGGTGTTGTTCCAGCGGTTGAGACGATCCAGAGAGCCTTCAACATCGGATTCGCTGGCATCGCGCAATGCGCCCTGCTCAGCGATGGATTCCTGCAGATGCAGACCCGCCGCGCGACCGAATACCACCAGATCCAGCAGCGAGTTGCCGCCGAGGCGGTTGGCGCCGTGAACCGATACGCAGGCGATTTCGCCCACGGCGAACAGGCCCGGGATCACCACGTCTTCGCCCTTCTCGTTCACGGTCAGCGCCTGGCCGGTCACTTTGGTCGGAATACCACCCATCATGTAGTGGCAGGTCGGAATGACCGGGATTGGCTCTTTCACCGGATCGACGTGAGCGAAGGTACGGGACAGTTCCAGAATGCCCGGCAGACGGGATTCCAGAACCTCTTTACCCAGGTGGTCGAGTTTCAGTTTGGCATGCGGACCCCACGGGCCGTCGCAGCCGCGACCTTCACGGATTTCGATCATGATGGAACGCGCCACCACATCACGACCCGCCAGGTCTTTCGCGTTCGGGGCATAACGCTCCATAAAGCGCTCGCCGTGTTTGTTCAGCAGGTAACCACCCTCACCGCGGCAACCCTCGGTTACGAGAACACCGGCACCGGCGATACCGGTCGGGTGGAACTGCCACATTTCCATATCCTGCACCGGCACGCCAGCGCGGATCGCCATTCCCACGCCGTCACCGGTGTTGATGTGGGCGTTGGTCGTGGACTGATAGATACGGCCTGCACCGCCGGTCGCCAGCACGGTTGCGCGGGCTTTGAAGTACACCACTTCACCGGTTTCGATACACAGCGCAGTACAACCCACCACCGCGCCATCCTGGTTTTTCACCAGATCCAGCGCATACCACTCGGAGAAAATGGTGGTGTGGTTTTTCAGGTTTTGCTGATACAGCGTGTGCAGCAGCGCGTGACCAGTACGGTCAGCCGCCGCCGCGGTACGTGCCGCCTGCTCGCCGCCGAAGTTTTTCGACTGGCCGCCAAACGGACGTTGGTAAATTTTGCCATCGTCAAGACGGGAGAACGGCAGCCCCATGTGTTCCAGCTCCAGAATCGCTTCCGGGCCGGTCTTACACATATATTCAATCGCGTCCTGATCACCGATGTAGTCTGACCCCTTCACGGTGTCATACATGTGCCATTCCCAGTTATCTTCATGGGTATTACCGAGCGCCACGGTGATGCCACCCTGCGCGGATACGGTATGGGAACGGGTCGGGAACACTTTAGAGAGCAGCGCACAGGTCTGGCCGCTCTGGGAAATTTGCAGCGCAGCGCGCATACCTGCGCCACCTGCACCGATGACAACAGCATCAAATTCTCTGACTGGCAGTTTCATTACACACCCCACACCACAACGAATCCATAAATCACGTAAACCACCAGCGCCACCACGATGAGCAGTTGCAGAATCAGGCGTACAGCCAGCGGTTTAACGTAGTCGGTCAGTACCTGCCATATGCCGATCCAGGCATGAATCAAGATGGAAAACAGCGCCAGCAGGGTAAAGACTTTCGTGAACGAGGATGAGAAGAAACCCGACCAGACTTCCCAGGTCAGCGTGCCGCTTGTCGCGAAAAAGCCAACCATGTAGATGATATAGAGGGTCAGAACGATAGCGGTAGCACGGACCAGGATGAAGTCATGTACGCCGTTGCGTCCTAATGCTGAGGCGTTGCTTACCATACGAGGACTCCTGCGAGAAGTGAAAGCACGACAGTAATAACAAAAGAGATAACGGCGGAGCGTTTCCCTGCTTCGAGGGTTTCGTCCAGGTAGCCAAAGTCCATCAGCAGATGGCGAATACCGACCACAGTGTGGTATGCCAGCGCGGTGAGGATGCCCCACATAATGAACTTAACGAAGAAGCTGCTCATGATTGAGCTGGCGACGAGGAAACCTTCAGGAGAAGAGAGGCTGGTGCCCAGCAACCACAGCAGAATACCGACGGCCACGAACGTGATCACACCGGAGACGCGATGGAGAATGGACGCTATCGCCGTTACAGGAAACCGGATCGTTGCAAGATCCAGATTGACAGGTCTTTGTTTTTTCACATTTCTTACCATGAATAACGCCCACATGCTGTTCTTATTATTCCATCCTCCGGTCTGCGTGCGGGTCAAGCAGCGTCCTTACTATAACTAAGCGTCATATAAAACTCCCTTGCAGAAGCAAAAACGACACAAAACAACGCTGGGTGGCTCGGGATTAGCAGGGTGTTCCGGAGACCTGGCGGCAGTATAGGCCGTTCACAAAATCATTACAATTAACCTACATATAGTTTGTCGGGTTTTATACGGAACAGTGATCAATATCACGATAACAACATTTTTTTAAATTTTAATCAGCTGATTTGACAAATATTAAACATTACTGTTACAACCATCACCAGAAAAGTCATATAATGCGTAAAAGTTATGAGGTCATGCTTTCACCTGAATATAAGTTATGTAACAGTGTGTCGGTATTGACCGAAGTGATCAGGACAGTTATTAGTGTTATACAGGTTTGAATGATACGGACTGCTAAGACCCTGATTTGCTGTTGTTTCGCTGTAAATTAACCGTCTGCCACCCAGCGCCCCTTGCTCTGTACCCTGGTTTCTCCTCTGAAACAGAGCGGCGAGCCAAATAACAATTTTGGTAACGGTTATGCACAGTCTGAATGCGAATCCGGCATCCGGCAGTCTCACGCACAAGGCGCTAAGGAGACCGTAATGGCTGATACTAAGGCAAAGCTCACTTTAAACGGTGATACTGCTATCGAACTGGATGTGCTAAAGGGCACGCTCGGTGAAGATGTTATTGATATCCGTAAGTTAGGTTCACAAGGGATGTTTACTTTTGACCCTGGCTTCACCTCTACCGCATCCTGCGAATCCAAAATCACGTTTATTGATGGTGATGAAGGTATCCTGCTGCATCGCGGTTTTCCCATCGATCAGTTAGCGACTGAGTCTAACTATCTGGAAGTGTGTTACATCCTGCTGAACGGCGAAAAACCGACGCAGGCGCAATATAACGAATTCAAAACCACCGTCACCCGCCATACCATGATCCATGAGCAGATCACCCGTCTGTTCCATGCTTTCCGTCGCGATTCACATCCGATGGCAGTCATGTGCGGGATCACCGGTGCGCTGGCAGCGTTCTATCACGACTCGCTGGATGTGAATAATCCGCGCCATCGTGAAATCGCCGCATTCCGTCTGCTCTCCAAAATGCCGACGATGGCCGCGATGTGTTACAAATATTCTATCGGTCAGCCGTTTGTTTATCCGCGCAACGATCTCTCCTATGCGGGTAATTTCCTGAATATGATGTTCTCCACACCGTGTGAAACCTATGAAGTTAACCCGGTACTGGAACGTGCGATGGACAGGATCCTCATCCTGCACGCTGACCACGAACAGAACGCGTCAACCTCTACGGTACGTACCGCAGGCTCGTCGGGCGCGAACCCGTTTGCCTGTATCGCGGCAGGTATTGCCTCCCTGTGGGGACCGGCACACGGCGGCGCCAACGAAGCAGCGCTGAAAATGCTGGAAGAAATTAGCTCGGTTGAGCATATTCCGGAATTCGTCCGTCGCGCGAAAGACAAAAACGACTCTTTCCGCCTGATGGGCTTCGGCCACCGCGTGTACAAAAACTACGATCCGCGCGCAACAGTGATGCGTGAAACCTGCCACGAAGTGCTGAAAGAACTGGGCACCAAAGATGATCTGCTGGAAGTGGCGATGGAGCTGGAAAACATCGCGCTGAACGACCCGTACTTCATCGAGAAGAAACTCTACCCGAACGTCGATTTCTACTCTGGCATTATTCTGAAAGCGATGGGCATTCCGTCTTCCATGTTCACCGTGATCTTCGCCATGGCACGTACCGTTGGCTGGATTGCGCACTGGAATGAAATGCATACAGAAGGGATGAAAATTGCACGTCCGCGTCAGCTGTACACCGGCTACGAGCAGCGTGAATTTGAATCCGAAGTGAAAAAACGCTAAGCCATTAGCGGTCTGAATACACCGGGGATGCGGCAACGCTCCCCGGTTTTTTTTTTATCACGCGGCGCTGACGGTAATGTGATGTTCCGCAAACGCCGCACGCAGACGGCGGGCAAACGCCAGTGCCTGTTCGCCATCACCATGCAGACAAACGGTTTGCGCGCGCACCAGCGCCCATTCACCGGTAATACTCTGCACACGGCCGCGCTGCACCATCTCCAGCGTCTGCGCCAGCGCCTTCTCTTCATCAACAATAAGCGCGCCCGGCTGCGTGCGCGGCACCAGGCTGCCGTCCGCCAGATAACCACGATCGGCAAACACCTCTTCCCGCGTGGTCAGGTGATAACGCTGCCCGGCGCGGATCAGTTCGCTGCCCGCGAGCCCGACCAGAATCAGCTGCGGGTCGGCATCACGCACCGCGCGGGCAATCGCGTCTGCCAGTTCCGCCGATTTCGCTGCCTGGTTGTAGAGCATGCCGTGCGGTTTAACATGCCGTAAGACACCGCCTTCCGCGCGAACAATCGCCGCCAGCGCGCCCGTCTGATACAGCGTTTGCGCGTACACCGTTTCGGCCGGGAGCGACATCGCCGTACGGCCAAAATTTTCCCGGTCAGGAAAGCTGGGGTGCGCGCCGATGGCCACGCCGTTGCGAATGGCTTCCCGCACGGCGGTACGCATCATCACCGCGTCACCGGCATGAAAGCCGCAGGCGATATTGGCCGAGGAGACCAGTTGCAGCAGTTGCGCGTCACTGGCGCCCCCTTCCCCGAGATCGGCATTCAAATCAATGTTCATCGTTAAGCCGCCACGCCAGTTGTTCAAAGTAACGTTGCTGATCGCTGCGCGCTTTCAGCGCCTCTTCCAGCGAACAGGGCACAAAATGCACCGGCTGCCCGAGCGGGATCTGCGCCAGCTGGTACATATCCGCGTCGATAATACAGGCAATGCGCGGATAACCACCGGTGGTCTGCGCGTCGCTCATCAGCACAATGGGCTGGCCGTTGTGCGGCACCTGCACCACGCCCGGCAACAGACCATGCGACAGCAGTTCCCGGTGTGTTGTGCGCACCAGCGGCTGCCCCTTCAGGCGATAGCCCATGCGGTTGCTCTGCGGGCTCAGTTGCCACGGCGAGCGCCAGAACGCCTCCTGCGAGGCGGAATCAAACTCATGATATTCCGGGCCGGGCAGCGCGCGAATGCGGTTGCTGGTCAGCAGTTGCTTCACGCCCGTCGGGTGGCTAAATGTATGCGTTGACGGGCCAATTGCCAGCCGGTCACCATCCTCCAGCCTGCGCCCTTCCAGACCGCCGATCCCTACTTTCAGATCAGTGCTACGGGAGCCCATTACTTCCGGCACATCAATCCCGCCCGCCACCGCCAGGTAGCTGCGAATGCCGTGCAGCGGGCGTTTCAGCACCAGACGCTGCCCGGCGTACGCCTGCTGTCGCCAGCCGCTCCACACCGGTTTTCCGTCGAGCTGCGCTTCACACCCTGCGCCGGTTAACGCAAACCAGACGTCGCGTTCAAACTCCACGGTCATCTGCCCGAGGGTAATTTCGATGGCCGCCGCATTCGCCGGATTTCCCACCAGCAAATTGGCGGTGATCAGCGCGGGCATATCGAGCGCACCGCAATGGCTGACGCCGGACTGACGCAGACCATAACGGCCCGTATCCTGAATGGAGGCATACAGCCCGGCACGAATAATATTCAGCATACGCCCTCCCGCTGCGGGATAAAGCGCACGACATCGCCGGGGCGCAGAAGTGCAGGTTCGGCCCGCGTCGGGTCAAACAACCGCAGCGCGGTGTGGCCAATGAGTTGCCAGCCACCCGGCGTCTCCAGCGGATAAATACCCGTCTGCGCACCGCCGATCCCCACGGTTCCGGCGGGTACGCTCAGGCGCGGCTCGCCACGGCGCGGGGTGATGAGTGACTCCGGTAGCCCGCCAAGATACGGGAACCCGGGCTGAAAACCGAGAAACCACACCACGTACTCCACCGAGGCGTGCAGCTCCACGACCTGCTTTTCAGTAAGCCCGCAATGCTGCGCCACCACGCCGAGATCCGGCCCGGCATGTTTGCCATACACCACCGGAATTTCAACGTAGCGGGAGTCCGGTTGTAGCGCCTCACTCTCTTCCCACCAGCGCTGAAGGCGTTCGATGGCGTCCAGCGCCAGTGACTGCGGATCCTGCAACACCACGGTAATGTTATTCATTCCCGGAATGGCTTCCACCACCTCGGGAAGATCCGCCAGCCGCTGGGTCAACCGCCAGATCCGCTTCTGGCTCTCCAGCGTCACCGGCGGCTCCAGCTCCAGCACGACGGCGGTTTCACCCAACAGATAACAACGCGCTCGCTGCACTTTTCTCTCCACTCAGGCAGGATTCGGGATATCGATAAACGTCACGTCCAGATCAGTAGTCTCGTTCAGCCATTCGCTGAGCGCACGGATCCCGCCACGTTCGGTCGCGTGATGCCCGGCGGCATAGAAATGCAGCCCCTGCTCCCGCGCGGAGTGAATAGTTTGTTCGGACACTTCACCGGTAATAAACGCATCCACGCCAAAACGGGCGGCGCTGTCGATGAACCCCTGACCGCCACCGGTACACCAGGCGATGCGGATGACTTTTTCCGGCCCGGTGTCGCCACTCCACAGCGGTTTACGGCCAAGGCGGGCTTCGATCCACGAGGCCAGTTCGAGACCAGGCACGGCCATAGAGAGTTCCCCCCACGGCACCAGCGGCTCGATTTCGCCCATAATGTTAATGCCCAGCAACCCCGCGAGCTGGGCGTTGTTACCCAGCTCCGGGTGCGCATCCAGCGGCAGATGCCAGCCATACAGGTTGATGTCGTTTTCCAGCAGCGTTTTCAGGCGACGGCGCTTCATGCCGCTGATCACCGGTGATTCCCCTTTCCAGAAATACCCGTGATGCACGATGACCGCATCCGCCCGCAGACGAACGGCTTCATCCAGCAGCGCCTGGCTTGCCGTGACGCCAGTGACAATCTTACTGACTGTCTCGCGTCCTTCCACTTGCAGACCGTTAGGTGCGTAATCGCTGAACGCCCCGCTGTTAAGCTTTTCGTTAATCAGTTGCTCAAGCTCGGTGTTTTTCATCGTTACTCCTCTATCCACAAAACGATCCAAAATAAAAAAGTTTCACAGGCACACCATAGCGATCTCAGTCGTCCGCGACAACGGTTCGCGTCCCCTTTCTGGCGGCATCGTACGCCGCAAGCGTCGCCTCGCGCGCCCGTTTGTGATCGACGATTGGGCGAGGATAGTCAAGCGCCACCTGCGCGTTATCCGCCCACTGCCACGGCGTATGAATTGACACCGTCGGCACCGCCGCCAGTTCCGGGATCCAGCGGCGAATAAATTCACCCGCTTTATCAAATTTCTCCCCCTGAGTGGTGGGGTTAAAAATGCGGAAATAGGGTGCGGCGTCAGTGCCTGTGGAGGCCGCCCACTGCCAGCCGCCATTGTTTGCCGCCAGATCGCCGTCGATCAGTTGCGACATAAAATAGCGTTCCCCTTCCCGCCAGTCGATCAGCAGGTCTTTCACCAGAAAACTGGCGACGATCATCCGCAGGCGGTTATGCATCCAGCCCGTCGCATTTAGTTGGCGCATAGCCGCATCAACGATCGGAAACCCGGTCTCGCCGTTCTGCCACGCGGTGAACGCCGCATCGGGCGTTTTCCACTGTACGCTGTCCGTCCAGTCGATAAACGGCTGGTGTTTACATAACTGAGGATAACGGGTGATCAGATGGCGGTAGAACTCCCGCCAGATCAGCTCATTGAGCCAGACCGATCCTGTTCCCCCGTCCAGCGCGTCCGGGTGTGTTTTCAGCAGGCGATGCAGACACTGGCGCGGCGATAACACCCCCAGCGTCAGGCAGGCGGAAAGCCGACTGGTGCCGTCGATAGCCGGGAAATCGCGATCGGCCTCATAACGCGCCAGTGCGTGCTGGCAAAAATAACGCAACCGGGCCAGCGCGTGTTGTTCGTTAACCGGGAACGAATCGGCATCAAACGGCTGCTGCGGGTAATCCACCGTCACCGGCGCAAGCGTCCCGTTAAGTGCCCCACCCGCCCGGACTCCCGGGGCGTGATGGCAAAGCGGGAGATCATCGTGCAGGCGGCGCAAAAAGGCGTTTTTGAACGGCGTAAACACTTTGTACATCTCGTGATTGCCGGTGGTGACGCTGCCGGGCGCAAGCAGGACGCTGTCGTCAAAACCCTGACAGGTCACCTTTTCCAGCGCGCGCTCCACGGCGGCATCCCGCTGCCGTTCGTTGAATTCATACTGATAATTATAGAAAAGCGCGCTGACGTCGTGCGTAGCGCACAGGTCCTCAATCACCGTGACGCTGTCTGCAAAGGTGTCAGCCGTTTTCACCATCAGCGGAATGCCTCTTTCCGCCAGCGCCTGCTGTAGTGCGTTCAGATGGCTGACCAGAAAGGCGGCCTGGCGTGGTGCCATCTGATGTTGCCGCCACTGCGCCGGGGTGGCGATATACAGTGCCAGCACCCTGGCATCCTGTTGGCGGCAGGCGGCGGTGAGCGCCAGATTGTCATGCACGCGCAAATCCGCGCGAAACCAGACCAGATGAGTGGTCATACAACTCCTGAATTAGTGTTCATCGTGTAACCAGAACTCAAAATAGCGCTGGCTGCTCAGGTAAGCGTCAGGAAATTCAGACATATAGTGTTGAATGAGGGTGACGGGTGCAAGCAGCGGTTGCGTTCCCTGCCGGTAGTCGTCAATCACGGCGGCCAGCGTCTGACGCTGCGGCGAACTGAGGTGCGGACGAAAATAACCCTGCACATGCATCAGTACGTTGGTGTGATTATTGCGGGTGGCGGGAAGGGACAGGAGATCACTCAGGCGCTGGCGGTACTGGTGATAAAAATCGTCCAGCGAGGACCACTGCGCGATATCCGCAATAAAACGCCCGAGCTGTCGGTACGCTGGCTGTGAATGCGCCAGCAGCACCAGCTTGTAGCGGCTGTGAAAAGCCACCAGCGCGCCGCGCGTTAATCCCTGTTCCCTGAGCTCGTTAAGCTCCTGAAGCGCATAAGTACGCGCGTAAAAATTCTCACACATAGCGGCTCCCTTTCGGTGGTTACCCTAAGTGTAAACCGGGAAATAAAAAAAGCCGCCACCTGAGGTGACGGCTTTTGCATTGCTGTGTGTATCTTCGCTTAGTAAAAATCGCAGGTCGCTTTTTCGGCCTGATCCATCCACACCGGTTTATCACTGGTTTTTGACCAGACGCGATGCAGATAGCTGTAAAAACGGGCACGGTCTTTCCAGAACAGCATGACCGGCAGCGCAACAATCCCCGCCACCACGGCGAAAGTGCGACGCAGAAAAACAATATGTGCAGGATAGTCTTTATACAGTTCCATGATTCTCTCCCCTTTGGCTGTCCGGTAATGTTCACCGGTAAATGGGCTAAATGGTATCTGGCTAAAATAGTATCGCTTTGCCTGTAATTTTACTACTCATCCGACCACTTTTTTTTTGCGCGTTTAGCCTTTATTTACATTATTCCCGTAAATAAGTTACATAAAAGTTAAATTAATACTAACCATTAGTTAAATTGTGGTTTTTGTCATTTTTATACTTTTTTTACACCCGCCCCCGCGATTTTTGCGACATCTTTGCGCCGTGATTTCTACCATTCGGGTAATAACTCAAAGCCCCCGGAGGTGGATTGTGACTACAGGTGTAATAGCCGGCGTTGTGCTGGTTTTCCTGTTACTGGCGTATCTGGTGTATGCCTTAATTAATGCGGAGGCATTCTGATGGCCGCTCAGGGATTTTTACTGATTGCCGGTTTTTTACTGGTGCTGTTTATACTGTCGCGCCCGCTCGGTACGCTGCTGGCGCGCATGATCAACGATACCCCGCTGCCAGGGGTTGCCGGTGTGGAACGCGGGCTCTGGCGCCTGCTTGGCATTCGTTCACAGGAGATGGGCTGGCGCCAGTATCTGACCGCCCTGTTGCTGCTCAATATCTTTGGCATGACCATTCTGTTCTTGCTGCTGATGTTTCAGGGCGTGCTGCCGCTGAACCCGCAAAACCTGCCGGGCCTTTCCTGGCATCTGGCGCTCAACACCGCCGTTAGCTTTGTCTCGAATACCAACTGGCAGTCCTACTCTGGTGAAACCACCATGAGTTACCTGAGCCAGATGGCGGGACTGACGGTACAAAACTTTCTCTCTGCGGCCACCGGGATATCCGTGATCTTCGCCCTGACGCGTGCGTTTGCCCGCCACAGCGCAACCACACTCGGAAATGCCTGGGTGGATTTAACCCGCATCACGCTGTGGGTGCTATTGCCGTTGTCGCTTGTCATCGCGCTGTTTTTTATCCAGCAAGGCGCGCTGCAAAACCTCCTGCCGTACCAGCCATTCACGTCGCTCGAAGGGGCAAAACAGCTGCTGCCGATGGGCCCGGTCGCTTCGCAGGAAGCGATAAAAATGCTGGGGACCAACGGTGGCGGCTTCTTTAACGCGAACTCAGCGCACCCGTTCGAAAACCCGACGGCGCTGACCAACTTTGTGCAGATGCTGGCGATTTTCCTGATCCCCGCCGCGCTGTGCTTCGCCTTTGGCGATGCCGTGGGTGATCGCCGTCAGGGGCGCACCCTGCTGTGGGCAATGTCGATCATTTTCGTCGCTGCCGTGGCCGTGGTGATGTGGGCGGAAACGCAGGGTAACCCGCACCTGATGGCGCTGGGTGCGGACAGCAACATCAATATGGAAGGTAAAGAGAGCCGCTTTGGCATCCTCGCCAGCAGCCTGTTTGCGGTAATCACCACCGCCGCGTCCTGCGGTGCGGTGAACGCCATGCACGATTCCTTTACCGCGCTGGGCGGCATGGTGCCGATGTGGCTGATACAGATTGGCGAAGTGGTCTTCGGCGGCGTTGGCTCCGGGTTGTACGGCATGCTGCTGTTTGTGCTGCTGGCGGTGTTTATCGCCGGGCTGATGATCGGCCGTACGCCGGAATATCTCGGTAAAAAAATCGACGTGCGCGAAATGAAAATGACCGCGCTGGCGATTCTGGTGACGCCTGCACTGGTGCTGATCGGTACGGCGCTGGCAATGATGACCGATGCAGGACGCAGCGGCATGCTCAACCCCGGCACGCACGGTTTCAGCGAAGTGCTGTACGCCGTCTCTTCTGCCGCCAACAACAACGGCAGCGCCTTTGCCGGTCTGAGCGCCAACACCCCGTTCTGGAACTGTCTGCTGGCCTTCTGCATGTTCTTCGGTCGTTTCGCCGTCATTGTGCCGGTGATGGCGATTGCCGGTTCGCTGGTGACGAAAAAAATACAGCCGACCAGCACCGGGACGCTCCCGACGCACGGCGCGCTTTTTGTGGGGTTGTTGATCGGCACCATCCTGCTCGTGGGCGCGCTGACCTTCATTCCTGCGCTGGCGCTGGGGCCGGTCGCTGAACATCTCTCGTTATTTTAAGTCGTACGGAGCCTTATTTTATGAGTCGCAAACCCATGGCCCTGTTTGAACCCTCACTGGTTCGCCAGGCGCTGATCGATTCTGTTAAAAAACTGAGCCCTGCTGTCCAGTGGCGCAATCCGGTGATGTTTATCGTCTGGATCGGCAGCGTACTGACGACCGTACTGGCGATCGCCATGGCCACCGGCCATCTCACCGGCGACGCCTTCTTTACCGGCGCCGTCAGCCTGTGGCTGTGGTTTACCGTGCTGTTCGCCAACTTTGCGGAAGCGATGGCTGAAGGTCGCAGCAAGGCGCAGGCCAACAGCCTGCGCGGCGTGAAGAAAACCGCGTTCGCCCGTAAACTGCGCGCGCCACATCATGGCGCTCAGGTCGATCATGTTCCGGCGGGCGAGTTGCGTAAAGGCGACGTGGTGCTGGTCGAAGCCGGGGATATTATCCCCTGCGATGGTGAAGTCATTGAAGGCGGCGCCTCCGTTGACGAGAGCGCCATCACCGGGGAATCAGCACCG
The DNA here is from genome assembly GCF_001297775.1 of Trabulsiella odontotermitis. Taxonomy (GTDB): domain Bacteria; phylum Pseudomonadota; class Gammaproteobacteria; order Enterobacterales; family Enterobacteriaceae; genus Trabulsiella; species Trabulsiella odontotermitis. The sequence continues at coordinate 133,595 of NZ_LIFX01000008.1, read as the reverse complement.
GTGATCCGCGAATCCGGGGGTGATTTCGCCTCGGTGACCGGCGGCACGCGCATTCTCTCCGACTGGCTGGTGGTGCAGTGCAGCGTTAACCCTGGCGAAACCTTCCTCGACAGAATGATCGCCATGGTCGAAGGCTCACAGCGACGCAAAACGCCGAACGAGATCGCGCTGACCATTTTACTGGTGGCGCTGACCATCGTCTTCCTGCTGGCGACCGCCACCATCTGGCCGTTCTCCACCTGGGGCGGCGCGGCGGTCAGTGTCACCGTGCTGGTGGCACTGCTGGTGTGTCTGATCCCGACCACTATCGGCGGTCTGCTGTCGGCGATTGGCGTCGCCGGGATGAGCCGGATGCTTGGCGCAAACGTGATCGCCACCAGCGGTCGCGCCGTAGAAGCCGCAGGTGACGTCGACGTTCTGCTGCTGGATAAAACCGGCACCATCACCCTCGGCAACCGTCAGGCCTCTGATTTTCTGCCCGCCAGAGGCACCGATGAACGCACGCTGGCCGATGCCGCGCAACTGGCGTCGCTGGCGGACGAAACGCCGGAAGGCCGTAGCATCGTGGTGCTCGCCAAACAGCGCTTTAACCTGCGTGAGCGCGACGTGCAACAACTGCACGCTACGTTCGTACCCTTCACCGCCCAGACGCGGATGAGCGGCATTAACATCGACAACCGCATGATCCGTAAAGGCTCTGTCGATGCGATTCGCCGCCACGTTGAAGCCAATAACGGCCACTTCCCGGCAGATGTTGATCAACTGGTGGAAAGCGTGGCGCGTCAGGGGGCGACGCCGCTGGTGGTCGTGGAAGGGGCGAATGTGCTTGGCGTGATCGCGCTGAAAGACATCGTCAAAGGCGGCATTAAGGAGCGTTTTGCCCAGTTGCGCAAAATGGGTATCAAAACGGTGATGATCACCGGCGACAACCGGCTGACCGCTGCGGCTATCGCCGCTGAAGCCGGGGTCGATGATTTTCTGGCCGAAGCCACACCGGAAGCCAAACTGGCGCTGATTCGCCAGTATCAGGCGGAAGGACGACTGGTAGCGATGACCGGTGACGGCACCAACGATGCGCCCGCGCTGGCGCAGGCCGATGTGGCGGTGGCGATGAACTCCGGGACCCAGGCGGCCAAAGAAGCGGGCAACATGGTGGATCTCGATTCCAACCCGACCAAGCTGATTGAAGTGGTGCACATCGGCAAACAGATGCTGATGACGCGCGGCTCGTTAACCACCTTCAGTATTGCCAACGACGTGGCGAAATACTTCGCCATTATTCCGGCAGCGTTCGCGGTGACTTACCCGCAACTGGGCGTACTGAACGTGATGCATCTGCACTCCCCGGCGTCAGCGATTTTAAGCGCTGTGATCTTTAACGCGTTGATCATCGTGTTCCTGATCCCGCTGGCGCTGAAAGGGGTGAGTTACAAACCGCTGACCGCGTCGGCAATGCTGCGCCGTAACCTGTGGATTTACGGTCTCGGCGGTCTGCTGGTGCCGTTTATCGGCATCAAAATTATCGATCTTCTGTTAACCCTGCTGGGTCTGGTGTGAGGAAATTACCATGTCATTAATACGACCGGCTTTTGTTTTACTGATTTTCCTGACGCTTATCACCGGCGGGCTCTACCCGCTGCTGACCACCGCGCTGGGTCAGTGGTGGTTTCAGGATCAGGCCACTGGTTCACTGATCCGTCAGGGGGATGTTCTTCGCGGCTCGCGGCTGATTGGTCAGAACTTCACCTCACCGGGCTATTTCCACGGGCGTCCGTCTGCCACGGCGGAGGCTCCCGATAACCCGATGGCTTCCGGCGGCAGCAATCTGGCGGTCAGCAATCCGGCGCAGGACAGCGCCATCGCCGATCGCGTGAAAGCGCTGCGTCTCGCCAACCCGGACGCTGCGGATCAGGTCCCGGTAGAACTGGTCACCGCCTCCGCCAGCGGGCTGGACAGCCAGCTCACACCTGACGCGGTGCTGTGGCAGGTACCGCGTGTTGCTCACGCGCGCCACCTTTCCGCAGAGCAACTCACGAAACTGGTGAAGAGCATGACCGAAGAACCGCTGGTCGGCGTTCTCGGGCAATCTGTGGTAAATATTAATGAGCTGAATATGGCACTGGATGCCCTGAAGGAAGAGTGAAATGACCGAAGAGCCACTGCGCCCGGATCCCGACCGTTTACTGGAGCAGACCGCCTCCCCCCATCGCGGTAAGCTGAAGATCTTCTTTGGCGCCTGCGCCGGGGTGGGGAAAACCTACGCCATGCTGGCGGAGGCACAACGGTTACGGGCGCAGGGGCTGGACATTTTAACTGGTGTCGTCGAAACCCATGGTCGCAAGGAAACCGCGGCCATGCTGACGGGGCTGGCGACGCAGCCGTTAAAGCGCATCGCTTACCGCGGGCGCTATGTCCTTGAATTCGATCTCGACGCCGCCCTTGCGCGGCGTCCGGCGTTAATTCTGATGGACGAACTGGCCCACAGTAATGCGCCGGGTTCCCGTCATCCGAAACGCTGGCAGGATGTGGAAGAACTGCTGGAAGCCGGTATCGACGTCTTCACCACCGTTAATGTTCAGCATCTGGAAAGCCTCAACGACGTGGTCAGCGGCGTGACCGGTATTCAGGTGCGCGAGACCGTGCCCGACCCGTTCTTTGATGCCGCCGACGAGGTGGTGCTGGTCGACTTACCGCCGGACGATCTGCGTCAGCGCCTGAATGAGGGCAAAGTGTATATCGGCGGTCAGGCTGAACGGGCGATTGAAAATTTCTTTCGCAAAGGCAACCTGATTGCCCTGCGCGAGCTGGCGCTGCGTCGTACCGCCGATCGCGTCGATGATCAAATGCGCGCCTGGCGAGACAGGCAGGGGCAGGAAAAAGTCTGGCATACCCGCGACGCCATCCTGCTGTGCATCGGTCATAACACCGGCAGCGAAAAACTGGTGCGTACTGCGGCGCGGCTGGCGGCGAAACTCGGCAGCGTCTGGCATGCGGTGTATGTGGAAACCCCTGCCCTGCACCGCCTGCCGGAAGAGCAGCGGCGGGCGATCCTCAGCGCGCTGACGCTGGCGCAAGAACTGGGGGCGGAAACCGCCACGCTTTCTGATCCTTCTGAAGATCGCGCTGTACTGCGCTACGCCCGCGAACATAATCTTGGCAAAATCGTTATTGGCCGCTACAGCAAACGCCGCTGGTTTAACCGCAGCGGCTTTGCCGACCGGCTTGCCGCGCATGCGCCGGATCTGGATCTGATGGTAGTGGCGCTGGACGAGAAGCCCGCGAATGTGCCGTCGCGCGCCAGCGATACCCGCCCCTGGCGGGAGAAATGGCGGGTACAACTGCGCGGTTGCGCGGTAGCGGTGGCCCTCTGCGCCATCATCACACTGGTGGCGTCGCAGTGGCTGACGACATTTGACGCCACAAACCTGGTGATGATCTACCTGATGGGCGTGGTGCTGGTCGCCCTGTTTTTCGGCCGCTGGCCGTCGGTGCTGGCGACCGTCATCAACGTCATGAGTTTTGACCTCTTCTTTGTGGCGCCCCGCGGCACGCTGGCGGTCTCGGATGTACAGTACCTGCTGACTTTCGGCGTGATGCTGACCGTCGGGCTGGTGATCGGTAACCTGACGGCAGGCGTTCGCTATCAGGCGCGTGTTGCCCGCTATCGTGAACAGCGCACCCGTCATCTGTATGAGATGTCAAAGGCGCTTGCCGTCGGTCGGAGCGTGACGGACATCGCCATCACCAGCGAGCAGTTTATTCAGTCCACCTTTGATGCCCGCAGCCAGGTACTGTTGCCGGATGCGAACGGGAAAATTGTGCCGCTGACACAGCAACAGGGCATGACGCCGTGGGACAGCGCCATCGCACGCTGGAGCTTTGACAAAGGGCTGCCCGCCGGAGCCGGGACGGATACGCTGCCCGGCGTGCCGTATCAGATTTTACCGCTCATCAGCGCCAACAAAACCCACGGGCTGGTGGTGGTCGAGCCGAGCAATCTGCGCCAGTTGATGATCCCGGAACAGCAACGTCTGCTGGAAACCTTTACCCTGCTGGTGGCGAACGCGCTGGAGCGGCTGTCGCTGACTGCCAGCGAAGAGCAGGCCCGCCTTGCCAGCGAGCGTGAAAGCATTCGTAACTCGTTGCTGGCGGCGCTGTCGCACGATTTACGCACCCCGCTGACGGTGCTGTTTGGTCAGGCGGAGATCCTGACGCTGGATCTCGCCAGCGAAGGCTCAAAACATGCGCCGCAGGCCAATGAAATTCGCCAGCATGTGCTGAATACCACCCGACTGGTGAACAATCTGCTCGACATGGCGCGCATCCAGTCCGGCGGGTTTAATCTGCGCAAAGAGTGGCTGACGCTGGAAGAAGTTGTAGGCAGCGCATTAAAAACGCTGGAGCCGGGTCTTGGTGGGCGTCATATCAACCTTTCCCTGCCTGATCCGCTGATGCTGGTTCACGTCGACGGGCCGCTGTTTGAACGCGTGCTGATAAACTTACTGGAAAACGCGGTGAAATATGCCGGGCACCATGCGCAGATGGGGATTACGGCAAAAACCGAAGGCAATAAGCTGCTGCTTGATGTGTGGGACGACGGTCCCGGCATTCCCGAGGGGCAGGAACAGGCGATTTTTGACAAGTTTGCCCGCGGCACGAAGGAGTCGGCGATCCCCGGCGTCGGGCTTGGGCTGGCTATCTGCCAGGCGATTGTCGATGTGCATGGCGGCACCATTTCGGCATGGAACCGTCCTGAAGGCGGCGCCTGTTTCCGTGTTACACTGCCGCTGGAGTCTCCTCCCGAACTGGACGATTTTCAGGAAGAACTGTGATTAACGTACTCATTGTTGAAGATGAACAGGCTATCCGACGCTTTCTGCGCACCGCGCTGGAAGCCGAAGAGATGCGCGTGTTTGAGGCCGACACTTTACAACGGGGTCTGATTGAAGCGGCAACCCGCAAGCCCGATCTGGTGATCCTTGATCTTGGCCTGCCGGATGGCGACGGCATCGACTTTATCCGCGACCTGCGCCAGTGGAGTCAGATCCCGGTGATTGTCCTGTCGGCCAGGGTGGAAGAGACGGACAAAATCGCCGCGCTGGATGCCGGAGCGGATGATTATCTCAGCAAACCGTTTGGCGTCGGAGAATTGCAGGCGCGTCTGCGCGTGGCGCTGCGTCGTCATGCCGGAGGGCAACAGAGCGAGCCGTTGATTCATTTCGCTGATGTCGAGGTCGATCTCGTCTCGCGGCATATTGTCCGTGGCGGCGAAGAAATTCACCTCACCCCCATTGAGTTTCGTTTGCTTGCGGTTTTACTCAATAATCCGGGAAAAGTGTTGACCCAACGCCAACTGTTAAATCAGGTCTGGGGACCCAATGCGATTGAACATAGCCATTATTTGCGTATTTATATGGGTCACCTGAGACAGAAACTGGAAGCTGATCCCGCACGGCCACAGCATTTATTGACAGAAACCGGCATCGGCTATCGTTTTATATTTTGAATAACTATTCATTTTAATCATCGATCACCTTCTTTTTTATTTCATTCTAAATTCACTCACCGCTCAAATTAATTTTTGTCGCAGTGAGTTATCATATTAAATAGATAAAAGAACAATCTATTTACAAAAAAGTCACAATACAGCAGATTGACCTGCGATATGCATAAGTAGTGACTAATTATTTCTGCAATGATCGATATTTATTGATCTCGTTCACAGATTAAGCCGCGTTCCTGGATAAAATGGCTATACCTTCAGTTAATCAGTGAAAGGTACATATCATGGAAAACAATAACCGAATGATGCCCCACATAAGGCGGACAACACATATTATGATGTTTGCCCACCGTAACAGCTTTGATTTTCACTTCTTTAATGCCCGGTAGTCATCCGACTACGACGGGCGCTTCAGCATACAGGTCATCCTGAATCCTCGTTAATGCAGGCACACGCCTGTAGCTCACTGCGCTCATCCGAATAGATCCTTTATTTCCAGCAACCGGGCTGGCGGGATTTATTGCATCTAAAAAAAAGCAACCTACTGATTTATTCATCAGCGGAGTGGTATTGCTTTTTTCCGGAATAATCAGTTTCTCATTAGGGAAATTGAGGACCTGTTATTACCTGAAATTAAAGAGATTAAAAATGACTGAATTAAAAATCGCGGTTAGCCGTACTTGCCCTGACTGTTTTTCAACTCAGCGCAGCATTGTAAATACTTCTGAAACCGATTTTATCGACGTAGCCGCCGTGGTACTGACTATCGAAGATGTCGAATGTGGCATGCTCGATAAATTAAATTCCACTGGCTATAACATCCCGGTATTTATTTCTATTAATAGAGATGAAGTGGTCCCGTCAGAATATCTGTCACGTGTCCAGGGCGTGTTCGAACACGACGAGACCCGCAACGAGTTTTATGGTCGCCAGCTGGAAGCGGCGGCAGTGAAATATGAAACTCAGCTGCGCCCGCCGTTCTTCCGTGCGCTGGTCGATTACGTGAAGCAAGGCAACAGCGCCTTTGACTGCCCGGGGCACCAGGGCGGCGAATTCTTCCGTCGTCACCCGGCCGGTAACCAGTTCGTTGAATTCTTCGGCGAAACTCTGTTCCGCTCTGACCTGTGCAACGCTGACGTGGCAATGGGCGACCTGCTAATTCACGAAGGTGCGCCGTGCATCGCACAGCAGCACGCGGCAAAAGTATTTAACGCCGATAAAACCTACTTCGTACTGAACGGCACCTCCTCCTCAAACAAAGTGGTACTGAATGCGCTGCTGACCCCGGGCGACCTGGTGCTGTTCGACCGTAACAACCACAAATCCAACCACCACGGTGCGTTGCTGCAGGCTGGTGCGACACCGATTTACCTGGAAACTGCACGTAACCCGTACGGCTTCATTGGTGGTATCGATGCGCACTGCTTTGAAGAAGAGTATCTGCGTAATCTGGTCAACGAAGTGGCGCCGAAACGTGCACACGATGCCCGTCCGTTCCGCCTCGCGGTGATCCAGTTAGGTACCTATGACGGCACCATTTATAACGCCCGTCAGGTGGTGGATAAAATTGGTCACCTCTGCGACTACATCCTGTTTGACTCCGCGTGGGTGGGCTACGAGCAGTTCATCCCGATGATGGCGGATTGTTCCCCGCTGCTGCTGGATCTGAACGAAAACGATCCGGGTATCCTGGTAACGCAGTCCGTTCACAAACAGCAGGCTGGCTTCTCGCAGACCTCGCAGATCCATAAAAAAGACAGCCATATCAAAGGCCAGTCCCGTTACGTTCCGCATAAACGCCTTAACAACGCCTTTATGATGCACGCGTCCACCAGCCCGTTCTACCCACTGTTTGCCGCCCTGGATATCAACGCCAAAATGCATGAAGGCGAAAGCGGCCGCAACATGTGGATGGACTGCGTGGTTAACGGCGTCAATGCCCGTAAGATGATCCTCGACAGCTGTAAACACATTCGCCCGTTCGTACCGGCGATGGTCGACGGCAAACCATGGCAGTCTTACGATGCCGCGACCATTTCCAGCGACCTGCGTTTCTTCCAGTTTGGTCCTGGCGAACGCTGGCATGCCTTTGAAGGTTATGCCGCGAATCAGTACTTCGTTGATCCATGCAAACTGCTGCTCACTACCCCTGGCATCAATACCGCCAGTGGCGAATATGAGTCGTTTGGCGTTCCGGCGACCATCCTTGCCAACTTCCTGCGTGAAAATGGCGTGGTTCCGGAAAAATGCGACCTCAACTCCATCCTGTTCCTGCTGACCCCGGCTGAAGATATGGCCAAGTTGCAGCAACTGGTCGCGCATCTGGTTCGTTTCGAGAAACTGCTGGAATCCGATGCGCCGCTGAAGGATGTTCTGCCGTCTATCTATAATCAACACAAAGAGCGTTATGCCGGTTATACCCTGCGCCAGCTGTGTCAGGAGATGCACAATCTGTACGCTCGTCACAACGTTAAGCAGTTGCAAAAAGAGATGTTCCGTAAATCACACTTCCCGCGCGTCAGCATGAATCCACAGGAAGCCAACTACGCCTACCTTCGTGGCGAAGTTGACCTTGTGCCGCTGCCGCAAGCCGAAGGACGCATTGCCGCTGAAGGCGCACTTCCTTACCCGCCGGGCGTGCTGTGTGTCGTCCCGGGCGAAGTCTGGGGTGGTGCCGTTCTGCAGTATTTCACAGCTCTGGAAGAAGGTATCAACCTGCTGCCTGGCTTCGCGCCAGAACTGCAAGGGGTCTATATCCAGGAACATGAAGGTCGCAAAGCGGTGTGGTGCTACGTCATCGCACCTCGCGACACCAAAGGGGAAAAATTATGAGTGGTAAATCCAATAAGATGGGCGTTATACAGCTCACGATCCTGACGATAGTGAACATGATGGGCTCCGGCATCATCATGTTACCCACCAAGCTGGCAGAAGTGGGGACCATCTCCATCATCTCCTGGCTGGTGACTGCGGTAGGATCGACGGCGCTGGCGTATGCTTTCGCAAAATGCGGGATGTTCAGCCGCAAATCCGGCGGGATGGGCGGTTATGCCGAGTATGCTTTCGGCAAATCCGGTAACTTTATGGCGAACTACACCTATGGCGTATCTCTGTTGATCGCCAACGTGGCTATCGCCATCTCCGCTGTAGGCTACGGCACCGAATTGTTCGGTGCCACCCTGTCGCCGGTGCAGATTGCACTGGCCACTATCGGGGTGCTGTGGCTGTGTACTGTCGCTAACTTCGGCGGTGCGCGCATCACCGGTCAGATCAGTAGCGTGACCGTGTGGGGGGTTATTATCCCGGTTGTGGGTCTGTGCGTTATCGGCTGGTTCTGGTTCAGCCCGACCCTGTACGCCAACTCCTGGAACCCGCATAACGTGCCGTTCTTCAGTGCTGTGGGCTCGTCCATCGCCATGACGCTGTGGGCTTTCCTCGGTCTGGAATCCGCCTGTGCCAACATGGACGTGGTGGAAAACCCGGAACGTAACGTGCCGATCGCTGTACTGGGCGGTACGCTGGGTGCGGCGGTGATTTACATCGTCTCCACCAACGTAATTGCCGGTATCGTGCCGAACATGGATCTGGCGAACTCTACCGCACCGTTCGGTCTGGCGTTCGCGCAGATGTTCACCCCGGAAGTCGGTAAAGTGATCATGGGTCTGATGGTAATGTCCTGCTGCGGCTCACTGCTCGGCTGGCAGTTCACCATCGCGCAGGTATTTAAATCTTCTGCGGATGAAGGCTACTTCCCGAGAATCTTCTCCCATGTTTCTAAAGCGAATGCACCGCTGAAGGGGATGCTGGCTATCGTTATCCTGCAGTCTGTGTTGTCACTGATGACCATTAGCCCGTCGTTGAACAGCCAGTTCAACGTGCTGGTTAACCTGGCGGTGGTGACTAACATCATTCCTTACATTCTGTCGATGGCCGCACTGGTCATTATCCAGAAAGTGGCGAATGTGGATGCAGGTAAAGCCCGTACCGCAAACGTGGTGGCATTTATCGGTGCCCTGTACAGCTTCTACGCACTTTACTCTTCCGGCGAAGAAGCCATGCTGTGGGGCGCGCTGGCGACCTTCCTCGGCTGGACCCTGTACGGCCTGGTGTCCCCGCGCTTCGAACTGAAAAACAAACACAGTTAATCTGTTCCCCCGGTAGCGGCAATGCCGCTGCCGTCATCACATAAAACAAAACAGGCTCCTTGCGGAGCCTGTTCTTTTTTACGCGTTTTTCAGCACTTCGCTGACAATTTCTACCGCTTCTTTCTCAATTTTGCGGCGATGTTCTTCGCCGAGGAAACTTTCGCAATAGATTTTGTACGCATCTTCCGTGCCTGACGGACGCGCGGCAAACCAGCCGTTGTCAGTCATCACTTTCAGACCGCCGATGGACGCCCCGTTGCCCGGTGCCGCCGTCAGACGTGCGGTGATCGGGTCACCGGCCAGCGTGCTGGCGCTCACCATTTCCGGCGACAGTTTAGACAGCGCGGCTTTCTGCGCGGACGTTGCCGCCGCCTGCAGACGGTTGTAGCTCGGCGCACCAAAACGCTGGGCCAGTTCATCGTAATGCTGCTGCGGGTTCTTACCGGTTACCGCGGTGATTTCAGCCGCCAGCAGACACATGATGATGCCGTCTTTATCCGTCGACCATGGCGTGCCGTCGAAACGCAGGAAAGAGGCCCCTGCACTCTCTTCGCCACCGAAGCCGAAGCTGCCATCGAACAGGCCGTCAACGAACCATTTGAAACCGACCGGCACTTCCACCAGTTTGCGGCCCAGGTCGTTGACCACGCGGTCAATCATTGCAGAAGAGACCAGCGTCTTACCGACAGCCACCTCTTTGCCCCACTGCGGGCGATGCCGGAACAGGTAGTTAATCGCCACCGCCAGGTAATGGTTCGGGTTCATCAGCCCTGCCGGGGTGACGATGCCGTGACGGTCATAATCCGGGTCATTAGCAAACGCCAGGTCGAACTTGTCGCGCAGTGCCAGCAGACCCGCCATCGCGCACTCGGAGGAGCAGTCCATACGGATAGCGCCGTCTTTGTCGAGGTGCATAAAGCGGAAGGTCTGATCGACCTGATCGTTAACGATGGTCAGATCAAGCTTGTAGTATTCAGCAATGCGTTTCCAGTATTCGATCCCGGAGCCGCCGAGCGGATCAACGCCCAGCTTCAGGCCCGCTTTCTGGATAGCCGCCATGTCGACGATATCCGCGAGACCTTCAACAAACGGCTGCACCAGATCCAGCGCCTTCACGCGACCGCTTTTCCAGGCTTCATCCAGCGTAACGCGTTTCACGTCTTTCAGACCGTTCGCCAGCAACTGGTTTGCGCGGTCTTCAACCACTTTCGTGACGTTCGTGTCCGCCGGGCCGCCGTTTGGCGGGTTGTACTTGATGCCACCGTCTTCCGGTGGGTTATGTGACGGCGTAATCACGATACCGTCCGCCTGCGCGCCACCTTTTTTGTTGTGAACCAGAATGGCGTTAGAGACGGCAGGCGTCGGCGTAAAGCCGTTCTCTTCCTGCACGATGATATCAACGCCGTTCGCGGCCAGCACTTCAAGCACCGAAATGAACGCCGGTTCCGACAGCGCGTGTGTGTCCTTACCCACAAAGCACGGTCCGGTGATACCATTTTTAGCGCGATCTTCAGCGATAGCCTGAGCAATCGCCAGAATATGCTGTTCGTTAAAGCTGTGACGCCCGGCGCTGCCACGGTGGCCGGACGTACCGAATTTCACCGCATGTTCAACATTGTTAACATCCGGTTTCAGCACATAGTACTGAGATGTCAGCTGAGCGACGTTAATCAAATCACTCTGTTGTGCAGGCTGACCTGCACGCGGATGGTTTGCCATTGCCTGGTCCTTCTTATGCAAGGGTTAAATTGTGCCGCAAACCTTTTCAATCAATTCCGCGGGGAACTGCATTGATTGCATGATGTGTTCTATCATGCTGCATTTACGGCCCGTATTGGTGTTGGTTATCACCCAGTATGGCGTATCAGGAACCTGTTTGGGTTTTGTTTGATTGCCATTTTTCAGCAGCGTTTGCTCGTCCGCGGCGAAATACACCCGGGTACGACCGTGGAGCGATTCCGTTGCATCGGTAAACGCGTTGTTGTCCAGCGACCAGAGCGTGGAGAGCACCAGCATAAAGCGGTTTACCGCTTTCTTTTGTTCTGCGTATTCATCAGAAAGCAGCAGCTCGCGCATGGCGCGGACCTTGTCTTTCGTCAGGCTGGCAGGCTTAGCGTCGGTGACCGGCGCCGGAGCGGTTGCGGGTGCTGAAACCGTGTGGGTGGCAGGAGCAGCAGTTTGCGTTACGGCGGAAAACTTGAGCATACGCCGTAAAATGTCGGATGCGGTCTCGCCAATGTGCTGCGTGTGGCTGGCAATATAGCGATAGAGTTCGTCATCAACTTCGATCGTTTTCATCTTAATCCAGTGATATATCTTTTCTGAATACAAGTCGTTGGGATTATAAGTACAAAACCCAACCGCGGATAGCGTCAAACCAGGATGGCGGCAAAAATCCAGATTAGTTACTGATCTTGCCGCCGGGCGGCAGAATGTTCACCATGATACCCTAACCCGACAGAGCGAAATAAAGAACTTTACTATGATTTTGAATACCCGAGCGCAAACTGCACAGAACCCGCACAAGAATTCTCCCCTCCTCCTGGTACATGGCCTGTTTGGCAGCCTCGACAACCTTGGCGTGCTGGCGCGCGACCTGGTGAGCGACCATGATGTTTATCAGGTTGATATGCGCAACCACGGCCTGTCGCCACGGTCAGAGGTCATGGATTACCCGGCAATGGCACAGGATCTGCTCGACACGCTGGACGAGTACCATCTGGAAAAGGCGATTGTTGTCGGCCATTCGATGGGCGGCAAAGCCGCGATGGCGTTGACTGCGCTGGCCCCGTCGCGCGTGGAAAAGCTGGTCGCCATTGACATTGCGCCAGTGGATTATCAGGTGCGTCGCCATGATGAGATCTTCGCCGCCATTAATGCGGTTACCGATGCAGGCGCCACAACGCGCCAGCAGGCAGCCAGCGTGATGCGCGAGCAGTTAAAAGAAGAAGGCGTGATTCAGTTTCTGCTGAAATCCTTTGTCGATGGCGAGTGGCGGTTCAACGTGCCGGTGCTGTGGCAGCAGTATCCGCATATCGTCGGCTGGGAAACCATTCCGGCGTGGGATCACCCGGCCCTGTTCATTCCCGGCGGCAACTCGCCTTACGTTACCGAAGCCTACCGCGAGGCATTACTCTCTCAGTTCCCGCAGGCGCGGGCGCATGTGATTGCCGGTGCGGGCCATTGGGTACATGCGGAAAAACCTGACGCGGTGCTGCGTGCCATTCGCCGCTACCTTGCCGACGCCTGAATGCTTAAAAACTCAGCGACCGCGCGCCAGAATGGCTGCGGTCGTTGGCGTGGGGGTTTCGCTGATGTATGATGGCGCGCTATCCATCCGGGCAATGGCCTGGTTGTTTGTTTCCCCGAAGTCACTCTGAATCATGGCAAAAGAACAAACGGACCGTACGACATTAGATTTGTTCGCAAATGAGCGTCGCCCGGGAAGACCGAAAACCAATCCGCTCTCGCGTGACGAACAGTTACGCATCAATAAGCGCAATCAGCTCAAACGCGATAAAGTTCGCGGCCTGAAGCGTGTTGAGCTCAAGCTCAACAGCGATGCCGTGGACGCGTTAAATGAACTGGCCGACGCCCGCAATATGAGCCGCAGCGAACTCATTGAAGAGATCCTGTTAAGCCAGCTTGCCAGCCTGCATCGCCAGGAAAACCGCTGAAAACGAGCAAAAAACACATTTTCATGTAGCAGAGAGTGCAGTCCGGCATGATTGCTGTTTCCGTGCACTTCTCTGTTCTGCTATGATTGCCCTTATCTGTGGGCAATATGCCACTACCATATCATTTAGTTTCAAGAGGTTATTTTACTCATGGCAATCGTAGGCATCTTTTTCGGCAGCGACACCGGTAATACCGAAAATATCGCGAAAATGATTCAAAAACAGCTTGGTAAAGACGTTGCCGACGTGCATGACATTGCAAAAAGCAGCAAAGAAGATATCGAAGCGTTCGATTTGCTGCTGCTGGGCATTCCGACCTGGTATTACGGTGAAGCACAGTGCGACTGGGACGACTTTTTCCCGTCGCTGGAAGAGATAGACTTTACCGGCAAACTGGTGGCCCTGTTTGGCTGTGGCGACCAGGAAGACTATGCTGAATATTTCTGCGACGCGTTGGGTACCATCCGTGACATCATCGAACCACGCGGCGCGATCATTGTCGGTCACTGGCCGACAGCCGGTTATCATTTCGAAGCCTCGAAAGGGCTGGCAGATGACGACCACTTTGTTGGTCTGGCCATTGACGAAGATCGTCAGCCGGAACTGACTGCCGAACGCGTTGAGAAGTGGGTCAAACAGGTTGCTGAAGAGCTTAATCTGGAAGCCATTAAGAACGCGTAAGGCATGAGCGGTGCGGTGAATAAATCGCACCGTATTAATAGATAAAAGCAATCAAATTTATCGCTACAAATTTTTAACTTTTAAGCGCATGCCTGTACAATGACAGCTGATTTAACGAGGTTCGTTCATTAGCTTTGCTGGTAGTGCCTCGTTTTTGAAAGCATAGTATGCCAGGCGCTTGCAGTTTTCATTTATACATGGCAGTTCTATAATTGAGACGCATTCTACCGGGCGCATTCTCTGTGAGACTTCCGCTTAAGGAAGTGAATCGTTTAGCAACAGGACAGATTCCGCATGACTGACAACAATACCGCATTAAAGAAGGCCGGCCTGAAAGTCACGCTTCCACGGTTAAAGATTCTGGAAGTCCTCCAGGAACCGGATAATCACCATGTCAGTGCGGAAGATCTATATAAGCGTCTGATTGACATGGGTGAAGAGATTGGGCTGGCAACGGTCTATCGCGTGCTCAACCAGTTTGATGACGCCGGTATCGTAACCCGCCACAATTTTGAAGGCGGCAAATCGGTTTTTGAACTGACGCAGCAGCACCACCACGATCATCTGATCTGCCTGGATTGCGGCAAAGTGATCGAGTTCAGCGATGACTCTATCGAAGCGCGTCAGCGTGAAATTGCTTCACGCCACGGCATCCGCCTGACCAACCACAGCCTGTACCTGTATGGTCACTGCGCTGAAGGCGACTGCCGCGAAGATGAACACGCGCACGACGCCGTGGAAAAATAATCTTCAGCTACCACAAGAGCCAGCCTCCGGGCTGGCTTTTTTATTACCGTTTTTCAGCCAAAAAAAAGACCCGCAGCGCGGGCCTTATCTGACGGTCAAAACCGTTATTGTTTGTTGTTGCTGCGGATTTCCTGCCAGATGCGATCGCAATTCGCTTTGACCGCCTGGTCGTTGCCGGTACGTGTTGCCTGAATGCACTGCTGGTAATCCAGCGTACGCACGGTTTCCTGAGTGGCGAACTGCTCGTGGGCCTTCTCTTTTTTCAGCACGTTCAGCACGCTCTGACAGGCTTCGATTTTGTCCGGGTTACCTTCCGCCGTATTAATGCAGGCGCTGTAGGCTTCTCTCAGGTGGCTGTCTTCTTTCGGCGCTGTCGTCGTCGGCTGCGCACAAGCCACCAGACCCGATGCCATGATAGCGATAAGAATGAGTTTCTTCATTATGTCGTCCTTATGTCAGGAGCGGGTTGCCCCGCCCCTGCTGGCATCAGAAAATGGTGAACGGTGCGATGACGATGAATTTCACGTCGCGCTCATCCTGGAAGATGTTGCCGTAACCACCGCCCCAGCTCGGGATATCGGAGTGGTTGTCGTACTGCGTGAAGTGAAGTTTGAGCATCGTGCCTTTGGCACGGCCTTCCTGCACGGTGTACATCGCATCCAGGCTGTAGGCAGATTCTTTGATTTTGTTGGAAGCCATGTCTTCACGCTGGCCCGCACCGTTGATAAACCAGTCAGACGGTTTCGCATCCCACGCGTAGACGTAAGAAGCACCGACCGCCCAGCCAGGCAGATCCCAGTTTTTCAGGTCATACATCGCGCCGAAGAAGACCGCTTTTTCGCCGTTGGCGTTGAAGTCTGAGCGGTTATCCCACCAGATATCCAGACGACCGTTAGAGGAGGCGTAGGTCGGTGTCATACGCTGCAGGAAGTAACCCTGCTGGCCTTCCGCGCGTACCCAGGTCCCTTCCAGTCGCAGGTCAACCACATCCGCCACTTTGTAGCCGAAGGTCAGCGCCTGTAACCATGCGGTGCCGTCGTAGATATCGTTGATGGTGCTATTGTCCGCTTTGTCGCGAGCGCCATAGAACTGATAGCTGGTGGAGAGCGGAGAACCGGCGACATCAAATTTGTAACTGGCTTTTGCGAAGTACTGATCGACAAACCCTTCAGACTGACCAAACGCTGCTTCCAGCACCAGATCGTTTTTGAAATCGTATTTGGCGCCGAGAGAATGCAGGTAATCGACTTTGGTTTTCTTGTCGTTCTGGTAGAACTTGTCGGTTTCAATGTGCCACGGCGCTTTGTACTCGTTGGTCCACATGTAGGAGAAGCTCAACGCGCCCGCGTCACCGTAATCAAAGTTTGCCCCGGCTTCCGCGCCCTGGTAAGTACCCGGCATGAAGCTCCAGTGCGGCGCTAACAGGGTCTGCCCGGTCGGCTGAATGTAACCCGCACGCGCCCATACCGGACCATATTTGAATTTTGCTGCCGCTTTATACAGGCTGATCCCGCTCTTATCACCGGAGTAGTCTTCGTCATACCCTTTGTTGACAGAGGAGAATGCAATTTCGTTCGGGTGTCCGCTTTCAGCGGATTCCGCCATTTCAATCGCGGTGAAGGCGGCGATATCCAGACCGAACATATCGGCGGCATAGCCAGACTGGAAGTCGAGGTTGGCGTTCCAGGTGGAGTGAGAAAGGTTGGTTTTGTATTTGTCGCCGTCGGTCACGTCTTTACGGTCACGCTCACGCTGCCAGTAATAGATACCGCCGGTTAAGGTTGAATCATCGATGAAGCCTGCTGCACTGGCCTGCGGAACCGCAACCCAGCCCGACAATGCGGTGACGCCTGCAATAGCCAGCGCCAGCGTACTACGTTTGCCACTGAACGTACGCATGTGTATATCCTCTTTGACTTTTAAAAACGCCACTCATAAGGCGAGCAGCGATAAAAATAAAAATGTGAAAAGTAGTCGGGGAAATTCCCGTGTATCTACTGATGAATAGACTATTTTTCGCGACGCGAATTATCAATCACTTTATGGCACGAAATGACAAGACTATGACAAAGCGCACATAATTGATTGCACTTTGTAACAAAGCGCATTGCGCGCAGAATGTGGCAGAAATCGCTACGGATTCAGGAAAATGCGTGCGGCAGAGAAGAAAAGTTAAAATTTTCCTGGCAAATCAGATCTGAAAAATGAGATACGTAAATAGTATTAATTCGCATCGCGAATGTTAATTAAATGTAACGCCATGATTGATAAGCGAAAAAAAACGCCGCGCTAAGCGGCGTCTTTACTGGAATGACGAATTACTCGCCGATTTTCGCCCAGGTGTCGCGCAGACCGACAGTGCGGTTAAACACCAGTTTGTCCGCGGTAGCGTAACGACTGTCGAGGCAGAAATAGCCTTCACGTTCAAACTGGAACGCTTTACCCACTTCTGCGGCCTTCAGACCCGGCTCCGCGAAACCGTGTTTAATCACCAGCGATTCCGGGTTAATGGTCGCGAGGAAATCATCGGCTGCGCCCGGGTTCGGCACGCTGAACAGGCGATCGTACAGACGAATTTCAATCGGCAGCGCATGTGCCGCGCTGACCCAGTGGATCACGCCTTTGACTTTACGGCCGTCAGCCGGATCTTTGCTCAGCGTATCCGCATCGTAGGTGCAGAAAATGGTGGTGATGTTGCCTTCGGCATCTTTCTCAACACGCTCCGCCTTGATGACGTACGCATTACGCAGACGCACCTCTTTACCGAGCACCAGGCGCTTGTACTGCTTGTTGGCTTCTTCGCGGAAGTCAGCACGGTCGATCCAGATTTCACCGCTGAACGGCACTTCACGGCTGCCCATTTCCGGTTTGTTCGGATGGTTAGCCATGGTCACCATTTCGCTTTCGCCCTGCGGGTAGTTTTCGATAACCAGTTTCACCGGATCGATAACCGCCATCGCACGCGGCGCGTTTTCGTTGAGATCTTCACGAATGCAGGATTCCAGCGAAGCGATCTCGATGGTGTTGTCCTGTTTGGTCACGCCGATGCGTTTGCAGAACTCGCGAATTGACGCCGGGGTGTAGCCACGACGACGCAGACCAGAAATAGTCGGCATACGCGGGTCATCCCAGCCTTCCACGTGCTTGTCGGTCACCAGCAGGTTCAGCTTACGCTTGGACATGACGGTGTATTCCAGGTTCAGACGAGAAAACTCGTACTGACGCGGATGAACCGGGATTGAGATGTTGTCCAGCACCCAGTCGTACAGGCGGCGGTTGTCCTGGAATTCCAGCGTACACAGCGAGTGAGTAATACCTTCCAGCGCATCGCTGATGCAGTGGGTGAAGTCATACATCGGATAGATGCACCACTTGCTGCCGGTCTGGTGATGATCGGCAAACTTAATGCGATACAACACCGGGTCGCGCATCACGATGAACGGCGATGCCATGTCGATCTTCGCACGCAGACAGGCTTTACCCTCTTCAAATCCACCAGCACGCATTTTTTCGAACAGCGCCAGGTTCTCTTCCACGCTGCGATCGCGGTACGGGCTGTTTTTACCTGGCTGCGTCAGTGTGCCGCGGTATTCACGAATTTCGTCCGCAGAGAGTTCGTCAACATAGGCCAGACCTTTGTTGATCAGTTCAACCGCATAGTGATGCAGTTGATCGAAATAATCCGACGAATAGCAGACTTTGCCTGCCCAGTGGAAACCTAACCATTGCACGTCATTCTGGATGGACTCGACGTATTCGATGTCTTCTTTTACCGGGTTCGTGTCATCGAAACGCAGATTGCACAGCCCGTTGTAATCCTGGGCGATGCCGAAGTTCAGGCAGATAGACTTCGCATGACCGATGTGCAGATAACCGTTCGGTTCAGGCGGAAAACGCGTGTGGATCGTGGTGTGCTTACCACTGGCCAGATCCTCATCAATGATCTGACGAATAAAGTTTGTCGGGCGGGCTTCAGCCTCACTCATCGTGGGTTCCTCAAGGCGTAAACAACGTATAACGGCATATGATCTTATAAGCCAGTCGAAGAGACAACCATTAGTTGCGGAAAATACGTCTCTGAAGAACTATCTGGGGGCTGATTGCTGCAAAAAAAAGCGGCGGAGGAGATCCCCCGCCGCATGAGGCATGCAGTTGCTTGCTCAGGAGCGATTACTTGCCTTTAATCTCATACAGCGCGGTTTCGCCTGCAACGACGTGACCCTGCGCCTTAACCACCAGGCCGCCGAAGTCGTCGATGTTGCTGCAAACCACCGGGCTAATCATTGAGCGCGCGTTGGCGTTCAGGAAGTCCAGATCCATCTCAAGGATGGGTTGGCCTGCTGTCACTTCCGCACCCTCTTCCACCAGACGTTTGAAGCCTTCACCGTTCAGTGCGACGGTATCGATACCCATGTGGACAACGATTTCCGCGCCTTTGTCGGTTTCCAGGCAGAACGCGTGGTTGGTGTTGAAGATTTTCACGATCGTGCCCGCCGCCGGAGAAACCACAACGCTTTCCGTCGGTTTCACCGCCACACCGTCACCCACCGCTTTGCTGGCAAAGGCTTCGTCAGGCACCTGATCCAGCGCGACGACATCACCGGTCACTGGGGAAACCAGCGCCGCGATGGTGACCGCGTTCGGTACTGCCTGCGGTTTTGCCGCCGCCTGTGCTGGCGCTGCAGCCGGAGCCGCTTCTGCCGCCGCGACAGGGCCGGTAGTGTGCATTGCGTTAGCGATTTTTTCCGCCACAAAGCCAACGATAATCTGTACGCTGGTTTTGTTCAGACGGATAACACCGGTTGCGCCCAGGCGTTTAGCCAGCGCTTCGTTCACCAGGCTTGAATCTTTCACTGACAGACGCAGACGGGTGATACAGGCATCGATACCAGTCAGGTTGTCAGAACCACCGACAGCGGCGATGTACTGACGTGCCAGACCTGCGACGTCCTGATCTTTACCACTGCTCAGATTCACGTCCTGACCATCCGCTTCGCTGCCAGCAACCGCCAGTTCGCGACCCGGAGTCATCAGGTTGAATTTGGTGATGGTGAAGCGGAACACCAGGTAGTAGATCACGAAGAACACCAGGCCCTGCGGGATCAGCATGTACCACTGTGTGGCCAGCGGGTTACGCGAAGACAGCACCATATCCACCAGACCGGCGCTGAAGCCAAAGCCCGCAATCCAGTGCATGCTCGCCGCGATGAACACGGAGATACCCGTCAGGATAGCGTGGATGACGTACAGCACAGGCGCAACGAACATGAAGGAGAATTCCAGCGGTTCGGTGATACCGGTGAAGAAGGCCGCGAAGGCGCCTGCCATCATGATACCCAGCACTTTCGCTTTGTTTTCCGGACGTGCGCAATGGTAGATAGCCAGTGCCGCGCCAGGCAGACCGAACATCATGATCGGGAAGAAACCTGCCTGATAACGACCGGTGATACCCACAACCGCTTTACCTGCTTCGATGGACTGTGCGCCGCCGAGGAAGTTAGGAATGTCGTTGATACCCGCCACGTCGAACCAGAATACTGAGTTCAGCGCGTGGTGCAGACCGACCGGGATCAGCAAACGGTTGAAGAAGGCGTAAACGCCCGCACCGATAGAGCCCAGTTTCTGGATGTGCTCACCAAAGTTCACCAGACCATCGAAAATCACCGGCCAGATGTACATCATGATGAACGCGACAACGATCATCACAAAGGAGGTGAGGATCGGCACCAGACGACGACCGCTAAAGAAGGAGAGCGCTTTCGGCAGCTCTACGCTTGAGAAGCGGTTGTACAGTTCAGCGGAGATGATACCGACCAGGATACCCACGAACTGGTTGCTGATTTTACCAAACGCCGCCGGAACCTGGTCCGCCGGAATTTTTTGGATCATCGACACGGCAGCTGGCGAGCAGAGTGTCGTTAAAACGAGGAAACCGACGAAGCCGGTGAGTGCTGCTGCACCGTCTTTATCTTTAGACATACCGTAAGCAACACCGATGGCGAACAGTACGGACATGTTGTCGATAATGGCAGAGCCGGATTTGATGAAGAACGCCGCCAGCGCGTTCTCACCACCCCAACCTACCGGGTCGATCCAATAGCCGACACCCATCAGGATGGCTGCGGCCGGCAGCGTGGCCACTGGCACCATCAGTGCGCGGCCTACTTTTTGTAAATAACCTAGAATACTCACTTTCTTCCCCCTATGAGACCCCGTTCAGACTCATTCAAAGCCGTTTTTTTATTGTGTAACAAACCTTGAAGCGTGGCGATTTATCACCTACGTTCAGAGTGTGTGGAAAATTAATTCGTCTCGCAAATTAAACACCCGTTTTTTGTGATTATAATCACCAAATATCGTAATACCCCCTCCCATTCGCTGGCTAACAGCCAAAACTTATTTTATCATTCAAAAAATCAAGACGGATTGTCCCCTTTCGCTGGCAAACCAGGTTACCCTTAACAGAGTATCGGTACCAATCCGCCAATGCTTTAAATCAACTTTATTGAGGTGAACAATGAGACTGATCCCCCTGGCGACCGCTGAGCAAGTAGGTAAATGGGCCGCACGTCATATCGTCAATCGTATCAATGCGTTCAAACCTACTGCGGATCGTCCGTTTGTACTCGGCCTCCCGACCGGCGGCACGCCGCTCACCGCGTACAAAGCGCTGGTTGAGATGCATAAAGCAGGCCAGGTTAGCTTTAAGCACGTTGTCACCTTCAACATGGACGAATACGTTGGTCTGCCGAAGGAACATCCGGAAAGCTATCACAGCTTCATGCACCGCAACTTCTTCGATCATGTTGATATCCCGGCAGAAAACATCAACCTGCTGAATGGTAACGCACCGGACATCGACGCGGAATGCCGTCAGTACGAAGAGAAGATCCGTTCGTACGGTAAAATCAATCTGTTCATGGGCGGCGTAGGTAACGATGGTCATATCGCGTTCAACGAACCGGCCTCTTCACTGGCATCCCGCACCCGCATTAAAACCCTGACCCATGACACTCGCGTGGCAAACTCCCGTTTCTTCGATGGCGATGTCAACCTGGTGCCGAAATATGCGCTGACCGTTGGCGTGGGTACCCTGCTGGATGCCGAAGAAGTGATGATTCTGGTGCTGGGCTCTCAGAAAGCGCTGGCGCTGCAGGCAGCGGTTGAAGGGAACGTCAACCACATGTGGACCATTAGCTGTCTGCAACTGCACCCGAAAGCGGTCATGGTCTGCGACGAACCGTCCACCATGGAGCTGAAAGTGAAAACGTTGAAATACTTCAATGAGTTAGAAGCAGAAAACGTTAAAGGTCTTTGATTCAATACCGTCTCTCCTTCGGGGGAGACGGTCGTATTTTTGTTACCGGGGGTTGTAATGTATGCATTAACCCATGGTCGGATTTATACCGGCCACGAAATTCTGGATGACCATGCGATTGTTGTCGCCAATGGCCTGATCGAACGTCTCTGTCCGCTGGCGGATTTACCGTCTGACATTGAGCAGCGCTCAGTCAATGGCGCCATTCTCGCCCCGGGTTTTATTGATGTTCAGTTGAACGGCTGCGGCGGTGTGCAGTTTAACGACACCATGGACGCCGTCAGCGTGAAGACGCTGGAAATCATGCAGAAGGCCAATGAAAAATCGGGCTGCACCAGCTATCTGCCGACGCTGATTACCTCCAGCGACGAACTGATGAAACAGGGCATTCGCGTGATGCGCGAGTATCTGGCGAAATACCCGAACCAGGCGCTGGGTCTGCATCTGGAAGGGCCGTGGCTGAATATCGTCAAGAAAGGCACCCATAACCCGGATTACGTGCGCAAACCGGACGCTGAACTGGTGGATTTCCTCTGCGCTAACGCAGACGTCATTACCAAAGTCACCCTCGCGCCGGAAATGGTGGAGCCTGAGGTGATCCGCAAGCTGGTGAACGCCGGGATTGTGGTCTCTGCCGGTCATTCCAACGCCACGCTAAAAGAAGCGAAAATCGGCTTCCGCGCCGGGATTACTTTCGCCACGCACCTTTATAACGCGATGCCGTACATCACCGGGCGTGAGCCGGGTCTGGCGGGCGCGATTTTTGATGAGCCGGACGTTTACTGCGGCATTATCGCCGACGGTCTGCATGTCGATTTCGCCAACGTGCGTAACGCAAAACGTCTGAAAGGCGACAAGCTGTGTCTGGTGACAGATGCGACCGCACCGGCAGGCGCAAATATTGACCAGTTCATTTTTGCCGGGAAAACAATATACTACCGGAATGGATTGTGTGTAGATGAGAATGGCACGCTGAGCGGCTCCTCTCTGACCATGATTGAAGGGGTTCGCAATCTGGTTGAGCACTGCGGCATCGCGCTGGATGAAGTCCTGCGTATGGCGACGCTCTACCCGGCGCGTGCGATAGGTGTCGACAAGCAACTGGGCAGCATTGCGCCCGGGATGATCGCCAACCTGACCGCATTCACTCGCGACTATAAGGTAACCAAGACCATCGTTAATGGTAACGAGGTCGTCACTGAGTAAGTAAATGTATGACACCTGGCGGACAAGCTCAAATTGGCAATGTTGACCTCGTAAAACAACTGAACAGCGCAGCGGTATACCGTCTGATCGATCAGCACGGCCCCATCTCGCGCATTCAGATCGCAGAACAAAGCCAGCTTGCTCCCGCCAGCGTGACAAAAATTACCCGTCAGTTAATTGAACGCGGCCTGATTAAAGAAGTCGATCAGCAAGCCTCCACCGGGGGCCGCCGCGCGATCTCCATCGTCACCGAAACCCGCAATTTCCACGCTATCGGCATTCGCCTCGGGCGTCATGACACGACCCTGACGCTCTATGATCTGAGCAGCAAAGTGCTGGCGGAAGAGCACTACCCGTTACCGGAGCGCACGCAGGAAACGCTCGAACACGCGTTGCTGAATACCATTTCGCTGTTTATCGCTTCCTGTCAGCGGAAAATCCGCGAGCTGATTGCCATCTCCGTGATCCTGCCCGGGCTGGTCGACCCCGACAGCGGGGTGATTCGCTATATGCCGCACATCCCGGTGGAGAACTGGGCGCTGGTCGATGCGATGGAAAAACGCTTTAACGTCACCTGTTTTATTGGACATGACATCCGCAGTTTAGCGCTGGCGGAGCACTATTTCGGTGCAAGTCAGGACTGCGAAGACTCCATTCTGGTGCGTGTTCACCGCGGTACCGGCGCCGGGATCATCTCCAACGGGCGTATTTTTATCGGACGTAACGGCAACGTCGGTGAAATCGGCCACATTCAGGTCGACCCGCTGGGCGAACGCTGCCACTGCGGCAATTTCGGCTGTCTGGAAACCGTTGCCGCCAACGCCGCCATCGAACAACGCGTCCGTCATCTGCTGGAACAGGGCTATCAGAGCCGTGTGACGCTGGATGACTGTTCGATCAGCGCCATCTGCAAAGCCGCTAATAAAGGCGACCCGCTGGCGAGCGAAGTCATCGAACATGTTGGCCGCCAGCTTGGCAAAACCATTGCCATCGCCATTAACCTGTTTAACCCGCAGAAAGTGGTGATTGCCGGGGAAATCATCGAAGCCGAGCGCGTGCTGCTCCCCGCCATTGAAGGGTGCATTAATACGCAGGTGCTGAAGGCGTTTCGCAAGAATCTGCCGGTCGTGCGTTCCACGCTAGATCACCGCTCCGCCATTGGCGCGTTTGCGCTGGTAAAACGCGCTATGCTTAACGGCATCCTGCTACAGCGTTTGCTGGAAAGCTAAAGCGGTTTTATAGTACGCCTCTCTTTAAGCTGTTGAGCCTGGGTAGTCCATGACCATTAAGAACGTAATTTGTGATATCGACGGTGTGCTGATGCACGATAACGTCGCCGTTCCCGGTGCTGCGGAGTTTGTTACCCGCATCCTGGAGAAAGGCCTGCCGCTGGTCCTGCTGACCAACTACCCTTCCCAGACCGGGCAGGATCTGGCAAACCGTTTCGCCACCGCCGGTGTCGATGTGCCGGACAGCGTGTTTTACACCTCGGCTATGGCGACCGCGGATTTTCTGCGTCGTCAGGAAGGTAAAAAGGCGTATGTCGTCGGCGAAGGCGCGTTGATCCATGAATTGTATAAAGCCGGATTCACCATCACAGACGTCAATCCGGATTTCGTGATCGTCGGTGAAACGCGCTCTTATAACTGGGACATGATGCATAAAGCCGCGTTCTTCGTCGCCAACGGCGCGCGCTTTATCGCCACCAACCCGGACACCCACGGTCGTGGTTATTATCCGGCCTGCGGCGCGCTCTGCGCGGGTATCGAGAAAATCTCCGGTCGCAAACCGTTTTACGTCGGCAAGCCCAGCCCGTGGATCATTCGTGCCGCGCTCAATAAAATGCAGGCGCATTCCGAGCAAACGGTCATTGTCGGCGACAACCTGCGTACCGATATCCTGGCGGGCTTCCAGGCCGGTCTGGAAACCGTGCTGGTGCTCTCCGGCGTTTCAACGGTCGATGACATCGACAGCATGCCGTTCCGCCCCTCCTGGATTTACCCGTCCGTTGCGGAAATTGACGTTTTTTAATTCCAGAGCCGGATGTTGCATAACGCATCCGGCCTTCCATTATTATTCATCTAATAAATAATGCGATTTACTGATAATTCATCAACAGATGCATAGTATTGCCGCGTCTTTTTCATCATTCGACAACTCTCATTGCATTATTTTCTGATACGCCCGTAAACCCCTTGCGCCAGCCTCGCGCTTTGCGGCATTGTCTCTCTCAGAGCAAATGACACAACAGCATTACGCAACAGGTTAACGGAGACGTTTATGTGTTCTATTTTTGGTGTACTGGATATCAAAACTGACGCGGGAGAGCTGCGCAAAAAAGCGCTGGAGCTTTCCCGCCTGATGCGCCATCGCGGCCCGGACTGGTCCGGTATTTATGCCTGCGATAAAGCGATTCTCGCCCACGAACGTCTGTCTATTGTCGACGTCAACGCCGGTGCCCAGCCGCTGTATAACGAAAAGAAAACGCACGCGCTGGCGGTTAACGGTGAGATCTACAACCACCAGGCGCTGCGCGCAGAGTACGGCGATCGCTACGCGTTCCAGACCGGTTCTGACTGTGAAGTGATCCTCGCCCTGTATCAGGAAAAAGGGGCTGAGTTTCTCGACGATCTGCAGGGCATGTTTGCTTTCGTCCTTTATGACAGCGAAAAAGACGCTTACCTGATTGGCCGCGATCATATCGGCATTATTCCGCTGTATATGGGTTACGACGAGCACGGCAACTTCTACGTCGCCTCTGAAATGAAAGCGCTGGTACCAGTGTGCCGCACCATCAAAGAGTTCCCTCCGGGAAGCTATCTGTGGAGCAAAGACGGCGAGATCCGCTCTTATTACCAGCGTGACTGGTTTGACTACGACGCCGTCAAAGACAACGTGACGGACAAAGCAGAGCTGCGTCAGGCACTGGAAGATTCCGTTAAAAGCCATCTGATGTCTGACGTGCCGTACGGCGTGCTGCTGTCCGGCGGGCTGGATTCGTCAGTTATCTCCGCGATCACCAAAAAATATGCCGCGCGCCGCGTTGAAGATCAGGAGCGTTCGGAAGCCTGGTGGCCGCAACTGCACTCCTTCGCCGTTGGTCTGGTGGGCTCGCCGGATCTGAAAGCCGCGCAGGAAGTCGCGAACCATCTCGGCACTGTTCACCATGAAATCCACTTCACGGTGCAGGAAGGGCTTGACGCGATCCGCGATGTTATCTATCACATTGAAACCTACGATGTGACCACGATCCGAGCCTCAACGCCGATGTACCTGATGTCGCGTAAAATCAAAGCGATGGGCATCAAAATGGTGCTCTCCGGCGAAGGTTCTGATGAAGTGTTCGGCGGTTATCTTTATTTCCATAAAGCGCCGGATGCGAAAGAGCTGCATGAAGAGACCGTGCGTAAACTGCAGGCGCTGCATATGTTTGACTGTGCCCGCGCTAACAAAGCGATGTCAGCCTGGGGTGTTGAGGCGCGTGTCCCGTTCCTCGACAAGAAATTCCTCGACGTGGCGATGCGCATCAACCCGCAGGACAAAATGTGCGGTAACGGTAAAATGGAAAAACACGTCCTGCGTGAATGTTTTGAAGCTTACCTGCCGGCAAGCGTCGCATGGCGTCAGAAAGAGCAGTTCTCCGACGGTGTGGGTTACAGCTGGATCGACACGCTGAAAGAGGTCGCGGCGAAACAGATTTCTGATCAACAACTGGAAACCGCCAGCTTCCGTTTCCCGTACAACACGCCGACCTCTAAAGAAGCGTATCTGTATCGTGAAATTTTCGAGGAGCTGTTCCCGGTACCGAGCGCAGCAGAATGTGTGCCTGGCGGCCCGTCTGTCGCCTGCTCTTCCGCCAAAGCGATCGAGTGGGATGAAGCCTTCAAAACCATGAACGATCCCTCTGGTCGCGCGGTCGGCGTACACCAGTCCGCTTACCAGTAAAAGTGATGAAAATTCGCATCGGGCCCTGCGGGGCCCTTTGTTGTTTTTCCTCAGCAAATTTGAGAAATAACCAATAATTGCCGAATAATGCACCACGCTGTTCGCAACCTAACCAAACAGTCACATTCCGGCGGTTTTCCGTCAAAAAGAGGTTGACGCTACAAGGCTCAATACGCATAATGCGCCCCGCAACGCCGATAAGGTAACGCGAAAAAGATGGCTACGTAGCTCAGTTGGTTAGAGCACATCACTCATAATGATGGGGTCACAGGTTCGAATCCCGTCGTAGCCACCATCTTTTTGCGGGAGTGGCGAAATTGGTAGACGCACCAGATTTAGGTTCTGGCGCCGCAAGGTGTGCGAGTTCAAGTCTCGCCTCCCGCACCATTCCCAGGTACGCGTTGCACGGATGGGGTATCGCCAAGCGGTAAGGCACCGGTTTTTGATACCGGCATTCCCTGGTTCGAATCCAGGTACCCCAGCCATATTTCATCGACTTACTGACGTACCTGTTGTTGGGGTATCGCCAAGCGGTAAGGCACCGGTTTTTGATACCGGCATTCCCTGGTTCGAATCCAGGTACCCCAGCCAGTCGATGAAAGGAAGTCCGGCTACGTAGCTCAGTTGGTTAGAGCACATCACTCATAATGATGGGGTCACAGGTTCGAATCCCGTCGTAGCCACCAAATAAAATTGGGGTATCTCCAGGCTGTATGACATCGGTCTGATTGCGGCACGAAAACAGAGATAAACCACAAACAATTGGGGTATCGCCAAGCGGTAAGGCACCGGATTCTGATTCCGGCATTCCGAGGTTCGAATCCTCGTACCCCAGCCAAATTTGAAAGACGTTTTAGAACGCACCCTGTTGGGGTATCTCCAGGCTGTAAGGCTCCGGTCTGATTCCGGAACACAGACAGAGATAAACCACAAACAATTGGGGTATCTCCAGGCTGTAAGGCTTCGGTCTGATTCCGGCACACAGACAGAGATAAACCACAAACAATTGGGGTATCGCCAAGCGGTAAGGCACCGGATTCTGATTCCGGCATTCCGAGGTTCGAATCCTCGTACCCCAGCCACTTCAATGCAAAAAAGCTCGCTTAGGCGGGCTTTTTTGTTTTATTTCGGACAACATTTCACCTTTTAACAAGAAACAGCAATGGTAAAATTCGCTAAATTTTGCTTAAAATGGTGTATAGTGAACTACCAAATCTTTCCTTTATTTATCAACAAAATATCTCACCTCCTAATCATCCTGGCAGCAACTATCCTGGCGTACTTAGGATACTCAGCTTTAGTGAGTTATCTCATTTTGCTAAAAATACTCTTCCCCATAGTGATTTGTCTGCGCCTGCATATTCTAAGCAATCACGGGGCGGTGCAACTTCTCTCCGAGAAGTCCGAATGGATGATTTATATAGCGGGTTTTCCCGCAAATGAGCAAAGACTTGTGCTAAACAACATTTCTTTTACTTCCCCTGAACGCCTTCGTCAGTTTTACCTGCGGGGCTTCACCTTAAAATCGATAATACAATTAGCTTGTATTATCATTGCCTTAAATGAGTATGCTCATCCGATAAGGCATCTCATTCCAAAGGTATTGGCTTTGCCTGTAATACCTGGTTTGATATATATGCTCTCAGTCAGTGGCTTCACGCTTTTAAAGATCATTCGTAACGAATGGCCGAGTGTTTCCCAGAGCATACAGTTCAACCACAACTGGTATCAGGGGTATTTGTTGTCCAGGAAAGGAACAATACCAATGCTGAGTCGTTTATTCTGATTCACAACCCTAACGCATACTTCAGCGCCTGACGTTTCAGGATACCCGCGCGTTCGGCCGCCATCAGGCCGATATTGCGCAGCACTCGTACCGGCGCCAGGTCGTTGCTGAATCCGGCATAAAACAGATCCATCCCCGACTGCATAATGTAGTTATCCGCCATACGGCGCGTCTGGTAGCGTTTCAGAACGTGATAACTGTGCCATGCTTCGCCGTGACTACGCGCACTGGCTAAAACATCCAGCAGCGCATCTACGTCGCGATAGCCGAGGTTAACGCCCTGCCCGGCCAGCGGATGAATCGTGTGCGCCGCATCACCGACCAGCGCCAGCGATGGCTGGACATACTGCAACGCGTGGCGGCGGGTCAACGGGAAGGCGCCTGCGGCCACCGGTTTCACCTTGCCCAGTCGCGACGGAAAGATTCGCGCAATCTCCTGCTGCAGCTGCTCCATCGTCAGCGTTTGTAGCTGGCGAATACGGGCGGGATGGTCATACCACACCAGCGACGCCCAGTGGTCGAACAGCGGCAGGAAGGCGCGCGGCCCGTCAGGGGTAAACTGCTGCCAGGTGCTGTCACCTGGATCATCTTCGCATTCAACGGTAATTAACATGCAGGATTGCTGATACTGCCAGGAATGGGTACCGATACCCGCCATCTGCCGTACCTGTGAATTCGCGCCGTCAGCGCCCACGACTAATGACGCAGACAACTCACTGTCATCGGCAAACAGCAGCCGGTAACCTTCGTCCTGACGCAACATCGTGACAAGCCCGTTGGCAACCTGCAACGTTACCTGCGGATGAGCCTCCAGTGCCTGCCAGAGCGCGCGCTGCAATACCGGATTTTCGACCATAAACCCGAGCTGGGGGAGCTTCAGCTCTGCGGCATCAAAAACCACATGCGCGTTTTCCCACTCCCAGGTTTCCAGCCGACGCCATGGATGACAGCGCATCTCCCGCACGGTATCCCAGACGCCCAGCCCGCGCAGCAATGAGACAGACGCGGCGCTGATCGCAGAAATGCGTACGTCCGGCTGCGATTGCGCATCGAACACCGGCGGTTCCGCCTGTTCGATCACCGTTACCGTAAAGCCCTGCTGCGCCAGGCCCAATGCCAGTGCGCTGCCGACCATCCCGCCGCCGACAATGGCAACATCAGTGGTTAGATTGTTCATGGTCACTTATCCTTAAACCTGAATACCCTAAGTTTACCGGATTTTTAACGTCTTGAGGCCAGGCTGGTCACAACGACGGCAAAGCATTACAATACGCGCCCTGCAATCCTGGCGTTACACTGAGCATGAGCAAGTCGATGACAAAAAAACTCCATATTAAAACCTGGGGCTGTCAGATGAACGAATACGATTCATCCAAGATGGCCGATCTGCTGGATGCCACTCACGGGTATCAACTGACCGACGTGGCGGAAGAAGCGGATGTGCTGCTGCTTAATACCTGCTCAATCCGCGAGAAGGCACAGGAAAAAGTCTTCCACCAGTTAGGTCGCTGGAAGCTGCTGAAGGAAAAGAATCCCGACTTGATTATCGGCGTTGGTGGCTGCGTGGCATCGCAAGAAGGCGATCACATTCGCCAGCGCGCGCACTACGTCGATATTATTTTTGGCCCGCAAACGCTGCACCGCCTGCCGGAGATGATCAACTCCGTGCGCGGCACCCGCAGCCCGGTGGTGGATATCAGTTTCCCGGAAATCGAGAAATTTGACCGCCTGCCGGAACCGCGCGCTGACGGCCCGACCGCATTTGTCTCCATTATGGAAGGCTGCAACAAGTACTGTACTTACTGCGTGGTGCCGTACACCCGTGGGGAAGAGGTCAGCCGTCCGTGTGACGATATCCTGTTTGAAATCGCCCAACTGGCGGCGCAGGGCGTGCGTGAAGTGAACCTGCTCGGCCAGAACGTGAACGCCTGGCGCGGTGAAAACTACGACGGCACTACCGGCACATTTGCCGAGTTGCTGCGTCTGGTGGCGGCGATCGACGGTATCGACCGCATTCGCTTTACCACCAGCCACCCGATCGAATTTACCGATGACATTATTGATGTCTATCGCGACACGCCGGAGCTGGTGAGTTTCCTGCATCTGCCGGTGCAGAGCGGGTCGGATCGTATTCTTAACCTGATGAGCCGCACTCACACGGCGCTGGAGTATAAAGCAATCATCCGTAAGCTGCGTGAAGCGCGCCCGGATATCCAGATTAGCTCTGATTTTATCGTTGGCTTCCCGGGCGAAAGCACCGAAGACTTCGAGAAAACCATGAAGCTCATCGCTGATGTGAATTTCGATATGAGTTACAGCTTCATTTTCTCTGCCCGTCCTGGCACGCCTGCCGCCGATATGGTGGACGATGTCCCGGAAGAAGAGAAAAAGCAGCGTCTGTACATTCTGCAGGAGCGCATCAACCAGCAGGCGATGGCGTGGAGCCGCCGTATGCTCGGCACCACCCAGCGTATTCTGGTCGAAGGCACGTCGCGTAAGAGCATCATGGAGCTCTCTGGCCGTACCGAAAATAACCGCGTGGTGAACTTTGAAGGTTCCCCGGAGATGATCGGCAAATTTGTGGATGTGGAAATCGTCGACGTTTATCCGAACTCGCTGCGCGGCAAGCTGGTGCGCACCGAGGACGAAATGGGCCTGCGCGTGGTGGAATCCCCGGAATCCGTCATCGCCCGTACCCGTAAAGAGAACGACCTCGGCGTGGGAATTTATCAGCCCTGATCCCGGCGGCCTGCCCGCTCGGGCAGGCCCTTGCATTTTCCCCTCCCCGACCACATCTACAGGGTGTCGCTTGCGCCTTTTTCAAGCACCGTGAATAATTCCCTTAAGAGGCTCGCCGCCCCAGGCCGGAGAAGCAAAACGCGTCCGGCGATACTGTAAAAGAGGAACAGTTTGAACATAGAAACCCGAGAAATTACCCTGGAGCCAGCAGACAACGAACGCCTGCTGGGCCTGTGCGGCCCGTTTGATGACAACATCAAACACCTGGAGCGACGTCTTGGTATAGAGATCAGCCGCCGCGATAACCACTTCAAACTCACCGGGCGCGCCATTTGCGTCAACGCCGCCGCCGATATCCTGCGAACCCTGTATGTCGATACCGCACCGATGCGCGGGCAGGTTCAGGACATTGAACCCGAGCAAATCCACCTCGCGATCAAAGAAGCGCGCGTGCTCGAGCAGAGCGCGGAAAGCGTACCGGATTACGGCAAGGCCATTAATATCAAGACCAAACGTGGGGTCATCAAACCGCGTACGCCGAATCAGGCGCAGTACATCGCCAATATTCTCGATCACGACATCACTTTCGGCGTCGGCCCGGCGGGTACCGGTAAAACGTATCTGGCGGTCGCTGCGGCGGTGGATGCGCTCGAGCGTCAGGAAATCCGCCGTATTCTGCTCACCCGCCCTGCGGTGGAAGCCGGTGAAAAACTGGGCTTCCTGCCGGGCGATCTGAGCCAGAAGGTTGACCCTTATCTGCGACCTCTGTACGACGCCCTGTTCGAAATGCTTGGCTTTGAAAAAGTCGAAAAGCTGATTGAGCGTAACGTGATTGAAGTCGCGCCGCTGGCTTACATGCGTGGTCGTACGCTGAATGACGCGTTCATCATTCTTGATGAGAGTCAGAACACCACCATCGAACAGATGAAAATGTTCCTGACGCGTATCGGCTTTAACTCGAAAGCCGTGATCACCGGTGACGTGACGCAGATTGACCTGCCGCGCAATACCAAATCCGGCCTGCGTCACGCGATTGAAGTGCTGGCGGAAGTGGATGAGATCAGCTTTAACTTTTTCCACAGTGAAGACGTGGTCCGCCACCCGGTTGTCGCGCGTATCGTCAATGCCTATGAAGCCTGGGAAGAGGCGGAACAAAAACGTAAAGCCGAGCTGGCTGCCGAGCGTAAACGCGAAGCTCAGATGGCGCAGGAGCAGAAATGAGTCAGGTGATCCTCGATTTACAGTTAGCCTGTGAAGACACCACCGGTTTGCCGGACGAAGCACGTTTTCAGACATGGCTGGATGCCGTTATTCCGCAATTTCAGGAAGAATCAGAAGTGACAATTCGTCTGGTTGATGAAGCCGAAAGCCACGATTTAAACCTGACCTACCGCGGCAAAGATAAATCCACTAACGTGCTCTCTTTCCCGTTTGAAGCGCCGCCGGGCATCGAAATGCCGTTGCTCGGCGATCTCATCATCTGCCGTCAGGTGGTTGAGCGCGAGGCCGAAGAGCAGGGAAAACCGCTGGAAGCGCACTGGGCGCATATGGTCGTGCATGGCAGTCTGCATCTGCTCGGCTATGACCATATTGAAGACGACGAGGCGGAAGAGATGGAAAGTCTGGAAACAGAGATAATGCTTGCTCTGAACTATGATGATCCGTACATTGCCGAGAAAGAATAGTCCTTCATGCCGTCTGCGCTGAGTTTACGCGAGACGGCGAATTTTTCATTAACATGAGACCCCACACGACGCCATGAGCGACGACAATTCACACAGTAGTGACACCATTAACAGCAAGAAGGGATTTTTCTCCCTGTTACTGAGCCAGCTTTTCCACGGTGAACCCAAAAATCGTGATGAGTTGCTGGCGCTGATCCGTGATTCCGGGCAGAACGACCTTATCGACGAAGATACGCGCGATATGCTCGAAGGGGTAATGGACATCGCCGACCAGCGCGTCCGCGATATCATGATCCCCCGCTCGCAGATGATTACCCTGAAACGCAATCAGACGCTGGACGAATGCCTCGATGTGATCATCGAATCCGCCCACTCGCGCTTCCCGGTCATCAGCGAAGATAAAGATCACATTGAAGGGATTCTGATGGCCAAAGATCTGCTGCCGTTTATGCGCAGCGATGCCGAAGCCTTCAGCATGGACAAAGTGTTACGCCCGGCGGTTGTCGTACCTGAAAGCAAGCGGGTTGACCGCATGCTCAAAGAGTTCCGTTCACAGCGTTATCACATGGCGATCGTCATTGACGAGTTTGGCGGCGTCTCGGGTCTGGTGACCATTGAAGACATCCTTGAGCTGATCGTCGGTGAAATTGAAGACGAATACGACGAAGAAGAAGATATCGATTTTCGTCAGCTGAGCCGCCACACCTGGACGGTGCGCGCGCTGGCTTCCATTGAAGATTTCAATGACACTTTTGATACCCATTTCAGCGATGAAGAAGTGGATACCATCGGCGGGCTGGTGATGCAGGCCTTCGGCCATCTCCCGGCGCGCGGGGAAACCATCGACATTGATGGTTACCAGTTTAAGGTCGCGATGGCCGACAGCCGACGTATCATTCAGGTTCATGTCAAACTTCCGGACGACGCACCACAACCGAACCTGGAAGACTAAATTAACGGGACGACAAATTTTCATGGCATTTGCCTCTCTTCTTGAACGCCAGCGCATGCGCTTGCTGCTGGCGCTACTCTTCGGGGCCAGCGGAACGCTGGCTTTTTCTCCTTATGACTTCTGGCCTGCGGCGCTGGTTTCGCTGTTCGGTCTGCAGGCGCTCACTCTCAACCGCCGTCCGCTGCAAAGCGCGTGGATTGGCTACGCCTGGGGCATGGGGCTGTTTGGCAGCGGTGTGCACTGGGTTTACGTCAGTATCGCCCAGTTTGGCGGCATGCCCGGCCCGGTTAACGTTTTCCTCGTGGTATTGCTTGCCGCGTATTTATCGCTCTACACCGGGCTGTTCGCGGGCATCCTCGCCCGTCTGTGGCCGCAAACCAGCTGGCTGCGCCTGGCGATTGCCGCCCCCGTGGTCTGGCAGATTACGGAATTCCTGCGCGGCTGGGTGCTGACCGGTTTCCCGTGGCTGCAGTTCGGCTACAGCCAGATTGACGGCCCGCTGAAAGGGCTGGCGCCGGTGATGGGTGTGGAAGCGATTAACTTCCTGCTGATGATGGTCAGCGGCCTGCTGGCGCTCGCCGTTGTTCGCCGCAACTGGCGTCCGCTGGTGGTGGCGCTGGTCCTGTTTGCGCTCCCCTTCCCACTGCGCTACATCCAGTGGTATCAGTTGCTGCCTGAGCGTGCCACGCGGGTGTCGCTGGTGCAGGGCAATATTCCGCAGGCGCTGAAGTGGGACGAAGACCAGCTGATCAACACGCTGAAAATCTATCTCGATGCCACACAGAAGGTGATGGGCCAGTCACAGCTGATTATCTGGCCGGAGTCTGCGATCCCTGATCTCGAAATCAACCAGCAACGTTTGCTGAGCATGATGGACGATATGCTGCGCGCCAAAAACAGCTCGCTGATCACCGGGATCGTCGATTCACGTCTGAATCAGAAAAACCGCTACGACACCTACAACAGCATCATCACGCTGGGCAAAGATAACCCGTACAGCTACAACTCGCCCGATCGTTACAATAAAAACCATCTGGTGCCGTTTGGCGAGTTCGTGCCGCTGGAAACGATCCTCCGCCCGCTGGCGCCGTTCTTCGATCTGCCGATGTCGTCGTTCAGCCGCGGCGCGTATGTTCAGCCACAGCTCAGCGCGCATAACCTGAAACTGACGGCGGCTATCTGTTATGAAATCATTCTTGGCGAGCAGGTGCGCGATAACTTCCGCCCGGATACCGATTTTCTGCTGACGCTCTCCAATGATGCCTGGTTCGGAAACTCCATTGGTCCGTGGCAGCATTTCCAGATGGCACGTATGCGTGCGCTGGAGCTGGCGCGCCCGCTGTTGCGCAGCACCAATAATGGCGTTACCGCGGTGATTGACCCGCGTGGTGACGTGCAGGCCATCATTCCGCAGTTTACCCGCGATGTGCTGACGACCACCGTCACGCCGACGCGCGGCATGACGCCTTATGCCCGTACCGGCAACTGGCCGCTGTGGATCCTGACCGCGCTGTTCGGCTTTGGCGCGCTGCTGCTGAGCCTGCGTCAGCGTCGTCAGTAATTTTTCGCCCCACCCCACTCCTCTCTCTTATCGGGAGAGGAGAAATCTCCCTCCTTTTCATCACTTCTGGCACGTCTATTGCTTTGTTAAATCACAGGATTCGCTTTTGGCTTATTGTGCAACCTGGTTGCACCGCATCAGTTCAGAGGTAGCACCCGTCTGGTGCAATCGGCGTTTTTTGCTTCAAAATGGTGCGGTGCGCTTCGCAAAAATAAACAAAAAAACAGCATTATCTTTACAATAAGCCAAACTAAATGCTAACAAACAGGCATAACACTGCACATTTAAGCGGCAGACCATAACAACATCACAATAGGTAGCAATGGCGTCTCTGGCGCTGACGATAAGGAGTTGGATATGCAATTACGTAAACTGACCACAGCAATGCTGGTATTGGGTCTGACTGCCGGTCTGGCTCATGCAGAAGACGCACCTGCTGCGGGCAGCACCCTGGACAAAATCGCTAAAAACGACGTGATTGTCGTCGGGCACCGTGAATCTTCCGTTCCATTCTCTTACTACGACAACCAACAAAAAGTGGTGGGTTACGCGCAGGATTACTCCAACGCCATCATTGAAGCGGTTAAAAAACAGCTTAATAAACCTGACCTGCAGGTGAAACTCATCCCTATCACCTCGCAGAACCGTATCCCGCTGTTACAGAACGGCACTTTCGACTTCGAGTGCGGTTCCACCACCAACAACCTCGAGCGCCAGAAACAGGCCGCATTCTCGAATACTTTCTTCGTTGTCGGCACCCGTCTGCTGGTGAAGAAAGGCGGTCCGATCAAAGATTTCTCGGATCTGAAAGGCAAAACGGTGGTTGTCACCTCCGGCACCACTTCTGAAATTCTGCTGCACAAGCTGAACGATGAGAAACAAATGAACATGCGCATCATCAGCGCGAAAGATCACGGTGACTCCTTCCGTACACTGGAAAGTGGTCGCGCGGTGGCATTTATGATGGATGACGCGCTGCTGGCCGGTGAACGTGCGAAAGCGAAGAAACCGGACAACTGGGAAATCGTCGGTACGCCGCAGTCCAAAGAAGCTTACGGCTGCATGCTGCGTAAAGACGACCCGGCCTTCAAGAAACTGATTGACGATACTATCGCTCAAGCCCAGACCTCGGGCGAAGCCGCGAAATGGTTTGATAAGTGGTTCAAAAACCCAATCCCACCGAAAAACCTGAACATGAACTTTGAATTGTCTGACGACATGAAAGCGCTGTTCAAATCACCAAATGACAAGGCTCTTAACTAATTAGAACTACAGGGGCGGGTTCTCCTGCCCTCTCGATTGTCGGGAAGCATGGACAGACTATACGTAGAGTGGTCGTTCCCCACTCAGCGCGAAAAATGAGCTTCTCACCAATCTTCGAGGGTAGCCCTGCTACCCTTTTTTTTTCCGGAGTCGATTTATGTCAATAGACTGGAACTGGGGCATCTTCCTGCAACAAGCCCCGTTCGGCAACACCACCTATCTGGGCTGGCTGTGGAGTGGTTTTCAGGTTACCGTCGCGCTGTCGATTTCCGCCTGGATTATCGCTTTCCTCATCGGCTCTCTTTTTGGCATTCTGCGTACCGTCCCCAACCGTTTTCTTTCCGGTATCGGCACGCTGTATGTTGAGCTTTTCCGTAACGTTCCGCTGATTGTGCAGTTTTTTACCTGGTATCTGGTCGTGCCGGAGTTACTGCCGGAAAATCTCGGCATGTGGTTTAAATCTGAGTTGGATCCAAACATTCAGTTCTTCCTCTCGTCGCTGTTCTGCCTCGGGCTGTTTACCGCCGCCCGTGTGTGTGAACAGGTACGAGCCGGGATCCAGTCGCTGCCGCGCGGGCAAAAAAATGCCGGGCTGGCGATGGGGCTGACCCTGCCGCAAACCTACCGTTATGTGCTGCTGCCAAATGCCTATCGCGTGATTGTGCCGCCCATGACCTCCGAGATGATGAACCTGGTGAAGAACTCCGCCATCGCCTCGACGATAGGCCTGGTGGATATGGCGGCGCAGGCGGGCAAATTGCTGGACTACTCGGCGCACGCCTGGGAATCGTTCACTGCCATTACGCTGGCCTATGTGTTCATTAACGCTGTGATTATGCTGGTGATGAATCTGGTTGAACGCAAGATTCGCCTGCCTGGCAATCTGGGAGGCAAATAATGTACGAGTTCGACTGGAGTTCCATCATTCCTTCCATGCCGTATCTGCTGGCAGGACTGGTCATCACCCTGAAAATCACTGTAACAGCGGTGGTTATCGGCATCGTCTGGGGCACACTGCTGGCGGTCATGCGACTGTCGAGCTTCCTGCCACTGGCATGGTTTGCCAAAGCTTACGTTAACGTGTTCCGCTCAGTGCCCCTGGTGATGGTGCTGCTGTGGTTTTACCTGATTGTGCCGGGTTTCCTGCAAAACGTGCTCGGCCTGTCGCCGAAAACCGATATCCGCCTGATTTCCGCGATGGTGGCGTTTTCGATGTTCGAAGCGGCTTACTACTCCGAAATCATCCGTGCGGGCATCCAGAGCATCTCCCGCGGGCAGTCGAGCGCGGCGCTGGCGCTGGGGATGACCCACTGGCAGTCAATGAAACTCATTATTCTGCCGCAGGCGTTCCGCGCCATGGTGCCGCTGCTGCTCACGCAGGGCATCGTCCTGTTCCAAGATACCTCTCTGGTTTATGTATTGAGCCTGGCGGACTTTTTCCGTACCGCCTCCACCATTGGCGAACGTGACGGCACCCAGGTCGAAATGATCCTTTTTGCAGGCGCCGTGTACTTTGCCATCAGTTTAAGCGCATCGCTGTTGGTCAGCTGGTTGAAGAAAAGGACAGTGTAATGATTACCCTGAAAAATGTTTCTAAATGGTATGGTCACTTTCAGGTGCTGACCGACTGCTCCACGGAAGTCAAAAAAGGTGAAGTGGTGGTAGTTTGCGGGCCTTCCGGCTCCGGGAAATCAACCCTGATTAAAACCATTAACGGTCTCGAACCGGTACAGGAAGGCGATATCGTCGTCAACGGCACCAAAGTGAATGACAAGAAAACCAACCTCGCGGCACTGCGTTCCCATGTCGGGATGGTTTTTCAGCATTTCGAGCTGTTCCCGCACCTGTCGATCATTGAAAACCTGACGCTGGCGCAGGTAAAAGTGTTGAAACGCAATAAAGCCTCGGCGCGTGAAAAAGGGTTGAAACTGTTGGAGCGCGTTGGTCTGTCGGCGCATGCGGATAAATACCCGGCACAGCTGTCGGGCGGTCAGCAGCAGCGTGTGGCGATTGCCCGTGCGCTGTGTATGGATCCAGTCGCCATGTTGTTTGACGAACCGACCTCTGCGCTCGACCCGGAAATGATCAACGAAGTGCTGGACGTCATGGTCGAACTGGCGCAGGAAGGGATGACAATGATGGTGGTGACCCACGAAATGGGCTTCGCCCGTAAAGTGGCAAACCGTGTCATCTTTATGGATGAAGGCAAAATCGTGGAAGACTCCGAAAAAGAGGCCTTCTTCGCTAACCCGAAATCCGATCGCGCGAAAGATTTCCTCGCCAAAATCCTGCACTAACCAGACCTGTCGGCGCGCACCTCCAGTGTGCGCGCCACGTCACGCTTTCCGTTCTGTTTTCTCGTCTGTCATACTTGTTGGCGTTACCCTTGTCACAAATTCACGCCACAAGGAGCCGTTATGACGCTGCCCATCATTCTTGATTGCGATCCGGGGCACGACGACGCGATCGCCATGGTGCTCGCCCTCGCCTCGCCAGAACTTGACGTTAAAGCCATTACCTCATCCGCTGGTAACCAGACGCCCGATAAAACCCTGCGCAACGTGCTGCGGATGCTGACGCTGTTAAAACGCGGAGATATCCCGGTCGCCGGAGGCGCGGTAAAACCGCTGATGCGCGAGCTGATTATTGCTGACAACGTCCACGGCGAAAGCGGCCTTGATGGCCCGGCGCTACCGGAACCGGGTTTCGCGGCTCAACAGTGTACCGCGGTTGAGCTGATGGCGAAGGTACTGCGCGAAAGCCCGACACCGGTCACGATCGTGGCGACCGGCCCGCAGACCAACGTCGCGCTGCTGTTGAACAGCCATCCTGAGCTGCATCACAACATCGCCCGCATCGTGATCATGGGCGGCGCGATGGCGCTGGGTAACTGGACACCGGCGGCGGAGTTCAATATTTTCGTCGATCCGGAAGCGGCGGAGATCGTCTTCCAGTCGGGGATCCCGGTCGTTATGGCGGGTCTCGACGTCACGCACAAAGCACAGATCCACCGGGAAGATATCGAGCGTTTTCGCGCCATCGGCAACGAAGTATCGACCATTGTCGCTGAGTTGCTGGATTTCTTCATGGAGTATCACAAACAGGAAAAATGGGGATTCACCGGCGCGCCGCTGCACGACCCGTGCACCATCGCCTGGCTGCTGAAGCCGGAGATGTTCACCACCGTGGACCGCTGGGTCGGCGTTGAAACCCAGGGCAAATATACCCAGGGCATGACAGTGGTGGATTACTTCTTCCTCACCAAAAACCAGCCCAACGCCACGGTGATGATTGACATCGACCGCCAGGCGTTTGTCAGCCTGCTGGCGGAACGACTGGCGTTTTACCGTTAAGGCTCGAACGGACGGCGCTGAAACTGATCGTGCCCGCATTTCGGGCACAACGGCAGCACGTCCGGGGTGTAAATAGCCAGATGGTAATGGCACTTTTCACACACCAGATTTCCAAGGCCAACGACTTCACCGCTGTGGTAAACGCCATGATGGTTGAGATCCTGGAACACCTCGCGCCACTCAAGCTGCGTTTTGTCGGTGATGTCCGCCAGCTCCTGCCAGAGACTTTCTTTGATGACCCGCATAAACACGCTGTCGTTGAGCTCGTCCTGGCTCTCTTCATAACTACGGGCAAACTCTTCAAGGTCACGGCGCACGGCGCGCGTCACCTCCTCAACTTCGGTACGCGTTAACTCCCCGGTTTGACTGACCCGTTCGCGCGCATGTTCCACCAGCGCGTCGATATCGCGCTCTCCGTTGCGTAGACGCTCGGTCAGCGTCGTTACCAGTTCACGATAATATTGAGCAACCTTGTTCATTGTTTCGTCTCCTGGGTCGTTAACTCTCTCTAATGATAGACCTTATTTGTTCAGTGCTGTGTCAGGCAGGCCACAGACCCGGTAAATAAACGCCAGCGCTTAATGTGTGAAAGGCTGTTTTGCCAGGGACGTTTGGGCTATGCTATGCGGATCTGAAATAACACATCCATTGGCTACGTTTGTAGCTGTATTGAAAAACAGGACCACTGGCTGCCATGCAAGAGCAATACCGCCCGGAAGAGATAGAATCGAAAGTCCAGCAACACTGGGATGAGAAGCGCACATTTGAAGTTACTGAAGACAACAGCAAAGAGAAATACTATTGCCTGTCGATGCTCCCCTATCCTTCTGGTCGACTACACATGGGCCACGTGCGTAACTACACCATCGGTGATGTGATCGCGCGTTATCAACGCATGCTGGGTAAAAACGTCCTGCAGCCTATCGGCTGGGATGCATTCGGTCTGCCAGCAGAAGGTGCCGCGGTGAAGAACAACACCGCTCCGGCGCCGTGGACCTACGACAACATCGCCTACATGAAAAACCAGCTCAAAATGCTGGGCTTCGGTTATGACTGGAGCCGCGAGCTGGCGACCTGCACCCCGGAATACTACCGCTGGGAGCAGAAGTTCTTTACTGAGCTGTATAAAAAAGGCCTGGTCTACAAAAAAACCTCCGCGGTGAACTGGTGCCCGAACGACCAGACCGTACTGGCGAACGAACAGGTTATCGACGGCTGCTGCTGGCGCTGCGACACCAAAGTTGAGCGTAAAGAGATCCCGCAGTGGTTCATCAAAATCACCGCCTACGCTGACGAACTGCTGAACGATCTGGACAATCTGGATCACTGGCCGGACACGGTCAAAACCATGCAGCGCAACTGGATCGGCCGTTCTGAAGGGGTTGAAATCTCGTTTGACGTGACCGGTTATGCCGACAAGCTGACCGTCTACACCACCCGCCCGGACACCTTCATGGGTTGTACCTATCTGGCCGTGGCCGCGGGTCACCCGCTGGCGCAGCAGGCGGCGGCGAACAATCCTGAACTGGCGGCGTTCATCGACGACTGCCGTAACACCAAAGTGGCCGAAGCCGACATGGCGACCATGGAGAAGAAAGGCATCGACACCGGGTTTAAAGCGATTCATCCGCTGACCGGCGAAGCCATTCCGGTGTGGGCTGCTAACTTCGTGCTGATGGAATACGGCACCGGCGCCGTGATGGCCGTTCCGGGCCATGATCAGCGCGACTACGAATTTGCCAGCAAATACGGTCTGTCCATCAAGCCGGTTATTCTGGCGGCAGACGGCTCTGAACCGGATCTCTCCGAACAGGCGCTGACCGACAAGGGCACGCTGTTTAACTCCGGCGAGTTCAGCGGCCTGTCTTATGAAGACGGTTTCAACGCCATTGCCGATAAACTGGCCTCGCTGGGCGTTGGTGAGCGCAAAGTCAACTTCCGTCTGCGCGACTGGGGCGTTTCCCGTCAGCGTTACTGGGGCGCGCCGATCCCGATGGTCACCCTGGAAGATGGCACCGTGATGCCAACGCCGGAAGATCAGTTGCCGGTGATCCTGCCGGAAGACGTCGTGATGGACGGCATTACCAGCCCGATCAAAGCGGATCCGCAGTGGGCAAAAACCACCGTCAACGGCAAGCCTGCCCTGCGTGAAACCGACACCTTCGACACCTTTATGGAGTCGTCCTGGTACTACGCGCGTTACACCTGCCCGCAGTACAACGAAGGCATGCTTGATTCCGACGCCGCCAACTACTGGCTGCCGGTCGATATTTACATCGGTGGTATCGAACACGCCATCATGCACTTGCTCTATTTCCGCTTCTTCCACAAGCTGATGCGTGATGCAGGCATGGTGAATTCTGACGAACCAGCAAAACAGCTGCTCTGTCAGGGCATGGTGCTGGCGGACGCGTTCTATTACGTCGGCGAAAGCGGCGAGCGTAACTGGGTTTCTCCGGTTGACGCCATCGTCGAGCGCGACGACAAAGGCCGCATCGTGAAGGCGAAAGATGCCGCAGGCCACGAGCTGATTTACACCGGCATGAGCAAAATGTCGAAGTCGAAAAACAACGGCATCGACCCACAAGTGATGGTTGAGCGTTACGGCGCGGACACCGTGCGTCTGTTCATGATGTTCGCCTCCCCGGCGGATATGACGCTGGAATGGCAGGAATCCGGCGTGGAAGGGGCAAACCGCTTCCTGAAACGTGTCTGGAAACTGGTTTACGAACACACCGCGCCTGGCCCGGTCGCGCCGCTGAACGTTGCCGCGCTGACGGAAGATCAAAAAGCGCTGCGTCGCGATGTGCATAAAACGATTGCCAAAGTGACCGATGATATCGGTCGTCGTCAGACCTTCAACACCGCGATTGCGGCGATCATGGAGCTGATGAACAAGCTGGCGAAAGCCCCGCAGGAAGGCGAGCAGGATCGCGCCCTGATCCGCGAAGCGCTGCTGGCGGTGGTTCGCATGCTCAACCCGTTCACCCCGCACGTCAGCTTTACGCTGTGGCAGGAGCTGGGCGGCGAAGGCGATATCGACCACGCGCCGTGGCCGGTCGCTGACGAAAAAGCGATGGTGGAAGACAGCACGCTGGTGGTAGTCCAGGTAAACGGTAAAGTTCGTGGTAAAATTACCGTTCCGGTGGATGCGACCGAAGAACAGGTTCGTGAACGTGCGGGCCAGGAACATCTGGTCGCGAAATATCTTGACGGTGTTACCGTGCGTAAAGTGATTTACGTACCGGGTAAACTGCTCAACCTGGTCGTTGGCTAAGCGCGGGAGGAAGCGTGCGATATCTGGCAACATTATTGTTATCCCTGACGGTGCTGGTCACCGCCGGGTGTGGCTGGCACCTGCGTAGTACCACGCAGGTACCGGAGACGATGAAAACCATGATTTTCCAGTCTGGCGACCCCAATGGCCCGTTAAGCCGTTCGGTGCGTAACCAGCTGCGTCTGAATGGCGTGGAACTGGTGGATGGCAGCACCCTGCGCAAGGACATTCCGTCCCTGCGTCTGCTCGGCTCCACCATCAGCAAAGATACCGCGTCGATTTTCCAGGATGGTCGTACGGCGGAATATCAGATGGTGCTGACGGTCAACGCCAGCGTGCTCATTCCGGGCCATGACATCTATCCGATCAACACGAAGGTTTATCGTTCCTTCTTCGATAACCCGCAAACGGCGCTGGCAAAAGATGCCGAACAGAGTCTGATCATTCAGGAAATGTACGACAAGGCCGCTGAGCAATTAATTCGTAAGCTGCCAAGCGTACGGGTTGCTGA
This sequence comes from Trabulsiella odontotermitis, assembly GCF_001297775.1. Taxonomy (GTDB): domain Bacteria; phylum Pseudomonadota; class Gammaproteobacteria; order Enterobacterales; family Enterobacteriaceae; genus Trabulsiella; species Trabulsiella odontotermitis. The sequence goes on along the minus strand of NZ_LIFX01000008.1, from coordinate 89,246 downwards.
TGCTCAGGAAACCCAAAACGACACCATGCCGCCGGTGACGACAACCGAAGAAACGTCATCCGACTCGCGTGTCTCCACGACGCTGGGTAACTGATGATTCGGCTGTACCCCGAACAACTCCGCGCGCAGCTCACTGAAGGGCTGCGCGCGGCGTATCTGCTGTTGGGTAACGATCCGCTGCTGCTGCAGGAGAGTCAGGACGCGGTCCGTCAGGCGGCTGCGGCGCAGGGGTTCGAAGAACATCACACGGTCAGCATTGACGCCAGTACCGACTGGAACGCCCTTTTCTCGCTCTGTCAGGCGATGAGCCTGTTCGCCAGCCGACAAACCATCCTGCTGTTGCTGCCGGAAAACGGCACCAACGCGGCCATCAACGAACAACTCGCCACGCTTATCGGTTTGCTGCATGACGATCTGCTGCTAATTTGCCGCGGCAACAAGTTCACGAAAGCGCAGGAAAATGCAGCGTGGGTGACGCAACTGGCTAACCGCTCGGTAATGATTACCTGCCAGACGCCTGAACAGGCGCAACTGCCGAAATGGCTGGCCGCGCGCGCCCGCCAGCTCAAACTACAGTTGGATGACGCCGCCAGTCAGTTGTTGTGCTATTGCTATGAAGGCAACCTGCTGGCACTGTCGCAGGCGCTGGAGCGTCTGGCATTGTTGTGGCCGGATGGCAAACTGACGCTACCGCGCGTCGAAAAAGCGGTGAACGACGCCGCGCATTTCACTCCCTTCCACTGGCTCGACGCGCTGCTCGCCGGGAAAAGTAAACGGGCGCTGCACATTCTTCAACAGTTGCGTCTGGAAGGCAGCGAACCGGTGATTCTGTTGCGTACCCTGCAACGGGAACTGCTGATGCTGGTCACGCTCAAACGCCAGTCCGCACAGGTGCCGTTGCGTACCCTGCTCGACAAACATCGTGTCTGGCAGAATCGTCGACCGCTCATCACCGACGCGCTGAACCGCCTGAGCGCGGCCCAGCTGCGGCAGGCCGTGACGCTGCTGAGCCGTACCGAATTAACGCTGAAAAAGGATTACGGTCAGTCCGTGTGGGCTGAGCTGGAAAGCCTTTCTCTGCTACTCTGTCATAAGGCACTGGCTGACGTATTTATTGATGGATGATATGACATCGTTGCAGGCAATTTATGGTGGCACCTTTGATCCGGTGCATTACGGGCATCTGAAACCCGTGGAAATTCTGGCAAACCAGATCGGTCTGTCGAAAGTGATCATCATACCCAACAACGTACCGCCGCATCGCCCACAACCAGAAGCGAACAGTGAACAACGCAAACAGATGGTCGAACTGGCGATCGCCGATAAGCCCCTGTTTGTGCTTGATGAACGCGAACTGAAACGCGATGCGCCCTCCTGGACGGCGCTGACGTTAAAAGAGATGCGCGAAGAAGCGGGGCCGCAAAAACCGCTGGCGTTTATTATCGGCCAGGATTCTCTGCTGAACTTCCCCAGCTGGTACCAGTACGACACCATCCTCGACAACGCGCATCTGATCGTCACTCGCCGTCCCGGCTATCCGTTAGAGATGGCAGAAGAACAGCATCAGCGGTGGCTGGAAAATCATTTGACCTGGGATATCGAAAACCTGCATTCGCTTCCTGCCGGTAAAATCTATCTGGCGGAAACGCCGTGGTTTGATATCTCCGCCACCATCATCCGCGAACGCCTGGAGCGTGGGGAACCCTGCGACGATCTGCTGCCCGACGCGGTGCTGGAGTACATTCATCAGCAAGGTCTGTATCAGGCGGGGTAACGATGAAACTGTGGCTGGTTCGACACGGTGAAACGGAGGCTAACGTCGCAGGCGTGTACAGCGGCCATGCCCCCACCTCGCTGACACCACGCGGAGTCCGGCAGGCAGAAACCCTCGCCACGCTTCTCCGGCATGTGCCCTTTGACCAGTTGCTGTGCAGCGAACTGGAACGTGCGCAGCACACCGCCAGGCTGGTACTGGCCGGGCGCGACGTTCCGACGATCACCACGCCGCTACTGAATGAAATGTTTTTCGGCGACTGGGAAATGCGCCACCATCGCGATCTGACCATCGAAGACAGCGAAAATTACGCCGCGTGGTGCGCCGACTGGCAGCATGCCATACCGACCAATGGCGAAGGATTTCAGGCTTTTTCTCGTCGCGTGCAGGAATGCCTGGCGCTGCTTCGCGAACACCATCATCACCAGCACGTTCTGGTCGTCAGCCATCAGGGTGTATTAAGCCTGATGACGGCCCTGCTCCTCGGGCTTCCCGCCGCCGCGATGTGGCATTTTCCCATCGACCAGGGAGCCTGGAGTGTGTTTGACTTAAAGGATGATTTTATCTCGCTTCAGGTGCTTAATAGTCGTGCAATTTACGAGAAAGCATCGGGATAACTCTATTTTCTTTCTTCAGCCGCCCCCAGACCATTGACACGCCCGGACAGGCTGTTATTCTCCGCAGCCAGACAGCGCTTCCCGACAGGTTTACAGAAATTGTTTTACAAAAATGGCGATGCATTCCCCGACGATGAATGGGATGATAGCGCGCCTTAAACCTGTCTGGTGACATTTGTCCCGACATCACCTTCAGTTCGGGTATACTATCTGGCTGTTTATCGTTATTCATTTTCACGCACCCAGGGGGAACACTTGCAGGGTAAAGCACTCCAGGATTTTGTAATCGACAAAATTGATGACCTGAAAGGTCAGGACATCATCGCCTTAGACGTTCACGGCAAATCCAGCATCACAGACTGTATGATTATCTGCACCGGCACCTCCACTCGCCATGTGATGTCTATTGCCGATCATGTTGTCCAGGAATCCCGCGCTGCCGGTATGCTGCCGCTCGGTGTGGAAGGCGAAAACGCCGCCGACTGGATTGTTGTCGATTTAGGCGATGTGATTGTCCATGTGATGCAGGAAGAGAGCCGTCGCCTGTATGAACTGGAAAAACTCTGGGGTTAATGCGTGAAGCTGCAACTGGTGGCTGTTGGCACCAAAATGCCGGACTGGGTACAGACTGGATTTACTGAATATCTGCGCCGTTTTCCCAAAGATATGCCGTTTGAACTGGTGGAGATCCCCGCCGGTAAGCGCGGCAAGAACGCAGATATCAAACGCATTCTTGATAAAGAGGGCGAACTGATGCTGGCCGCCGCAGGCAAAAACCGCATCGTCACCCTCGATATTCCAGGCAAACCCTGGGATACGCCGCAGCTGGCGCTGGAACTGGAGCGCTGGAAGCAGGATGGCCGCGACGTTAGTCTGCTGATTGGCGGCCCTGAGGGGCTGTCCCCCGCCTGTAAAGCCGCGGCTGAGCAAAGTTGGTCTCTCTCCGCCCTGACGTTGCCGCACCCGCTGGTTCGGGTACTGGTCGCGGAAAGCCTTTACCGGGCGTGGAGCATTACCACCAACCACCCTTACCACCGCGAGTAATGATGACCAGGGTAGATTAAGCAGCGGATGAAACTACAGAATTCTTTTCGCGACTATACGGCTGAGTCCGCGCTGTTTGTGCGCAGGGCGCTGGTCGCCTTTACGGGGATTTTGCTGCTTACTGGCGTGCTGATTGCTAACCTCTACAATCTGCAGATTGTCCGTTTCACTGATTACCAGACCCGTTCGAACGAAAACCGCATCAAACTGGTTCCCATCGCCCCGAGCCGCGGCATTATTTACGATCGCAACGGCACGCCGCTGGCGCTCAACCGCACCATCTACCAGCTGGAGATGATGCCGGAAAAAGTCGATAACGTGCAGGAAACCCTTGATGCGTTGCGCAGCGTCGTAGAACTGAGCGACGATGACATCGCCACGTTCAAAAAAGAGCGCGCACGTTCGCACCGCTTTACCTCGATTCCGGTGAAAACCAACCTGACGGAAGTTCAGGTGGCGCGTTTTGCGGTCAATCAGTACCGCTTCCCGGGCGTGGAAGTAAAAGGCTACAAACGCCGCTTTTACCCATACGGCTCCGCGCTGACCCACGTGATCGGCTACGTCTCGAAAATTAACGATAAAGACGTCGAACGTCTGGATAAAGACGGCAAGCTGGCGAACTACGCGGCGACGCATGACATCGGCAAACTGGGCATCGAACGCTATTACGAAGACGTGTTGCACGGCCAGACCGGCTACGAAGAGGTTGAAGTCAACAACCGCGGGCGCGTTATCCGTCAGCTCAAAGAAGTGCCGCCGCAGGCCGGGCATGATATCTATCTGACGCTCGATCTTAAACTACAGCAATACATTGAAACCCTGCTGGCGGGCAGCCGTGCCGCTGTCGTCGTCACTGATCCGCGTACCGGCGGGATTCTGGCGCTGGTTTCCATGCCCAGCTACGACCCGAACCTGTTCGTTGACGGTATCTCCAGCAAGGATTATTCCGGCCTGCTGAATGACCCGAATACGCCGCTGGTCAACCGCGCGACGCAGGGGGTCTATCCTCCGGCATCCACCGTGAAACCGTTTGTTGCCGTTTCGGCGCTGAGCGCAGGCGTGATCACCCGCAATACCAGCCTGTTCGACCCGGGCTGGTGGCAGTTGCCGGGCTCGGAAAAACGTTACCGCGACTGGAAAAAATGGGGCCACGGTCATCTGAACGTCACTAAATCGTTAGAAGAATCAGCGGATACGTTCTTCTATCAGGTGGCATACGACATGGGTATTGACCGCCTCTCGCAATGGATGAGCAAGTTTGGCTACGGCCATTACACCGGTATCGATCTCTCCGAAGAGCGTTCCGGGAACATGCCAACCCGTGAATGGAAACAGAAACGCTTTAAGAAGCCGTGGTATCAGGGTGACACCATCCCGGTCGGGATCGGCCAGGGATACTGGACCGCCACACCCATACAAATGAACAAGGCGCTGATGATCCTTATCAACGATGGCGTGGTGAAAGTGCCACATCTGTTGATGAGTACCGTGGAAGAAGGCAAGAAAGTTCCGTGGTCACAGCCGCAGGAAACCCCGGTGGGCGACATCCATTCCGGCTTCTGGGAGATAGCCAAAGACGGTATGTTCGGCGTGGCCAACCGCGGGAACGGAACGGCGCATAAATACTTTGCTGGCGCGCCCTACAAAGTGGCGGCAAAATCCGGTACGGCGCAGGTCTTTGGCCTGAAAGCGAACGAAACCTATAACGCACACAAGATTGCTGAACGACTGCGTGACCACAAACTGATGACCGCCTTTGCGCCATACGATAATCCCCAGGTCACTGTGGCGATGATTCTGGAGAACGGCGGCGCGGGTCCGGCGGTCGGGACAATTATGCGTCAGATCCTCGATCACATCATGCTTGGCGATAACAACACGGTTCTGCCTGCGGAAAATCCGGCAGTATCGGCAGCGGAGGACCAATAATCATGACGGATAATCCGAACAAAAAATCGTTCTGGGATAAAATCCATCTCGATCCGGCAATGCTGCTGATCCTGCTGGCGCTGCTTGTCTACAGCGCGCTGGTGATCTGGAGCGCCAGCGGCCAGGATATCGGCATGACCGAGCGTAAAATCGGCCAGATAGCCATGGGTCTGGTGATCATGGTGGTGATGGCGCAAATTCCGCCGCGCGTGTACGAGGGCTGGGCGCCATGGCTGTATATCGTCTGTATTATTCTGCTGGTCGCCGTGGACGCGTTTGGCGCGATCTCGAAAGGCGCGCAGCGCTGGCTGGATCTGGGCGTTGTCCGCTTCCAGCCGTCGGAAATAGCCAAAATCGCGGTGCCGCTGATGGTGGCGCGCTTTATCAACCGCGATGTCTGCCCGCCGTCGCTGAAAAATACCGGTATCGCGCTGGTGCTGATTTTCCTGCCGACGCTGCTGGTGGCGGCGCAGCCAGACCTCGGAACGTCAATTCTTATCGCCCTCTCCGGCCTGTTTGTCCTGTTCCTGTCCGGGCTGAGCTGGCGGCTGATTGCCATCGCGGTGGTGTTGATCGCGGCGTTCATCCCGATACTGTGGTTCTTCCTGATGCATGATTACCAGCGTCAGCGCGTGATGATGCTGCTCGATCCGGAAACCGATCCGCTCGGCGCGGGCTATCATATTATTCAGTCGAAAATCGCTATCGGCTCTGGCGGTCTGCGCGGCAAAGGCTGGCTGCACGGAACGCAGTCGCAGCTGGAATTTTTGCCGGAACGCCACACCGACTTTATTTTCGCCGTCCTGGCGGAAGAGCTGGGGCTGATTGGCATTCTGATCCTGCTGGCGCTGTATGTCCTGCTTATCATGCGCGGGCTGTGGGTCGCCGCGCAGGCGCAAACCACCTTTGGCCGCGTAATGGCCGGTGGCTTGATGTTGATTTTATTCGTTTATGTCTTCGTAAATATTGGTATGGTGAGTGGTATCCTGCCGGTGGTTGGCGTTCCGCTACCGCTGGTGAGCTACGGGGGGTCAGCCCTGATAGTGCTCATGGCCGGGTTTGGTATCGTAATGTCGATCCATACCCACAGGAAAATGTTGTCGAAAAGCGTGTAAGGGGTGCGCAATGCGTAAGCTTTGGATTGGAGTCTGCATCGCCGCAGGTGTGCTGGCGGGTTGTACGAGCGATGATGGTCAACAGCAGACCGTCACCACGCCGCAACCAGCCGTGTGTAATGGCCCGGTCGTGGAAATCGGCGGCGCCGACCCTCGCTTTGAACCGCTGAACGCCACCGCGAATCAGGACTATGAGCGCGACGGCAAGAGCTACAAAATCGTCCAGGATCCCTCTCGCTTCAGTCAGGCCGGTTTTGCCGCCATTTATGATGCCGAACCCGGCAGTAATCTGACCGCCAGCGGTGAAGCGTTTGATCCGATGCAACTGACGGCGGCGCATCCGACGCTGCCGATCCCGAGCTATGCCCGTATCACTAACCTGGCGAATGGCCGCATGCTGGTGGTGCGCATTAACGATCGCGGCCCGTACGGCAATGATCGCGTGATTTCGCTGTCCCGTGCTGCCGCCGATCGCCTGAATACGTCAAACAACACCAAAGTGCGGATCGACCCGATTATCGTGGCGCAGGATGGTTCGCTGTCCGGCCCGGGCATGGCCTGTACGACGGTTGCCAAACAAACTTATGCCCTTCCCTCACGCCCTGATCTGAGCGGTGGTATGGGCAGTGCGACTTCCGCGCCGCAGATGCAAACTCCCGATACGGACGTCCGCGCCATCAGCAACAGCACGCTGAAACCGGAAGACGCTACTGGCGCGCCGGTCAGCGGTGGCGGATTTTTAGGCGCTGCCACGCCGCTGAACAATGGCGTGCTGGAGAGTAGCGAACCGGCAACGCCTGCTGTGCAACCCGAACCAGCCACGCAGAATACACCCGTGACAGCGCCCGGCTCCGTTCAGGGTAGCGTAGCGCCTGCAGCAGCACCCGCTGCCAGCGCCGCCTCCGGCGATTTCGTGGTACAGGTGGGCGCCGTGAGCGATCAGGCGCGTGCACAGCAGTACCAGCAGCGTCTCAGCCAACAGTTTTCTGCACCGGGCCGCGTCACACAAAATGGCGCAGTCTGGCGTATACAGCTCGGGCCATTCAGCAGCAAAGCGGAAGCCACCACGCTTCAGCAACGTCTGCAGAATGAAGCTCAGTTGCAATCGTTTATCACGCGGGCCAACTAAACCCCAGTGAAGGCAAGCATCTCATTGTCAATGCGTGTAAATGTCGTTAACAAAGTCATGCGTAATGTCAGATGTTTGCCCCTGGCGTATTTGTTATAGTTAGGCACTTTTTTAACTCCATCACGGATGTCGTTGTTCAGACCATGAAGACCACTTTTTCTGCTCGTTTACTCATTACGGCGCTCTCCGTCGCAGCCCTCTCTTCCGCTGCCCGCGCCGATGACCTGAATATCAAAACTATGATCCCGGGCGTTCCGCAGATTGACGCGGAATCCTACATCCTGATCGATTACAACTCAGGTAAAGTGCTGGCCGAGCAGAATGCGGACGCACGCCGCGACCCTGCCAGCCTCACCAAAATGATGACCAGCTACGTTATCGGTCAGGCCATGAAAGCCGGTAAATTCAAAGACAGCGACCTGGTGACCATCGGTACCGATGCCTGGGCGACAGGTAACCCTGTATTCAAAGGCTCCTCCCTGATGTTCCTGAAGCCAGGCATGCAGGTGCCGGTATCACAGCTGGTGCGCGGTATTAACCTGCAATCCGGCAACGATGCCTGCGTGGCGATGGCGGACTACGTGGCGGGCAGCCAGGACGCGTTCGTCGGGCTAATGAACAACTACGTTAACGCGCTGGGCCTGAAGAATACCCATTTCCAGACCGTTCACGGTCTTGATGCTGACGGGCAGTACAGCTCTGCGCGCGATATGGCGACCATCGGTCAGGCGCTGATCCGCGATGTGCCGAACGAATACGCCATCTATAAAGAAAAAGAGTTCACCTTTAACGGTATTCGTCAGATGAACCGCAATGGCCTGCTGTGGGACAACAGCCTGCAAGTGGACGGCATTAAAACGGGTCACACTGACAAAGCGGGCTTTAACCTGGTCGCTTCCGCGACGGAAGGCCAGATGCGTCTGATCTCCGCAGTGATGGGCGGTCATACCTTTAAAGGCCGTGAAACCGAGAGCAAGAAACTGCTGACCTGGGGCTTCCGTTTCTTTGAAACCGTCAGCCCGCTGAAAGCCGGTAAAGAGTTCGCCTCCGAGCCTGCCTGGTTTGGCGACAGCGATCGCGCCTCCCTTGGCGTAGACAAAGACTTGTATCTGACGATCCCGCGTGGCCGTATGAAAGATCTCAAAGCCAGCTATGTGCTGAATACCGCTGAGCTGCACGCGCCGCTGCAAAAAAATCAGGTGGTAGGCACCATCAACTTCCAGCTGGATGGTAAAACCATCGATCAGCGCCCGCTGGTGGTACTGCAGGAAATCCCGGAAGGAAACTTCTTCGGCAAAATCATTGATTACATTAAGTTAATGTTCCATCACTGGTTTGGCTAATAATTGCACACTTGAAAGTGTGATTTACGTCCCCATATACTAGCTATCAATACCACTACTCCCTGTTTTTGCGCAGTGCGCGAAAGCAGGGAGTCGTTTTTTATACCACCCGGAGCTGACATGAAAACCAAACTTAACGAACTGCTTGAATTCCCTACGCCATTTACTTACAAAGTGATGGGGCAGGCGTTGCCTGAGCTGGTTGATCAGGTGGTGGAAGTGGTGCAGCGCCATGCGCCAGGGGATTACTCCCCGCAGGTAAAACCCAGCAGCAAAGGCAATTACCACTCGGTCTCCATCACCATCACGGCGACGCATATTGAGCAGGTCGAAGCGCTGTACGAAGAGTTAGGCAATATCGACATTGTTCGTATGGTGCTGTAATGCCTCTGTTACCCGGTGCGCCGGGTAACCGCCCTCCCCGCTGTGTTATACTCCCCGCCATCTGATTTTCCTTCTCTGCGGAGATGCTGTAGTGGATCATTCTAAAATTCTCATCCGCCAACTCGGCCTGCAACCTTATGAACCCGTCTCTCAGGCGATGCACGATTTCACCGATCATCGCGATGAGACCACACTGGATGAAATCTGGCTGGTGGAACACTTGCCGGTCTTTACGCAAGGCCAGGCGGGTAAAGCCGAGCACGTGTTGATGCCTGGCGATATCCCGGTGATTCAGAGTGATCGCGGTGGTCAGGTGACCTACCACGGGCCCGGTCAGCAGGTGATGTACGTCTTGCTGAACCTGAAACGTCGCAAACTGGGCGTGCGCGAGCTGGTAACGCTGCTGGAACAAACCGTGGTTCATACGCTGGCGGAATATGGTGTCGAGGCACATCCTCGCGCTGACGCGCCTGGCGTCTACGTTGGCGAAAAGAAAATTTGTTCGCTGGGACTGCGGATCCGTAAAGGGTGTTCATTTCACGGCCTGGCGCTGAATATTGCTATGGATTTATCGCCGTTTTTACGTATCAACCCGTGCGGGTATGCCGGAATGGAGATGACGCAATTACAACAATGGCGTCCTGAAGCTACAACAGAGAATATTGCCCCGGTCCTGATTTCTAATTTGTTAGCCTTGCTAAACAATCCGCCTCATGAATATATTCTGGCTTAATAAATAATTCCGAAAGGTCCGGTAATTTACCGGACCATGCCCTCTTTAACGCGCCATCTCTTTACTTCCTGCCCGAGTTTCTATATTTTTTCTTTCTGCAAAAATTTCATTTAACGCACATTTTTGTTTTTTTTACCGTCTGGCTATCGCCAGAAAGGTGTATGCATTCACACAGATAATGCATTGACAAAAAAGAAAAAATAGCACGCTGACTAATGGCTTCACCTGAAAAAAGAAAATAACAAAACAGGGATCCTCAACTATCATTCATATTGTGAATGAATATGGAGTAAGAGAGTGGAATATAACGATTTACCGGAAAGCCCAATTAGTCAGCATCGCGAAAATGGCATGCCACAAATCTTCCGGACATTACGCAATATCGACCTCAATTTACTGACTATTTTTGAGGCGGTATATGTCCATAAAGGTATTGTTAACGCTGCGAAAATTCTGAATCTTACTCCTTCGGCTATTAGTCAGTCGATCCAGAAACTGCGTACCATATTTCCTGACCCGCTTTTCATCCGCAAGGGTCAGGGCGTGACGCCAACAGCCTATGCCTCGCATCTCCACGAGTACATCAGCCAGGGGCTGGAATCGATTCTGGGGGCGCTGGATCTGACGGGTTGCTACGACAAGCAGCGCACCATCACCATTGGCACACCGCCATCTATAGGCTCCGTCATCATGCCAGGCATCTACCAGGCGGTGAAACAGCACTTTCCTCAGTTGCTGATTCGCAATATTCCGGTGGTTGACGCACCCAGCCAGCTGGGCCAGTTTCAGACCGATTTGATTATTGACAGCCATGTCCATACCACCCGCACGCTCAGCCATCACGTGCTGTTTCGCGACAACATCGTACTGGCCTGCCGGAACAACCACCCTCTGCTGAAAAGCCCGATCACAGCAGAAGCGCTCGGCGGCTGGGAATATACGATGCTGATGACCGAAGGGCACGCGCTTGCCCATCTGCAGAAGCGGCTCTACGACCTGTTCCCCAACCGTCAAATCAACTTCAGCAGTTACAATCTGTTCACCACTGCGGCGCTCATCGGCAGCAGCGATTTGCTCGGCCTGATGCCAGGGCGGTTTTTCAGCGTAGCGGCAAATTGCTGGCATTTAAAAGCCATTCACTACGCCCCGCTACAGGAAGAACAGATTGAATTTTCATTGCATTACAACAAACTGAGCCTGCGCGATCCGATACTGCAAAATGTCATCAACGTGATTCGCCAGGCTTTTTTGTGATTCTTCATTCTCAGGAACGCTGGCTGCGGCGCGCAGGCTAAAAAGCATTAATCAACAATTATTTTACAATTTGGCGCGCTGTCAGGCTGCTTTATTACCCGTTTCAATGATATACTGCCTGTCATTAATTCAAAAATAGTTGATAAATACAACATTCCCTTGAATTGAAACGCTTTCCTTCTGTTACTCGCAACTGGAACACGCACGCTATGAGTAAACCCATTGTGATGGAACGCGGTGTTAAATACCGCGATGCCGATAAAATGGCCCTTATCCCGGTTAAAAACGTGGTCACTGAGCGAGAAGCTCTGTTGCGCAAGCCGGAATGGATGAAAATTAAGCTTCCGGCGGACTCTTCCCGTATCCAGGGTATCAAAGCAGCAATGCGCAAAAACGGCCTGCACTCCGTCTGCGAAGAGGCCTCCTGCCCTAACCTTGCTGAATGTTTCAATCACGGTACTGCCACCTTTATGATCCTCGGGGCTATCTGCACCCGCCGCTGCCCGTTCTGCGATGTGGCCCACGGCCGCCCTGTTGCGCCGGACGCCAACGAACCGCAGAAACTGGCACAGACCATCGCCGACATGGCGCTGCGTTATGTAGTGGTGACCTCGGTTGACCGTGATGATTTACGTGATGGCGGTGCGCAGCATTTCGCTGACTGCATCACGGCCATTCGCGAAAAAAACCCGTCGATTAAAATCGAGACGCTGGTTCCGGATTTCCGTGGCCGTATGGATCGCGCGCTGGAAATCCTCACCGAAACCCCGCCTGACGTCTTCAACCACAATCTGGAAAACGTACCGCGCCTGTATCGTCAGGTTCGCCCGGGTGCGGATTACAACTGGTCGCTGAAACTGCTGGAACGCTTTAAAGAAGCGCATCCGGAGATCCCGACGAAATCGGGTCTGATGGTCGGTCTGGGTGAAACCAATGCAGAAATCATCGAAGTGATGCGCGATCTGCGTCGCCATGGCGTCACCATGCTGACGCTGGGCCAGTACCTGCAGCCGAGCCGTCATCACCTGCCGGTACAGCGCTACGTCAGCCCGGACGAGTTTGATGAAATGAAAGCGGAAGCGCTGGCGATGGGCTTTACCCATGCGGCCTGCGGCCCGTTTGTTCGTTCGTCTTACCATGCCGATCTGCAGGCGAAAGGCGAAGAAGTGAAGTAATATCGTCACATCTGCTTACAGATCCCATAAAAAAACCGGCAAATCTGCCGGTTTTTTGTTTCTGCGAGCCGCTCAGTCAGGCTTGTGGTTACTCTTTATGAGCGATCTTATCCGCCGGAGCCGCTTCCTCTGTGCTCTGTTTCGCCGTGGTTTCATCGTCATTCATGGCTTTCTTGAAGCCTTTAATGGCAGAACCCAGGTCTCCGCCCAGCGTACGTAACTTTTTAGTACCAAACACCAGGATAATCAGTGCTGCCACAACCAGCAGTTTGGTAATACTAATCTCACCCATAGATACCTTCTTCAATAAACAGGCTGCATAACGCGCCATTAACCCATAACCTATTAACGGCCATTTGACGCCCGCACACAATAGCAATCTGTAACAAGGTGAATCAAGCGCTGTTTAAAATAACATCACAATAGTTGCGGTGGCGCAAAACGGCGGTTCTTAAGCACCGGCAGTTTACCCCGCACCTGCAACACATGCTCGCGATTAACCTCCGCGAAAATGACCTGCCGCTGATCGGATGCCCCCGCGAGCGTCACACCCAGCGGGTCAACAATCCGGCTCAGACCGATATTTCGGTTCCCGCATTCGCCCGATGCCACTACATAACAGGTGGTATCCAGCGCCCGGGCCGCAATCAACGTCGACCAGTGATGTTCTTTCAGTGGCCCGCGCACCCACGCGGCCGGTAGCGCCAGCAGTTCAGCCCCTTGTAATGCGAGGGTGAGCGCCAGTTCAGGGAAACGCAAATCATAACAGGTCATCAGCCCGACCCGCAGGCCATCCACCTCTATCAGCGGCGGGAGCTGATGACCGGCATCAACCAGCCGCGATTCCTGAATACTGAACGCATCATAGAGATGGAGTTTCTCATAGTGAGCAATCACCTCGCCTGCACGCAGCGCCACCAGCGTATTAATCGCGCGCCCGGCAGATGACGGGACATGGATTGTCAGCACCGTGGTCATGGCGTTGCGGCGGCTCTCGGCTAGCAGCACAGCGAGAAATCCGCCTTCCAGCGTTTGTGCGGATTTTACCGATAAGTCAGGGTCGTCATCTGCCCTGGCCAGTAGCGCTTCCGGTAAAACCAGTAATGAGGCGTGATGTTGCGCCGCCTCCTGCATTAACGCCACACAGCTTTCGGCATTTCGCTGCCAGTCAGGAGTGACGATAAATTGTCCCGCTGCGACTATCATGTTCTGATTCTCATTGTGTTACCCCGTAGCCAGAGACGGAACTCTGACGGTAAACTTAACCCTTTCTATTTTGATAGCAGGAAATCGCAGTGTTACAAATCCTTTTAGCAGTTTTTATTGGTGGTGGGACGGGAAGTGTGATGCGCTGGCTGTTGGGGATGCGTTTAAATCCTCTGCACCATGCGGTACCGGTCGGAACGCTGACAGCTAACCTGCTCGGGGCGTTTATCATTGGTGCCGGGCTCGCGTGGTTTAACCGGGCGACGGGGATTGATCCGATGTGGAAGTTGCTTATTACCACCGGGTTTTGCGGGGGGTTAACGACCTTCTCCACCTTTTCTGCGGAGGTGGTTTTCCTGCTACAGGACGGACGTTTTGGCTGGGCGATGCTTAACGTTGCCGTGAACCTGCTGGGCTCTTTCGCGATGACGGCGGCAGCGTTCTGGCTCTTCTCCAGCCGGTAAGCAGGCACAAAAAAACCCGCTCAGGGAGCGGGTTTTGGAATTTAGCTATCGTAATGCTTACAGAGCAGTTACGTTTGCAGCAGAAGGACCTTTGGCACCGTTAGTGATTTCGAACTCTACACGCTGACCTTCAGCCAGAGTTTTGAAGCCGTTGGTCTGGATTGCAGAGAAGTGTACGAACACGTCTTTGCTACCATCTTCAGGAGTAATGAAACCGAATCCTTTGGACTCATTAAACCACTTAACGTTACCTTTAATCTTAGACATCAATATTACCTTTACATGAAAATAGACACAAATGCTGTGTCGCGTACCAGTACAACAATTGTGATGGCTTTTGTCCAGCGTAAGTTTGCTAAAAAGTGATAAAAGTCTCTATCTTTTCACTTGAGCAGACATTACTCCTTGTTTTGCAACGTCAGAAATGACTTATGACGTTTCTGCATATCCGTATGCAAAATTTAAAACTGAAAGCGCACCCAGGCAAAGTACACGTTGCCGTTATTATAGGTTCCAGGAATATAGGTCATCTGGAACGTCGCCGGGCCATAGCCCACGGAAGCTAACGGGAGAACTAAGGGCACAGGAATGTAGTGCCAGTTATCGCGTGCGGTGACGCCGATGGTATAGCCCAGACCGAGGTGGAAATTATCATCACTCAGCGGTCGCCAGGTTTTTTCCCAGCCGTAGCCGCCAATCGGTTCCCATTTGTTATAGGAGTCTTTGAACGCCATCAGGTACAGGCCGTGCCAGTTACCTTTGTCATCCCAGCGGGACTGACCAAAACCCGCCCCCCAGGGGCGCTCGTTATACCGGTCCGTCTTTTCTTTATCGTAGGCAAAGCGGGCATGCCAGGTGATCGCAGGAACATAAAGTTCATAATGTTCCGGGTCGTTCCACGTTTGCGCAATGTTATCGCTGAGGGTGTTATAGCCGTCGCGCACTGTTGCTGTAAACGAGGCTTGCGCAACTGCGGAAAACAGCACAGAACCTGACAGCACCAGAAAGAATAAAAAGAATCGTTTAATACTCACCACGTTATTATTACCACGTCCATTTACTGAGCCGGTTACCTTAACGAAGATAATATTAATAGTTCCTTAACAACATCGGATTTTATCTCAATTTCCGCGAAAAATCGGATAACGTGCTGATTCCATTTTTTAACACCTCGCGTTCACCGCTTCATTACCCTGTCTGTGACGAAAAAAGTCCTGGTGGCGAAAATTTGTGACGCAAGATTTTTAATTCACATAGCACCCGGCAAATCTTCCACTTTCTTGATTTTCGTCAGCAAGTTTTGTCCGATTTTTCGGCAGATTGCATCTCTTCATTTCTTGAGCGACTTCTCTTGCAGAACATTCTTTGGGAACGGTGATAATAATGTTAATGATAATGATTGAACTCCTTATAGGAGTTTTGGTGGTGGCGGGTGTTGCCCGTTATATCATCAAAGGGTATTCCGCCACGGGGGTATTATTTGTTGGCGGTTTGTTATTGCTGATCGTCAGTGCCTTAATGGGGCATAAGATTTTACCGTCAAGTAACACGAGCACCGGTTACTCTGCCACTGACATCGTCGAATACGTTAAAATCCTGCTGATGAGCCGCGGCGGCGATCTCGGCATGATGATCATGATGCTGTGTGGTTTTGCCGCTTATATGACCCATATCGGCGCCAATGACATCGTGGTTAAGCTGGCCTCGAAACCGCTTCGTTACATCAACTCCCCTTACCTGCTGATGATCGCAGCTTACTTCGTTGCCTGTCTGATGTCGCTGGCGGTCTCTTCCGCAACCGGCCTCGGCGTGCTGTTAATGGCGACGCTGTTCCCGGTGATGGTCAACGTCGGCATCAGTCGCGGCGCGGCGGCAGCTATCTGCGCCTCTCCGGCGGCGATTATTCTCGCCCCAACGTCAGGCGACGTGGTACTGGCGGCCCAGGCGGCAGAAATGCCGTTAATTGATTTTGCCTTCAAAACCACGCTGCCAATCTCCATTGCGGCGATTATTTGCATGGCAATCGCGCACTTTTTCTGGCAGCGCTATCTGGATAAAAAAGAGAACGCCACGCATGAAATGCTGGATGTGAACGAAATCACCACCACTGCCCCGGCGTTCTACGCCATTCTGCCGTTCACACCTATCATTGGCGTGCTGATCTTTGACGGCAAATGGGGCCCGGAACTGCATATCATCACCCTGCTGGTGATCTGCATGTTGCTGGCGGCGGTGCTGGAATTTATCCGCAGCTTCAATATGAAAAGCGTATTTGCCGGTCTGGACGTGGCTTACCGCGGCATGGCGGATGCGTTCGCCAACGTGGTCATGCTGTTGGTCGCGGCGGGCGTATTCGCACAAGGTCTGAGCACGATCGGTTTTATCGACAGCCTGATCGCCATCGCCACCTCGTTTGGTTCGGCAAGTATCATTCTGATGCTGGTGCTGGTCATTCTGACCATGCTGGCGGCCGTCACCACCGGTTCCGGTAATGCGCCGTTCTACGCCTTTGTCGAGATGATCCCGAAACTGGCACAGTCGTCCGGTATCAACCCGGCCTATCTGTCGATTCCGATGCTGCAGGCGTCAAACCTCGGTCGCACCATTTCGCCGGTGTCCGGCGTGGTAGTTGCTGTTGCCGGTATGGCAAAAATTTCACCGTTTGAAGTGGTGAAGCGCACCTCGGTTCCGGTGCTGGTTGGCCTGATCGTGGTGATTATCGCAACGGAAGTTCTGGTACCTTCTGCCAGAATCCTGTAAGGCGTGACAGTGATGAAAAGGCGCCTGCGGGCGCCTTTTTTATGCTTTAATTATTCACAGAAATCAATCAACGCCAAATCATCAGGAATATAAATGTTCAGGAAGGATATTGCTGCCTGCATCGCGGCCGTCGCGACGGTTGTCTCTGCGACCAGCGCCATTGCCACCCCGTTGACTGCCACCCGCTACGCTGATTTTGATCGCTATGTTCTGGCGCTCTCCTGGCAAACCGGCTTTTGCCAGAGTCAGCATGACATGAATCGCGATATCCCCGCCGAGTGCCAGTTGCAGCGCGAGCAAAAGGATAAAACCCGTCATCTCACCGTTCACGGATTGTGGCCCGGTCTCCCCAAATCGATTGCGTCACGCGGCGTCGACGAGCGTCGCTGGATGCGTTTTGGCTGCGCGACGCGTCCGATCCCCAACATGCCGGAAGCCCGCGCCAACCGAAAATGCGCGGCAGCAGAAACGGGTCTGTCGCTGGAGATGGCTAATCAGCTCAACAACGTGATGCCGGGCGCGGGCGGGAACTCCTGTCTTGAACGTTACGAATATGCCAAACACGGCGTCTGTTTTGGCTTTGACCCCGATGCCTATTTCGGCACGATGGTACGACTGAACGAGGAAATCCGGCAGAGTGCGGTGGGTCAGTTTCTTGCCAACAACTATGGCAAAACCGTCAGCCGCAGCGATTTTAATGCCGCAGTGGCGAAAAGCTGGGGCAAAGAAGGTGTCAGCGCATTTAAATTAACCTGCGACGGCAACCCCGCCTGGCTCACAGAAGTGCAAATCGCTATCAAAGCCTCAGCCATCAACGCTCCGCTGAGCAGTGACGCGTTGCTGCGGCAACCGCACCCCGGTAACTGTGGCAAGCAATTTGTCATCGATAAAGCCGGTTATTAAGCATTGCCCGGCGCCGTGTGCGTCGGGCAACATCGTCAGCGCTGAAGAAACGCCAGCAAATCCTCGTTAATCTGCTGCTTATGGGTGGTACAGATCCCGTGAGAGCCCCCTTTGTAAACCTTCAGCTCTGCATCGGGCAGCATTTCCGCCGCCACTTTGCCGCAGGTTTCAAAGGGAACAATCTGATCGTCATCACCGTGGATCACCAGCGTCGGGATCGTCATTCGACGCAGATCTTCACGCAGATCGGTTTCCGAAAATGCTTTGATACAGTCATAAAGCGCTTTAATCGAGCCCTGTAATCCCTGGGCGACAAACCCCTGACGTACGGCTTCGGACGCTTTCGCACCATCACGGTTATAACCATAGAACGCCTGCGTCAGCTCATAGAAAAAAGCGCCGCGATCATTAATCACCCCGTCGCGAATGCCGTCGAAAACCTCTTTCGGTACGCCGTTCGGGTTGAAATCCGTTTTGATCATGATTGGTGTCACCGCCCCGATCAACACCGCTTTCGCCACCCGTTCCGTGCCGTGGCGACCAATATAGCGCGCCACTTCGCCGCCACCGGTAGAATGACCGACATGCACGGCGTCTTTCAGATTCAGATGTGCGGTCAGTTGCGCCAGATCGTCGCCATACTGATCCATATTATGCCCGTCCCAGGGCTGCGCCGAACGACCATGGCCGCGGCGGTCGTGAGCAATCACACGATATCCCTTCGAGGCCAGAAATAACATTTGATCTTCAAACGCATCCGCTGTCAGTGGCCAGCCATGGCTGAACACGACCGGTTGCCCGCTGCCCCAGTCTTTAAAGTACAGATAGCTGCCATCGTTAAGAGTAAGTTTGTCGAAGTTGCTCATAAGAACTCCTGAAACGGAGGGTGTCACCCCACGCGACACCGCCTGAAAAGGATAAGCCAGAATCCAGAAAGGTGACGGATTTCGCATAAAATTCATATGAGCACCCGGATAAACATTCTTTATTGTGCTCTTTATCACTTCAAACTGGCGTCAACTCTCAGTATGATGGCGAGAGGACAACCCTTGCCGCTGACGGTGAGGGTTTTCTTTTGGATACAGGTACCTGGAAAGACATGGAGTAAATAATGACCAGACCCGCCATCATTATTAATGAGCTTGATGCTGAACGCATCGACCGCCTGCTTGAACAACCGGCTTTTGCCAGCTCACCCGTGGCTGAAGCACTGAACGCCGAACTGGATCGTGCAAAGATGTGTGCGCCTGAAGAGATGCCTCATGACGTCGTCAGCATGAACAGTCAGGTACGCTTCCGTGATTTAGCCTCCGGTGAAGAACGTGTGCGAACCCTGGTCTTCCCGTCGCAAGTGACTGACAGCAATACCCAGCTTTCCGTCATGGCACCGGTGGGTGCTGCGCTGCTGGGCTTACGCGTGGGCAACACCATTCACTGGCAACTGCCAGGCGGCACGACAACCCACCTCGAAGTGCTGGAGCTGCTCTACCAGCCTGAAGCCGCCGGGGATTTCCACCGCTAATTCTGCTGCTTTTTACAGAGGATGTTGAAACATCCTCTTTCCGTTTCTCCCGCCGACAAAACTTTACGCCATACCACCCCGCCTCCTGACAAATTTGCGACTTGAATGACACAAAACGGTCGCCGGATATGTTTCAATATATGTATCTCATAAGGACAAGGAGCTACGCATATGTACAAAACAATCATTATGCCGGTTGATGTCTTTGAAATGGAGCTAAGTGACAAGGCTATCCGCCATGCGGAGTTTATGGCGCAACAGGATGGCGTTATTCATTTGCTTCATGTCCTGCCGGGTTCCGCCAGTTTTACGATGAGCCGCTTTGCCGCAGATTTGCGCCGTTTTGAAGAGCATCTGCAACATGAAGCGGAAACCCGCCTGCAGACGATGATCGGGCATTTCAGCATCGACCCCTCCCGGATAAAAATGCATGTTCGCATCGGTACTGTTCGCGACGTCGTGAACGAGCTTGCCGAAGATCTGGATGCCGACGTGGTGGTGATCGGCTCCCGCAATCCCTCCATCACGACCCACCTGCTCGGCTCGAACGCGTCAAGCGTTATTCGTCACGCCCATATCCCGGTGCTGGTGGTTCGCTAACCGCTTCAGAGGCTACCGACAGGTAGCCTCTCTGTATTCTATTGCTGCCGGGTAAGCAGCAGTCTGATCCCCAACCCGACAAACCCCGTCGCAAAACCGATGCGCAGCGCTTTAAGGATCCCCGGTTTTGACAACACCTGCCCGCGCGCGAAAGCGGAAAACACGCCATACAGCGCAAACAGGCACAACGTCATCAGCATAAAAATACCGCTGAGGATCAACAGTTCAGTGACCGGTGAAGCGGCGTCGGCGCGAATAAACTGCGGCAGAAAGGCGAGGAAAAAGAGCGGCAGCTTGGGATTCAGCAGGTTAATCAGTATCGCGTGAATAATAATTTCGATCGGCGATTTCCCCTTTCCTTGCGGGTTGAGCTGCATCGATCCTGTCTCTTTGAGCGTATTCCACGCCATATACAACAGCCAGATCACGCCGAGAAACTTAATGCCCTCAAACGCCAGTTGACTGGTATGAAAAATTGCCGCCAGACCCGTAATCGCGGCAATCATGTGGGGAATGATACCGAGTGTGCAGCCAATGGCGGCAAAAAGACTCTTTTTTATCCCCTGTGATAATCCGGTAGCGACGGTATAAAGGGTACCGGTACCGGGCGATACCACGACGATAAATGACGTTATCAGAAATTCGGTGCTGATTTGCATGGCGTTATGTCTCACTGAAATGAGGAATAACGCCGACTATTCCTGACAGCCCGCCGCACTGTCTTGAACAAAATTGCAGAGCACGTTTTACGCCAGCGAAAGCACGTACTGGCCCGGTGTAACACCAAACTGCCGCTGAAACGCGCGGGTCAGGTGACTCTGATCGGCAAAACCGGCCAGCAGCGCAGCATCGACGGGTCGCTCACCCTGCTGTAAAAGCCGTTTCGCCAGCCGCACACGTGACTGAAGGAGCCATGCATGCGGTGTGGTTCCAGTTTCGCGGGAAAACCCTCTTATCAACTGAAAACGGCTCATGCCGCATAACCCGGCCAGGGCGGCGAGCGTCACAGGCTCGGCGGGCGAGTCATCAAGATATTCTCTGGCGAGCGCAATAGAGGGAGAAAAAGCGTGGCGCGGCGTGGTCGAAAGCAAATGCTGTTTCGTCACCCGCATCAGGCACAGCATGACGGCTTCTTCGATGGCGGCGGGGTCGGGCACCGGGCTGTTCAGCATCAAAAAGAGCCGCTGCATGTGTCCGCTAAGTGCTGCATCTGTGGCTATCGGTTTCATCTCAACCTGCCCGTGAAGCTCTTCTGCCACCACCTCTGGTTCGAGATAAAGCATGTGCCAGCCACGCGGCCCGGCTAGCGGCACGCCGTCATGGATCTCGCCGGGATTCACCATGATGATATTTCCCGCCGACGCCTCCACACTACCGATACAACTCTGTGAGCGTTGCGCCCCTTCGACAAACACGCCGATGCCGAACTGATCATGCGAGTGGCGCGGAAAGCTATGCGCTGTCAGCAGCGAGACGGCTTCCACGCCCGGCAATGGCTGGCGATACTGCCTGACCTGGTGGATGGCTGCTTTCATAAACGTCCCGCGCGCATTGACCTGAAACCTTAGGTGTAGCAAAAACCCGGGCCGGATGTCACTAAAAACGAAAAAGCCCGGAAGCTTTCGCCGCCGGGCTGCATTGCAGGTGTCGTCTTACTTTTTTTATGCGGTTTTAGTGCGAATCAGATAATCGAACGAACTCAGAGAGGCTTTTGCGCCTTCGCCGGTCGCGATGATGATCTGCTTATACGGTACCGTGGTGCAGTCGCCCGCCGCGAAGATGCCCTTCACGCTGGTTTCGCATTTTGCATCAATGATGATTTCGCCCATGCGGTTGCGTTCGATAGCGCCTTCCAGCCAGGTGGTGTTCGGCAGCAAGCCAATCTGGACAAAAATCCCGGACAGCGCGACCTGGTGCGTGTCACCGCTGACGCGGTCGCGATACTCAAGCCCCGTCACTTTACTGCCATCGCCCTTCACTTCCGTGGTCTGCGCGTTGAGGATGATATCGACATTTTTCAGGCTGCGGACTTTATCCTGCAACACCTGGTCGGCTTTCATTTCCGGGGCGAATTCGAGCAGCGTGACATGCTCAACGATACCCGCCAGATCAATCGCCGCTTCCACGCCGGAGTTACCGCCGCCGATGACTGCCACGCGCTTGCCTTTAAACAGCGGGCCGTCGCAGTGCGGGCAGTAGGTGACGCCTTTGGTACGATACTGATCTTCACCCGGCACGTTCATGTTGCGCCATTTAGCACCGGTCGCAATGATGATGCTGCGCGCTTTCAGAACAGCGCCAGACGCCGTTTCAATCTGATGCAAACCACCTTCCTGCGCCGCCGGTACCAGCTTGCTGGCGCTCTGGCTGTCGATCACATCCACTTCATAATCAGAGACGTGGGCCTTCAGTGCGCCTGCCAGTTTCTGACCTTCGGTTTTCGGCACAGAAATGTAGTTTTCGATATCGACGGTATCCAGCACCTGGCCGCCGAAGCGTTCACCCATCAGGCCGGTACGGATCCCTTTACGTGCGGAATAGACCGCCGCGGCGGCACCCGCCGGGCCGGAGCCGACAATCAGCACATCGTAGGCGTCACGTTTGTTCAGCTCTTCCGCCGCGCGTTTTTCCGCACCGGTATCCACTTTGGCGACAATTTCGGCGAGCGTCATGCGCCCCTGACCAAACTCTTTACCGTTCACGAACACCGCCGGAACGCCCATCACGTTGCGGTCGGTAATTTCATTCTGGAACGTACCGCCATCAATCGCTGTGTGCTTAATGCGCGGGTTCAGCACTGACATCAGGTTCAGCGCCTGAACCACGTCCGGGCAGTTATGGCAGGAGAGTGAGTAATAGGTTTCAAATTCGAAATCACCGTCAATATCGCGGATCTGCTCCAGCAGCGTCTGCGCTTCTTTCGACGGGTGTCCACCGGTCCACAGCAGCGCCAGCACCAGTGAAGTAAATTCATGGCCGAGCGGCGAGCCTGCGAAACGCGGCCCCTGCGTGGAACCCGGGTTGGTTATCAGGAACGACGGTTTGCGCACCGGCAGACTGTTATCTTCTTTGAAGGTCACCTGTGGCGACAGTTCAGCAATCTCAGCCAGCAGTTCTTTGATTTCGGCCGATTTTCCGCTGTCGTCCAGCGTGGCAATCAGCTCAACAGGTTTTGTCAGTTTCTCAAGATAAGCCCTGAGCTGGGTTTTCATATTGGTGTCGAGCATCATTATTCCCTCTCTAAAAACGCCATCATGCAAGCCGATCGCGTTGCGACAGCCTGAAGGCGACTTGCATCATGGTGCTGGAATGAAATGGGCGCGGCTGCGCCCATGACGAAAGCAATCTTCTGAGGCCTGCTGCAGGCCCTGTCAGACTTAGATTTTACCAACGAGGTCTAAGGACGGCGCCAGAGTCGCATCGCCTTCTTTCCATTTCGCCGGGCAAACTTCGCCTGGGTGAGAGGCAACGTACTGAGCGGCTTTCACTTTACGCAGCAGGTCAGACGCATCGCGGCCGATACCTTCAGCGGTCACTTCGATAGCCTGAATGATACCCTGCGGGTCAACAACGAAGGTTGCACGATCGGCCAGGCCTTCATCTTCACGCATGTTGTCAAAGTTACGGGTCAGGGCGCCAGTCGGGTCGCCGATCATCGCGTATTTGATTTTGGCAATGGTGTCAGAGCTGCTGTGCCATGCTTTGTGGGTGAAGTGGGTGTCGGTAGACACAGAGTAAACGTCTACGCCCAGTTTCTGCAGCTCGTCGTAGTGATCTGCCACGTCGCCCAGTTCGGTCGGGCAGACGAAAGTAAAGTCAGCCGGGTAGAAGAAGAAGACGCTCCAGCGGCCTTCGGTATCTTTCTCGGTAACTTCGATGAATTCACCGTTTTTGAACGCCTGGTTTTTGAAAGGTTTGATTTTGGTATTAATTAAGGACATCTATACTTCCTCCGTGTTTTCGTTGACTGGTAAGGTAACGAACTTTTCCTGGTCCGGCTAATGCGTTTCCTTTATCAAATCAATAAGTATTAGCTAACAACACGCCACGGCCTGGCTGACCAGACACCACCATGAAGTATGTGACCCATTGATTTATAAGGATTGTCATGATTAAACGCACCCTTCTTATCGGCATGATCCCCTGGTTCGTATCCGCTCAGGAACTGCCGGAAGCAGTAAGAGCCATCGAAAAACAGGGCATTACGATCGTCAAACCGTTTGATGCGCCGGGCGGCATGAAAGGGTATCTAGGCAAATATCAGGATATGGGAGTGACTATCTACGTCACGCCGGACGGTAAACATGCCATCTCGGGCTATATGTACGACGATAAAGGCGCAAACCTGAGCGAGCAGATCATCCAGAAAGAAATTTATGCGCCTGTTGGCCGCGACATGTGGCAGCGCATGGAAAAAGCCAGCTGGATCCTCGATGGCAAAAAAACAGCCCCGACGGTGATTTACGTCTTCGCCGATCCCTTCTGCCCGTACTGTAAACAATTCTGGAACCAGGCGCGTCCGTGGGTCGAATCCGGAAAAATTCAGCTCCGCACGCTGATGGTCGGTGTGATTAAACCGGAAAGCCCTGCCACCGCTGCCGCCATTCTCAGCGCCCGCGATCCGGCCAAAACCTGGCATGATTACGAACAATCCGCGGGCAAGCTGACGCTGGACGTACCGAAATCCATCCCGCCTGCACAGATGAAAGTGCTGAACGAAAACCAGAAGCTGATGGACGATCTCGGGGCTAACGCCACGCCCGCTATTTATTACATGAATAGCGAGAATGAACTTCAGCAGATTGTCGGGCTGCCCGACAACGCACAGCTAAAAGCCATGCTGGGCGAAAGGCCCTAAAGAACAAGGCGATAGTTTTCACAGGCAATATTCCTTGCCTGTGAAAACGGCTACAAATGTTCCTTAGCAAATTTTCATTTATCGAATATACTGATTTATTAATCTCTATTGCCAACTCAACGATTAAATACAACTCACCAGGAACGGTGATATATCGTCGTCTCGTTGATGCGATTGCCTGCTAAAGGATAAAAAATGGCTAACCTCTACGATCTCAAAAAGTTCGATCTCAATCTTTTAGTCGTATTTGAATGCATTTACCAGCATTTGAGTATCAGTAAAGCGGCGGAAACGCTGTTTATCACCCCCTCGGCTGTCAGCCAGTCATTACAACGCCTGCGCAGCCAGTTTAACGATCCTCTGTTTATTCGTTCCGGTAAAGGCATCACGCCCACTACCGTCGGCATAAATCTGCATCGGTATCTTGAGAATAACCTCAATCAAATCGAGCAAACTATCAATATTATGCATAGTTCAGTGCTGAAAAAACAGTTTGTGATCTACTGCTCTTCGCTATTACTGGCAGGCGGAATGCTGGATCTTATTACAACATTGCGTAAGCAAAACGATTATGAAATAGAGCATCACGATATTTTTGTTACCCCCGAATCCGCCGAAGATTTACTCGCCTGGCGTAAAGCGGATTTGATTATCTCTATTTTCCCGACCAACAACCGCTCAGTGATATCTGAACATTACATGAGTACGCCGGTGATCCTCGCCTGCCGCAAGAACCACCCACGAATGGGGGATTTCGCTGGCCTTTCTGCGCTGCGCGAAGAGGAGTTTACCTACTACTTAACCGATGAACCTGGCGCAAAGCAGATGCGCGATTTCACTGATGCGCAGTTCCCGGATCGCAAAACCACGTTTCGCAGCGATTCGCTAATCTCCATTATAAATATTGTAGCGCACACGGATATTCTTGGGTTTATTCCCAAACTGGCTTTCGATTATTACAAAGACATATTACAGTTACGGGAAATAAAAACCTCACTGACGCTTCCCGAAGTTAATCTTTATCTTATGTATAACCGGGCATCGTTGGCCAGCGACTCATTTGTGACGTTCATTAATCAAGTTAAGAAATAACCGCACGCCTTAAAGCATTCATTTTATGAATGCTTTAATTTTCTTTTATTCACTTGAATCATATTAAATAAAAAATTCTTTCGAATATTTGTCATACTAAAATATCACTATATTATAAGGAACTCTGGATACACACTTGTACGGAAACTGACCATGTCAATTTACAAATATCCGCTCAATCAGAATGTGCTGGATGCCACCACCGAACGTATTTCATGGGCGCTGACTAATTTACCCAAAGTCTGTATCTCTTTTTCCGGTGGCAAAGATTCCACCGTCATGCTGCATATCGCGGCACAGCAGGCGCGCAAATACCATAAAAAAATCTGCGTGTTATTTATCGACTGGGAAGCGCAATTTTCTGCGACAATTAACCACATTGAAGCCATGCGCGCACAATATCAGGATGTGATTGACGATTTCTGGTGGGTTGCGTTGCCGTTAACCACGCAAAATTCCCTGTCGCAATTCGAACCGGAATGGCAATGCTGGCAACCGGGAACCGCCTGGGTTCGCCAGCCACCGCCGGATGCCATCACCCGGCCCGATTACTTCCCTTTTTACCAGACCGGAATGACTTTCGAAGCGTTTGTGCGCAAATTTGCCGACTGGTTCGCCGGCAACCGCCCGGCCGCCATGCTGGTCGGCATCCGCGCCGACGAATCCTACAATCGTTTTTTAACCATCGCTTCCGCCCGCAAACAACGCTTTGCCGATGACAAACCCTGGACCACCATCGCCCCGGGTGGCCACACCTGGTATGTCTACCCGATCTATGACTGGAAAACGGCGGATATCTGGACCTGGTTTGCCAAAACGCAGTTGAGCTACAACCCGTTGTATAACCTGATGTATCAGGCGGGCGTTCCCTTCCGTTATATGCGTATTTGCGAACCGTACGGCCCGGAGCAGCGTCAGGGACTGTGGCTGTATCACGTGATTGAACCTGAACGCTGGGCCGCCATGTGCCAGCGGGTCAGTGGCGCGCAAAGCGGAGGGCTGTACGCCGGGCAGGATAATCAGTTCTATGGCCATCGTAAGCTCGACAAACCGGCCAACCATAGCTGGCAAAGTTATGCGCTGTTTTTACTGGAAAGCATGCCGCAAAAAACAGCCGAACATTACCGAAATAAAATAGCGGTTTACCTGCACTGGTATCAGAAAAAGGGCGAAACGATCCCGGATACGCAACACGGTGATATTGGCTCGAAAGATATTCCCTCGTGGCGACGCATCTGCAAGGTATTGCTGAACAATGATTACTGGTGCCGAATGCTCTCTTTCAGCCCGACAAAACCCGAACACTATCAACGCTACAACAGCCACATGGCAAAAAAACGCAAGGAATGGAACATCTTATGCAACAACAACTGATCCAACAGCTGGAGCATTATCTGGATTCACTTGGCGAAGAGGACCGCGTTGAAGCCATTAATCAGTTTCGTCTGGCGATCCATCGCCACAGTCCGTTTCAGGACCAACCGGTAGATTGCGTGCTCTGGGTTAAGCAGGAAACCGTGGCTCCCAATGACTACAACCCCAACAACGTCGCGCCTCCCGAACGGCGGTTGCTGCAAAAATCGCTGGAAGCAGATGGCTTTACCCAGCCCGTTGTGGTGGTGTCGCGTGGCAGACACCGCTTCGAGATTATCGACGGTTTTCATCGCCAGGAACTGGTTAAAACGAAAAACGTGTTAAAAGAGCAACTTAAGGGCTATCTCCCGATCACCTGCATACAGGATAACGGCCAGAAATCGGCTTCCGGTATGGCGTCAACCATCCGCCACAACCGCGCCAGGGGGCGTCATCAGATCAACGCCATGTCAGACATTATTCGCGAGCTTGCTCACCTGGGGTGGAGTGATGAAAAAATTAGCAAAGAACTGGGCATGGATGGCGACGAAGTGCTGCGTCTGAAGCAGATAAGCGGTCTGCTTGAGCTGTTTGCCGACCGCCATTTCTCCGGTGCCTGGACCGTCAAGTAAACACGGTTTTACGATCCGTTATCCACTTTTTATGCGCGTCTTTGCCGTGAGGTAAAGACGTTTACGAGCAGCGTCGCATCGCGTTATTTCTCTGCTTTACCCCCCTCGCCTTCCGCCCGTAGTCTCTGCGTCATTAGTTAATACAAGAAAAGCTAATTATCTAATTATTTACTTATATTACGCAACGCGATATGCTGGAGGTGTTAGATGACTTTTGTCTGGTCCAGAGCTGCCTGGAAGCAGCTGATGAAAATTGATATTCGTTACCGCCAGAGGGTGAAAGGCAGGCTGTTTGATATCGGTGACATCAACGCGCCACCACCTGATTTGAAAAGGCTGGTGCACCCGGAAGGGCATTTCCGGCTACGGGTCGGCGACTATCGGGTCATCTTTGAGATGCAGGGGGAACTGCAGGAGATCTGCTACATCGTGGCAGTTAAACGCCGAACCTCCGCCACCTATTTGCATGAGGAGAGTGCTACCTATGAATGTTCAGTTTATTAAAGACGGAAACGGCGAACCGCAGTTCGTGGTGATCCCTTACGATCTCTGGTTTCGCCTGCGTCTCGGGCAAACAGAGGTTGATGACAAAAACGAAGAGGGCTGGGAAGAGATCCCTTATGAGTCCGACGAGTATGATGACATCGGCCTCCCAAACCATATCGTTAATATTATGGACGCGGAAGGCGTAAGCCTGCAGGCCGCATGGCGTATCGCTTGCGGTCTCTCACAACAGGAAGTGGCGGAAAAACTGGGGATCACGCAATCTGCGGTGTCACAACTGGAATCGCCAGACTCACGTCCGCAGAAGCGCACCCGTGAAAAACTGGCGGCAATCTATGGTTGTACCCAGGCGCAAATCAGCCTGCGAATTTAACAGCAGCGGGCGCCGCCTTTACCGCCATAGCGCGCATCCTGTCTGTCGCGGAAAAAGGCTTCGTAGGTCATCGGTGTCTGGTCCGGGTGGTTCACTCGCATATGCTCGACATAGTTATCATAGTCGGGCACACCGACCATCATTTTTGCCGCCTGACCCAGGTATTTTCCGGCTTTAGAAAGCGTGTCGAACATAACAGCTCCGGTCTGGTTTTTGCCGGGTAACGTCCTCGCTACCCGGCCGGTGGTGATTAATGCGCGCCTTTTGCCTGCGTCACGATTTGCTCGAGATTTTCTGGCATTGGTTCATACGGCAGTTCTTTGTCCGTCGGTTCATCGACTTTCAATGCCGCCAGCGCGGTTTTCACAGAATACAGCGCCAGTACCACGACCACCACCATAAAGAAGATGGTCAGCCCGGCATCCAGTCGGTTGTTAAACACCAGCTGAGCCAGCTGCGATTCGGTGTACTGCGACGGAATGTTGCCGCTGTCGATCATCCCCTGGAAGCGGTTGGCGATGGCCAGGAAGCCGACTTTCACGTCCGGGCTAAAGGCTTTCTGCCAGCCAGCGACCAGCGTACAAATCAGCAGCCACGCGGTTGGCAGCAACGCCACCCACGCGTAACGCTGGCGCTTCATCTTGAACAGCACCACGGCGCAGAGCATCAGCGCCATCCCTGCCAGCATCTGGTTGGCGATACCAAACAGCGGCCACAGGGTATTGATGCCGCCCAGCGGATCCACCACGCCCTGATGCAGGAAGTAACCCCAGGCCAGCACGCAAAGCGCGGTAGCTAACAGGTTGGCAGGCAGCGAGTCGGTGCGCTTGAGATTCGGGCTGATAACGCCGAGCAGATCCTGCAGCATGAAACGCGCCGCACGGGTACCCGCGTCCACCGCGGTCAGAATAAACAGTGCTTCGAACAAAATGGCGAAGTGGTACCAGAACGACACGTCCATCAGGCCGCCCAGCGAACCGTGCAGAATGTAGGCCATGCCCACCGCTAACGTCGGCGCACCACCTGCTCGCGAAATAATAGACTGCTCGCCCACTTCGCTGGCGATCTGTTTCAGCGTATCCGGCGTAACGGTGAAGCCCCAGCTACTGACCACCTGCGCGGCGGAAGCCACCACATCGGTCGTCCCTGCTGGCGCCAGTACCGCCATCGGGCTGTTCATCGCAAAATAAACGCCCGGATCGATAATGCACGCCGCCACCAGCGCCATGATCGCCACGAAGGATTCCATCAACATGCCGCCGTAACCAATCAGGCAGGCCTGATTTTCGTTCGCCAGCATTTTTGGCGTGGTGCCGGAAGAGATCAGCGCATGGAAGCCAGAGACGGCGCCACAGGCGATGGTAATAAACAGGAACGGGAACAGGTCACCCGTCCACACCGGGCCGGTGCCATCGACAAATTTCGTCAGTGACGGCATGGTCAGCGTCGGACGCATGATCAAAATCCCAATCGCCAGCCCGACGATGGTACCGATTTTCAGGAAGGTGGAGAGGTAATCGCGCGGCGCCAGCAACAGCCACACCGGCAATACCGCCGCCACAAAGCCATAACCCACCAGCATCCAGGTCAGCTGTACGCCGGTAAAGTCAAACCACGGCGCCCAGGTTTCGCTCTCTGCCACCCAGCCGCCGGAAATGATGGCGAACACCAGCAGCACGAGTCCGATAACAGACACTTCACCAATCCGCCCCGGACGCAAATAACGAATGTAGATCCCCATAAACAGCGCCAGCGGAATGGTAAAGGCGACGGTATAGGTTCCCCACGGACTGTGAGTCAGGGCTTTCACCACGATCATCGCCAGCACCGCAAGGATGATCACCATGATCATAAAGGTGGCGATCAGCGCGATGACGCCCGCTGTCGGCCCCATTTCTTCTTTCACCAGCTCGCCCAGCGAACGACCATCGCGGCGGGTGGAGACAAACAGCACCATAAAGTCCTGAACCGCACCTGCCAGCACGACGCCTGCGAGGATCCAGATCATGCCCGGCAGATAGCCCATTTGCGCGGCCAGTACCGGCCCGACCAGCGGCCCGGCTCCGGCTATCGCCGCAAAATGGTGGCCGAACAGCACTTTTTTATCGGTTGGCACGTAATCCAGCCCGTCGTTATGGCGGACGGCGGGCGTCATGCGCGTCGGGTCAACCCCGAGGACATTATTCGCGATATAACGGCCGTAAAAACGATAGGCAATAAGATAAAGGCAGACCGCCGCCACGACGATCCACAACGCATTTATCTGTTCACCACGATTGAGGGCGATATAGCCCAGGGCGAAGGCTCCCACAACAGCAAGCACTGCCCAGATGAGGTATTTCCCTGCGTTATTCATTGTGTAGGTTCCATTAGCGCTGAAGTAAGTTGTTACATTTTGTATCTATAACACTCGAATGGAAATTAACAATCCAATAACCCAAGAAAGCAGACATATCACCGATTTTTTACATCACATTGTTAAGCCGATCACTTTCGCCTTTTTTCACCCCCCAAGCGTAGAGCCGCCATCCACCACGATATCCTGCAACGTGATGTGGCTGGCATGGTCAGAGGCGAGGAACAGGATGGTGCTGGCGATCTCCTGCGGACGGGCGATTTTCCCCAGCGGAATACCCAGCTTAAACTGCTCGCCGAAGCCGCGAATGCGCTGCTGTTCAGCATCATCGTTAAGCCACAGCGTTCGCTGCATGTCGGTATCGGTCGATCCTGGCGAGACGAGGTTACAGCGCACGCCGCTGGCGGCCAGCTCCAGCCCGACGGTCAACGCCAGGCTTTTCAGCGCCGCTTTCGAGGCGCCATAAGCACTCATCCCGAGGCGCGGCGTGTGGGCGGCATCCGACGCGACGGTCACGATCGCCCCGCCCTGCTGACGACGAAACTGCGCCATCGTCTGCTGAAACAGGTTAAACGCGCCGCCAACGTTTACCGCAAACGTCTGCTGCCAGTCCGCCACACTCAGCGCATCGGTCGCGCCCATACGCAAAATACCCGCTGCGTTAACCAGCACATCCAGACGCGGCTGACGCTCAAGCACACGGCGGCATACCTGCGCCACCTGCTGCGCGTCGGCCACGTCCAGCACTTCAGTGGTAAACGGGTAGTGGTCACCGCCGAACGCCAGATCAAAACCGGTCACCGTCGCCCCGGCCGCCACAAACGCCAGCGCGGTGGCGTAGCCGATACCTTTTCCCGCTCCGGTCACCCAGACGGTTTTACCGTGAAAATCAAACCCGGCCATCACTTCACCTCGCGGGAAAGCAGCGTCCACCAGGCATCAATCGTCGGGTTCTTCACCAGCATCACAAAATCGATATCGCTATGTACTTTGCGCCAGCGCGCCGCCAGCGCCATCATGCGTGCCGAGTCCAGACCGTAGTCGATCAGGTTTTCGTCATCCTGTGGCTCATCGGCCTCGTCCAGGAATGGCAGGATCATCGCCCGCAGCGCCGCCCTGGATGGCGGCACCGGCAACAGCATGTCGGTCATCACCACCCGTCCGGAACGTCCGGCGACGTAGTTGAGTGACATCAGATGTTCTTCGCGGCTGAAATCTGCCAGCGCGTCAGCGACAAAAAACGGTTTGATATCACGCATGAAGGCATCCGTTGCGGTGGTCATGCAGCCGATGTGCGCATAAACGCCGGTGATGATCAGTTGATTACGCCCGGTCTCTTTCAGCATTTGTTCGAGGGGAGAGCGATGAAACGCGCTGTAACGCCATTTCACCAGCACGTTATCGGCCTCGTCCGGCGCCAGCGCGGCGATGATTTGCTGCTGCTCCGGCGAACGGGTCAGCCCCGGTCCCCACATGTCATTAAGCAGCGCGCGATCGTCATCGCTCTGGTCTTTCGGCTGCGCGGTGTAATAGACCGGAATATGCTGCTGTTTGCAGTACTGGCGCAGCGCGGCAATGTTGGCGACCACGGTTTCCATCATCGGGCTGTTTTTGCCCCAGAAATTGAGGAAGTATTCCTGCATGTCGTGGATCAGCAACGCCGCGCGTTCAGGCTCAAACGCCCAGTCGACTTTGTTCGCCGGGATGTCGCTGGCGGTGGGCAGGTCATAGGCCTGCAGTTTTGGGATAGTCATGCTTTTCTCTCCTTCAGGCCAGGGGGCGCTCCGCCAGCCACTGACGCAGTTTCTTCTTATCCACTTTGCCGACCGGCGTCAGCGGCAGCGCGTCCACGCAGGCCACGCGATCCGGCAGCTTGAATTCCGCAACACCCTGCTCGCGCAAAAAGCGCCGCACGGCCACGGCGCGTAACGGTGCCGTCACCACCAGATACGCACAGCTTTTCTCGCCCAGCAGGCTGTCTTCCATACTGACCAGCGCGGCATGGATCACCGACGCATGGCGCAGCAACAGGTTTTCGATCTCCTCCGCGGCAATCTTTTCGCCACCGCGGTTGATCTGATCTTTTTCGCGCCCCTGAACGGTGATGTACCCGGCGTCGTCGATGGAAATCAGATCGCCGGAGCAGTAAAAGCCGTGTTCATCAAACGCCTGCGCGTTATGGTCGGGGCTGCGGAAATAGCCGCGGAAGGTATACGGACCGCGCGTCATCAGGCGGCCCACCTCACCACGCGGCAGCGGGTTTCCGTGTTCATCCGCCACCCACACTTCGTCGTCCGGGCTCATCGGGCAGCCCTGGGTATTGAGGATGCGCTCCTGCGGATCGTCGAGGCGGGTGTAGTTCACCAGCCCTTCCGCCATGCCGAACACCTGCTGCAACTGGCAGCCGATCTCCGCCGGAATGCGGGCGGCCAGCGTTGCCGACAGCCGCGCGCCACCCACCTGCAACAGTTTCAGTGAGCGTAATGGTGCGTTACTGCCCCACTCGCTAATCGCCTGCAACCACAGGCTGACCGCCGGGGGCACCAGCGCCGTCACGTTAATCTGATGCTGTTCAATCAGCGGGAAGCAGAGCGTGGCACTCGGATCATTCGCCATCACCACACACCCTTCAGCCAGAAATACGCCGAGCGCGCCGGGGGAACTCATCGGGTAGTTATGCGCCGCCGGTAGCGCGCAGAGGTAACGCGTCTGCGAATCGAAATGACAAATCTCATTGCTGCGGCGAATACTGTAGTAGTAGTCATTATGCGTACGCGGGATCAGTTTCGGCGTGCCGGTACTGCCGCCGGACAGCTGGAAAAACGCCACTTCATCGGCGGGCGTTGGCGTCGCGGTAAAGCTCTCCGCGGGTTGCGCGATGGCCATTTCCAGCGCGTGATCACCGCTGTCGTGGCGCAGCAGCACCAGTCGTACTGAGCGATGCGCTGCCACAAACGTATTGAGAAACGCGTCATCGGCAAACAGCGGATGCTCCCGGTCAGCGATCAGCACCGCGGGTTCAATCTGCACGGCATAAGCATTGAGTTCACTGCGCT
The DNA here is from genome assembly GCF_001297775.1 of Trabulsiella odontotermitis. Classification (GTDB taxonomy): domain Bacteria; phylum Pseudomonadota; class Gammaproteobacteria; order Enterobacterales; family Enterobacteriaceae; genus Trabulsiella; species Trabulsiella odontotermitis. Next base: position 55,070 of record NZ_LIFX01000008.1, on the reverse strand, counting down.
GATGGCTGAACAACGCATTCACCGGCGCGACACCGAGGCGCAGCAGCGCAAACAGCGTGATGTAGAATTCCGCGACGTTTCCCAGCTGAACCAGCGCGGTTTCACCACGCTTCAGCCCCTGCCGTTGCAGATGCGCCGCCAGATTGTCCGCTGCCTGATGCAACTGGCGATAGCTGATGTGGCGCTCGCCGTCGATGACCGCCGTCGCGTCGCTGTCGGCATGGCGGGTCAGGATGTCGGTCAGCGGCAGATCCAGCCAGTAACCCTTTTGCCGGTAGCGCGCTGCCGCCTCGTCCGGCCAGCGGGTGAAGGGAATGCTCATTGTCGTTCCTCAATTCAGGCCAAAAACGTTCAGCATGGTGGAGAGCTTCACGCCGGTTTCACGCCATTCGGAAAGTGGCGACGACGCAGGCACAATCCCTGCCCCGGCAAACAGACGGACCTGGTTTTCCCGCACGCGGGCGCAGCGGATCGTCACCACCCATTCGCCGTTGCCTTCGTCGTCGCACCAGCCAACGATGCCGCCGAAAAGTTCACGTTCGAACGGTTCCAGCTCTGCAATCAGGCGTTTCGCCGCCTGATGCGGATAACCGCTCAGCGCCGGTGTCGGATGCAGCAGGCAGGCCAGTGACAGCGCATTTTCTTTGTCGAGCGCCACGCCTTCGATGGGCGTCGCCAGATGCCATAGCGTCGGCGTGGTCATGAGCTGCGGGGAATCCGGCATCGCCAGCATTTTGCTGCGCGGCGCCAGTACGGTTTTCATCGCCTGCGTCACCAGGTCGTGTTCGTGGCGATCTTTCTCCGATGCCAGCAACTTGTTGCCTGCTTCGCGATCCAGCATGTCGTCCGGCTGACGGCGCGCTGACCCAGCCAGCGGCAACGAACTGTAGTGCTCGCCCTCTTTACGCAGCAGCAGTTCCGGGCTGGCACCCAGCAGCACACCGCCATCCGGCAGTGGAATGTGAAAGTTATAACTCGCCGGATTCTGCGCAATCAGCCGCTCCAGCAGCGCCCCGGTGTCAGGCGGCGTATCGGTCGAAATATCAATCAGACGGGAAAGCACCACTTTGTCCACTTCCGCTGTGGCGGTGCGTTCCGCCGCCCGTGCGACCATTGCCATAAACGTGTCCTGCGCGGGAATGTCCTGTCGTGCAATGACGTTCAGTGCCGGCAGCGCGGTCGCATAGCGCGCCGAATGTTGCTTGTGGGTACGCGAAAAGGTTTGCCAGCATTCGGGGATGAACAGCGCGGAAGGTTGCGTGGTATCAAACGGGATCGCCCCGACCATCACTGGCTTGCGGATCCCGGCGGCTTTTGCGTCACTGAACGCGGTGGTCAAGGTTCGCTGGAAGGCACTGTTGAGGTTGTCCCCGTCGATCACCGGCGTGGTGACGCGACGGAAGCAGCCGGACGCGGTAAAACTACGGTACGGCGACATAAACAAAAAGCGGTCGGGCGACAGCGTTGTCGTCTTGTCCAGCACATCCTCAGCCATTGACGTTTCCATATCATCCTCCAAAAACGATAAAGACATTAATAATGATTATCATTTGTATTTTGGTTCGGTAAGCTAAAAGTAATTGCGTGGGATGTCAACCAGTCCGGCAACGTCCTGCGCGTCAAATGCTTGCAACCCTCGCGATGAGTTGTGAAAATGAGACGCATTCACTTCTATAAAAAACAGGAACCTTATCCGTGAAACTCCCTTTGTTGTGGCGTAATACCCTGCTGATTTCCGGCCTCTGGCTTTTAGGATTAGCCTCAGCCAGTGCGGCGGACTGGCCGCGTCAGGTGACCGACAGCCGTGGCACGCAAACGCTGGATCACAAGCCGGTGCGCATCGTCTCCACCAGCGTCACCCTTACTGGCTCGCTGCTGGCAATTGACGCACCGGTGGTCGCCAGCGGCGCCACCACACCGAATAACCGCGTCGCCGATGATCAGGGTTTTCTGCGCCAGTGGGGCGATGTCGCTAAAGCGCGCAAGCTCTCACGGCTGTACATCGGTGAACCGAGTGCGGAAGCCATCGCGGCACAAATGCCGGATCTGATCCTCATCAGCGCCACCGGCGGCGATTCGGCCATCACCCTTTACGATCAGCTCTCCGCCATCGCCCCGACGTTTATCATCAATTACGACGACAAAAGCTGGCAGGAACTGCTGGCACAACTCGGTACCCTCACCGGGCAGGAAAAAGAGGCCACGGAACGCATTGCCAGCTTTAACCAGCAACTGGCGGCGCTGAAAAAACGGATGACCCTGCCGCCGCAACCGGTCAGCGCGCTGGTTTATACCGCCGCCGCGCACAGCGCTAATCTGTGGACGGCCGAATCCGCGCAGGGCAAGCTGCTGCGCCAGCTCGGCTTTACCCTCGCCCCGCTGCCTGCCGGGTTGCACACCAGCCAGAGCCAGGGCAAACGCCATGACATCCTGCAGCTTGGCGGCGAAAACCTGGCAACCGGGCTGAACGGTGAATCGCTGTTCCTGTTTGCTGGCGACCAGAAAGATGTTGATGCGATTTACGCTAACCCGCTGCTCGCCCACCTGCCTGCGGTGCAGCACAAACAGGTTTATGCGCTTGGCACCGAAACCTTTCGTCTCGACTATTACAGCGCGATGCTGGTATTGCAGCGTCTGGAAAAATTGTTCGGTTGAATGGTTGAACCTGTAGGCCGGGTAAGGCGCAGCCGCCACCCGGCAAATCAGACGACATCGCCCTGCCTGAAGGTTCTTAGCTCCCGCAGCAACCCAATCAGCAGCACGCCGATCAGCGCCAGCCCCCAGCCACTGGCGCTGGCAGACGCCACCGGCGTCAGTATCGCCCCCATCCCCCCGAGCAGCGCCGCACCAATCGCATCACCAGTGACGTTTTGCGCAGTCCACAAGCCGTTAATGCGCCCGAGCATCGCTTCCGGCGTTTGCGACTGGATCAGGGTGTACTGCAACAGCGAACTGATGGCGCTCAGCCAGCCCGCAAACACCAGGCACAGCGCGCCCCCGAGCCACCACGGCATCACGCTGAACAGCGCAATCGCGATAAACGCGGCGACGGTCGTCAGCAGCATCAACCTGCCCGGCCGCGACGTCTGCGCCAGTGTGCCGCTGGTCAGTGCGCCCAGCGCCGCACCAAGCGGGAGCGCCGCATACAACAGGCCAATTTGCGAGCTTGACATCTGCCAGCCCTGCGCCAGCGCCGGATAGAGCACCCGCACGGCGCTCGCCATGGTCAGTAAAGCGCCCAACAGCGCAATGCCGCCGATCAGCGGGTTGTGGAACAGAAAACGGATCCCCGCCAGCAGCGAGGTCAATGGATGCTCGCGCGGCTGCGGTGGCGGTGGCAGCAACGGCAGGCGCAGCAGCGTCAGGGTGGTGATAAACGTACCGAGCGCCGCCAGCAGGAAATTCCACGCCACGCCGCCGGACGCCAGCAGCAGGCCGCCGATCATCGGCGAAATCACCGAACCCAGGCGCACCGTGAGCATGGTGATCGCCCCCGCCTGCATCAGGTTTTCCCGCCCGACCAGCGCCGGGGTGGCCGCCAGCAGTGCGGTTACGCCTAACGAGGCGAAAAAACCGTCCCACAGGCCGAGCAGGTAAATCGCCAGCAACGACGGTTCCGGCAACAGTGCATTCAGCCACAGTCCCAGAAAACCGATACCGCAGGTGCCGCGCGCCAGCAGGATCAGTTTTTTACGTTCATAACGATCCGCCAGCACGCCGCCGACCATCAGGCCAATAAACATCGCGCCGCCGGTCAGCGTCACTGACAGCCCCACCTGCCAGGTGGAGTGGGTCATCATCTGGATCTGCACCGGGATCGCCACCCCCAGCAAACCGAGCGACAAAATCGAAATAAAGCGGGCAATAAATACGGCGCGATACGCCGGATGCGTTTTCAGCAGGCTCAGGTTGAGCAGCCAGGATTGTCGGTTCATGACGGTGCCTTGAATGATTTTCTTACCCTTTCCGGGGTGGCACATGTTAACATAATCAAATAAGATCGATAACGATAATTACTATCATTATCATACTCATGGAAGTCGCTATGTCATGTGCAAAAACCGCGATGCGCGCCGTTGCCGTGCCCGGTTTGTTGATCCTGTTAGCGTTTGCCGCCGTGCTCAGCCTGCTTGTCGGGGCGAAACCGCTGCCTTTTGGCGTGGTTGCCGATGCGCTGTCGGGCAGTTGTCAGAGCGCCGATTGCACTATCGTCCTCGACGCCCGTCTGCCGCGAACCCTTGCCGGGCTGCTGGCAGGTGGTGCGCTGGGTCTGGCTGGCGCGTTGATGCAAACCCTGACCCGTAACCCGCTTGCCGACCCTGGCATTCTTGGCGTCAATGCTGGCGCCAGTTTCGCCATTGTGCTTGGCGCGGCGCTGCTCGGGTTTTCTTCGCCGCAGGAACAACTGGTGATGGCTTTCAGCGGCGCGCTGACGGCATCGCTGCTGGTGGCGTTTACCGGTAGCCAAGGTGGCGGGCAACTCAGCCCGGTTCGCCTGACGCTGGCAGGTGTGGCGCTCGGCGCGGTGCTGGAAGGACTATCCAGCGGCATCGCCCTGCTCAACCCGGACGTTTACGACCAGTTGCGTTTCTGGCAGGCCGGTTCGCTGGATATCCGCACGTTGCACACGCTGAAAGTGGTGCTGTTGCCGGTATTGATCGCCGGTGCCGTGGCGCTCAGCCTGAGTCGTTCGCTGAACAGTCTGAGCCTCGGCGCCGATACCGCCACTGCGCTGGGTAGCCGCGTCGCCCGCACACAAATCATTGGTCTGCTGGCGATTGCCGTGCTGAGCGGCAGCGCCACAGCGATTGTCGGCCCGATTGCGTTTATCGGCCTGATGATGCCGCATATGGCGCGCTGGCTGGTGGGCGCTGATCACCGCTGGTCACTGCCGGTCACCCTGCTCGCCACCCCTGCGCTGCTGCTGTTCGCCGATATTCTCGGCCGTCTGCTGGTTCCCGGTGAATTGCGGGTGTCGGTGGTGAGCGCCTTTATTGGCGCGCCGGTGCTGATCTGGCTGGTGCGTCGTCAGCCGAAAGGCGGTGCGCGATGATCGCCCCTTCTCGTCGGTTAGTAATGAGCTGTGCGCTGCTGGTTGCCGCCAGTCTGGCGATGGCGTTGTGGGGTCTGCGCAGCGGTGCGGTCACGCTGGAGCTGAATCAGGTGATTGCCGCGCTGTCTGGCGATGCGCCGCGCAATGTCACGCTGGTGGTGACTGAATGGCGGTTGCCACGCGTGTTGATGGCACTGTTGACAGGCGCCGCGCTCGGCGTCAGCGGCGCCATTTTTCAGTCGCTGATGCGCAACCCGCTCGGCAGCCCGGATGTGATGGGCTTTAACACCGGTGCCTGGAGCGGCGTACTGGTGGCGATGGTGCTGTTCGGTCAACAACTGACCGCCATCGCGCTGGCGGCGATGGTCGGCGGCGTGCTTACCTCGCTGGTGGTCTGGGCGCTGGCGTGGCGCAACGGCATCGACACTTTCCGCCTGATTATCATCGGCATCGGCATTCGCGCGATGCTTATCGCGTTTAATACCTGGCTGCTGCTGCGCGCCTCACTGGAAACCGCGCTGTCGGCGGGATTGTGGAACGCCGGATCGCTGAATGGTCTCACCTGGGCGAAAACCTGGCCATCCGCGCCGCTGATCATTCTCGCGCTGTTCTGCGCTGCGTTGCTGGTACGGCGGATGCGTCTGCTGGAAATGGGCGACGACAGCGCCTGTGCGCTTGGCGTGCGGGTCGAGCGTTCCCGGCTGCTGTTGATGCTGGTCGCGGTGATCTTAACCGCCGCGGCCACCGCACTGGCAGGGCCGATTTCCTTTATCGCGCTGGTGGCACCGCACATCGCCAGACGTCTCAGCGGCACCGCCCGCTGGGGGCTGACGCAATCGGCGCTGTGCGGTGCGCTGTTGCTGACGCTGGCGGATTTCTGCGCTCAGCAGTTGTTTTTACCGTACCAGCTCCCGGTGGGCGTAGTGACCGTCAGCCTCGGCGGTATCTATCTCATCGCGTTGTTAATTCAGGAGTCCCGCAAAACATGATCGAGACCACAGCCCGTCTGCGCGGCGACCAGTTAACCCTCGCTTACGGCAAGAAAACCATTGCCGAACAGCTCAGCGTCGCCATTCCCGACGGCCACTTCACGGCGATCATCGGCCCGAATGGCTGCGGGAAATCGACACTGCTACGTACGCTGAGCCGCCTGATGACGCCGTCGCACGGTCACGTCTGGCTTGATGGCGAGCACATTCAGCATTATCCCAGCAAAGAGGTGGCGCGGCGCATTGGTCTGCTGGCGCAGAACGCCACCACGCCGGGTGATATCACCGTGCAGGAACTGGTGGCGCGCGGGCGATACCCGCATCAGCCGCTGTTCACCCGCTGGCGCAAGGAAGATGATGACGCAGTGACGCGGGCGATGCAGGCCACCGGGATCACCGAACTGGCGCAGCAAAGCGTGGATACCCTGTCCGGCGGTCAGCGGCAACGGGCGTGGATCGCCATGGTGCTGGCGCAGGAAACCGCCATCATGTTGCTGGATGAACCCACCACCTGGCTGGATATCAGCCATCAGATCGATCTGCTGGAATTACTCAGTGAACTGAATCGGGAGAAAGGTTACACGCTGGCAGCCGTGCTGCACGACCTCAACCAGGCCTGCCGCTATGCGACGCATATTATCGCCTTGCGCGACGGCAGGATTGTGGCGGAAGGCGCGCCGAAGACGATTATCACCGCCGGGCTGATTGAGGCGATCTACGGCCTGCGCTGCACTATTATTGACGATCCGGTGGCGGGGACGCCGCTGGTGGTGCCGCTGGGTAAACGGGGGCGCTAAGCCCCCTGTGAGTTAGCCTAAAATCTCGCGCAACACCGGGCCAATCTTTTCAAACGCCTGCGGGGAGATGATCTCCACGTGGGCGCAATCCTGACGGTACACCTCCAGCGTTTTCACCCACGGCGCCCAGGCGCGTTGCGGATCCATCCCCTCCGGCAGCGTTTTTTCCGCCACAAATAATGTCGCGGTGCCGTCAAACGGTACGCTGTGCGCCGTGGTCAGCAGACGCACCGCATCGGCATAGTTACCTTCGATGGCGCTGAACAGCGCGTCAGATCCCTGCCCCTGTTGCGCGGCAATAAACGCCTCGCGCTCACGGGCGATTTCCGCCAGCACTTCCGGATCGAGACCGTTAGCCTCTTTTTGCGCCCAGTTTTGCGTTTCCGGCGGCCAGGTATCGAGCAGCCCTAAAAACGCCACCGTTTCCCCCCGCTGACGCAAACGGGCGGCGATACCCTGCGCCAGCGTCCCGCCAAGCGAATAGCCAAACAGGTAATACGGACCGTGTGGTTGCTGCGCCAGCAGCGTGCGCAGATGCTGCTCGCAGACCTCATCGAGCGTTGCGGCAGTCTGCATCGGCCCTGCCGGGCGCGGCGACTGAATACCGGTGATGTTCCAGTGCTCACGCAGATAGCGCGCCAGAACGCTGAACTGCCAGGCAAAACCGGAAGCCGGATGGAAGCAGAACAGCGTCGGGCCGTGACTTTCCCGCAGCGGTAACACCGCCTCAAACCCCAGGCGCTGCACCTGCGCATTATCCTCTGTGCTCAGCAACGCGCTCAGCTTCGCGACCGTTGACGCCACCATGATCTGCCCTGGCGTCACCTGCCGGGCAAAAGCACGGCTCAGTTGTGCCGCCAGCCGCATCGCCAGCAGCGAATGCCCGCCGAGAGCGAAGAAATCCGCTTCGACGTCGTTGACTTCACAACCCAGCAACGCGCTGAAGGCCTGCGCGACGGCGGATTCAGTCCCCGGCAGCGGTGCCCGTCCGCTCGTGGTGGAAACCTGTTGTGGCAACGGCAGCGCTTTGCGATCCAGTTTACCGTTAGCGCTGAGCGGCAGTGCATCCAGTTGCAGCAGCACTACCGGTACCATGTGCGGCGGCAATTGTTCACGCAGCCGCTCCTGCAACGCGCGGGTGTCCAGCGGCAACCCGGAAGCAGAGATCAGATACCCCACCAGCTGACGCGCATCGCCGCCAGTTTCCACGGTCTGGTTAAACACGCAGGCATGGGCCACCGCCTGCGCGACGTCAGGCAGGGCCGACATCACGCGATCGATTTCACCCAGTTCGATGCGCTGGCCGCGAATTTTAAGTTGATCGTCACTGCGACCGAGATACTCCACCGCGCCGTTATCCAGCCAGCGCGCCACGTCGCCGGTGTGGTACATACGTTCGCCCGGAACAAACGGATCCGCGATAAAACGGCTGGCAGTTAAGTCCGGCCTGCCCAGATAGCCCTGCGCCAGTTGAATGCCGGTGAGATAGAGATCCCCCGCCACGCCCGGCGGTACCGGGCGCATCATCGCATCGAGAATGCGCAGCCCGGTATTCCACACCGGGAAGCCAATCGGCACGCTGTTGCCGGTCACCGCGGCCAGTTCTGCTCCGTAAGCCGGATACCAGCTGACATCCACTGCCGCTTCCGTCGGACCGTAGAGATTATGCAGCGGCACGCCGGTCAGGTGTTCCCATTCGCGGCACAACCCGGTCGGCAGCGCTTCGCCGCTACAGAACACCCGTTTCAGGCTCCGGCAGTCATCGCAGTTTTCCGCCGTCAGCGAGGCGACAAACGCTGCCAGCATCGACGGCACGAAATGGGTGGTGGTGATGCCGTAATGGCGGAAGAACTGCTGCATCGCCAGCGGATCGCGGTGCGCTTCCGGCGCCGCCATCGCCAGCCTTGCACCGGCGATAAACGGCCACCAGAACTCCCATACGGAGACATCAAAACTGCACGGCGTTTTCTGCGCCACCACGTCATCCGCCGTCAGCGGATATTGGTTTTGCATCCACAGCAGACGGTTCACGATGGCGGTCTGCCCGACCATTACCCCTTTCGGGCGCCCCGTCGAGCCGGAGGTAAAAATGATGTAGGCGGTGTGTTCCGGGCGCGACAGTGCCAGCGGCGTGCCATCGGTGACCGGCAGCGGTGCGCTGTAGCACAGCGTATCCACACCAGAGAAACGCGACTGTTGATCAGCAGAGGTGATCAGTAATGACGGTTGCGCGTCGTCCAGCATCATCTGCAGACGTTCGTCCGGGTAGCCGGTATCTAACGGCAGCCAGGCGGCCCCGGCTTCGACGATGCCATGCAGCGCCAGCGTCAGAAAGACCGAGCGCGGCAGCGCCACCGCCACGTTGTCGCCGGGCTTCACGCCGCGTTCGCGTAACAGCGTCGCCAGCGCCACGACCTGCTCGCGCATCTCGCGGTAACTGAACTGCCAGCGGGCATCCACCAGCGCTGTGGCATCCGGCGTTTTCGCGGCCTGCGCCGCCACCAGCGCGCTGAGGGTGGTTTCCGGCAACATCATGCCGGTATCGTTAATCGCCGCCAGTCGCTGAACCTCAATGGCTGACAGCAGATCAACCTCACCGCAGCGCAAGGCCGGGTTCGCCGCAAACTGGCTGAGCATTGAGGTCAGGCGGGCAAGGTGGGTCGTGAGCGTTGCGTGCTCGTAACGCTCTTTACTGGCAAGGATCTCAATCGACAAACCACCGCTGTCATCCGGGAACAGCGCCAGTTCGAGATCGTTAACCGGGCCGGTGGCAAGCGTGTGAGTGGTCGCACTGATGCCCGGCAAATCGAGCTGATAATCAAACACTTTGACATTCAGCACCGGGCCGAACAGCGGCTCATCACCGGCGGCTTTGCCGCTGTCACGAACAATCTGCTCGGCATCGTAACGCTGATGACGGCGCATTTTCTTCAGTTGTGCCGCAAGCCGCTGCGCCAGTTGCGGCAACGTTTCCGCCGCATCGAGCTGAACCGCCATCGGCAACACGTTGAGCACCGGACCGGTGGCGGTCAGCGCCGCCGAACCCATCCGACGCATAAAAATAAACCCGGCGGCGTATTCGGTGCGTCCGCACAATCGACCGAGCCACAGCGTGACCAGCGCCAGTGCCAGATCGGCGCGCTGGCAGCCCGTCGCCGCGTTTGCCAGCTGGCTGAACGCCTGACGGTCAGCCGCCAGATGCAGACGCCAGATGTCAGTGGTCGCGGCGTGCCCCGGCAGCGGTAACGGCGAGAGCGACGCCGGAGACGGCAGCGCCGCACGCTGCTGTGCCCAGAATTGTTTGTCGCGTTGATACGCCTCGCTGCGCGCATACTGCTGATACTCTTCCACCACTTCAGCAAATGGCGTGAACGGCGACGCTGGCGTTGGTTCACCCTGTTGCCAGGCGCGATAAATCGCGGCGATCTGGCGAGTAATCGCCGGGAAACTGAAGCCATCCACCAGTAAATGGTGATAGCGCTGATACCAGTACCAGTGATTGTCAGCAATGCGGAACAGGGTGTGCATGACCAGTGGGTTGCCGCTGTCGACGCGCAGATTCTGATTCAGGTCAGCCTGCATCATCGCCAGCGCGGCGGCATGCGGTTGCGCCTCAGCACGCACATCGACAACATCCGGGGCAGCGAATGTCAGCGTCTCGTCCAGCCACTGGCTGATGACGCCATCCTGCTCGCGAAAACGCATGCGCAGTGTGTCGGCCTGCATCATTCCGGCGACAATCGCCTGACTCAGCCGCGCGGCATCCAGTTCGCCGCTCAGTTCAACGTAATGCGCCACGCTCCAGGCGTTCGGCAACGTTGAAAGCTGCTCAGCCATCCAGATCCCCGGTTGCGCCGCCACTAACGGGAGAGCGTTATTCATGTTCACCTCCTGCGGTGAGCCGCGGTTGCCAGAGCGCAATCAGCCCGGCGGTCAGTCCGCCCCGCCAGCACAGCGCATCATGCCCGCTATCCACCGGCCGCCAGAGCACCTGTCGGGCGGTGGCCTGCAACGGCGCTAACAACGCCTGATTAGCGCGAAAGATCACCGGTTCGCGCTCGCCCGCTTCCAGCCAGATGCGTAAACCGTGCGGCGACACCTCGCCGCGTCTGAGTTGTTCGGGCAACGCGCCTGTCTGCTGGCCGCCGCGATGCGGCCACCAGTAAGAGCCGGACTGGCTCAGCACGCAGCCAAAACGCTGCGGCCAGTGCAGCCCGGCGTACATCGCTGCCAGACCGCCGAAACTTTGCCCCGCCACCACCGTCTGTTCCGGGCGATCGCTGAACGGCGCCACCGCCCGCACCTGCGGCAATAACTCCTGCTGCACCGCCTGCCAGAAATCGTCGTTGCACGGCAATTCCCGGCTACGGGTGGCAGTGTCGAGCGCATCAATCAGCACATACACCGCAGGCGGCAGTTCGCTTTGCTGCGTCAGCACCGCCAGCGCGGGCCATACGGGCAGGCTTTTCGCCCAGAACTGACCGTCGAGAAGAATGGCCAGTGGGCGCGTGGCGTCGTTATCGTCGCCGGTGGTGAAGACCCACACCCGGCGTGTGTTGTGCAGTAGCGGGCTGCGCCAGGTGAGACACACCGGCGAAGTGTACGCGGGCGCAGGCAGATTCCAGCCGGGTTGCACCGGCGCGTCCGGCATCTCCAGCACCGAAACGGCATGCCCCCGCCCGCCCGTCCAGCCCTGCGGGTTGCGCGGATCAGCAATCGCCTGCGGCAGCAGTTTCCGCCAGCCATCACGCAGTGCGTTGCGCTCCGGCGTGCCACTGAACACATCGGGGGAAAAATCGTCATCACGTTCAGAAGGGATAAAACAGTAAGTGCCGCGCCAGTGGGAGGGCAGCACCGTCTGCCACTGCCAGACGTCAGTGCCGGGCAGGCGCGTCAGGGTTTGTGGCGTGGCGTTCTGGTGATGGTCGGTGACGCCAGTGATGTAAATCCACACCCGCTGCACGGCAGACGTTTGCGCAGTCCCGGCCGGATCGCGCCACCAGAACGTGACGCGATAGCCGTCACCTTCCGGCTGCCATTGCGGGCCTTTTTTCTCTGCCCACCATCTTTCATTACCTGCCGTTAACATCTCCGCCACATTAACCCCATGTTTCACCTGTATTTTGTGGTATTGCGCAAATTATATTGATAATACTATTGATAACTATTTTCATTTGCAATAGCGTAATGCCGCGCGTTTTTTTAATTCAGACCTTTCACATCGGGAATAACAATGAATAACAAGATCAAATCCCTGGCCTTGTTGGTCAATCTGGGAATTTACGGGATTGCATTACCATTGCACGCTGAAGAGACCACCGACGAAAAAACCGCGTCAGCGGAAGAGACGATGGTGGTCACTGCGGCACAACAAAACCTTCAGGCGCCGGGAGTGTCTACCATCACCGCCGACGAAATCCGCAAGAATCCGGCGGCACGCGATGTCTCTGAGATCATCCGTACCATGCCGGGCGTGAACCTCACCGGCAACTCCACCAGCGGCCAGCGCGGTAACAACCGGCAGATCGACATCCGCGGGATGGGGCCGGAAAACACGCTGATCCTGATCGACGGTAAACCGGTCACCAGCCGTAACGCCGTGCGTCTTGGCTGGCGCGGCGAGCGTGACACCCGTGGCGATACCGGCTGGGTGCCGCCGGAAATGATCGAACGTATTGAGGTGATCCGTGGCCCGGCCGCCGCCCGTTACGGCAACGGCGCTGCCGGGGGCGTGGTGAATATCATCACCAAAAAAGGTGACAACGAGTGGCACGGCTCGTGGAATACCTATTTCAACGCGCCGGAGCATAAAGACGAAGGCGCCACCAAACGCACCAACTTCAGCCTGAACGGTCCGCTGGGTGGCGATTTCAGCTTCCGCCTGTACGGCAACCTCGACAAAACCCAGGCCGATGCGTGGGATATCAACCAGGGGCATCAGTCAGAACGTACCGGGATTTATGCCGACACCCTGCCCGCCGGGCGTGAAGGGGTGATCAATAAAGACATCAATGGCGTATTGCGCTGGGACTTCGCGCCGATGAATTCGCTGGAGTTTGAAGCGGGTTACAGCCGCCAGGGCAACCTCTACGCGGGCGATACGCAGAACACCAACAGCAACGATCTGGTGAAAGAGAACTATGGCAAAGAGACCAACCGTCTGTACCGCCAGAACTACTCGCTCACCTGGAACGGCGGCTGGGACAACGGCGTCACCACCAGTAACTGGGTGCAGTACGAACACACTCGCAACTCGCGTAAAGGCGAAGGGCTGGCGGGCGGCACCGAGGGGATTTTCAGCAGCAATAAATTCGTGGATATCGATCTCTCCGACCTGATGCTGCACAGCGAAGTCAACCTGCCGCTGGATCTGCTGGTCAATCAGAACCTGACGCTGGGCACCGAATGGAACCAGCAGCGCATGAAAGATATGGCGTCGAACACCCAGGCGTTCACGGGCGGTAACATTCCGGGCTCCAGCAGTACCGATCGCAGCCCCTATTCAAAGGCAGAAATCTTCTCGCTGTTTGCCGAAGACAACATGGAACTGACCGATTCCACCATGCTGACCCCGGCGCTGCGTTTTGATCATCACAGTATTGTCGGCAACAACTGGAGCCCGTCGCTGAACCTGTCACAGGGTCTGGGCGATGACTTCACGCTGAAAATGGGTATCGCCCGCGCCTACAAAGCGCCGAGCCTCTATCAGACCAACCCGAACTACATTCTGTACAGCAAAGGCCAGGGTTGCTACGCCAGCGGCACCGGCGTGGGTTGCTACATGATGGGTAACGATGACCTTAAAGCGGAAACCAGCATCAACAAAGAGATCGGCCTGGAGTTCAAGCGTGACGGCTGGTTAGCGGGCGTGACCTGGTTCCGTAACGACTATCGCAATAAGATCGAAGCGGGCTATGCGCCAATAAGCCAGACGTCTAAAGGCACGACGAAAACGGATATCTATCAGTGGGAGAACGTGCCGAAAGCGGTGGTGGAAGGGCTGGAAGGCACCCTGAACGTGCCGGTCACCGATACGGTGAACTGGACCAACAACATCACCTACATGCTGCAGAGTAAAAACAAAGAGACCGGCGATCGCCTGTCGATTATTCCGGAGTACACGCTCAACTCAACACTGAGCTGGCAGGTGCTTCAGGATGTGTCTGTACAATCCACCTTCACGTGGTATGGCAAGCAGCAGCCGAAGAAATACAACTATAAGGGTCAGCCGGTCACCGGATCTGAAACCAATGAAGTCAGCCCGTACAGCATCGTCGGCCTGAGCGCGACCTGGGACGTCACCAAAAACGTCAGCCTGACCGGCGGCGTCGATAACGTCTTCGACAAACGCCACTGGCGTGCCGGGAATGCCCAGACCACCGGCGGCAGCACCGGCTATATGTATGGTGCAGGCGCGGAAACGTATAACGAGTCCGGCCGTACCTGGTACATGAGTGTTAACACCCACTTCTGATAGCCCTTCGCCCTCTCTCCTGCGGGGAGAGGGCATCCGGAGACGACCATGAATGTCTGGCATCACACGTTTCCCTTTGCCGGTTGTCGCATCCATCAGGTCGATTTCGACCCTGCCACGTTTCGCCCGGACGATCTGCTCTGGCTCCCCCATCACGCACAGCTTCACCAGGCCGGACGCAAACGCCAGGCTGAACATCTGGCGGGGCGCATCGCGGCCGCGCACGCCATCAACGCATTAACCGGTCATGCTACAGTGCCGGGCATCGGGCCGCAGCGTGAACCGCGCTGGCCGCCAGGCATTCAGGGCAGTATCAGCCATTGCGGTCAGCAGGCGCTGGCCGTCGCGATAGAAAATGAAAAAGCGCTGGTTGGGATTGATGCGGAGATCGTGCTCGACGCGCCGCAAGCGAAGGAAATCTGGCAGAGTGTAATAAAGGAAAGCGAACGCCAGCGGCTGGCATCGCTGCCTTTTGCGCTGAGCGTGACGCTGGCGTTCAGCGCAAAAGAGAGTCTGTATAAAGCCCTGCACCGGCGCGTCAACCGGCTGTTCGGGTTTGCCAGCGCGGAGGTAACTGCCGTCACGCCGCACACCCTGACGCTGGCGCTGACGGAGCCTGTCGGGGATTTCGCCAGAGACACCGTCTTCACCCTTCACTGGCAGCAGGAGGGCAACCGGGTGCTCACCTTGCTTTGCGCAGCATAGCCTCCGCCTGTGCGACAATGCCTGCGGCATCAAAGCCGTGGCGCTGGCGCAGATACCCGCGATCTGCGGCGGCGGCGTATTCACCGTCCGGGATACCCAGCCGTTTGAGGGTGGCAGGCAGTGCGGATTCAGCCATCACTTCCGCCACCAGGCTCCCCAGACCGCCATTGATATTGTGCTCTTCCACCGTAATTACCGCATGGCAGCCGGACAGCGCCGCGCGTAACGCGTCGGTGTCGCAGGGGCGAATGGACGGCACGCTAATCACTTTCGCCTGAACGCCCGCGTCCGCCAGCCGTGTGGCGGCATCGACGATTTCATGCACCGTAGAGCCTGTCGCCACCAGCGCAATATCGCGCCCTTCACGCAGCGTCACCACCGCGCCCGGCGTAAAGCGATAGTTCTCGTCATACAGTTCCGGCAGGGCTTTACCGTCCATGCGGATATAGACCGGGCCGACGTAGCCCAGCGCATACTCAATAATCTGTCGGCACTCCAGCGGTGACGACGGGGCGAAAATCTGGATGCGGCCAAAACCACGCATCACCGCCAGATCGTCAATAGAGTGGTGAGTGCTTGCTAACGGGCCGTAGCTGCCCCCCGCGTTCAGGCCAAACAGCTTGACGTTGGTGTTGTTGTAGCAGATGTCGACCTTGATTTGCTCGTTGGCGCGGGAGATCAAAAACGGTGCGGCGTTACAGGTCACCGCCACTTTGCCGCCCAGCGCCAGCCCGGCGGCGGTGCCGACCATACTCTGCTCGGCAATCCCGACGTTGACTACCCGGCCGGGAAACTTCTGCGTGAACGGGGAAATTTTCGCTGTGGAGGTGGAGTCCGCGACCACCGGGACCAGGTCAACCCCCTGCTCTACCGCGTCGATAAACGCCTGCACCATCACATTCGCCAGGTGTTCTGCATTACTCATCTTTCAGTTCCTCCAGAGCCAGCTCAATCTCATCGCCTTTCGGTACCCGGTGGTGCCATTCAGGGCGCCCCTGGATAAAGGAAATGCCCGCACCTTTGGTGGTATTGGCGATAATCACGTTCGGTTTCCCTTCCTGCTTCAGGCCTTCAATCGCCGCCACCACCGACGCCATATCGTTACCCTGGCATTCGCTCACCTGCATACCGAAGGCGCGCCATTTGTCCGCCAGCGGATCAGTATTCATGATGTCGCGCGTGGCGCCCGCCAGCTGGAGATTGTTCTTGTCGTTAATGATGATGATGTTATCCAGACCGTAATGTGCAGCGGCGAGCGCGGCTTCCCAGTTGCTGCCCTCGGCCAGTTCACCGTCACCGGTGATGAGGAAAATACGGCGGCGACTGTTGTCGCGTTTTGCCGCCAGCGCCAGCCCGACCGCCACCGGCAGGCCGTGGCCTAACGCACCGGTATTCAGCTCAATGCCCGGCGTTTTTTGCCGTACCGGGTGGCCGGGAAGATGGGAATCGGCATGCTGATAGGTCGCCAGCCAGTCAATCGGGAAGAAGCCCGCTTCGGCCAGTACGCAGTAGTAGCACCCCACCGCATGTCCTTTTGACTGGATATAGATATCCCGCTCGTTATCATCCATGCGGTCAGGCGCGACGTTCAGAAAGCGGAAGTACAGCGCGGTCAGCAGTTCGACCTGCGACAGATCCGCCCCGGTGTGACCACCCGCCGGACTGTTGGCATTCAGCCTGACAATGTGCCGCCGTACGGCACGTGCTTTGCGCTCCAGCGCTTCAATATCATAGTTATAGGGATTCATTTAATACCTCTGAATTTAATTTCAACATGGAATATTTATTCCATCAGGGACTAAAAAAACCAGAAATCCCCCGACAACGCACGACAGGACTGGCGCCGTTGGAACGTATTCAGGTACATTCTGCCTCCTCCCCACCCGGCACCGCAGTACCCGGTGTATTTTCAGTTGACCTGGGATCACCTTGAATATATATTCATTAATGATTCTTTATTCAATTATGGTATCACTGTTGAGAAATTGTCCATAGCTGTTTTAGAGGATTGGTGAAAATTTGCGTTGCATCACACTTAAGCGCGCTTTTTTGTCGCGTAACGTGGTGGGCTCAAACATAATGGCTGCAATTAACGACTCTCTGGGGAACTACATGGCTAAGCAGGATGAACAACGGCTATTGGTGAAAATCGCAACCCTTTACTATCTGGAAGGACGCAAACAGTCCGATATCGCTCAACTTCTCTCGCTTTCTCAGTCATTTGTCTCCCGGGCGATCACCCGCTGCCAGAAAGAGGGCGTGGTGAAAATCAGCGTCGTCCAGCCGTCCAATATTTTTCTCAATCTGGAAAAAGGGATTGAAGACCGTTTCGGCATCAAGCAGGCCGTGGTGGTCGATACCGAAGAGGACGCTTCCGATCACACCATCAAACGCGCCATTGGTTCCGCGGCGGCGCACTATCTGGAAACTCGTCTGCGGCCCAAAGATCTGGTCGGCGTCTCGTCATGGAGTTCCACCATTCGCGCGATGGTTGATGAAGTCCACACGCAAAATCTCAAAGCGGGCGGCGTCATCCAGTTGCTTGGCGGCGTCGGGCCAAACGGCAACGTGCAGGCTACCATTCTGACGCAAACCCTCGCCCAGCAACTGAACTGCAACGCCTGGCTGCTTCCCTCGCAGAGCATTGAAGGGTCAGTGCAGGAGAAAAACCGGCTGATCGCCAGCAAGGACGTGGCCGATGTGATTGCCCGTTTTGATGAAGTGGACATCGCCATCGTCGGCGTCGGCATTCTCGAACCGTCGCAACTGCTGAAAACGTCAGGAAACTACTACGGCGAAGAGATGCTGCATGTGCTGGCCGAGCGTGGCGCGGTGGGTGACATCTGCCTGCACTACTACGACAAGCAAGGCAACGCGGTGTTAACGGATGACGAAGATCCGGTCATCGGCATGGCGCTGGAAACGGTTAAAAAATGCCCAAATGTTATCGCGCTGGCGGGGGGTATTGATAAGGTCGGCGCCATTAAAGGGGCGCTCACCGGTGGTTATATTGATGTTTTAATCACCGATTATCCGACCGCCAGAGAACTGATGAAATCCTGACTTTCACCCCCGGTAAGATTCGCCCGCCTTTGCATGCTCAAAAAACGCGCAAAGGCGGAATCCATAAAGCAACTATTTTTCAATACGTTACACGCTATTTTTCTTTCCTGTTTTTCCTGCTGCTTACCTTTTCTTTGTGACGATAAATGTGATTATCAGCACAAATGATGATTTTGCCAGTGGCTCACCTGTATGAATCTGGCTAAGGTATTAAATAAATAATCAACACCGAATATATATTCAGTGATTGCAAAAGTGCTAATGAAATGTCACACCGAAACCTGACAGAAACGCGATGCCACCACCAGGGGCAGGACGGAGTGTGACGCAGGAGAAAAACCATGTTCACAGCCACAAAAGAGATCATTATTGCGCTGGACGAAGGGACAACCAATGCCAAGGCCGTCGCACTTGACGGCCGCGGCAACGTTGTCGCCCGTTTTTCTCAACCGCTCGCCATCCAGACGCCACGCGAAGGATGGGTCGAGCAATCCGGTGAAATGCTGGTCAGCGCCTCGCTGCAGGTGATTGCACAGGCGGTCGCGCAGGTCGGGGCGGAGAATGTCGCCGCCCTGGCGATCAGCAACCAGCGGGAAACCGCCATCGGCTGGTATCGCAGCAGCGGGAAACCGCTGAATGCGGCCATTACCTGGCAGTGCACGCGTGGTGCAGGTTTTTGCGAAGCGCTTCGTCGCGACAACCTGGAGCAGCAGATCAAAGCTGTCACCGGCCTGCCCGTCTCACCGATGTTTTCCGCCTCCAAAATGCGTTGGTTGCTGGAATCGGTGCCTGACGGGCAGCAACTGGCGGAAGATGGCGAGATCTGTCTCGGTACCATCGACAGCTGGTTGCTGTGGAATCTGACCGGCGGCGCGGAATTCCGCTGCGATTTCTCCAACGCCTCACGCACCCAGTTGCTGAATCTGCAAACCGGGCAGTGGGACGACGAGATGCTGAAAGTATTCCGCATTCCGCGCAACGCCCTGCCGGAGATTAAACCCTCCAGCGGCCTGTTCGGTTACACCCACGGCTTACCGGCCATTCCTGACGGCATCCCGGTGATGTCGATGGTGGGTGACTCTCACGCAGCGCTGTTCGGTCATGCGCTGGGCGAACTGGGTTGTGTTAAAGCCACCTATGGCACGGGATCGTCGGTCATGGCGCCCGTCAGCACCGCCCAGTGCAATATCGACTCGCTAGCCACCACCATCGCCTGGCATGACGGCGAACGGCTGGTTTACGGGCTGGAAGGCAATATTCCGCACACCGGCGATGCCGTGGCGTGGATGGCCGACAGCACCGGGCTGAGTGAACTGTCAGAGAAAGAACTTACTCATGAACTCAATACCCTGCCCGCCTCGGTGGAATCGACGCTCGGCGTCTATTTCGTGCCAGCGCTGACAGGGCTCGGCGCGCCCTGGTGGGACCCGCAGGCGCGCGGTGTGATTTGCGGGCTCAACCGCGGCGTGAAACGTGCGCACCTGATCCGCGCTGCGCTGGAATCGATCACCTATCAGATTGCTGATGTGGTGGTGGCGATGCGTCAGCACAGCGACTTTACCCTTACCGCGCTGATGGTCGACGGCGGCCCGACGAAAAACGACTGGTTAATGCAGTATCAGGCCGATTTACTCGGTTGCCCGGTAATGCGCAGCGATGTACCGGAGCTGTCGGCGATCGGCGCGGCGTTACTGGCGCGAAAAGCGCTGACCCAGGTGTCCGTGCAGGAAATGAAAGCGTTTCTTGCGCTGCACAGTGAATTCCACCCGGATGCCGATCGCCATCAGCGATTGCAGGCCCGGTGGCAAGGCTGGCGGGATGCCGTGGAACGCACGCTATGGAAGCCATCCCATTGAGCCCTCTACAGAAACTGAACAGAATTAAAGCCTTACGTTGTTTCAACCGTACCCGACAATAACTATATAGAGAGAACATTGTCATGAAATTACGTTTATCGCTGTTAACCGTTGCTACCCTGACTGCTTTTTCTCTGTCTGCCCAGGCCGCAGAGAGAGGCACGATTATGATCCTCGTGAACTCACTGGATAACCCGTACTACGCCTCCGAGGCGAAAGGCGCCAGTGAAAAAGCGAAGGAACTGGGGTATTCCACCACCATTCTTTCCCACGGTGAGGACGTTAAAAAACAGAACGAACTGATTGATACCGCCATCGGTAAAAAAGTTCAGGGGATCATCCTCGATAACGCCGATTCCACCGCCAGCGTCGCCGCCGTGAAAAAGGCGAAAGACGCCGGTATTCCGGTGGTTCTGATTAACCGTGAAATCCCGGTCGATAACGTGGCACTGGTGCAGATCACCCACAATAACTTCCAGGCCGGTTCTGAAGTGGCCAACGTTTTCGTCGAGAAAATGGGCGAAAAAGGCAAATACGCTGAACTGACCTGCAACCTCGCAGATAACAACTGCGTCACCCGTTCCAAATCGTTCCACCAGGTCATCGACCAGTACCCGGATATGGTCAGCATTGCCCGTCAGGATGCCAAAGGCACGCTGATCGATGGCAAGCGCATTATGGACAGCATTCTGCAGGCGCACCCTGATGTGAAAGGCGTGATCTGCGGCAACGGTCCGGTAGCGCTGGGCGCGATTGCGGCGCTGAAAGCGGCGAACCGTAGCGACGTCGTGGTTGTCGGTATCGACGGCAGCAACGACGAGCGCGATGCGGTGAAAGCCGGCACGCTCCAGGCCACTGTAATGTTGCAGGCGCAGGCCATCGCAGCGCAAGGGGTGACTGATCTCGATAACTACCTGCAAAACGGGAAAACCCCGGAAAAACAACGCGTGATGTTCCGCGGCGTCCTGATTGAAAAGGACAACGCAGACAAAGTACAGGATTTCAATATCAAGTCCTGAGTTCGGGTTGTCGCGCCCCCGCTCCGGGGGCGCAGAGGAGAGAGTTATGTACAGAAAAGCCTGGCTGGCGCTGGCCATCATTGCGCTCGGAGGCTGTCGGATCGTGTCTGAAAAAGAGCTCGCCGACCTGAAAACGCCGCCGAACCCGCACATGGCCGAAGCGGCACAAACCTGGCAGGAAAAACTGGTGCCGCAGGTGGTGCAACTGGCACGTCCTGCGGGTGAACTGCTGACCGCCCTGCATGCCGCCAAAGATATTGATACCGCCTGTAAAACCCTGGGCTACCGCGCACAGGACGAAAACCCGTGCATTTTCTATGTGAAGGTTACCGGCCCGGTAGAAAAAATCGATACCGCCTCACGCAGCGGCAAAATGACCCTCAAAGATACCAGCGGTAACGACGTGGTGGTGCAAATCGGCCCGACGATCCGCGGTACACAATTGCGTGACGGCTATAAAGGTCTCAGCTACGGCGATTTCAACGATCAGGTGCTGTACGGCGATTATGGTCGGGCGATTAACGACCAGGCGGTGAAAATGATCCAGGCGACGCCGTTAAAAACCGGCGAGCAGGCGGAAGTGTACGGCGTGTTCTCGGCCTGGGATATTCCTGACGCCCTGCCCGATGTCACACCCGCGAAAATCGTCCGCGCAGGGGGGCAGTAAGATGTCACAACAAGAGCCCGTTACCTCACCGGTTGCCGAACCCGATGTGATCATCGAAACACGTGCGCTGTCCCGCATTTATCCTGGCGTTATCGCGCTGGATAACGTGGACTACCGGGTCTATCGCAACAAAGTGAACGTCCTGATTGGCGAAAACGGCGCCGGGAAATCCACCATGATGAAAATGCTGGCAGGGGTGGAATCGCCCTCTTCCGGCGAAATGTTGCTGGAGGGGAAACCGGTCTCGTTTAATTCCACCCATCAGGCGGAAAAAAATGGCATCAGTATTATTTTTCAGGAACTGAACCTGTTCCCGAATATGAACGTGATGGATAACATTTTTATCGCTAACGAGTTCTTTCAGCACGGAAAAATCAACGAAAAATACCAGTACGAGCTGACGAAAGCGCTGCTCGATCGCCTTGAGCTGGATGTCGATCCTTATACGCCGCTCGAAGAGTTAGGCATCGGCCACCAGCAACTGGTGGAGATTGCCCGTGCGCTCTCCAAAGACACCCGCGTGTTGATCATGGACGAACCGACCTCGGCGCTCAGCCAGTCGGAAGTCAAAGTGCTGTTTAACGTCATTGATCAGCTCAAACGCCGCGGCGTGACCATTATTTATATTTCCCACCGGCTGGAAGAGCTGATGGAAATTGGCGATCACATCACCATTTTCCGCGACGGGCGTTTCATTAGCGAACGTAAGGTCAGCGAGGCCAGTATTCCGTGGATCATCGAACAGATGGTCGGGGATAAGAAAAAACACTTTGATTATCAGCCCGCGCCGCAGGGAGAAACCATTCTGAACGTCAGCGGCCTGACGGCGCTGCACCAGAGCGGCGGCTACAAGCTTAACGACGTCAGCTTCAGCCTGAAAAAAGGCGAAGTGATCGGCATTTACGGTCTGCTGGGCGCCGGACGCACCGAGCTGTTTAAAGGGCTGGTGGGGTTGATGCCCTGTCAGCAGGGCAGCGTTCATCTCAACGGCCAGTGTCTGGATAAAGCCCATTTTCAGACCCGCCTGAAGCACGGTCTGGCGCTGGTGCCGGAAGATCGCCAGGGCGAAGGCGTGGTTCAGATGATGTCGATTCAGTCCAACATGACGCTCTCCGATATCAGTCTGCGGGGTTTTCGCCGGGCGTGGAAATGGCTCAATCCCCACAAGGAGCGCGCCAGCGTGAAGGAGATGATCCAGCAACTGGCGATCAAAGTCAGCGATCCGGAGCTGCCGATCACCTCGCTCAGCGGTGGGAATCAGCAAAAAGTGGTGCTGGGGAAAGCGCTGATGACGCAACCGCAGGTGGTGTTTCTCGATGAGCCAACGCGGGGTATCGACGTGGGCGCCAAAACCGATGTCTATCACCTGATCGGCAAAATGGCGCAGCAGGGGCTGGCGGTGATGTTCTCCTCGTCCGAGCTGGATGAAGTGATGGCGCTGGCGGACCGTATTCTGGTGATGGCCGACGGTCGGATCACCGCCGATTTGCCGCGACATCAAGTCACCCGGGAAAAATTGATTGCCGCTTCAACCCCACAAGATTAATCAGGCTGGAATCGATCATGAATCAGAAATATATGCTCTATATGTACCTGCTGAAGGCCAGAACGTTTATCGCTCTGCTGCTGGTTATCGCCGTTTTCAGCGTGATGGTACCGAATTTCCTGACCACCTCTAACCTGTTGATTATGACCCAGCACGTCGCCATTACCGGCCTGCTGGCGATTGGTATGACGCTCGTGATCCTCACCGGCGGCATCGACCTTTCCGTCGGGGCAGTCGCCGGGATCTGCGGCATGGTCGCCGGGGCGTTGCTGACCAACGGCATGCCCATCTGGGGCGACAACATCATCTTTTTCAACGTCCCGGAAGTGATTCTGTGCGTCGCGGTGTTTGGCATCATTGTCGGCTTTATTAACGGCACGATCATCACCCGCTTTGGCGTGGCGCCGTTTATCTGCACCCTCGGCATGATGTACGTCGCGCGCGGTGTGGCGCTGCTGTTCAACGATGGCAGCACCTATCCGAACCTCAACGGTATGGACGCGCTGGGCAATACCGGTTTCGCCATTCTCGGCTCCGGCACACTGCTTGGCATCTATATTCCCATCTGGCTGATGGTAGGCTTCCTGCTGCTCGGCTACTGGATCACCACCAAAACGCCGCTCGGCCGCTACATCTACGCCATCGGCGGCAACGAATCCGCCGCGCGTCTGGCGGGCGTGCCGGGCGTCAAAGTGAAGATTTTTGTCTACGCCTTCTCCGGCCTCTGCGCGGCGCTGGTCGGGCTGATTGTCGCCTCGCAATTGCAGACCGCCCACCCGATGACCGGCAACATGTTTGAGATGGACGCCATCGGTGCCACCGTACTCGGCGGCACCGCGCTGGCCGGGGGGCGCGGCCGCGTTTCCGGTTCCATCATCGGCGCCTTTGTCATCGTCTTCCTTGCCGACGGCATGGTGATGATGGGCGTCAGCGATTTCTGGCAGATGGTCATCAAAGGCGTGGTTATCGTCACCGCCGTGGTGGTCGATCAGTTCCAGCAACGCCTGCAGAACAAAGTCATCCTGCTCCGCCGCCATGAAGAGAAACAGGCCGTTTCTCAGGGAACCGCCGCCCCGCAGGGTTAACCGACATTCCACCGGGCACCGTGTGGCCCGGTTTTATTAAGGAGAAACAAATGCAACGAGATTTCAGCAACAAAACGGTTGTGATCACCGGCGCATGTCGGGGGATTGGTGCCGGTATCGCGGAGCGTTTCGCCCGTGACGGCGCCCGGCTGGTGATGGTATCGAACGCCGAGCGCGTGCATGAAACCGCTGAACAGATACGCCAGCGCTATCAGGCCGATATCCTCTCCCTGCAGGTGGATGTTACCGATGAGGCGCAGGTTCGCGCGCTGTATGAACAGGCAGCAGCGCGTTTCGGCACCATTGACGTCTCCATCCAGAACGCCGGGGTGATCACCATTGATTATTTCGACCACATGCCGAAAGCCGATTTCGAAAAAGTGCTGGCAGTGAATACCACCGGCGTCTGGCTGTGCTGCCGTGAAGCGGCGAAATACATGGTGAAACAAAACCACGGTTGCCTGATTAACACTTCGTCCGGCCAGGGTCGTCAGGGGTTCATCTACACCCCGCATTACGCCGCCAGCAAGATGGGCGTCATTGGCATCACTCAAAGTCTCGCCCATGAACTGGCACCGTGGAACATCACTGTTAACGCCTTTTGCCCGGGCATCATCGAAAGCGAAATGTGGGAATACAACGACCGCGTCTGGGGGCAGATCCTCAGCAGCGACAAAAAACGCTATGGCAAAGGCGAGCTGATGGCGGAGTGGGTGGAAGGCATCCCGCTCAAACGCGCCGGGCAACCCGCAGACGTGGCCGGGCTGGTGGCGTTCCTCGCCTCTGATGATGCGCGTTATATCACCGGCCAGACGATCAACGTCGATGGCGGCCTGATCATGTCCTGAGGGAGACAGCATCATGATAGCGAAAGATTTTGCCCAACAACTGTTCTCCCTCAAAGACCGCGTCGCGTTCGTGACGGGCGCAGGCAGCGGCATCGGGCAGACTATTGCCTGGGGTTTTGCCAGCGCAGGCGCGCGAGTCGTCTGTTTTGATTTGCGTGACGACGGCGGTCTTGCCGACACCGTCAAACATATCGAAGCCATTGGCGGCGAAGCCTGCCTGTTTACCGGCGATGTGCGCAAACTGAGTGATCTGCGCGAGGCGGTGAAACTGGCGAAACAGCAGTACGGGCGTCTTGATGTGGCGCTCAACGCCGCGGGGATCGCCAACGCCAACCCGGCGCTGGAAATGGATACTGAGCAATGGCAACGGGTGATTGATATCAATCTCACCGGTGTGTGGAACTCCTGCAAGGCGGAAGCGGAGCTGATGCTGGAATCCGGCGGCGGGTCGATTATCAACATCGCTTCGATGTCCGGGGTGATCGTCAACCGTGGCCTTGAGCAGGCGCATTACAACTGCTCGAAAGCGGGTGTCATTCACCTGAGTAAAAGTCTGGCGATGGAGTGGGTGGATAAGAAAATCCGCGTCAATTCCATCAGCCCAGGCTATACCGCCACGCCGATGAACACGCGCCCGGAGATGGTGCACCAGACCCAGGCGTTTGAAAGCCAGACGCCAATGCAGCGCATGGCGTCGGTTCATGAAATGGCAGGCCCCGCCATCTTCCTTGCCAGCGACGCCTCGTCGTTCTGTACCGGCGTGGATCTGCTGGTCGACGGCGGTTTTGCCTGCTGGTAATCACAGGCCGGGAAACATTACGCTGTTTCCCGGCGCTTCCCGGTGCAGATGGATAAAGTTCAGGTGACGCTCGTACTGGTCCAGAATGTCAGTGATCACCTGTTCTTTGCTGTAATCCATCAGGTCATTGCCCTGACTTCCCTCCAGCAAGAAGGTTTCCAGCCGGTAATAGGTCGATTTTCCGCTGCGGGCGCGATACGTAAAGCCCGGCACCGAGTACAGTTGCGGCCATACCTGGTAGATAAAGTTCTGCTCATCGCCCATATGCACCAGCAGCTCCAGGTGACCCAACAGATCACCCTCTTCCGGCGGCAGACTTTTCAGTTCGACATACGCACCACGCACCCGCAGTTCCTGCGCCACTTCCTCCATGGCCGGATAACACACTGTCTCCATCATTTGTTTGGTATAACGCGTGCCCGGGTAATTCATCAGGCGCGACAGCCGTTTTTTCCAGCTCAGCCGGTCCTGCACACCCAGCGGGCGCGGCGCGGTGTCGCGGCTGGCGCTGACGCGGCGATAGTCCTCCACTTTCAGCGACTTATACAGCCCGGCCATCACGAAGAAAATGACAAAACTGAACGGCAGCCCCATGATCACCGTGGCGTTCTGCAATGCGGAAATCCCGTTGGTCATCAGCATGCCGAGCGTCAGTAAACCAATCACCACCGACCAGAACATACGCAGCCAGTTGGGCGCATCGCTGTTGATATCTTTCAGTTTTGAGGTGAAGTTACCGAGCACCAGCGCGCCGGAATCCGCCGAGGTGACGTAAAACAGCAAACCGGTGATGGTCGCCACCGAGGCGCTAAAGGTAAATGCCGGGTACTGCGCCAGCAGGCTGTAGAAACCGCGCTCAGGGTGAGCAATCGCCTCCTGCGCAAAGCCCGCGTCGCCATGAATGATTTCGTACAGCGCGCTGTTACCGAACACGGACAACCACAGCAGAGTAAAGGTAAACGGAATGATCAGCGTCCCCAGCACGAACTGGCGAATGGTGCGCCCGCGGGAAATACGCGCGAGGAACAGGCCGACAAACGGTGACCACGCCACCCACCAGGCCCAGAAAAAGAGCGTCCAGCTGTTCATCCACTCGACCGGGCGATCGAAGGCGAAGCTGTTCAGCGTCATGCCCATAAAGCGATTAACGTAATCGCCGACGTTCAGCACCAGTGCGTTGAGCAGAAATTCGGTATCGCCCATAAACAGCACAAACAGGATCAACCCCAGCGCCAGCACCACGTTCAGCTCTGACAGCACGCGGATGCCTTTATCGACGCCCGAGGTCACGGAGATAGTGGCGATGATCACCGACAGCACAATCAGCGCCGTTTTCGCCGCCATCGAGTCCGGAATATCAAACAGCACGCTCAGGCCATAGTTGAGCTGCACCACACCGATACCGAGGGTGGTGGCGATCCCGAAGATGGTGCCGATCACCGCCGCGATATCCACCGTGTGGCCAATCGGGCCGTTGATCTTTTTTCCGAAGATGGGATACAGCGCCGAGCGGATGGTCAGCGGCAGGTTATAACGGTAGCTGAAGTAGCCGAGCGCCATGCCCATCAGCGCGTACATCGACCAGCCGGTCAGCCCGTAGTGGAACAGCGTCCAGACCATCGCCTGACGCGCGGCTTCCATCGTCTGCCCCTGCCCCTCCGGCGGCAACATGTACTGGGTCACCGGCTCGGCAACAGAGAAAAACATCAGGTCGATGCCGATCCCGGCGGCAAACAGCATTGCCGCCCAGCTCAGTACACTGAACTCCGGTTTCGACTGCTCCGGCCCAAGTTTCACCGAGCCAAAGCGCGAGCAGGCGATGCACACCACAAAGACGATATACAGCGTCGCCGCCAGCAGATAATACCAGCCGAAGGTTTTTGACACCCAGTTCAGCGTCCGGCCAATCAATCCCGCCGAGAAATCGCTGAAGAAGATAGTCATCAGGGAAAACAACAAAATCAGCCCGGCGGACGTGTAGAAAACCACCGGATTGATTTTGTCCTTTTCTCTGGTTTGCGGAAGATCTGTCATCCCATAACCTCACTCTTTTTGTAACTATTTAAAATCAAATCGGTAACAATTAAGACACATTTTATATTGAACGTCCAATCAAAAACCGCTTTAATGTATAACCTGAGCTGATGAATGGAGGGCGAGAAATGCCCAAACTGGGGATGCAACCGATACGACGCCGACAGCTGATCGACGCCACACTTGAGGCCATTAATGAGGTGGGAATGCACGATGCGACCATCGCGCAGATCGCCCGCCGGGCGGGGGTATCGACCGGGATCATCAGCCATTATTTTCAGGATAAAAACGGTCTGCTGGAAGCCACCATGCGTGACATCACCAGCCAGTTGCGTGATGCGGTATTGCGCCGTTTGCGGGCGTTGCCTGGCGCATCGGCAGAACGGCGGTTGCAGGCGATTGTCGAGGGCAACTTTGACGACAGCCAGATAAGCCCGGCGGCGATGAAAGCCTGGCTGGCATTCTGGGCCAGCAGTCTGCATCAGCCGATGCTCTGGCGGTTGCAACAGGTCAGCAGCCGTCGCCTGCTCTCCTGCATCGTTTACGAATTCAGACGCGAGCTGCCGCGTGACCAGGCACAGCAGGCCGGGCACGGTCTGGCGGCGCTAATTGACGGGCTCTGGCTGCACGCCGCACTCAGCGGCAAGCCGTTCGAGCAGGAACGCGCCCGTACCCTGACCCATCATTTCATCAGCCAGCATTTACCACCGGCTACTGACTAACGGAGGAACCATGTCCCGACTGGCCGAACAACAACTTTATATTCACGGGGGTTATACAAACGCCACCAGCGGCACCCATTTCGAGACCATTAACCCGGCGAACGGCGAGGTGCTGGCGACAGTCCAGGCCGCCGGACGCGACGACGTTGACCGTGCGGTGCAAAGCGCGCAGCAGGGGCAGAAAATCTGGGCGGCAATGACCGCCATGGAACGCTCCCGCATTCTGCGCCGGGCGGTGGATATTCTGCGTGATCGCAATGACGAGTTAGCGAAACTGGAAACCCTCGACACTGGCAAGCCGTTCTCTGAAACCTCGACGGTGGATATCGTCACCGGCGCCGACGTTCTGGAGTATTACGCGGGGCTCATCCCGGCGCTGGAAGGCCGTCAGATCCCACTGCGCGACACCTCGTTCGTCTACACCCGCCGCGAGCCGCTGGGCGTTGTTGCCGGTATCGGCGCGTGGAACTACCCGATTCAGATTGCGCTGTGGAAATCCGCCCCGGCGCTCGCCGCCGGTAACGCGATGATCTTCAAGCCAAGCGAAGTGACGCCATTGACCGCGCTGAAACTGGCGGAAATCTACAGCGAAGCGGGTCTGCCGGACGGCGTATTTAACGTGCTGCCGGGCGTCGGCGCAGAGACCGGGCAGTATCTGACAGAGCATCCTGGCATCGCCAAAGTGTCGTTTACCGGCGGCGTCGCCAGCGGCAAAAAAGTGATGGCTAACGCGGCGGCCTCGTCGCTGAAAGAGGTCACGATGGAGCTGGGCGGTAAATCGCCGCTGATCATCTTTGATGATGCGGATCTGAATCTCGCCGCAGACATCGCCATGATGGCGAACTTCTTCAGTTCCGGCCAGGTGTGCACCAACGGCACGCGGGTGTTTGTGCCTGCCGCGCTGAAAGCGGAATTTGAATCGCGCATTCTGGCACGCGTGAAACGTATCCGCCCAGGCGATCTGTTCGACAGCGCGACCAATTTTGGCCCACTGGTGAGCTTCCCGCATCGCGATAACGTGTTGCGCTACATGGACGCGGGTCGCCGGGAAGGCGCCACCCTGTTATGCGGTGGTGATGCGCTGAAAGGCGACGGCTTTGACCACGGCGCATGGGTCGCCCCGACGGTTTTCACCGACTGCCGCGACGACATGACCATTGTGCGCGAAGAGATCTTTGGCCCGGTGATGGCGATCCTGACTTACGACAGCGAAGAAGAGGTGATTCGCCGCGCTAACCAGACCGATTATGGCCTGGCGGCTGGCGTCGTCACCGCCGATCTCAACCGCGCCCATCGCGTTATTCATCAACTGGAAGCCGGAATTTGCTGGATCAATACCTGGGGTGAATCCCCGGCGGAAATGCCCGTCGGCGGTTACAAACATTCCGGCATTGGTCGTGAGAACGGCGTAATGACGCTGGAAAGCTATACCCAGGTGAAATCCATCCAGGTCGAGATGGCGACATTTCAGTCCATTTTTTAACCCGGAGGTGCAATGCAATTTGACTACATCATTATTGGTGCCGGTTCTGCCGGCAACGTACTGGCAACACGACTGACGGAAGACCCGGAGACCACCGTTCTGCTGCTGGAAGCGGGCGGTCCCGATTACCGTTTTGATTTTCGCACCCAGATGCCCGCGGCGCTGGCCTTCCCGTTACAGGGCAAGCGCTATAACTGGGCCTATGAAACCGAACCTGAACCGTATATGAATCACCGCCGGATGGAGTGCGGGCGCGGCAAAGGGCTTGGCGGCTCGTCGCTGATTAACGGCATGTGTTACATCCGTGGCAACGCGATGGATCTCGATAACTGGGCCGAGGCGCCGGGGCTTGAGCACTGGCGTTATCTCAACTGTCTGCCCTACTACCGCAAAGCGGAATCCCGCGATATCGGCGCCAACGATTACCACGGCGGCGATGGTCCGGTGAGCGTCACCACGGCGAAAGAGAACAACAATCCGCTGTTCCATGCGATGGTTGAAGCGGGCGTGCAGGCGGGTTATCCGCGCACCGACGATCTCAACGGCTATCAGCAGGAAGGGTTTGGTCCGATGGACAGAACGGTGACGCCGCAGGGGCGTCGCGCCAGTACCGCCCGCGGTTATCTGGATCAGGCGAAAGCCAGACCGAATCTGACTATTAAGACTCATGCCCTGACCGACCACATCCTTTTTGACGGCAAACGCGCGGTGGGTGTCGAGTGGCTTGAAGGCGACAGCACGGTGCCCGCGAAAGCGACGGCGCGCAAAGAAGTGCTGCTGTGCGCAGGGGCCATCGCCTCGCCACAGATCCTGCAACGCTCCGGCGTGGGCAACGCTGAGCTATTAAAAGAATTTGCGATCCCGTTGGTTCACGACCTGCCTGGCGTCGGGGAAAACCTGCAGGATCACCTGGAGATGTATCTGCAGTACGAGTGTAAAGAGCCAGTATCACTTTACCCGGCGCTGCAGTGGTGGAATCAGCCGAAGATCGGCGCGGAATGGCTGTTTAACGGCACCGGCGTTGGTGCCAGCAACCAGTTCGAAGCGGGCGGGTTTATCCGCAGCCGCGAAGAATTTCGCTGGCCGAACATTCAGTATCACTTTCTGCCAGTCGCTATTAACTACAACGGCTCCAATGCAGTAAAAGAGCACGGTTTCCAGTGCCACGTCGGCTCCATGCGTTCACCAAGCCGCGGCCATGTGCGGCTGAAATCACGCGATCCGCGCGCGCACCCGGCGATCCTGTTTAACTACATGTCCTGTGAGCAGGACTGGCAGGAGTTCCGCGACGCGATCCGCATTACCCGTGAGATCATGCATCAGCCTGCGCTGGACAAATACCGCGGTCGGGAAATCAGCCCTGGCATTGACTGCCAGACCGACGAGCAACTTGATGAGTTCGTACGTAACCACGCCGAAACCGCCTTTCACCCGTGCGGCACCTGCAAAATGGGTTATGACGAGATGGCGGTAGTCGACGGCGAAGGCCGCGTGCACGGGCTGGAAGGGCTGCGGGTGGTGGATGCGTCAATCATGCCGCACATTATCACCGGCAACCTGAACGCCACCACCATCATGATTGGCGAGAAAATCGCCGATGCGATTCGCCAGCGCCCGCCGCTTCCGAAAAGCAACGCCGCTTATTACGTGGCCGGTAACGACCCGGTCCGCCGGTAATCCCTCCCCTCTCATTAGCCCGTTGCCACGGGCTAATGCTTTTCTGTTCCTGACTATACTTTTATCGAATAAATTATTCTGAATTATGACTTTACGGAATTTTCATGGCGTCCTACCGTAGCGGAGCATAATAATCAGACAATATTCATTTTTTCAGGGGTTGCTCATGACTAAGAAACTGTTGCCGTTAGTAATTCTGGCTGCGCTGTCAGCCTCCGCCTGGGCCACTACGCCGCCCACCACGCTGGTCGTTGCTCAGGGGCTGGACGATATCGTCAGCCTGGATCCGGCCGAAGCCAACGAGTTGTCGAGTATTCAGACCGTCCCGAGTCTTTATCAGCGGCTGGTGCAGCCGGATCGCGATAACCCGGAAAAAATCACCCCGATCCTCGCCGACAGCTGGCAGGCGGATCCCGCCGCCAGAACCCTGACCGTGAAGCTGAAAAGCGACGCAAAATTCGCTTCCGGCAACCCGTTGCGCCCGGAAGACGTGATTTTTTCGTATACCCGTGCGGTGAAGCTGAACAAGTCTCCGGCGTTCATTCTTAATGTTCTCGGCTGGGAAGCGGACAACATCGACAGCCAGTTGAAGAAAATCGACGACCACACGCTGCAACTGCACTGGACGGCAGACGTCAGTCCGGCGGTAGCGCTGAACATTCTCTCCACGCCGATTGCCTCCATCGTTGATGAAAAGCTGGTGGCCGCCAACGTGAAGGGCGACGACTTCGGCAACACCTGGCTAAAAATGCACTCCGCTGGCAGCGGCGCGTTTAAAATGCGCGTCTATCAGCCGCATCAGGCTATCGTGCTGGATGCCAACGCCAGCTCGCCTGGCGGCGCGCCGAAACTGAAAAACATCATCATTAAAAACGTGCCGGACCCGGCCTCCCGCCGTTTGCTGATCCAGCAGGGTGATGCTGACGTGGCGCGTGATCTCGGCGCTGACCAGATCGCCGCGTTGCAGGGCAAAGCGGGAATCAAGGTACTGAGCATTCCTTCTGCTGAGCAAAACTACGTGGCGTTTAACACCGCCAATAGCGCCAACCCGCTGCTGAAAAACCCGGCATTCTGGGAAGCGGCGCGCTGGCTGGTGGATTACGACGGCATCACCAAAAATCTGCTGAAAGGCCAGTATTTCGTCCATCAGAGTTTCCTGCCGGTAGGGCTGCCGGGAGCGATTGAGGACAACCCGTTCAAATTCGATCCGGCAAAAGCGAAAGCGATTCTGGAGAAAGCGGGCATTAAAGATGCGCACTTCACGCTCGACGTGGAAAACAAACCACCGTTCATCACCATCGCGCAGTCGATGCAGGCGAGCTTTGCCCAGGGTGGCGTGAAAGTGGACTTGCTGCCTGCCGCCGGTAGCCAGGTGTATGCCCGCGTGCGTGCGAAACAGCATCAGGCGGCGGTTCGTTTGTGGATCCCCGACTATTTCGACGCCCACTCCAACGCCAGCGCCTTTGCCTGGAACGACGGAAAATCCAGCACCGTGGCGGGCCTGAACGGCTGGGATATTCCGGATCTCAACAAACAAACGCTGGCAGCCGTCGCGGAGCCTGATCCGGCAAAACGTCTCGACCTGTACAAGAACATGCAGGAAGAACTACAGCGCAGTTCTCCGTACGTGTTCATTGACCAGGGCAAAACCCAGATCGTGGTGCGTGACAACGTGAAAGGGTATCAGCAGGGTCTGAATGCCGACATGGTGTGGTACGATAAAGTGACCAAATAATTCGCCCTTATTGCCACACAGTGAAACACAGGCCCGGTAAGCATAGCGCC
Source organism: Trabulsiella odontotermitis (assembly GCF_001297775.1). Taxonomy (GTDB): domain Bacteria; phylum Pseudomonadota; class Gammaproteobacteria; order Enterobacterales; family Enterobacteriaceae; genus Trabulsiella; species Trabulsiella odontotermitis. The sequence continues at coordinate 21,468 of NZ_LIFX01000008.1, read as the reverse complement.
ACCGGGCAACAAGAGATTTTCCATGCGACCTCTCTCCACCCACGTGATCCGCGAGCTCCAGGGTCTGCTGATCCTGCTGCTCACACTGTTCGGGCTGTTGCTCATCACGTTTGCACTCTCCGCTTTTTCTCCTGTCGATCGCGTATTGCAAATCGTCGGCGATCACGCCAGCCAGTCCACCTACGAACAGGTACGCCACCAGCTGGGGCTCGACCAGCCGCTGCCGGTGCAGTTCTGGCACTATCTGGTCAATCTGGCACATGGCGATCTCGGGACTGCCAGCGCTACCGGGCAACCGGTATTGCAGGATCTGCTGGCGGCGTTTCCGGCGACCTTAGAGCTGGCGACGTTGGCGCTGATAGCAGGTGCTGTGCTCGGCGTGATTGCCGGGGTGCTGTGCGCCCGCTTTGCTGGTTCGCCGTGGGATCTGGCCGTTCGCACCGTGACGCTGCTCGGCAACTCGGTGCCGATTTTCTGGCTCGGCCTGCTGATGCTGGCATTGTTCTACGCGAAACTGCAATGGAGCGCCGGGCCGGGGCGGCTGGATGATATTTACCAGTTTACGGTGGAGCCTAAAACGGGCTTTGCGCTCATCGACACCTGGTTGTCCGGGGATCGCGAGGCCTTTAAAAACGCCATCAGCCATCTGGTGCTGCCCGTGGCACTGCTGAGCTACTACTCGCTCGCCAGCATTACCCGCCTCACCCGCTCCGCCTGCCTGAGTGAAATGAACAAAGAGTACATCCTGCTGGCGCGCGCCAAAGGCGCTGGTGAGATGACCATTCTGCTGCGCCATGTGCTGCCCAATATTCGCGGGACGTTGCTGACGGTGATCGCCCTGGCGTATACCAGCATGCTGGAGGGAGCGGTGCTCACCGAAACCGTCTTTTCCTGGCCCGGAATCGGCCGCTACCTGACCACCGCCCTGTTCGCGGGCGACACCACCGCCATCATGGGTGGCACGCTGCTGATCGGTGCCAGTTTTGTGCTGATTAACCATCTCACCGATTTTCTGGTGCGACTGACCGATCCGAGGGTGCGCTGATGCCGGTATCGCTGTTTTTCCACCGTCTGCGCCGCTCGCCCGCCGCGCTGTGCGGCCTGACGCTGGCACTGATCCTGCTGTTGATTGCGCTGTTTGCCCCGTGGCTGGCACCGCAGGATCCGAACTGGCAGGACGCCGCCGCGCGGTTGCAGGCGCCGAATCCGCAGCACTGGCTGGGCACTGACAGTTACGGGCGCGATCTGCTGTCGCGCCTGTTGTACGGCACCCGCCCGGCGCTCGGTCTGGTGGCGCTGGTAACGGTCATCACCCTGCCCGTCGGTCTGCTGGTCGGGATTCTGTCCGGTTATTACGGCGGCTGGCTTGAGCGGGTGCTGATGCGTTTTACCGACGTAGTGATGTCGATGCCACGGCTGATCCTCGCGTTTGCTTTTGTCGCCATGCTCGGCCCCGGTCTGGTCAACGGCGCGCTGGCGCTGGCATTGACCACCTGGCCTGCCTACGCTCGTCAGGCGCGCAGTGAAATTCAGCGTCTGCGCCATAGTGACTATCTTGCCGCCGCTGAAATGATGGGCATTCGCGGCCTGCGGTTGTTAACCGGCCATATTCTGCCGCTGTGCCTGCCGTCCGCTATCGTGCGGCTGGCGCTGGATCTGGCGGGGATTATTCTCGCCGCCGCCGGTCTTGGTTTCCTCGGCCTCGGCGCGCGCCCGCCGATGTCCGAATGGGGGGCGATGATCGCCGACGGCATGCAGGTGATTTTCGATCAGTGGTGGGTGGCCGCCATTCCGGGGGCGGCAATTCTGCTCGCCAGTCTCGCCTTTAACCTGCTGGGCGATGGCCTGCGCGACGTTCTGGAGCCGCAACATGACTGATTCACGACTCTGCGTACACAACCTGAATATTGACTACCCCGGCGCCCGGGTGGTGAGCAATCTCAGTTTTACGCTCGGCACAGAGCGGCTGGCGCTGGTGGGTGAATCCGGTTCCGGGAAATCCATGACCGCCCGCGCGCTGATGGGACTGGTGCGTCAACCCGGCGTCGTCAGCGCTGACACGCTCAATGTGCTCGGTCACGACCTTCTGACGCTGCGCCCCCACGGCTGGCAGCAATTGCGCGGCAATGACATCGCCATGGTGTTGCAGGATCCGCGCTACGCCCTGAATCCGGTGAAAACCGTTTATGCGCAAATCAGTGAGGCGCTGACGCTACACCAGCGGCTGAGTCGCGCGCAGCGTGAGGAGAAAATTCAGCAGGCCGTTGCTGCCGTCGGGCTTGAACCGCGCGTGCTGAAGCGCTTTCCCGGCGAGCTTTCCGGCGGCATGGGTCAGCGGGTGATGATTGCCATCGCGCTGGTCAACGATCCGCAGGTACTAATTGCCGACGAACCCACCTCCGCTCTCGACGCCCGCCTGCGCAATCAAATTCTTGAGTTGCTGGTGGAACAGTGTGAACAGCGAAAAATGGCGATGCTACTGATAAGCCACGACCTGCCGCTGGTGGCGGCACACTGCCATCGCGTGCTGGTGATGTACCAGGGGGAAAAGGTGGACGAAATGGCCGCCTCGCAGTTGCCGCATGCTACACATCCTTACACGCGCACGCTGTGGACCTGCCGCCCGAACGCCAGTACCTGGGGAACGATGCTGCCGACGCTCGACCGCAGTCAGAATTTTACGGAGCCATCGCATGAGCATCGTTAACGTTGAGGCGCTACAGGTGCGCTTTGCCGACAAAACCGCCGTACGCGATGCGGCGTTTCGCGTTGAGGCGGGTGAAACCTTCAGTCTTATCGGCGAATCCGGCTGCGGTAAATCGACCCTGCTGCGCGTGCTGGCCGGGTTGCAACGGGAGTGGCAGGGGCAGGTCTCGCTGTTTGATGCGCCTGTCCGCCCTGGCGTTCGCTTTCAGGGCGAGTTGCGTCGCAACGTGCAGATGGTGTTTCAGGATCCGTACGCCTCGCTGCATCCCAATCACACGCTGTACCGCACGCTGGCTGAGCCACTGAAAATTCACGGTGAAACCGACATCAACACCCGCGTCACCACGGCCTTAACCGACGTCGGGCTGCCTGCTGACGCCGTGTTGCGCTACCCGCACCAGCTTTCCGGCGGTCAGCGCCAGCGCGTGGCGATCGCCCGTGCCTTACTGCTGCGACCAAAATTGCTCCTGCTGGATGAGCCAACATCGGCGCTGGATATGTCGGTGCAGGCGGAAATCCTCAACCTGTTGAATCGCCTGAAGGCAGAGCACGGGATGACCTACCTGCTGGTCAGCCACGACGCCGACGTGATTGCGCATATGTCCGATCGCGCTGCGTTCATGGCTGACGGCGCGATCCAGCGCTTTTTTGATCGCCCTGCGCTGGCGCGGGGTGAGCACCGGATGGGGTAACGGCGGTATTTTTTCCTATACTGACAAGAAAATGTCAGGGAGCCCGCTATGCCTTTACCCGATTTTCACGTTTCCGATCCTTTCACGCTGGGGATTGAACTGGAACTGCAGGTGGTGACGCCGCCGGGATACGATCTCAGTCAGGACTCATCCACACTCATCGATGCCGCGAAAGCGGACGTTAAAGCCGGTGAAGTGAAACACGACATCACCGAGAGCATGCTGGAGATCGCCACCGGTGTCTGTCAGGACATTCATCAGGCCAGCGCGCAATTTTCGGCTATCCAGCAAATTCTGTTACGGGCCGCGGAGACTCATCACCTGCAAATTTGCGGCGGCGGCGCGCACCCTTTTCAGTCGTGGCAGCGTCAGGAAGTGTGCAAAAACCCGCGCTACCTGCGCACGCTGGAGCATTTTGGTTATCTGGTACGTCAGGCCACGGTGTTTGGTCAGCATGTGCACATCGGCTGCCAGAGCGGCGATGACGCCATTTACCTGCTGCACGGGCTGTCACGTTTTGTGCCGCATTTCGTCGCTATCAACGCGTCTTCACCCTGGCAGCAGGGCAGCGACACGCAATTCGCCTCCTCGCGGCTGAATGTCTTTTCCGCCTTTCCGGACATGGGCGCCATGCCGTGGGTCAGCAACTGGCAGCAGTTCGAAGGGCTGTTTCGCCGCCTGAGCTACACCAGCATGATCGACGGCATTAAGGATCTGCACTGGGATATTCGCCCCAGCCCCGATTTCGGCACGGTGGAAGTGCGGGTGATGGATACACCGCTGACGCTGTCGCAGGCGGTGAACATGGCGGGACTCATCCAGACCGTCGCATACTGGCTGCTGGCGGAGCGCCCGTTTAAGCATCAGGAGCAGGATTACCTGTTGTACAAATTCAACCGCTTCCAGGCCTGTCGCTACGGTCTGCAGGGGCTGATCACTGACGTACATACCGGCGAGCAGCAGACCATCGGCGACGATATTGCCCGTCTGCTGGACAAGATTGCTCCTTACGCCGACAAACTCGGCGCCAGCAGCGCGCTGGAAGAGATTGCCCTGCAGGTGAAACAGGGAGAAGGCGAAGCGCAGGCGATGCGTCAGTTCATTGCCGACGGCGGGTCGCTGATCCAGCTGGTGCAGAAACACTGCGAAATCTGGGCGACAAGCGCGTAAGCGCACTTTTTTTTGGCGAATCGTGAAAATTGCCGGACAATGGCTTTTTTAACTGATGATTAACACGTCATGAAACATCCGCTGGAATCGCTGATGGCGGCGGCCGGTATTTTACTGCTGGCCCTGCTCTCTTGCTTATTGTTGCCTGCCCCGTCGCTGGGGCTGACGCTGGCGCGCTCGCTGATGGAAACCTTCCATTTCACCGATCTCAATCAGCTCTATACGGTATTGTTCTGCCTGTGGTTTTTACTGCTGGGCGCCATTGAATATGCCGTGATCCGCGTCGTCTGGCGCCGCTGGTTTTCGCTGACCGAACGCTAAAAAAAACCCCGGCGAACCGGGGCTTGTGCAGATGAATGGTGTCAAAGCACCTGGGTATGATGTTGTTTACGCCAGGCGCCCGGCGGCTGTTTGAACGTACGGGTAAAGATGCGGGTAAATGTCTGTTGTGAATCAAAACCATACTTCAGACAGATGTCATATACCCGTTGATCGGTATCCCGCAGGTCGCGTGCCGCCAGTAACAGTTTGCGATCGCGAATATAGCGTCCCAGACTCTTCCCTGTGTGCTGCAAAAACAGTCGCTGAAGATGCCATTTGGAGTATCCCGCATGGCGTGCGATGTCATCAATGCGCAACGGTTGATGCAGATTGTCATCGATCCACTCGACAATCGTCTCGATAACCTGAGCGGAAATCGTCATACCTCCCTCCCCTCTTTTTATCGCTCTGGTGTTATTCCCACCAGGCTCTGAAATGTTGGCTGCGATCGTCAACGCGCACCGGCTCACCGAGCACGGGCGTCAACAGGCGATAGCCCTTGTCGCGGCTGGCAAGCGCCAGCTGTTTGTACGGGTCGTCCCAGGTATGTTTTGCCAGCACAAACCGCCCGGCATGGCCTGGCAGTACAGCCTGTGCGTTAAGATCAACCGCGGCCTGCGCGGTCTCTTCCGGCATCATGTGAATGTATTTCCAGTCCTGGTCATACTGACCGTTCTCCATGATGGCCAAATCAACGGTGCCAAACTGCTCGCCAATGGCTTTGAAATGCGGGCCATAGCCGCTGTCACCGCTGTAATAAATGTTGTGCTGCGGGGTCACAAACATGAAGCTGCCCCACAGGGTCTGGTTGCGCTTCAGTCCGCGCCCGGAGAAGTGTCGCGCTGGCAGGACGTGCACGGTCAGTTCATCCGTAACACTGAACTGCTGTTGCCAGTCCGCCTCGGTAATTTTCTGGCTGTCCATTCCCCAGTACAGCAGGTGCGACCCCACGCCCAGCGGGGTGATCACGCGGCGGACTTTTGGCATCAGCGCGGTTATCGTCGCATGATCGAGATGATCGTAATGGTCGTGGGAGATAATCAGCAGATCTATCTCCGGCATGTCCTGCGCCTTCCACGGATAGTCGCCAGCAAACGCTTTGTTGAGGAAACTGAACGGTGCCGCGTAATTACTGAAAACCGGATCAATCAGGATGCGCTGCCCCGCCAGTTGCAGATACCAGGACGAGTGCCCCAGCCAGATCATCACCTCCTGCTCACGTGGCAGGCTGGCGAGATCGGTATTCACCAGCGGTAGCGGCTGTGACGGGCGCGCATTTTCGCGCTTTGTGGTCAGGAATCCCCACCACGCCGCCAGCATGTTTTTTTCGCCGGTATAACCGGGTGTCGGAAGCTGGTTATGAAACTGCCCGTCCCGATAGTTGGGCGAGCTTTCCACCGTCGTCAGTTGCGCGCCCTGCGGCGCCTGCCCAAAGCCGGCATTCAGTACAAACGGCAGACTGGCTGCTGAAGCAATTATCATGAGTACAACCACGCTGAAAATGAGTCGTTTCATATCCCGACCAGGAAGATCCGTTCTGATCCGTCAGAAGGCGAGTGTATTAGGCTTGATTATGAGTGAGTAAGCACTCATTATAGGAATGAATAGAAAGTCGTCAAGACGATTTTCAAATTTTGACATTCCCCGTTGAAGTGCGGCATCACGCATGTTTCAATCGTGTTTTTCGCCGTCAGAGAGGTAAAGTGTAGTGGCTCGTCCAAAGAGTGAGGATAAAAAACAAGCGTTACTGGAAGCCGCCACGGCTGCCTTCGCGCAGTCAGGATACGCGGCATCAACCGCAGCCATCGCCCGCAGCGCCGGGGTTGCTGAAGGAACGCTGTTTCGCTACTTCGCCACCAAAGACGATCTGCTTAATGTGCTTTATCTGCATATCAAAACGTCGCTGATCCAGTCGATGATCTCTGAGCTTGATCCCAACGCCACCACTCCGAAAGCGCACATGCGCAATATCTGGAACAGCTACATTGACTGGGGGGTGCGTAATCCTGTCTGCCACAAGGCGATCCGCCGCATGGCGCTGAGTGAAAAAATCACTGAAGAGACCCGCGCCCAGGTGAGCGAAATGTTCCCTGAACTGCACCAGTTGTGCGAACGATCGCTGCGTAAAGTCTTTCTTTCCGACAAGTATCAGGATTTTGGCGATGCCCTCTTCCTGGCGCTTGCGGAAACCACTATCGAATTTGCGGGTCATGAACCGCAACGCGCGCAGGAGCTGATCGCCCTTGGTTTTGAAACCATGTGGCTGGCGCTGGCAGAGGAAACCGCCTGATGAATGAAACGCTATTGCATGCCAGCGCGCACCGTATCGCGCTGGAACTCCCTTTTACTGAGCAATGCTGGCCGTTCGGGCCGGATTGCGACGTGTTTAAGGTCGGCGACCGGATGTTTATGCTGACCATGACAGTGCGTGGCCGCGCGCTGGTCAATCTGAAGGCCGATCCGCAGAAATCATTGCTGCATCAGGAAATTTACCGCAGCATTGAGCCGGGCTATCACATGAATAAAAAGCACTGGATCACCGTCGTCCCTGGCGATGATATCAGTTATGACCTGCTCGTGGAGTTGATCGCCGATTCCTGGAATCTGGTGGTGGATAAGCTGCCGAAGCGGGATCAAAAACGGCTGCGCCCTGTCTGAGTCGCCACTCGCGGCGATAAGGGCATTTTTAACCCTTATCAACGCCGCGCCTTCACGGTAATCTGCTGCCAGCAAACATCACTGAGGAGTATGTATGGATATCGTGTCTGTCGCCCTGAAGCGCCACTCCACCAAGGCCTTCGATCCCGCCAAAAAACTGACCGCTGAGCAGGCTGAAAAAGTGAAAACCCTGCTGCAGTACAGCCCGTCAAGCACCAACTCACAGCCGTGGCACTTTATCCTTGCCAGCAGTGACGAAGGCAAAGCGCGTGTCGCTAAAGCCGCGACCGGCAATTACGTCTTCAACGAACGCAAAATTCTTGATGCATCGCACGTCGTGGTTTTCTGCGCGAAAACAGCGCTCGATGATGCGTGGCTGGATAAAGTCGTGGATCAGGAAGATCAGGATGGCCGTTTTGCCACCCCGGAAGCGAAAGCAGGCAACCAGAAAGGCCGCCGCTTCTTTGCCGATCTGCACCGTGTTGATCGGAAAGATGACGCGCACTGGATGGCGAAACAGGTTTACCTCAACGTCGGCAACTTCCTGCTCGGCGTTGCCGCGCTGGGCCTCGACGCTGTGCCGGTGGAAGGTTTTGACGCTGCTATTCTGGACGAAGAATTCGGCCTGAAAGCGCAAGGCTTTACCAGCGTGGTGGTCGTGCCGGTCGGTCATCACAGCGCAGAAGACTTCAACGCCACCCTGCCGAAATCCCGCCTGCCGCTCAGCACTACGCTGACGGAAGTTTAAGCCAATAAAGGGAACCTAATATCACGTCAGGTTCCCTCCTTTAATTCCCCGTTACCCTTTCCGCCGCAGCAGTTTAAACGCGATAAACAGGAAGATGACCCACGCGGGCAGCAGGAGTGCGGACAGGCGCATGCCGTCCATGGTGCACATCAGGCCGAGGATCATCAGCAAAAACGCGATGCAGAGGTAGTTGCTGGCGGGCGACAGCAGGGCTTTGAACTTCGGCACTCTGCCCTTGCGGCGCTGCGCGGCGCGGAATTTCAGGTGCGCCATGCAGATCATCACCCAGTTCAGCAGCAGCGTTGCCACCACCAGCGCCATCAGCAGGCCAAAGGCTTTCTGCGGCAGCAGGTAGTTGATGAGCACCACCAGCGAGGTGATGGCCCCGGAGAGCAGTAGCGAGTTCACCGGCACGCCGCGACGGCTGATACGGGTGAGAAACTTCGGGGCGTTGCCCTGAATGGAAAGGCCAAACAGCATACGGCTGTTGGAATAAACACCGCTGTTATAGACCGACAACGACGCCACCAGAATCACAAAATTCAGCGCAGAAGCCACCACGTTGCTGTCAAGATTATGGAAAATCATTACAAACGGGCTGCTGTCGGATTTGATTTCCACCCACGGGTAGAGCGCCAGCAACACCACCAGCGAGCCGATGTAAAACAGCAGAATACGGTACACCACCTGGTTAACCGCTTTCGGGATGGTGGTTTCCGGGTCGCGGGCTTCTGCGGCAGTAATGCCAATCAGCTCAAGGCCGCCGAAGGAGAACATAATGACCGCCAGCGACAAAATCAGTCCGTGCCAGCCGGTGGCGAGGAAACCGCCAGACTGCCAGAGATTGTCAAAACTCGCGTGCTCGCCGCCGTGACCGGAAAAGAGCATCCACAGCCCGAAGCCAATCATGCCGATAATCGCCAGCACTTTAATCAGCGCAAACCAGAATTCGGTTTCGCCATACAGGCGTACGTTAACCAGATTCACAGCGTTGATAATGATGAAGAACGCGGCCGCCCAAATCCAGGTCGGTACGTCGGGAAGCCAGTATTGCATGTAAATACCGGCGGCGGTCAGTTCTGCCATGCCCACCAGCACGAACATCACCCAGTAATTCCAGCCGGAGAGGAACCCGGCAAACGGTCCCCAGTATTTATACGCGAAATGGGCGAAGGAGCCGGACACCGGTTCTTCGACCACCATTTCGCCAAGCTGGCGCATGATCAGAAACGCGATGATCCCGGCGATGGCGTATCCGAGCAGCACAGCCGGGCCAGCCATCTGAATTGCCGGGCCAATGCCCAGAAACAACCCGGTGCCGATGGCGCCACCGAGGGCGATAAGCTGGATATGACGGTTTTGTAATCCACGATGAAGCGTCGGCGCGTGCGACGACCCGGCATCCGTTTGCGACTTGTCGGATGCTAATGACGCGTTGTTCACGTCTTTCCCCTGTATCTCTTTTTCAGAAGGGGCACCTTTTATCACTTAGGAAAAAATGTCGCAAGGTCAGGGATGAAATGAGTGGCGCGGCAATGACTTGCCGCGCCCGGTTGATGCAGGTGATCAGAAGTCGTAAGACATGGACACTTTCAGGGTACGCGGTTCACCCTGGAAAACATACGTGCCGTAGTCTTCAACGCTGGCCCAGTATTTCTCATTGGTGACGTTATCCACGCCAACACGCCAGACCATTTCGTTCTGATCGGCGTTAAGACGCATTTTGTAACGCACACCGAGATCCAGCGTGGTGTAGCTGTCGAGCTTTTTGGTGTTCGCCGCATCGGTGTACTGCGAACCGGTGTGGTTCACTTTCGCCGTAGCCGTCAGCCCATCAATCGGCTTGATGTCATACTCCGCGCCCAGCACCGCATAGAAGCGTGCCACGCCAATGGCGTCATTGCCGTTGTTGGTGCCGCCCGCGGTTTTGGTCAACTCAGGATCGAGCCAGGTGGTGCTGCCGTTCAGACGCAGCCCCAGCATCGGCTCGCCGAAGAGGTTCAGCTCAACGCCACGGTTACGCTGCTCGCCATCCAGCGCGTAGACATTGTCGCTGTTCAGAATGGCCGACGGTTTTTTGATTTCAAACAGCGCCAGAGAACCACCAATGCTGCCGTAATCCAGTTTCACGCCCACTTCTTTCTGCTTCGAATGGGCGATACCCATGCTCTGCCCGTAGTTTGCGGCCCCTTGCGGCGCGTTATCGCCCGGCTGCAGCGCTTCGGTGTAGTTGGCGTAGAGCGACACGGTATCCCACGGCTTGTACACCACACCGTACGTCGGCATCCAGCGGCTCTGGGTGTAACGGCTGGTGGTATCTTCCAGCCCGGTGGCGTTGCTGTAGTTACGTACCACCACTTTCTGATGACGCGCTGCCGCAGTGAACAGCAGGGAATCATCGAAGAAGCCCAGCGTATCGCTCAGCAGCCAGCCTTGCGTACGGTTACGCGCGGTGGTCAACGGATCATAATAGTTGCCGCCAAAGTACGCGTTGTCCGGTATGGCGACGTCGTTATTGTCATAAATATTGGTGGTCGGGTTGTTGGCCGACATGCGCCACGCGGTTTTATCGCTTTTGATCTGCGCCGAGTAACCGACGTTCACTTTATGCGAAACCGGGCCGGTGTCGAAATTGCCGCGCAGACCGGTCATGCCGCTGTAAGCGTCGATGATACGGTTGGTGTCGAGACGCCCGACGGTCGCATCGCCATTGGCATTGATCAGTTTCGGCGCGCTGTAGACGCCGGTTTCGTGCCCGTGCTGGGCGCCGAACGCGGCATAGGTGGTCCAGTTGTCTGTCAGATCAAATTCCGCTTTTGCCATGCCGAATTCGTTTTCGATATCACTGTAGCCCCACTTCTGGCTGTAGTTTTTCCGCGTGTCCGGAACATCGGGAACAAAGTCGACGCCGCTGATGTTGACGCCCATCGTGCCGCCGTGGAACGTCTTTTTCTGATAGCCAACGTCCAGCGAGGTGCGCAGACGATCACCGCGATAGTCCAGCCCCAGCGATGCCAGCGTGGTGCGGCGTTTATCCGCATCCACCGCCGTTTCGCCTTCGCGATGCAGCAGGTTCATTCGCACGCCAAACTGGTTGTTGTCGCCAAAACGACGTCCGAGATCCAGCGAGCCACCCACTTGTGAGTCTGAGGTGTAATCCACGCCGACCCGTGTCGTTGGCGTATCTTCCGCGTGTTTCGGTTCAAGGTTGATCATCCCGCCCACGCCGCTGCTCGCCGCGCCGTTCAACAACGCGTTCGCGCCTTTGAAAATTTCGACGCGCTCCAGCATCTGGGTGTCCACCACCTGACGCGGCACCACGCCCGGCAGACCGCCCATGGTCATGTCGTCGCCATCAAGTTTAAAGCCGCGGATGCGATACGTTTCGGCAAAGTTGCCATAACCCTGTACCGCCTGCACGCTGGCGTCGTTGCTGACCACATCGGCAATGGTTTTAGCCTGCTGATCCTGCACCAGCTTCGAGGTATAGCCGATCACATTGAACGGCACGTCCATCGCTTTCTGTTCGCCGAGGATCCCCAGTCGCCCGCCGTGGGCGATTTGCCCGTCAAGGAAGGCCGGCACCAGCGCGTCGCCGCCAGGTTTAAAATCGCTCCCTTCGGTACCCTCGACAACCATGGTTTCTTCCGCGGCTTTTTTCTTTGTGGCGTCAGAAGTTGTCGTGGTCGTTGCCGCGCTGGCGGTATGGCTCAGCGCGCCAATCGCTAACGCCAGCAGCGTTTTACGTAACGGTAAAGTCAGTGAATTGGTGTTGTGCATAATGTGCTCTTTATAGAGGCTAAGTGAAACATGGCCCGACTCAACGCCGGGCCGGAAAATTAATGGGCTAAATCAAGACGAACAACGCTGTCCGGACCTTTTGTGGAGTGGTCCTTATTGAACGGTTGTTTCACGGTGACAAACAGGGTTTGCCCGTCCGCGGACAGCGTCAGGCTGTTCGGATTCGGCGGCAGGTCCCAGCTTTTTTTCACGGTATAGCGCGTGGCATCCAGGCTCAGCACTTTTCCGGAATCACGCTGAGAGATATAAATTTCATGGCGTCTGGCGTTGAACAGCACGGAGAGCGAGTCGCCCACATCGAGCTGCTTAATCACCTTGCCGGTGTGAATATCGAGCACCAGGGTGGTTTTGGCTTTCGAGTTATCGGTCACGAACAGGCGACCGGTGTCGGCGTCTTCCGCCAGATTGAGCAGCAGCGCCGGTTTATCGCCCAGCGGCTTCCAGCGCTGTTCAACGCGGTTATTACGCGGGTTGATCACCAGAATTTCGCCGCCGCCATTCGCCGCGTACAACCGCCCGGTTTGATCCGAATAGTGCAGACCGGTCATCCACTTGCCAGTATTTTTGATGCGGGTTTTCAGCTTGAGGGTTTTCGCGTCAACCACCCAGATGACCGCCGGATCAGCCACCGCGCCGACATACAACGTGTCGCCGTGCAGCAGGATCTGACGCGCGCCATACGGCAGGCCTTTTTCGTTGCGTTCGCTGAACAACAGGCGGGCTTTCACTTTGCCATCTGCGGTATTGATGGCGCTGATACCGCCATCCAGCGAGTTAGTGACGTAGACCGTTTTACCGTCCGGCGTTATCTGCATGGCGAAATTTTTCAGATCGGTATGTGTGGCGCCAAGAGTTTTGAGGGTTGCCGGGTCCAGTTTGTAGACCATCCCGCCCTGCACATCTTTAAAGCCTTCGGCGCTGGCGACATACAGTGCATCGCCGGTCGGGCTCAGCGCCATCTCATACAGCCCTTCTGCCAGGGAACGCTTAACGATGTCAGTCGCGGGAGCGGAAACGGCCGCAGGCGGCGTGGCCGCGTGTGTGGAGGGAGAAGACTGCGTGGCGCAGCCGCTCAGCGCAACGGCAAATGCCAGCGCTAACGTGGAAAGTTGCGTTTTCATCAGGGATCCTTCGCCAAAAATAAGCAGTGGAGCGACGTATCCGGCTTTATGGGTTCCGGTTATGGGTCATCACGCCGCCGTGCGCCTCAGTGTTTCCCTGTGAATCACATTTCACTTCATTGCAGGAATCTCCGTGCCTCGCCTGCGAATAACAAAGAGAATGAGAACTATACGCATTATCTTTAAGTGTTCAAGTGCAATCATCACAGAAAGCGTTACTCCAGTGATATATTTTTTCATAATCAAAACTATGGAGTATTTATCTGTCAGGAATCACGGCCAGCCACATTTTGCTGAAGGAATTTCGACTACGCTTATGGCTGTTTCTGCCTGAAACATTCATCACACACACAGGAGGTTGTATGGGATTGTTCAGTTTTGTTAAAGACGCCGGGGAAAAGATCTGGGACGCAGTATCGGGAAGCGATAAAACCACCCAAGCTGAAAAGTTAAAAGCGCACATCAACAAGCTGGGATTGCCTGATTCGGACAAGGTTGACGTGGTGGTCAACGATAACGGGACGGCAACGGTCAGCGGCGACATTCTCTCTCAGGAAGCCAAAGAGAAGATTCTGGTCGCCATTGGCAACGTCGCAGGCATTAGCGGTATTGATGATAAAACCGCAGTTGCCCAGGCGGGTGCAGCAAGCAATTACTACACCGTAAAATCCGGCGATACCCTCAGCGCGATTGCCAAAAAGGAATACGGTAACGCCAATGACTACCAGCGTATTTTTGAAGCCAACAAACCGATGCTAAAACACCCGGACAAGATCTATCCCGGGCAGGTGCTGATTATTCCCAGGAAGTAATCCGCCAGTCGCTTCGCTTCATTAAGAAATAACCCGGCCTGCGCGCCGGGTTATTTCTTGTCATGACAAATTTTCTCACCCTTTAACGAATCTTCACATCACTCTGTTAGCCCTGTTTTTATTCCATGTCTAAATTTATCTACTAAAAACAATAAATTAAATAAATTTAATCGCTTTTGGCGATGATATTGTTTGTGAGAATCATCATGTGAATGTGAAGTTTTCTGCTGAATAATATGTTCAATTCTCAGACAACGTGAGCGGAGCAGGATCCATGGCTGTCATGACCGGCGTTATTGCCGATGATTTTACCGGAGCAACCGACATTGCGAGTTTTATGGCGGAACAGGGATGGCGCGTGGCGTTGCTGCCAGGCATGCCGGACATGACGCAGCGCTGGAATGATGAGGCTGACGCTATCGTCATTTCGCTGAAAAGCCGTTCACTGCCTGCTGACGAGGCTGTGCGCCAGTCGCTGCAATGTTATCAGTGGCTGAAACAGCAGGCCGACGCAAAACAAATCTACTTCAAATACTGTTCCACCTTCGACTCCACCCCCGCAGGCAATATTGGCCCGGTGAGCGATGCCCTGCTGGAGGCCACCGGCGCGCCGTTTATCGTTCACTGCCCGGCACTGCCGCAAAATGGCCGCACGGTGATCCACGGGCATCTGTTTGTGAACGGCGTACTGCTGAATGAATCCGGGATGGAAAAGCACCCGCTGAACCCGATGACCGACGCCAGTCTTGAACGTCTGCTGGCGCCGCAAACCCCGTACGCCACTGGCGTCATCAACCTCGCCACCGTGCAGGCGGGCGTGCAGGCGGTGACCGACGCGCTGCACCAGCACCAGCAGGCGGGCAACAAACATATTATTGTCGATACGCTGACCGAAGCCGATCTGCTCACCCTCGCAGAAGCGTTGCAGTCATACCCGCTGCTGGCAGGTGGCTCCGGGCTTGGCGGCGCGCTGGCCGCCATCGCCCGGCCGCAACGCCCGCTGGCGCAGACCAGCGGTTTTGCCCCGACGATTCATGCGGTGATCCTCTCCGGCAGTTGTTCGTCGATGACCAACCGGCAGGTGAACGCGTACAAAACCCAGGCCGCCAGTCTGCCGCTGGATGTCGCCCGCTGCATGGCGGATGACGCGGCGTATATCAATGAAATAGCCCTGTGGGCGCTGGCGCACCGGGATGACGCTTACGCGCCGCTGATTTACGCCACCCAGCCGCCGGAGATCCTGCGCACTATTCAGCAACAATACGGCGAACAGGCGGCAAGCCAGGCGGTTGAACGAACCTTTGCCCGGCTGACCGTCACCCTGCGCGACGCAGGCATCAACACATTTATTGTCGCCGGTGGCGAAACCTCCGGCACGGTAGTGGAAGCCTTGCAGGTGAAACGCCTGACCGCCGGGAAAGCGATCGCCCCTGGCGTTCCCTGGGTTTTTGCCCCGGAACAACAGCTGTCGCTGGCGCTGAAATCCGGCAATTTCGGCCAGCAAGATTTCTTTTTCAAAGCGCAGGAGTACGCATCATGAGCCATCTGACCGAACAACAGCTTCGCGAGCAAATGGTTCACTATGGCCGCTCCCTGTTCAGCCGTGGCTACAGCAGCGGCGGCGGCGGCAACCTCAGCGTGAAATTGCCGGACGGCGGCTATCTGGTCACGCCGACCAACTCCTGTCTCGGCGAACTGCAACCGGACACGCTCAGTCGGCTGGATGAAAACGGCGTGCACATCGGCGGCGATCGCCCGTCAAAAGAAGTACCGATGCACCTGGCCTGGTACCGGCATCGTCCTGAGTGCGGCGCCGTAGTGCATCTGCATTCACCGTGGCTGACCGCCCTCGCCTGTCTGCCGTGTACCACGCCGGAAAACTGTCTGCCGCCGCTGACGCCCTATTACGTGATGCGCATCGGCCAGTTGCCGTTGCTGCCCTATTTCCGCCCAGGTCACGAAGGCATTGCCACGGCGCTGAGTGAAATCGCCGCCAGCCATATCGCCGCGCTGCTGGCAAACCACGGCCCGGTGGTCAGTGGTCGCACGCTGCGTGAAGCGGTGTTTAACACCGAAGAGCTGGAAGACAGCGCGCGCATCTGGCTGACGCTGAAACCACTCGGCTATGTTCCGCTGACGCCCGCCGCGGTGGCAGAGCTGGAACAGGCCCGGATAAAGTGAGGAGTGAGCGATGATCCCCGAACAACGTCGCGATTTCATCTATCGCTATGTACATGAAAAAAATGTCGCCTCGTTTAATGAACTGGCGGAGCTGATGAGCGTCTCGCACATGACGGTGCGGCGGGACATTCAGTTGCTGGAAGAAGAAGGCAAAGTGGTGGCCATCAACGGCGGGGTAAAACTCAACAACCTGTTGAAATCCGAGTTGCCGTGGCGGGAAAAAGCCGAGCTGCACCATGACGTCAAACGCAGGATGGGCGCACTGGCGGCGATGCTGATTGAGCCGGGCCAGACGCTCTACCTGGATGCGGGCACTTCGCTGTTCGAGGTGGCGAAAGCGGTGGCCGCCAGCCACTGTTTTAACCTGACGGTGGTGACGAACGACTTTTCTATCAGCCACTACCTGATGGACATGCCGCACATCACGCTGTACCACACCGGGGGGCTGGTCGATCAACGCAACCGCTCCTGCATCGGCAAAAGCGCGGCCAGTTTTCTGCACACCATTAACATCGATGTGGCGTTTCTGAGTTCGTCGTCCTGGGATCTGGCGCGCGGGATGTCAACGCCCAGCGAAGGCAAAGCGTCCGTGAAAGAGGCGGTGCTGACCGTCTCCCGCCGCCGCGTGCTGGTGTGCGACAGCAGCAAGTACGGCAAATACGGCATGTTCCATATCTGCGCCCTGAATCAACTGACGGACATTGTTTCCGACCAGCACCTGCCTGCCGACGCGCAGCAGGAGATCCAGCAACAGGGGATCAAACTCCATCTCGTGGAGAGTGACGAGGGGGCGCAGTATGCTGAAGCTGGCCGCTAACCTCGACTGGATCTTCAACGATCTGCCGGTTTCCGCGCGCTTTCACGCCGCCCGGCAGGCCGGTTTTCACGGCGTCGAGGGGTTGTTTCTCTGGCAGCATCCGCTGGCGGAACTCCGCCAGGCGCAGCAGGAGACGGAACTGCCGGTGGTGCTGCTCAACGCCCCGGCAGGCAACTGGTCAGCGGGAGAACGCGGACTTGCCTCCCTGCCCTTGCGTGATGACGAATACCGCGCCAGCCTGAGCCTCGCCCGTGAGTACGCCAGCGCGCTGGGGTGTCGGCAGGTACATGTGATGGCGGGAAACCGTTCTGCGGCGCTGTCTGCCGGGCAGCAACTGGCGTTGCTGGTAAGCCGCTTGCAGTATGCCTGTGATGTTATGGCGACAGCGGGGATTACCGTACTGATTGAGCCGTTAAATCCGCAGGATATGCCGAATTATTTTATAGATAATTTTCCGCTGGCCGAAAAAATAATCACCCAGGTCGCCAGAGAAAATATCGGTTTACAGTTTGATATTTACCATTGCCAGAAAACCCATGGCGATGTGGCACGAAATATTGCGCATTACTGGCCGTTAATTCGCCATTTTCAGATTGCCTCCGTACCGGGTCGAAATGAACCGGGCACCGGGGAACTCAATGATGCGTGGTTGTTAAATTATATACAGGAACTGAATTATCAGGGGTGGATTGGCTGTGAATATACGCCGTTAAATTCCCCTGCGAACTGGATCACAACAATATTATAAATATTATTACTTCTGTACCGGAGGATATTATGTCGGATAACGTCATTATTTCGCTGGCGCCTGTCGCCGCGGATTGCCCCACCGTTATACCCGAGGAAGTGGCGAATGAAATTTTAGCCAGTGTCGAACATGGCGCCGCCATTGTACATTTGCATGTCCGTGATAAACAGGGTCGACTGACGCCAGACACCCAACATTTTCAGGCCACTATCGCGCCAGTGATCGCCCACTCAGACCTGATTATTCAGGCCTCGACTGGCGGTGTGTCGTCAATGTCTATCGAAGAGCGCTGCGCGCCGCTGGCCTGCCCCGGCGTGGAAATGGCGTCGCTTAACGTCGGTTCGGTTAACCTCGGCGATAACGTCTATTTTAATCCCACGCCGGACGTGGAATATTGCTCTCGTGAAATTGTTAAACGCAATATTATTCCCGAATTCGAAGTCTTTGAAATTGGGATGATCAATAACATCCTCACCTTACAGCAAAATATCCCGTTTAAAACGCCGATGCTTTTTAATATCGTACTGGGTCACCGGGGAAGTTCACCGGCGACGGTTGATGCGTTAATTGCTTTGCGCAGCATGATCCCGCGCGATGCATTATGGGGAATTACCCATTATGGCCGACAGAATTTTGACATTATTGCCGCGGCAGTAGGTATGGGTGCCTGCGAAGTCAGAATTGGTTTTGAAGACAGCTATTATTTAAGCGCCAGTGAGAAGGCGTCGAATAATTATCAACAGGTTAAGAAACTCGCCACGCTTATTCGCAGCATGGATAAAACCGTCGCAACACCTGAGGTGGCGCGTCAGATGTTATCGATTCCGCCACGGCAACACGCGTGACGCTGAAAGGAATTTTCGCCATGACTATTCAATCTGTAATACAAAAAAGTGGTTTAGGCGTCAGCATCGCGGGTATTGCACTGGCGGTGATCGGCGCCCTCATGCAGTCCCCCGCGCTCTGGCAGCCGGGTCTTGTGATGTTTACCGCCGGATTTGCCGCAGGTGCAGGCTACTGGCCAGCGCTGCGCAGTTACCAGTTTACGCTGTGGATCATCGCCGGTTTCGTCGCCGCGATGACCTGGTCGACTGATCTGATCGTCTGGGGCGGTTTTAACATCACCCACAAATGGATCGTCTTCCTGGTCATTCAGGCCACCATGTTCAGCATGGGCACCAAACTGACGATTCAGGATTTTATCGACGTCGCCAAAATGCCGTGGGCGGTGTTTATCGGCACCTTCTGCCATTTCGTCATCATGCCGCTGCTGGGGCTGACCATCACGCTGATTTTCCACTTCCCGCCGGAAGTCGCCGTGGGGATCCTGCTGATTGGCGCCTGCCCGAGCGGACTCTCGTCAACGGTGATGGTTTACATCGCGAACGCCAACCTGGCGCTGGCGGTGTCGATCGCCGCGGTCTCCACACTCGCCGCCACGGTGATGACGCCGCTGTGGGTCAACCTGCTGGCCGGTTCGATGATCGACATCCAGCTTACCGCGATGGTAATGGACGTGGTGAAAATCGTGCTGATCCCAATTGGCGCCGCCATTCTGCATGATTACCTGAAAACCTACGCCAGCCTGAATGGCCGCCGCGTGGTGCAGGGGCTGGCAGGCATCAGCGCGCTCTGGCTGTTGTACATGATTGCGGGCGGCTGGGATTCGCTGTTCGGCACCGCCAGCGCCGAAGCGCAGATGTACGCTGTCGTACTGAACTTCGTCGCCGGTGGCATCATCTGGGCGCTGTTCTACAACTGGCTGTATGGCCGCTTCAGCAGCATCAAAAACATCATGCCGACCATCTCAATGATGGGCATCATTTTCTTCACCACCACCGCGGCCGCGGCGGGGCGTGACAACCTGGTGCAGGTCGGTTTCCTGCTCTGCTTCGCCATGCTGATGCATAACCTGGGTGGCTTCTGCATCGGCTATCTGATGAGCCGCTTTATCTTCCGCATGGACGTGCAGTCCGCCCGTACCGTGGCCTTTGAAGTGGGCCTGCAGAACGGCGGAATGGCCTCCGGCCTCGCCGCAGCGATGGGCAAACTGGCAACGGTTGGCCTGGCCTCGGCAGTCATGACGCCGCTCGGCAACGTCAGCGGATCACTGCTCGCCAACTACTGGCGTAAAAAAGATGCCCGTGCCGCGAAAGCCGCCGCTGAAGCGCCGCTGACCGCCTCCGATTCTCTGCCGAAAGGAAAATTATCATGACCACATTGACGTTACAGCAGGCGCGCCGGGCGCAGGAATATGCCCTGACACTCGCCGACACTCAATATAACCAGCGACCGCTCAGCGTGGCGGTCTGCGATGCCAGCGGTGAACTGCTCTGTTTCGCCCGCATGGATAACGCAAAACTGCTGACGGTTGAGCTGACCCAGCGTAAGGCGCGCACCAGCAGCCGTCTGGGTTGCACTACCCTGGCGTTTCTCCAGCGTCTGCAAAAAGAGCAACTGGATATCAGTTACTTTGCCGACCCACGCTTTACCGCGCTGCCTGGCGGCGTACCGGTGATGCGCGACGGCAAATGCTTAGGCGCCGTCGCCGTCGGCGGACTGTCGGCACAGGAAGATCACGACGCGGCGGCGGCTGTCGCCGCCCTGCTCACTGAGGACATTGCACAATGAAAAAGATTGCCATGCTGCACACCAGCGCCGCCACACTCGCCATGATGCAACAGTTGATTGCCGACATCATGCCGCAGGCGGACGTGATGCACCTTGTCGAAGAGTCGATGATTAAACAGGTGATGAAAGCCAGTGGCGTGACCCCGGCCATCAGCGCGCGCATCGCGGGCTACATCCAGATCGCGGAAAAAGCGGACTGCGAGATTTTCATGACCGCCTGTTCGTCCATCGGCACCGCCGTTGAGCAGTGCCAGTTTATGACGCCGCTGCAACTGACCCGCATTGACTGCGCGATGGTGGAAAACGCCATTGAGCAGGGCCAGCGCATCGCGGTGCTGGCGACGGTAGCAACCACGCTGAAACCGACGCTCAGTTACGTTCAGCGTAAGGTGCAGGAGAGCGGCAAACAGCGCGAAATCGTCCCGATGCTCATGGAAGACGCGTTCCATGCGCTGCTGGCGGGCGATACCGCCACCCATGATCGCATTGTGAGTGAAGGGCTGAAAAATGCCTTTGCCTCTGCGGATGTGATCATGCTGGCGCAGGCGTCAATGGCGCGCGTGCTGCAACAACTCCCGACGCCGCCGGTGCCGGTGCTGACCTCGCCCGAAAGCGGCGTTCGCTGGCTGAAGGCATTAGCAGAAGCATAATTTTCACCGTGATTAAATAGAAAATAAGCCTGCCGTTGCGCAGGCTTATTTATATTTACGCCATGAATGAAATATATAAATAAAATAAGAAAGCAATATTTATTCAGTTTCACTGAAAGCAAGTGTTAATTAATATAATGCCACGTAACACACTGTAATTAAGCCAGTTATTCAGCCACCAAAAATGGACACGTTCCCGCCCCATATCTTTTTCTGACCTTTCCAAAAATAATATTGCCGCGCTGGATTAAACACCCTTTATCGCCAGCTAAATAATCCCATACGGAAAGGAGATTTTAATGGATAAGAGACGCAGTATTCTGTCGTTATGTATYGCCATGGCCCTGAGCGGCAACAGCTGGGCGGCAGATACCAACGACATCAGCAAAAACGAACAGCAGACCATTAACTG
>NZ_LIFX01000007.1 GCF_001297775.1 Trabulsiella odontotermitis | reverse complement strand
GTTGTTGGGTAGGGGAGCGTTCTGTAAGCCGTTGAAGGTGGTCTGTGAGGACTGCTGGAGGTATCAGAAGTGCGAATGCTGACATAAGTAACGATAAAGCGGGTGAAAAGCCCGCTCGCCGGAAGACCAAGGGTTCCTGTCCAACGTTAATCGGGGCAGGGTGAGTCGACCCCTAAGGCGAGGCCGAAAGGCGTAGTCGATGGGAAACAGGTTAATATTCCTGTACTTGGTGTTACTGCGAAGGGGGGACGGAGAAGGCTATGTCATCCGGGCGACGGTTGTCCCGGTTTAAGCGTGCAGGTGTGTGCTCCAGGCAAATCCGGAGCGCTTTAACACTGAGGCGTGATGACGAGGCACTACGGTGCTGAAGTGACAGATGCCCTGCTTCCAGGAAAAGCCTCTAAGCTCCAGGTAACACGAAATCGTACCCCAAACCGACACAGGTGGTCAGGTAGAGAATACCAAGGCGCTTGAGAGAACTCGGGTGAAGGAACTAGGCAAAATGGTGCCGTAACTTCGGGAGAAGGCACGCTGGTGCGTAGGTGAAGTCCCTTGCGGATGGAGCTGAGACCAGTCGAAGATACCAGCTGGCTGCAACTGTTTATTAAAAACACAGCACTGTGCAAACACGAAAGTGGACGTATACGGTGTGACGCCTGCCCGGTGCCGGAAGGTTAATTGATGGGGTCAGCCGTAAGGCGAAGCTCCTGATCGAAGCCCCGGTAAACGGCGGCCGTAACTATAACGGTCCTAAGGTAGCGAAATTCCTTGTCGGGTAAGTTCCGACCTGCACGAATGGCGTAATGATGGCCAGGCTGTCTCCACCCGAGACTCAGTGAAATTGAACTCGCTGTGAAGATGCAGTGTACCCGCGGCAAGACGGAAAGACCCCGTGAACCTTTACTATAGCTTGACACTGAACATTGAGCCTTGATGTGTAGGATAGGTGGGAGGCTTTGAAGCGTGGACGCCAGTCTGCGTGGAGCCGACCTTGAAATACCACCCTTTAATGTTTGATGTTCTAACGTGGACCCGTGATCCGGGTTGCGGACAGTGTCTGGTGGGTAGTTTGACTGGGGCGGTCTCCTCCTAAAGAGTAACGGAGGAGCACGAAGGTTGGCTAATCCTGGTCGGACATCAGGAGGTTAGTGCAATGGCATAAGCCAGCTTGACTGCGAGCGTGACGGCGCGAGCAGGTGCGAAAGCAGGTCATAGTGATCCGGTGGTTCTGAATGGAAGGGCCATCGCTCAACGGATAAAAGGTACTCCGGGGATAACAGGCTGATACCGCCCAAGAGTTCATATCGACGGCGGTGTTTGGCACCTCGATGTCGGCTCATCACATCCTGGGGCTGAAGTAGGTCCCAAGGGTATGGCTGTTCGCCATTTAAAGTGGTACGCGAGCTGGGTTTAGAACGTCGTGAGACAGTTCGGTCCCTATCTGCCGTGGGCGCTGGAGAATTGAGGGGGGCTGCTCCTAGTACGAGAGGACCGGAGTGGACGCATCACTGGTGTTCGGGTTGTCATGCCAATGGCACTGCCCGGTAGCTAAATGCGGAAGAGATAAGTGCTGAAAGCATCTAAGCACGAAACTTGCCCCGAGATGAGTTCTCCCTGACTCCTTGAGAGTCCTGAAGGAACGTTGAAGACGACGACGTTGATAGGCCGGGTGTGTAAGCGCAGCGATGCGTTGAGCTAACCGGTACTAATGAACCGTGAGGCTTAACCTTACAACGCCGAAGATGTTTTGGCGGATTTGAGAGAATATTCAGCTTTGATTCAGAGTCCGAAGGATTTTGCGCTGAGACAAGGCGGCAAACGAAGGAAAGGAAGGAGCATACAGAGGTATGTGACTGACTTTACGAGAGCAGCCAACGCAGTATCAGTGGAAAAGACACAGGACAGAGCACAAAGAATTTGCCTGGCGGCTTTAGCGCGGTGGTCCCACCTGACCCCATGCCGAACTCAGAAGTGAAACGCCGTAGCGCCGATGGTAGTGTGGGGCTTCCCCATGTGAGAGTAGGACACTGCCAGGCATCCATTGCGTGAAGAGGCCATCCGGAAGGATGGCCTTTTTGCGTTTTTGCACATCTCCACTCCTTCCGAAATTGAAACTTTCTCACCTTTCGCTTCCAGACTCGACATTTTGTTCAATTCTGGTTATCTTCAGCTATCTGGATGTCTAAACGTTTATACGTATGCTGTGAGGTAACAAGGTTATGCCGATTCGGGTGCAGGACGAGCTACCAGCCGTCAATTTCTTGCGTGATGAAAACGTCTTTGTGATGACCGCATCGCGCGCTACAGGTCAGGAAATCCGCCCTCTGAAGGTGCTGATCCTTAACCTGATGCCAAAGAAGATCGAAACGGAAAACCAGTTTCTGCGTTTGCTCTCGAACTCACCGCTGCAGGTCGACATTCAGCTATTGCGCATTGATGCCCGCGAATCCCGCAATACGCCAGCCGAGCATCTGAACAACTTCTACTGTAACTTCGATGATATCTGCCATGAAAACTTTGATGGCCTGATCGTCACGGGCGCGCCGCTGGGGCTGGTTGAATTCAACGACGTTGCCTACTGGCCGCAAATCAGACAGGTGCTGGAGTGGGCAAAAGATCATGTAACCTCCACACTGTTTGTCTGTTGGGCCGTACAGGCGGCACTCAATATTCTCTACGGTATTCCTAAGCAAACCCGCACAGAAAAACTTTCCGGCGTTTATGAACATCACATCCTCCATCCTCATGCTCTGCTGACCCGTGGGTTTGACGATGCGTTCCTGGCCCCACATTCACGCTACGCAGATTTTCCGGCAGCCCTGATTCGCGATTACACCGATCTCGAGATCCTCGCGGAAACGGACGATGGCGATGCTTACCTGTTTGCCAGCAAAGATAAACGTATCGCCTTTGTGACGGGTCATCCTGAATATGATGCTGATACCCTGGCGGGCGAATATTTCCGTGATGTTGAAGCCGGTCTGAATCCTGAAGTGCCGTACAACTATTTCCCGAAAAACGATCCGCAAAACCGTCCTCGCGCCAGCTGGCGAAGCCATGGCAATTTGTTATTTACCAACTGGCTCAACTATTACGTCTACCAGATCACACCGTACGATCTGCGTCATATGAATCCAACGCTGGATTAATATCCTGCCGATCAGGATCCTAAAGCGTTTCAGCATTCCATTACAGGCACCTTCGGGTGCCTTTTTCATTTCTGAAATTCACTTCATTCAGTAAATAAATTTTAAATTCTTTGTTATCAATGTGTTGTTGTATTTTCAATTCAAAAATGGAAATTGTTTTTGATTTTGGAATTTAAATGAGTAGTCTTAATTGTGCTGAACGAAAACTACGCAACGATCGTTCGTTCACGTTGGGGGAATTCTAAAGATCGATTACGAGGAGCTGCGAAATGAATCAACAGGCAACAACCATCGATGAACTGGCATTTAGTCAGCGACGTGGCAGCCAGGAAGAGCAAATCCTGACGCCGGAAGCCGTAGAGTTTCTGACCGAACTGGTGACGCGTTTTACGGCTAAACGCAATACATTGCTGGCCGCTCGCGTCAGACAGCAGCAGCAGATCGATGCCGGGACATTGCCTGATTTTATTTCGGAAACAAGTTCCATTCGTGAAAGTGAATGGACGATCCGCGGCATCCCGAATGATTTACTGGACCGTCGCGTCGAAATCACCGGCCCGGTTGAGCGCAAAATGGTCATTAACGCCCTGAACGCCAACGTAAAAGTGTTCATGGCAGATTTTGAAGATTCTCTGGCGCCGAACTGGGACAAAGTAATTGAAGGTCAAATTAACCTGCGCGACGCGGTGAACGGCACCATCAGTTACACCAATGAAAACGGCAAAATCTACCAGCTGAAGCCTGATCCGGCGGTGCTGATCTGCCGCGTACGCGGCCTGCATTTACCGGAGAAGCACGTCACCTGGCGCGGGGAGGCTATCCCGGGAAGCCTGTTTGATTTCGCGCTCTACTTCTTCCACAACCACAAAAAGTTATTAGCCAAAGGCAGCGGCCCCTATTTCTATCTGCCGAAGACTCAGGCCTGGCAGGAAGCGGCCTGGTGGAGCGAGGTGTTCTGCTACGCAGAAGATCGCTTTGATCTGCCACGCGGCACCATCAAAGCGACGTTGCTGATCGAAACCCTGCCTGCAGTATTTCAGATGGATGAGATCCTGCACGCGCTGCGCGATCACGTCGTCGGCCTGAACTGTGGCCGTTGGGATTACATTTTCAGCTATATCAAGACGTTGAAAAACTACCCGGATCGCGTCCTGCCGGATCGCCAGGTGGTTACCATGGATAAACCATTCCTGAGCGCCTATTCGCGTCTGCTGATCAAAACCTGTCACCGCCGTGGGGCGTTTGCGATGGGTGGCATGGCGGCGTTTATTCCCAGTAAAGATGAAGAACGAAACGCCCAGGTACTGACAAAAGTAAAAGCCGACAAAGAACTGGAAGCGAAGAACGGCCACGATGGCACCTGGGTTGCGCATCCGGGGCTGGCCGATACCGTGATGACGGTCTTCGACGGCATTTTGGGCGAAAAGCCAAACCAGCTGTTTGTGATGCGGGAAACGGATGCGCCGATCACCGCCGAACAACTGCTGGCGCCCTGTGAGGGTGAGCGTACCGAAGAGGGGATGCGCACGAATATTCGCGTCGCGGTTCAGTACATCGAAGCCTGGATTTCAGGAAACGGCTGCGTGCCGATCTATGGCCTGATGGAAGATGCTGCCACCGCCGAGATCTCCCGTACCTCTATCTGGCAATGGATCCATCACGAGAAAACACTCAGCAATGGTAAACCGGTCACCCGTGAATTGTTCCGTCAGATGCTGAAGGAAGAGATGCGCGTCATTCAGACCGAGCTGGGTGAAGCGCGCTACAGCAGCGGCCGCTTTGATGATGCCGCGCGCCTGATGGAAGAAATTACCACCTCTGACGAACTGATCGATTTCCTCACGCTGCCGGGCTACCGCCTGTTGCCTTAACTCACCACATCATGACATGGAGCATTTGCAAATGAAAACTCGTACCCAACAGATCGAAGAGTTACAAAAAGAATGGACACAACAGGCGCGCTGGGAAGGCATTCGTCGCCCCTACAGTGCGGACGAAGTGGTGAAATTACGCGGTTCGGTCAATCCGGAGTGCACGCTGGCGCAACTGGGTGCGGCGAAAATGTGGCGTTTACTGCACGGTGAAGCGAAAAAAGGGTACGTCAACAGCCTCGGCGCGTTGACTGGCGGGCAGGCGTTGCAACAGGCAAAAGCGGGCATCGAAGCGATTTATCTGTCCGGCTGGCAGGTCGCGGCAGATGCAAATCTGGCCTCCAGCATGTACCCGGATCAGTCGCTGTATCCGGCGAACTCCGTCCCTTCCGTGGTAGAGCGGATCAACAATACTTTCCGCCGCGCGGATCAGATCCAGTGGTCCGCCGGTATCGAACCAAACGATCCGCGTTTCGTTGACTACTTCCTGCCGATCGTTGCTGATGCGGAAGCCGGTTTCGGCGGCGTGTTGAACGCCTTTGAACTGATGAAATCGATGATCGAAGCCGGTGCGGCGGCGGTTCACTTCGAAGATCAACTGGCCTCGGTGAAGAAGTGCGGCCACATGGGCGGCAAAGTGCTGGTTCCGACGCAGGAAGCGATCCAGAAACTGGTGGCAGCGCGTCTGGCGGCTGATGTCATGGGCGTTCCGACGCTGTTGGTTGCCCGTACCGATGCCGATGCGGCGGATCTGATCACCTCTGACTGCGATCCGTATGACAGCGCCTTCATCACCGGCGAGCGCACCAGCGAAGGCTTTTTCCGTACCCATGCCGGTATTGAACAGGCGATCAGCCGCGGCCTGGCGTATGCCCCGTATGCGGATCTGGTGTGGTGTGAAACCTCCAAACCGGATCTCGAGCAGGCGCGCCGTTTTGCTGAGGCCATTCACGCGCAATTCCCGGGCAAACTGCTGGCCTACAACTGTTCACCGTCGTTTAACTGGAAGAAAAATCTCGACGATAAAACCATCGCCAGCTTCCAGCAGCAGCTCTCGGATATGGGCTATAAGTTCCAGTTCATCACGCTCGCGGGCATTCATAGCATGTGGTACAACATGTTCGACCTGGCGCATGCCTATGCGCAGGGCGAGGGCATGAAGCACTACGTCGAAAAAGTGCAGCAGCCGGAATTCGCCGCAGGCAGCGAGGGCTATACCTTCGTTTCTCACCAGCAGGAAGTCGGCACCGGCTACTTCGACAAAGTCACTACCATCATTCAGGGCGGCGCATCGTCAGTCACGGCGTTGACCGGCTCCACTGAAGAAGATCAGTTCTGATACTCTTTCCCCTCTCCACCCGGAGAGGGGCTACCGTGAGGGATAACGATGCAGCGTGGCCTGGAATTATTGATCGCTCAAACCATTCTGCAGGGCTTCGATGCGCAGTATGGCCGCTTTCTGGAAGTCACTTCAGGCGCGCAGCAGCGTTTTGAGCAGGCTGACTGGCACGCCGTGCAGCAGGCCATGAAGCAGCGTATTAATCTCTATGATCACCATGTTGGTCTGGTGGTGGAGCAACTGCGTTGCATCACGGGTGACAGAAGTACGGATGCGAGCTTCTTACTGGAGGTAAAAGCGCATTACACGCGGTTGCTGCCCGACTACCCACGTTTTGAGATTGCCGAGAGTTTTTTTAACTCGGTCTATTGCCGCCTCTTTGATCACCGTTCGCTGACGCCTGATCGACTCTTTATTTTCAGTTCGCAGCCCGAACGCCGTTTTCGCACCATGCCACGCCCGCTGGCAAAAGATTTTTTCCCCGACCGTGGTTGGGCGACGTTATTAACCAATGTCTTGTCCGATCTGCCTTTGCGGCTGCCATGGCAAAACCAGTCGCGGGATGTGGAATACATCATCGCGCATCTGACCGAAACTTTTGGGGCGCAGACGCTGCAACAGAGCTATTTGCAGGTGGCGAATGAGCTGTTCTATCGCAACAAAGCGGCCTGGCTGGTCGGGAAACTCTTCACGCCAACGGCGACGCTGCCGTTTCTGCTGCCTGTTCACCGCAGCGAGGACGGTAAGCTGTTTATCGATACCTGCCTGACGACCAGCGCCGAAGCCAGCATTGTCTTTGGTTTCGCCCGTTCCTATTTCATGGTTTACGCGCCATTGCCTGCCGCCCTGGTGGAATGGTTACGCGAGTTGCTGCCAGGGAAAACCACCGCAGAGCTGTATATGGCGATTGGCTGCCAGAAGCACGCGAAAACGGAAAGTTACCGCGAATACCTCAACTACATCCATTCCGCGGCGGATGAAAAATTCACCGAAGCGCCGGGTATTCGCGGCATGGTGATGCTTGTGTTCACGTTGCCGGGGTTTGACCGCGTTTTCAAGGTGATAAAAGACCGCTTCGCTCCGCAAAAAGAGGTCACGGCGGCGCATGTCCGCGCCTGTTATCAACTGGTCAAAGAGCATGACCGCGTCGGGCGCATGGCAGACACGCAGGAGTTTGAAAACTTCGTGCTGGAAAAACAGCAGATAGATCCGGCGCTGATGGCGCTGTTGCTGACAGAAGTGCCGGAAAAAATCACTGATCTCGGCGACCGCATCAGCATCAGCCATCTTTACATCGAGCGCCGCATGGTGCCGCTCAATATCTGGCTTGAACAGGTAGAAGGCCAGCAACTGCGCGATGCGATTGAAGAATATGGCAACGCCATTCGTCAGCTTGCGGCGGCCAATATTTTCCCGGGCGATATGTTATTCAAAAACTTCGGCGTTACACGCCACGGGCGGGTGGTGTTCTACGATTACGACGAAATTTGCTACATGACGGAAGTGAATTTCCGTGACATTCCGCCGCCGCGTTACCCGGAAGATGAGCTGTCCGGCGAGCCGTGGTACAGCGTCTCGCCCGGCGATGTGTTCCCGGAGGAGTTCCGCCACTGGCTCTGCGCCGACCCGCGTATCGGGCCGCTGTTTGAAGAGATGCATGCCGATCTGTTTCGCGCCGACTACTGGCGTGGCCTGCAAACACGCATCAAAAACGGCCACGTCGAAGATGTCTATGCTTACCGCAGACGGCAGCGTTTCAGCGTCCGCTACGGTAAGCAACCGCAGACCGATCAGGCGTAAAAATAGCGCACCACGTGAAAGAACACCGGCGCGGCAAAGCACAGGGAATCAATGCGATCCATCATCCCGCCATGCCCTTCCAGCATCGCGCCAAAGTCTTTCACGCCACGGTCGCGTTTAATGGCGGACATGCACAACCCGCCAGCAAAGCCCAGCAGGGTGATCAACAGAGAGATAAAAAAGGCTTCCACCACACTGAAGGGCGTCACCCAGAACAGCGCGGCGCCGACGAGGCTGGCGCTCAGGATCCCGCCGACGAAACCTTCTACGGTTTTATTCGGGCTAAGTTTCGGCACGATGGCGCGCTTGCCCCACAGTTTACCGAACACATACTGCAGCACGTCGGAGATCTGCACGACAATCATCATAAACAGCACCAGCTTGATGTTTTCCCCTTCAAAACCGGGAATGGAGAGCATCAGCAACGCAGGCGCATGGCTGACGCAATACACGGCGATCATCAGGCTCCACTGGATTTTAGCGCTGCGCTCCAGAAATTGCCGGGTATCGCTGGCGAGGGCAATGCGTGCGGGGATAAAGAGAAAAGCGTAGACCGGAATAAACACCACAAACAGGTTATACCACTCAATGCCGACCAGCAGATATTGCAACGGCAGAATGACGAAAAAGCACCAGAACAGCGCCTCGTGATCTCCACGCCGGGTGGGTGTCAGCGTAACGCATTCGCGTAATGCGAAGAAAGACATCAGCGCAAACAGGACAACGGAACCGATGGGGCCAACCAGCAACGCGATGACGGAAATGGTGCACATCACCCACCAGGCCCGAATACGGGCGTTGAGATTGGCAATGGTGGCGTTTTGCTTTTTTCTCGCCAGCAGATAGCCAATAAGACTCGCGATGATCAGCAGGCTAAATAACCCGGCGAGCAGGAGCATTAATTCATGATCGGTATTACGCATGGGAAAGCGCCTCCAGCGCGACTTTGGCGCGATCCAAAAATTCCGCTTTGGTTTCATGTTCTGCAGGGCCGCTTAGCGGGGAGCCAAACGTTGCGCTGCAAATAATGGGAACGACCAGTTTCGAGCCTTTCGGCAACACGCGATTCAGGTTTTCCAGCCAGACCGGAATCAGTTGCGCTTCCGGGTAGCGTTGCATCAAATGATAGAGCCCGCTTTTAAATTCCCCCAGCGCTTCGCCGCTTCCCCGGGTACCTTCAGGAAAGAAAATCAGCGATTCCCGTTTTTCCAGCACGTCGATGAGCGGAGCCAGGGGATTTTCGTCCGGCAGCGGTTTACTGCTCTTGCCGTTACGCGCGATCAGCACTGCGCCAAAGATGCGCGAGGAGAGATAGCGGCGCAGGCGGCTCTTTTGCCAGTAATCGGCAGCGGCTACCGGATGGACCTTATCGCGCATCGTGGCGGGCATGCTGGCCCAGATCACCAGTCCGTCAAGGTGGCTGCTGTGGTTGGCGAAGTAAATCGTCGGCTGTTCCGCCTGCGGAACGGATTGCCATCTGGCTTTAATGCCCGTCAGTAAACGGCAAAGACTGACCAGAAAAGCGCGCACGAGGGTTTTATCAGGCGAGAAACTCATGAGCGTTCTCCTGCATGTAAATCGCGGATGATTTTCCGGGTACGATC
The DNA here is from genome assembly GCF_001297775.1 of Trabulsiella odontotermitis. GTDB lineage: Bacteria > Pseudomonadota > Gammaproteobacteria > Enterobacterales > Enterobacteriaceae > Trabulsiella > Trabulsiella odontotermitis. Next base: position 242,627 of record NZ_LIFX01000007.1, on the reverse strand, counting down.
AATACAGGTGATCACCGTGCCCGCCAGAATGATGATCAGCACCGTCAGGCCAACGTGCTGCCCCCACTGCGGCACCACCACAGCGACCAGCGCGCCTGTCGTCAGCAACGCCATACGATGCTGTTTGGCCATCGGGCCGCTGAAGCGCTGTGTCAGCCCGCAGGTGCCTCCCAGCAAACGGATATACGCCGTCGCAATGGCGAACAGCGCGCAGGCCCAGCCCAGCACGACGCCAGACGGAAAGTGAAGAAGGCCATAACCCATGCCGAGTAATAGCAGGGTATCGGAGATGCGATCAGGAAGTTCGTTATATACCGCGCCTGCCGGGCTTCGTAAGCCACCTTCAACTGCCACCATGCCATCCAGCAGGTTACAGATGAGCCGACCCTGAATACCGGCAGCGGCGATCACTAACAGAATGCGTTGCGTGAGCGTGTTGTCACTGTGCCAGACCAGCAAAAAGCACAGCGCCGCGACCGCAGCGAACAGAATGCTGAAGAGGGAGATGCCGTTGGGCGTACAACCTTTACGGCGGAGAAAGCGGGCGGCGGATGCTGCCCAGCGCGTCTCGCGCGCCCGAATGGGGCGGCGGTCCTGGATATCCTTTTCCATCAAAAGTGCTCATTTTCGGCTGTTGTTGCGCACAGATTATACAGTGCTGGCGGGAGATTAACGAACCCCTCCGTAGGCCAGCGTCACCTCTTTTGCGGCTTTGATCACTAACGCGCCCAGTTCTGTCACCCGATCGTCAGTGATTCGGGAAATAGGTCCGGAAATGGATATTGCGGCGAATGGTTCACGGTGTTCGTCAAAGATACAGGCTGCAATGCAGCGCAGCCCCAGCGCGTGTTCTTCATCATCGAACGAATAGCCGCGTTTACGCGTTTGCGCCAGGTCTTCTTTCAGATGTACCGGCGACACCAGCGTGGCGTGGGTATAAGCGTGCAGCCCCTTGCGATGCAGCAATGCGCTGACCTGCTCTTCACTCAGTTGTGATAAAAAGGCTTTTCCGGCACCCGACGCGTGCATCGGCAGTTTGCCGCCAATCGGCGCGGACATGCGCATCAGTTGGGTACACTGCACCTGGTCGATGATAATGGCCTGATGATCGCTCTGATCCAGCACCGCAAGATTGACCGTCTCGCCGGAGGTTTCCATTAGCGAGCGTAAAATCGGATGCACAATGGCCAGCAGATTGCGGCTCTGCAAAAAGCTGCTGCCGACGATAAACGCATGCGCGCCCACCGTCCAGTGCCCCAGATCGCCCACCTGGCGCACAAAACCCAGCTGTTGCATGGTGGTCAGCAGGCGGTGAGTGGTGGAGTTAGGCAGTCCTGCCTGCTGCGCCAGCTCGGTCAGCGCCACGCTGCCGTGGGATTCCGCAATCCACTCCAGCAATTTCAGTCCACGGGTCAGCGACTGGACTTGTCCGGCTGGCTGAGCGGCGACAGGGGCGGCTTTTCTGCCGCGTTTGGCGGGAACGGTGGCAACCATAGCGGACTCCTTTTCTGTATCGTGGAAATCATTTTCGTTTTATTTGGTGATAATGCAACCTGTATCCTTACTCATCGGATGAGTTGTTGCCGGGATTATGAACTTGTCTCATGTTAAGGCCGTGTGACTTTTCCGTACTGCCGGTTTATGCCAGTATGGTCTGCTGGCCTGTCGGCCTGGTTGATCGTTGTCGGGAGCACGTGTGAGCAACAAAGTTGAACAGCTGCATCAGCAGTTAAAAGAACGCATTCTGGTTCTGGATGGGGGCATGGGCACCATGATCCAGAGCTATCGTCTCGAAGAGCAGGATTTCCGCGGTGAACGCTTCGCCGACTGGCCCTGTGATCTGAAAGGAAACAATGACCTGCTGGTGATCACCCAACCGGAAACGATCGCCGCTATCCACTACGCCTACTTCGAAGCAGGCGCGGATATTATTGAGACCAACACGTTCAACTCGACGACCATTGCGATGGCGGATTACCAGATGGAATCCCTGTCGGCAGAAATCAACTTTGAAGCGGCAAAACTGGCGCGCGCCTGCGCCGATGAATGGACCGCCCGCACGCCGGAAAAACCACGTTACGTGGCGGGTGTGCTCGGCCCGACCAACCGCACAGCCTCCATTTCGCCGGACGTCAACGACCCGGCATTCCGTAATATCACTTTTGATCAACTGGTCGCGGCATACCGTGAGTCCACCCGTGCGCTGGTGGAAGGCGGCGCAGATCTGATTCTGATCGAAACCATCTTCGATACGCTCAACGCCAAAGCGGCGATTTACGCGGTAAAAGAAGAGTTCGACGCGCTGGGCGTTGATCTGCCGATCATGATTTCCGGCACCATCACCGATGCCTCCGGGCGTACGCTGTCCGGCCAGACGACGGAAGCGTTCTACAACTCGCTGCGCCACGCCGATGCGCTGACCTTTGGTCTGAACTGTGCGCTCGGCCCGGATGAGTTGCGCCAGTACGTGCAAGAGCTGTCGCGCATTGCCGAATGCTACGTCACCGCGCACCCGAACGCCGGGCTGCCGAACGCCTTTGGTGAATACGATCTCGACGCTGAGACCATGGCAAAACAGATCCGCGAATGGGCTGAAGCCGGGTTCCTTAACATCGTCGGCGGTTGCTGCGGCACCACGCCAGAACACATTGCCGCCATGAGCCGCGCGGTGGAAGGTCTGGCACCACGCCAGTTGCCGGAGTTACCGGTAGCCTGCCGTTTGTCTGGCCTCGAACCGCTGAATATCGGTGATGACAGCCTGTTTGTGAACGTCGGCGAACGGACTAACGTCACCGGCTCGGCGAAGTTCAAACGCCTGATCAAAGAAGAAAAATACAGCGAAGCGCTGGACGTCGCGCGTCAGCAGGTGGAAAACGGTGCGCAGATCATCGACATCAACATGGACGAAGGGATGCTCGACGCCGAAGCGGCGATGGTGCGTTTCCTCAACCTGATTGCCGGTGAGCCGGATATCGCCCGCGTGCCGATCATGATCGACTCCTCAAAATGGGAAGTGATCGAAAAAGGGCTGAAATGCATTCAGGGTAAAGGCATCGTCAACTCCATCTCGATGAAAGAAGGCGTTGAGGCGTTTATCCATCACGCGAAACAGGTACGGCGCTACGGTGCGGCTGTGGTGGTCATGGCGTTTGATGAAGTTGGCCAGGCCGATACCCGTGAGCGCAAAATCGCCATCTGCCGCCGTGCCTACAACATTCTGACCGAAGAGGTGGGTTTCCCGCCAGAAGACATCATTTTCGACCCCAATATCTTCGCGGTGGCGACCGGCATTGAAGAGCATAACAACTATGCGCAGGACTTTATCGGCGCCTGCGAAGACATCAAACGTGAGTTGCCGCATGCGCTGATTTCCGGCGGCGTCTCCAACGTCTCTTTCTCCTTCCGCGGCAACGACCCGGTGCGTGAAGCCATCCACGCGGTGTTCCTCTATTATGCCATCCGTAACGGCATGGACATGGGCATCGTCAACGCCGGTCAACTGGCGATTTATGACGATCTGCCCGCCGAGTTACGCGATGCGGTCGAAGACGTGATCCTCAATCGTCGCGACGACAGCACCGAACGTCTGCTGGAACTGGCGGAAAAATATCGCGGCAGCAAGGCCGACGATGGTGCGAATGCTCAGCAGGCGGAATGGCGTTCATGGGACGTCAAAAAACGTCTCGAATATTCGCTGGTAAAAGGCATTACCGAGTTTATTGAGCAGGACACTGAAGAGGCGCGCCAGCAGGCGGCACGGCCCATCGAAGTGATTGAAGGACCGCTGATGGACGGCATGAACGTCGTCGGCGATCTGTTCGGCGAAGGCAAAATGTTCCTGCCGCAGGTGGTGAAATCTGCCCGCGTGATGAAACAGGCGGTGGCGTACCTGGAACCGTTTATCGAAGCCAGCAAAGAGAAGGGCTCCAGCAACGGCAAGATGGTCATCGCCACCGTGAAGGGCGATGTGCACGACATCGGCAAAAACATCGTTGGCGTGGTGTTGCAGTGCAACAACTACGAAATCATCGATCTTGGCGTGATGGTCCCGGCGGATAAAATCCTCAAAACCGCCCGGGAAGTGAACGCCGACCTTATCGGCCTTTCCGGCCTGATCACGCCGTCGCTGGACGAAATGGTTAACGTGGCGAAGGAGATGGAGCGTCAGGGCTTTACCATTCCGCTGTTGATTGGCGGTGCCACCACCTCGAAAGCGCACACGGCAGTGAAGATCGAACAGAACTACAGCGGTCCGACGGTTTACGTGCAGAACGCCTCGCGCACGGTTGGCGTGGTGTCGTCATTGCTCTCTGCCACACAGCATGACGATTTTGTTGCCCGTACCCGCAAAGAATATGAAACCGTGCGCATCCAGCACGCGCGCAAAAAAACGCGCACACCGCCAGTGACGCTGGAAGCCGCGCGTGAAAACGATCTGGCCTTTGACTGGAGCAGTTATACCCCGCCAGTGGCGCACCGCCTCGGTGTGCAGGATGTAACTGCCAGCATCGAAACGCTGCGCAATTACATCGACTGGACGCCATTTTTCATGACCTGGTCGCTGGCAGGGAAATACCCGCGCATTCTGGAAGACGAAGTGGTGGGTGAAGAGGCTAAACGTCTGTTCCAGGATGCCAACGACATGCTCGACCTGCTCAGCGCAGATAAACGCCTGACGCCGCGCGGCGTGGTGGGCCTGTTCCCGGCTAACCGCGTGGGCGATGACATCGAAATTTACCGCGATGAAACCCGCACCCACGTGCTGACAGTGAGTCATCATCTGCGCCAGCAGACGGAAAAAATCGGGTTCGCTAACTATTGTCTGGCGGATTTCGTCGCGCCGAAACTGTCCGGCAAAGCCGACTACATCGGCGCGTTCGCCGTCACCGGCGGACTGGAGGAAGATGCGCTGGCGGAAGCGTACGAAGCGCAGCATGATGATTACAACAAAATCATGGTCAAAGCGATCGCTGACCGTCTGGCAGAGGCGTTTGCGGAATACCTTCACGAACGGGTACGCAAAGTTTACTGGGGTTATGCGGCGAATGAGAATCTCAGCAACGAAGATCTGATCCGCGAAAACTACCAGGGCATTCGCCCGGCGCCGGGTTATCCGGCCTGCCCGGAACATACCGAAAAAGGCACTATCTGGCAGTTGCTGGACGTCGAAGCGCGAATTGGCATGAAACTGACCGAGTCTTTCGCCATGTGGCCGGGTGCGTCGGTGTCGGGCTGGTACTTCAGTCATCCTGACAGCAAATATTTCGCCGTGGCGCAGATCCAGCGCGATCAGGTGGAAGATTACGCCCGACGTAAAGGGATGAGCGTGGCAGACGTGGAGCGCTGGTTAGCCTCGCATTTAGGTTACGACGCCGACTGATTCATAAAACTGTCATCTTTCTTTACAACAAACAGGGCGCTCAAAAGGCGCCTTGTCTCTTTATTAGTGGTAAACCCTTATACTAGAAGGAGACCTTACGTCTCAGAATCATAAGAATAAGGAGAACCTGCATCCGTGTTGACGTTGTTACATCTGCTCTCTGCTGTTTCCTTGCTGGTATGGGGTACTCATATTGTCCGTACCGGCGTGATGCGTGTTTTTGGTGCGCGCTTACGTACCGTACTCAGCGGTAGTGTTGAAAAGAAACCACTCGCCTTCTGCGCGGGTATCGGCGTGACTGCGCTGGTGCAGAGCAGTAACGCCACGACGATGCTGGTGACGTCATTTGTAGCGCAGGATCTGGTCGCGCTCACCCCGGCGCTGGTGATTGTCCTGGGGGCCGATGTGGGGACCGCGCTGATGGCGCGGGTGCTGACCTTCGATCTCTCCTGGCTGTCGCCATTGCTGATTTTTATCGGCGTGATTTTCTTCCTCGGGCGAAAACAGACCCGCGCCGGGCAACTGGGTCGCGTGGGGATTGGCCTCGGCCTGATCCTGCTGGCGCTGGAGCTTATCGTCCAGGCGGTGCACCCGATCACCGAAGCGAGCGGCGTTCAGGTGATTTTTGCCTCGCTGACTGGCGACATTATGCTGGATGCATTGATTGGCGCCGTCTTCGCGCTGGTAAGCTACTCGAGCCTTGCCGCTGTGCTGCTGACCGCCACGCTCACCGCCGCGGGGATCATCGCTTTCCCGGTCGCGCTTTGTCTGGTGATTGGCGCCAACCTGGGCTCCGGCCTGCTGGCGATGCTGAATAACAGTGCCGCTAATGCCGCCGCCCGCCGCGTGGCGCTGGGCAGTTTGCTCTTTAAGCTGGTGGGCAGCCTGATTATCCTGCCGTTTGTTCACCCGCTCGCTAATCTGTTGCATGAGCTACCGCTGCCTGAATCGGAGCTGGTGATCTATTTCCACGTGTTCTACAACCTGATCCGCTGCCTGGCGATGGTGCCTTTCGCCGAGCCGATGGCGCGGTTCTGCAAACGCGTGATCCGTGATGAGCCTGAACTGGATGCGCGTCTGAAGCCAAAACATCTCGACACCACTGCGCTCGATACCCCTGCGCTGGCGCTGGCCAATGCCGCGCGCGAAACCCTGCGCATGGGCGATGCCATGGAACTGATGTTAGGCGGCCTGCATAACATCATGCACGGCGAACCGCGCGAAGAGAAAGAGCTACGCAAGCTGGCGGATGACATCAACGTGCTGTATACCGCCATCAAACTCTATCTGGCGCGGATGCCGAAAGAGGAACTGGCGGAAGAGGAATCCCGCCGCTGGGCGGAAATTATTGAGATGTCGCTGAACCTGGAGCAGGCGTCTGACATTGTTGAACGCATGGGCAGCGAGATTGCCGACAAGTCGCTGGCTGCCCGCCGCGCGTTCTCGATTGAAGGGCTGAAAGAGCTCGATGCGCTGTACGAACAGCTTCTCAGCAACCTGAAGCTGGCGATGTCGGTGTTTTTCTCCAGCGACGTCCCCAGCGCCCGCCGCCTGCGCCGCAACAAACACCGCTTCCGGATTCTGAACCGCCGTTACTCACACGCGCACGTTGACCGGCTTCACCAGCAAAACGTGCAAAGTATCGAAACCAGCTCACTCCACCTGGGCCTGCTCGGCGACATGAAACGCCTGAACTCACTGTTCTGCTCGGTGGCTTACAGCGTGATGGAGCAGCCGGACGAAGACGATGAGCGGGATGATTATTGACAACTGGTGTGTTTAATCGTTAACCCAATACCCAACGCATTCATGACAGCCAGTGTTGTTTTGAGCGTTGGGTTACCTTTCTCACTAAAAGACCGATAGAGTTGCTCACGAGAAAGACCTGTTTGTGCAGCAATTTGTGCCATACCTTTCGCGCGTGCGACGATGCCCAACGCTTTTGCGATATACGCGGCATCACCCGTTTCCAGAGCATCCGCCATGAATACGGCGATCTCTTCGTCGTTAACCAATGCTTCTGCGGGATCGTAGCGAGTGAGTTTATTCATAACCAAATACCTTCTCAATATCCAGTGAGTGTACCAGCGCTCTGGCGAGCAAAATGTCCTTACTCTGAGTACGTTTGTCGCCGCCACATAACAGGATGATTAGCATATTACCTTGTTGCTTGAAATATATGCGATAACCGGGGCCATAGTGGATACGAAACTCGCTGACACCTTCTCCCACTGGCTTTACGTCGCCGGATAACCCATTAGCCAGACGAAAAAGCCGTGCTGCTATAAGCGTTTTCACTCGCGTATCTTTTAATCCCTTCTCCCAACGGCGAAATACACCAGTCTGGACGATCTCTTTCATAACACACCTTGTATTTTATAAACTACATTTAATTAAGGCAAGCCGGGGAAGGAGAATAGAGAGCGTCTGAAAGGGGGTAAATGGTATGTCACGGAATCTGGAATGACGCTCGGAAACAAGACCATTTGTGCCAGCGCCAGGGTAAGGTATATTTCGCTTTTACAGGAGAAACTATGCTGCCAACCCAATCAACCCGATTAAACAAATACATTAGCGAAAGTGGAATTTGCTCACGTCGCGAGGCTGACCGCTACATCGAACAGGGGAACGTGTTTATCAACGGTAAACGCGCCACCATTGGCGATCAGGTCGCTGCTGGCGATGTGGTGAAAGTGAATGGTCAACTCATTGAGCCAAGAAACGAAGAAGACCTGGTGTTTATCGCGTTGAACAAACCGGTTGGCATTGTGAGTACGACGGAAGACGGCGAACGGGATAACATCGTTGACTTCGTTAACCACAGCAGCCGTATTTTCCCGATTGGCCGTCTGGATAAAGACTCGCAGGGGCTAATCTTTCTGACTAACCACGGTGATCTGGTCAATAAAATTCTGCGTGCCGGTAATGACCATGAAAAAGAGTATCTGGTAACGGTGAATAAACCGATTACCGATGACTTCATTCGCGGCATGGGCGCAGGCGTGCCGATTCTTGGTACTGTCACAAAGAAGTGCAAAGTCAAAAAAGAGGCGCCGTTTACCTTCCGCATCACCCTCGTGCAGGGGCTGAACCGGCAAATTCGCCGCATGTGCGAGTACTTTGGTTTTGAAGTGACGAAACTGGAGCGTACGCGGATCATGAACGTCAGCCTGAGCGGGATCCCGCAGGGCGAGTGGCGTGATTTAACTGACGATGAGTTGATTGCGCTTTTTAAGCTTATCGAAGATTCGTCGTCGGAAGCGAAGCCGAAAGCAAAGGCGAAGGCCAAACCGAAAACACCGGCAGGGGCGGCAAAAAAACCGGCCACCAGCGGCGGGAAAAACATGGCCAAAACGCCTGCAGAAATGGCCAACCGTAAGCGCTTTACCTCGCCGGGGCGGAAAAAGAAAGGGCGCTAATCAGCGCCTTCCGCGGGTCGAGGTATTAGCAGACCAGGAGAATGTCGCGTTCTCATCCGGTTTATAAGCCTGCTGCTTTTTCAGCTTGCGGGCTTTTTTGGCTTCAGCTTCACGCTGTGCCATTAGCTTATCGATGTACTCTTTTTTGACCTGATTGGTTTCGGCGTTGGTCAGGGGACGGCCATGTGAGATACGAGCGCGGTCGAGCAATGTTTTCAGCTCGCGCTGCTCGCTTTCCGTCATGTCTTTTTGGGTTAATCGTGCTGTGGACATCACTGAAGCCTCCTGGTGGGTAGGCTTCAGTGTAAAGCAAGCACGTTCAGCCGCGAAGCGAATTAGCCCTGTTTCGCCACTTCTTTTTCCGGTTTCTCATCAACCGGCTTACCGGACCAGTAACCCGCCAGCAGCGAGCCCGACAGGTTGTGCCACACGGAGAACAACGCGCCGGGGAGAGCAGCGAGCGGGCCGAAGTAGATTTTGCCGAGCGCGGCGGCGAGCCCGGAGTTCTGCATACCCACTTCAATCGCCAGCGTGCGGCAGGTGGATTCATCAAAACCGAACAGGCGACCGCCCCAGTAACCACCGAGCAGGCCGATGCTGTTATGCAGAATAACAGCGATAATCACCACCAGACCCACAGACGCGATATGCGACGCGGAACCGGCCACTACAGCGCTGATGATCGCCAGGATACAGATCATGGAAAACGCCGGGAGATAAGGCTCTATCGCCTTCACCACACGCGGCAGCAGATGATGCACCACCAGCCCTAAGGCAATCGGGATCACCACGATTTGCAGAATGCTGAGCAGCATTCCCATCACGTCCACCTGAATGTGGGCGTCGACGTACAGACGCGTCAGCAGCGGGGTCGCGACAACACCCACCAGCGTCGATATTGACGAGATAGTCACCGACAGCGCGACATCCCCTTTCGCCAGATAGATCATGACGTTTGACGCTGTGCCGCTGGCAACACTACCTACCAGCACCATGCCTGCGGACAACTCCGGCGGCATGCGGAAGGCCATCGCCAGCAACCAGGCGGCGAGCGGCATTACCAGATAGTGCAGGAAAATCCCTGCGGCGACCGGCGCCGGGCGTGACAACACGCGTTTGAAATCATCCACTTTCAGATGTACGCCCATGCCAAACATGATCAGCATCAGCAGCGTGGTGACCCAGGGGCCAATCGGGGTAAAGGTCGAGGGCGTGTAATACGCGATAACAGAGAGCAGCAGCGCCCATAACGGGAACAGCCTGGTGAAGAGTCCTGACATGATGTATTCCTTGCGATCGTATCGTTGTTGTGTTGTGTTTTTTATAAAAAAGCCGGGTTCGAGCCCGGCCATAGGTATGGTTTATCGTGTAGTGTAATTTTATTCAAACAAATTATGATGAAGTTTCTGCACGACTTTTTCTGATTCGTTACCCGGCACGAGGAAACACAGGTTGTAGCTGGAGGCGCCGTAGCAAATCATGCGGATGTTAAACGGCTCCAGCACGCCAAACACCTCTTTGCCGACACCGCAGGCTCTGGAGAGGTGATTACCAATCAACGCCACCAGCGCCAGCCCCTCTTCGACTTCAACGCGGCACAGGGAAGAGAGCTCGGTCAGCAGCGCCTGGGTCAGCAGGGTATCGCCGGTTGATGTGGAGCCGGTGGTATCCAGCGTCAGCGCGATGCTCACTTCTGACGTAGTGATGAGATCAACCGAGATATTGTGACGCGCCAGAATGCCGAACACCTCGGCCAGGAAACCGCGCGAGTGCAGCATATTCAGACTGTGCAGCGTCACCAGCGTCTGGTTGCGACGCAGCGCCAGCGCGCGGAACAGCGGCGGGTTTTCAGTTTTATTGCAGACCAGCGTACCGCCTGCTTGCGGATCTTTGCTGGACCCCACAAATACCGGAATTTCGCTGCGCACGGCAGGCAGCAGGGTCGCCGGGTGCAGGACTTTCGCGCCGAAGGTCGCCATCTCGGCAGCTTCCTCAAACGCGATTTCGTTAATGCGCCGTGCGGCAGGCACAATGCGTGGATCGGTGGTGTAAATGCCCGGGACATCAGTCCAGATATCGACACGTTTCGCTTTCAGGGCTTCGCCCAGCAGCGCCGCGGTATAGTCACTGCCGCCACGGCCAAGCGTGGTGGTGCGGCCTTTACCTTCGCTACCGATAAAGCCCTGGGTGATGACCATATCTTGCGCCAGACGTGGTGCGAGTTGCTGGAGGCAAAGCTCGGACAGCGCCGCGACATCCGGCTCGGCACGACCAAAACGATCATTGGTGCGCATCACTTTACGCACGTCAAACCACTGCGCCTGAACCCCGCGTTCACGCAGAATTTCCACAAACAGCAGGGTGGACATCAGTTCGCCGTGGCTGACCAGTTCATCGGTCAGCGCGTTGGACGTCGCCAGTGACGCGGCTTCTGCCAGAGTGGTGATGTTTTCCAGCAGCCGCTCAATCTCTTCGCGGATCACATTCGGGTTCTGCAGGCGATCGAGAATATCGAACTGGATTTGACGAATGGCGTCGAGTCTGGCGAAACGCTCGGTGGCTTCCAGGCCTTCCGCCAGCGCCACCAGCAGATTGGTAATGCCCGCCGAGGCGGAAAGCACCACCAGTCGGGTATTGGGATCGGTGAGCACGACATCCGCGCTACGGTTCATCGCGTCGAAGTCAGCAACGCTGGTACCGCCAAATTTGGCGACGACTAAATCTGTCATAACAACCTCGTGTCAGGGAATGAAAATAGTGACCTTGGCACAAGAGCAGAACAGTAATCGAACCAGGCGCAGGTACCGTATTCATAAATAAAATGCGAGGCCGGGCGCTGTCAACGCTTAGGTTATGCGGATTTTTTATGCTGACAGACAATCAAGAAATCTCGCTTATAAAAGTGTGATCAGAAGCCGTTTTTTAGCCGCTTTTGCCCTCAACCTGAAAAAGCATCACAATTTTTGTCCGCAGGCGCTACAATCGACCGAAGTCACAATTTTCAAATCAGATGAGTATTGCTATGAAAAATATCAATCCAACGCAGACTTCAGCCTGGCAGGCATTGCAGAAACACTACGAGGAGATGAAGGACGTCACTATCGCGGATCTGTTCGCGAAAGATAGCGACCGTTTTTCGACGTTTTCCGCGACCTTTGACGATTTGATGCTGGTGGATTTCTCCAAAAACCGCATCACCACCGACACGCTGGCAAAACTGCAGGATCTGGCGAAAGAGACCGATCTGGCAGGTGCGATCAAATCCATGTTCTCGGGTGAAAAGATCAACCGTACGGAAGATCGTGCCGTGCTGCACGTTGCTCTGCGTAACCGCAGCAATACGCCGATAGTGGTGGATGGCAAAGATGTGATGCCGGAAGTGAATGCGGTGCTGGAAAAGATGAAAGGCTTCTCAGAAGCGATCATCTCCGGGAGCTGGAAAGGCTATACCGGCAAGCCGATTACCGATGTGGTGAACATTGGTATTGGGGGTTCTGACCTCGGCCCGTTCATGGTGACCGAAGCGCTGCGTCCGTACAAAAATCATCTCAACATGCATTTCGTGTCTAACGTCGATGGTACGCACATCGCCGAAGTGCTGAAAAAAGTGAACCCGGAAACCACGCTGTTCCTGGTCGCGTCCAAAACCTTCACCACGCAGGAAACCATGACCAACGCCCACAGCGCGCGTGACTGGTTCCTGAAAACTGCCGGTGATCAGAAACACGTGGCGAAACACTTTGCCGCGCTGTCTACCAACGCCAAAGCGGTCGGTGAATTTGGTATTGATACTGCCAACATGTTTGAGTTCTGGGACTGGGTCGGTGGCCGTTACTCGCTGTGGTCAGCGATCGGTCTGTCGATCATTCTGTCTGTAGGCTTCGACAACTTTGTACAACTGCTTTCCGGCGCGCATGCAATGGACAAGCACTTCTCCACCACGGCACCAGAGAAAAACCTGCCGGTGCTGCTGGCGCTGATCGGTATCTGGTACAACAACTTCTTTGGCGCGGAAACCGAAGCCATTCTGCCGTACGACCAGTACATGCACCGTTTTGCTGCCTACTTCCAGCAGGGCAACATGGAATCCAACGGTAAGTACGTTGACCGTAACGGCAACAAAGTGACGCACCAGACCGGGCCAATTATCTGGGGCGAGCCGGGCACTAACGGCCAGCACGCGTTCTACCAGTTGATTCACCAGGGGACCAAAATGGTGCCGTGCGATTTTATCGCGCCATCCATTACCCATAACCCGCTGTCTGATCATCATCCGAAACTGCTGTCTAACTTCTTTGCGCAGACCGAAGCACTGGCGTTCGGTAAATCCCGTGAAGTGGTTGAGCAGGAATATCGTGACCAGGGGAAAGATCCGGCAACGCTGGAACACGTAGTACCGTTCAAAGTGTTCGAAGGCAACCGCCCGACCAACTCCATCCTGCTGCGTGAAATCACCCCGTTCAGCCTGGGTGCGCTGATCGCGCTGTACGAGCACAAAATCTTTACCCAGGGCGTTATCCTTAACATCTTCACCTTCGATCAGTGGGGCGTTGAGCTTGGCAAACAGCTGGCGAACCGCATCCTGCCGGAACTGAAAGATGACAAACCTATCAGCAGCCACGACAGCTCTACTAACGGTTTGATTAACCGTTATAAGCAATGGCGTGGGTAATTAATATTGAATAATGAATGCCGACGAAATGTCGGCATTTTTTTTATCAGATAATTCCGGTTGTCCGTTACGTAGCGCAAATTTCTGTTCTGAGTTTAATCTGAAAAGACTATTTAACCTGTTAATTACTGCGGGTTATTTTAGGATTTTACGGAGAATGGAATGCACATATTTATATTATAATTGCTTGAATTTGCGTATTTTAATAAATTTCAACTTGCCGCTTAATAACCCTTTCATCCATAAATCCGAAAACCGTTCTGCTATTTTCCCCTGCGCTAATTAGCCTGCTTTAGTTGTGTATACTCGATCCCGTCTGAATTTCTTTTCAGGCATATCTCCATTCATTCAATGAAGGGAAGTAGTTATGAAGAAAATCCTGTATGGCATTTTTGCCATATCCGCGCTTGCGGCGACCTCAGCTTATGCAGCACCTGTGGAAGTGGGTGAAGCGGCCGGGTCGGCAGCGACGTCTGTGTCTGCGGGCAGTTCGACCGCAACCAGCGCCAGCACCGTAAGTTCGGCCGTGGGTGTCGCACTGGCGGCGACCGGTGGTGGTGATGGCTCCAATACTGGAACCACCACCACAACAACCACCAGTACCCAGTAATAGCGGGTGCTTTAACCATAACCACACTTCGGTGTGGTTATTTTGCCCCTTCGGAGAAGAGTCGTGAAGCGACCCATTATTATCCTTCTTTGCCTGCTGCTTCAGGCATGTTCAGCCAGTACAAAAGGACTGGGACAATCCCTCTGGGATAGCGTATTCGGCACACCGGGTGTCCAGCTCACCGACGATGACATCCAGAACATGCCGTATGCCAGCCAGTATATGCAGCTCAACGGCGGCCCTCAGCTGTTTGTGGTGCTCGCTTTCTCGGAAAACGGGCAGCAGAAATGGGTGACGCAGGATCAGGCCACCCTCGTGACCCGACACGGTCGTCTGATTAAAACGCAGCTTGGCGGCGACAACCTGCTGGAGGTGAACAACCTGCAGGCTGACCCGCTGACGAAACCCAATCAGATTGTTGATGGCGCGAGCTGGACGCGCACGATGGGCTGGACCGAGCATAAGCAGGTGCGTTACGCCACCGCGCGTTCCGAATTCCGCTGGCAGGGCACTGATACCCTGACGCTGGCGGGTGAAGAGACTCAGGTGCGCGTGCTGGAAGAGTCGGTCAGCACCGATCAAACCCACTGGCGTAATCGCTACTGGATTGATGACGAGGGGCAAGTTCGCCAGTCGGAACAGTATCTCGGGGCGGATTATTTCCCGGTGAAAACCACGCTGATTAAGGCGGCAAAATCATGAAAAAACGTTTAATTGCCGCGTTGATTGCCTCGTCCATCGCACCATTAACGGCTTTCGCTGCCGGCAATGTGGATGTCTATATCAACGGCGCGGCGCAGCCGAAAAAGCTCACCGACGCCGGGCATCTGGCCGATCTGGTCGCTCAGCCACGGCTGGCAGACAGCTGGTGGCCGGGCGCGGTTATCAGCGAACGTCAGTCAACCGCCATCGCGAAACAGCAGCATCAGGCGTTGCTTGCCCGGCTGGCGGCGCTGGCCGCTGACGAGGGCGGTGACGATGGCGCGGCGATTAACGCGCTGCGCCAGCAGTTACAGAGCATCAACGTGACGGGCCGCCAGTTAGTCAGTCTCGACCCGGATGTCGTGCGGGTGAAACCGGGCGCGAACCCGCCGTTACAGGGCGATTACACCCTGTGGGTGGGTCATCAGCCCTCCACGGTGCGTCTGTTCGGTTTAATCAGCCGTCCGGGTACGCTGCCGTTCACGCCAGAGCGTGATGTGGCGAGTTATCTCGACGATCAAAGCCTGCTCAGCGGCGCCGACCGCAGTTACGCCTGGGTGATTTACCCCGACGGGCGGACGCAAAAAGCGCCAGTGGCGTACTGGAACAAACGCCACGTTGAACTGATGCCTGGAAGCCTTATTTTTGTCGGCTTTGCCGATTCCCTGTGGACGAAGAAATACGACGAGCTGAACGCCGACATTCTTCACTCACTCACACAGCGGATACCTGAATAATGAAAAAAAGATTCCTCTATAGTCTGCTGGCATTGGGCGTGAGCGCGGCCTGCCATGCAGAAACGTATCCGGCGCCCGTAGGGCCATCACAGTCGGATTTTGGCGGCGTGGGGCTGATGCAAACGCCTACCGCGCGGATGGCGCGGGAAGGGGAGATGAGCATCAACTATCGCGATAACGATCAGTATCGCTATTACTCCGGTTCGATCCAGCTCTTCCCCTGGCTGGAAACCACCCTGCGCTATACCGACGTGCGCACCCGGCAGTACAGCAGCGTCGATGCCTTCTCCGGCGACCAGACCTACAAAGACAAAGCGTTCGATCTCAAGCTGCGGTTGTGGGAAGAGGGCTACTGGCTGCCGCAGGTGGCGGTGGGGGCGCGGGATATCGGCGGGACCGGTCTGTTTGATGCGGAATACATTGTCGCCAGCAAAGCCTGGGGACCGTTTGATTTCTCGCTGGGGCTCGGCTGGGGTTATCTCGGCACCAGCGGCAACGTGAAAAACCCACTCTGTACTTATAGCGATAAATTTTGCTACCGCGACAACAGCTACCGCGAAGCGGGCTCGGTGGATGGCAGCCAGATGTTCCACGGCCCGACCGCGCTGTTTGGCGGCGTTGAATATCAGACCCCGTGGCAACCGCTGCGCCTGAAACTGGAATATGAAGGCAACGATTACAGCGATGAATTTGCGGGCAAAATCGAACAGAAGAGCAAGTTTAACGTCGGCGCCATTTACCGTGTCACTGACTGGGCCGACGTTAACCTGAGCTATGAGCGCGGCAACACCTTCATGTTTGGTGTGACGCTGCGTACCAACTTTAACGATCTGCGGCCGTCTTACAACGACAACGCCCGGCCGAAATACCAGCCGGAACCGCAGGACGCTATTCTGCAACATTCGGTGGTGTCGAACCAGTTGACCCTGCTGAAATACAACGCTGGCCTGGCGGACCCGCAGATTCAGGTGAAAGGTGACACGCTGTACGTCACTGGCGAGCAGGTGAAATACCGCGACTCGCGTGAAGGTATTGAGCGCGCTAACCGGATCATCATGAACGATTTGCCGGACGGGATCCGCACCATCCGCATCACTGAAAACCGTCTCAATCTGCCGCAGGTGACCACCGAAACTGACGTCGCCAGCTTGCGCAATCATCTGGAGGGCGAGCCGTTAGGTCACGAAACGCCACTGGCGCAGAAACGCATCGAGCCGGTGATACCGGAGAAAACGGAGCAGGGCTGGTATATCGATAAGTCGCGTTTCGACGTGCACATCGACCCGGTGTTGAATCAGTCCATCGGCGGCCCGGAAAGCTTCTACATGTATCAGCTGGGCGTGATGGGCACCGCGGACTGGTGGGTGACCGACCACCTGATCACCACCGGCAGCCTGTTCGCCAACCTGGCCAACAACTACGACAAGTTCAACTACACCAATCCGCCGCAGGACACGCATTTGCCGCGCGTCAGAACCCACGTGCGTGAGTATGTGGAGAACGATATTTACGTCAATAACCTGCAGGCCAACTACCTGCAGTATTTCGGCAACGGTTTCTACGGCCAGGTGTATGGCGGTTATCTGGAGACCATGTTCGGCGGCGCGGGCGCGGAAGTGCTTTATCGTCCGGTCGACAGCAACTGGGCGTTTGGTATTGATGCGAACTACGTGAAACAGCGTGACTGGCGCAGCGCGCAGGACATGATGAAGTTCACCGATTACAGCGCCAAAACCGGTCACCTGACCGCCTACTGGACACCGCCGTTTGCGCAGGATGTGCTGATCAAAGCCAGCGTCGGGCAATATCTGGCAGGCGATAAGGGTGGTACGCTCGAAGTGGCGAAACACTTCGACAGCGGCGTGGTGGTGGGCGCGTACGCGACGATCACCAACGTGTCGCCGGAAGAGTACGGGGAAGGGGATTTCACTAAAGGCGTGTACGTGTCTGTGCCGCTGGATATTTTCTCGTCCGGCCCGACCCGCAGCCGTGCCGCCATCGGCTGGACGCCGCTGACGCGTGACGGCGGTCAGAAACTGGGGCGCAAATTCCAGTTGTATGACATGACCAGCGATCGCAGCGTGAATTTCCGTTGATGTTTTATTGCCGGGTGGCGCTGTGCTTACCCGGCAATAAGCATAAATAAAAAATATAGATCTCCGTCACACTTTTGCGTTATACAGGAGGCTCGCCACTGCGATAAAGGTGCTGTTATGACATCACTCACTCGTCCCCGTGTTGAGTTCATCTCCACCATCCTGCAGACCGTGTTGAATCTGGGTCTGCTGACCCTTGGGTTGATTCTGGTCGTTTTTCTTGGCAAAGAGACGCTGCATCTGGCAGATGTCCTGTTCGCCCCTGAGCAAACCAGCAAGTACGCGCTGGTGGAAGGGCTGGTGGTCTATTTTCTCTACTTTGAATTTATCGCTCTGATTGTGAAGTATTTTCAGTCAGGCTTTCACTTCCCGCTGCGCTACTTTATTTACATCGGGATCACCGCCATCGTGCGGCTGATCATCGTTGATCACAAATCTCCGCTGGATGTGCTGATCTACTCGGCGGCGATCCTGCTGTTGGTGATCACGTTATGGCTCTGCAACTCTAAGCGGCTGAAACGCGAATAAAAAAGGGCGGCCCGAAGGCCGCCTGAACAGTCACAATTATTCGCAATGAACAGCATTTGAGGGTTGCAGTGGCATAACAATGAAACTTACCCTTTCACGCCTCCCGACGTCAGACCGCTGACCAGCCAGCGCTGCGCCAGCAGGAACACGAGGGTGATGGGGATCGCGGACAGCACCGCCGCCGCGGCAAAATCGCCCCACAGGTAGTTCTGCGGGTTCAGGTATTGCTGCATACCTACCGCCAGCGTGTAGCTGTTGACATCACGCAGCAGCAGCGAGGCGACCGGCACTTCGGTGATCGCCGCGATAAACGACAGAATAAACACCACCGCCAGAATCGGCACTGACAGGGGTAACAGCACCAGGCGGAAGGCCTGCCACGGTGTGGCGCCGTCCAGCGCCGCCGCCTCTTCCAGCGAACCGTCGATGGTTTCGAAATAGCCTTTGATGGTCCAGACGTGCAGCGCAATGCCGCCCATATAAGCGAAGATCACCCCGCCGTGCGTATTGAGACCGATAAACGGAATGTACTGGCCGAGACGGTCAAACAGGGCATACAACGCCACCAGCGACAGCACCGCCGGGAACATCTGGAAAATCAGCATCCCTTTCAGCAGCGTGGCTTTGCCGGGAAAACGCATACGGGCGAAGGCGTACGCACAGGTGGTGGAGAGCGCCACGATGCCGATAGCGGTGATCCCGGCGATTTTCACCGAGTTCCACAGCCACAAGAGCACCGGGAACGGCGGCGGCGTGACGCGACCGTCGGCATGCTCAACGCTGAATCCGAGCGCCAGCCGCCAGTGCTCCCAGGAGATATTATCCGGGATCAGGCTGCCGGTGGCGAAGTTGCCTTCACGCAGGGAGATGGCGATTACCATCAGCAGCGGAAACATGATTGCCGCGATGAAAACAAGCAGCAGCAGGTGCGTGATAAAGAGGCGCAGCTTCTGAGATTTCGGTTGTACCATTGCCATCGTCTGTCCCTCCTTAGTCAAATTTCATTCGTGTGGCTTTCAGATTCACAATCGCCAGCGCACCCACCAGCAGGAAGATGATCGTGGCGATCGCCGCCGCGAGTCCAAAGTCCTGCCCGCCGCCGCCTTCGAAGGCGATGCGGTAGGTGTAGCTCACCAGCAGGTCGGTATAACCCGCGGGCGTGGTGGTGCCGAGGCGATCCGGCCCGCCGTTGGTCAGCAACTGGATCAGCACGAAGTTGTTAAAGTTAAACGCGAAGCTGGCGATCATCAGCGGGGTCAGCGGTTTGATCAGCAGCGGCAGGGTTATTTTGAAGAAATTCTGGAACGGGCCCGCGCCGTCCATCGCCGACGCTTCATAAAGATCGTCAGGGATCGCCTTCAGCAGCCCCATGCAAAGGATCATCATGTACGGATAGCCCAGCCAGGTGTTGACGATGATGATCATCGCGCGGGCGGTGGTCGGGTCGCTGAACCATGCCGGTCGGATGCCAAACAACGTGCTCAGCATCATGTTGATTTCACCAAAGCTCTGGTTGAACAACCCTTTGAAAATCAAAATAGAAATAAACGACGGCACCGCGTAGGGCAGGATCAACAGCACGCGATAAATCGCTTTGCCTTTCAGCGAGTCCCATTGCACCACACAGGCCAGCACCATACCGACCGCCACAGTCAGCAGCACGGTCAGCACGGAGAAGACCACCGTCCAGACGAAAATCGCCAGGAACGGCTTCTGAATGCCCTCGTCGGTAAAGACGCGGGTGAAGTTGTCCCAGCCAATGGTCACGGTATAGCCGGGGCTGAGTTTTTCGTCACCCCAGTTGCCATCCGCGTTGATCGCCTGATAAAACCCGGCACTGTTGTTTGGGCGATATTTTGTGCCGCTTTGATTGTTGGTCAGAACGCCATCGTCGCTAAGCGTATACAGTGGACGCGTGCCGGAGAACTGACGCAGCGAGCTCATCACCACTTTGCTCTCATCAGGCAGGATCGCGGTCAGTTGGTTCAGCGCCTGGCGATTCTGGGTGATGACGCGCAGATTTGCCCGCTCGCCTTCAGGCAGGGCATCGGTTTCTTTTACCGTCAGCTTTTGTTCGCCGCCCAGCGTAAAGGCGTCAGAGAGGTAATTCTTCCCGCTTTCCCCGTCGGTCAGCGCCAGCTTCCACGCATTCTCCGACGGATATAAACCAAAGTTGAAGGTTTTCCCGGCCTGGTAAACGCGGTCCATCAGCACCTGTTGCGCACGCTCAAACGTCAGCTGGTTGGTGCTGCTGTAGTTGGTGAACGCGATGGCAATGGTACAGATCAGCGGGAACAGAACAAACAGACCCATCCCGGCAACACCAGGGTAGACATAGCGCCAGGCATAGGCTTTACGATTCGCAAAAATATAAAGGCCAACAGAGCTTAAAATAAGCGTCATGATGGCGAACAGGTACTCTCCCTGGGCGTACATTAAAACGACAAGGTAACCAACCAGCAGGCCCAGCACACCAATGATTAACCACTTCAGGGCGTCGCTTTGCCACCAGTGCTTCTTTTT
This sequence comes from Trabulsiella odontotermitis, assembly GCF_001297775.1. Taxonomy (GTDB): domain Bacteria; phylum Pseudomonadota; class Gammaproteobacteria; order Enterobacterales; family Enterobacteriaceae; genus Trabulsiella; species Trabulsiella odontotermitis. The sequence goes on along the minus strand of NZ_LIFX01000007.1, from coordinate 221,960 downwards.
AATGACATCCATGGGGAATCTTCCTCTACAACGGTGAAAACGGGTGTCAGGTGGCGTTGCACTTACCTGACCTACGGTCCGGGCCGTAGTGGTAGGGCGGGTAAGCGAAGCGCCACCCGCCGTTTTTCTGACTTACTTCGTAATACGTCCCTGTGCGTCTTTCAGCGCGGCGTCTACGGTCTGACGACCGCTGGCTGCGTTGATCACCGCCGTGCGGGTGGCATACCAGAAGGCGGCCATCTGCGGGATGTTCGGCATGATTTCGCCTTTCTGGGCGTTATCCATGGTTGCCGCAATGCGTGGATCTTTCGCTAACTGATCCTGATACGATTTCAGCGCCACGGCGCCCAGCGGTTTGTCCTTGTTCACCGCCTCCAGACCCTGATCGGTCAGCAGGTAGTTTTCGAGGAACTCTTTCGCCAGCTCTTTGTTCGGGCTTGCCGCGTTAATCCCGGCGCTCAACACGCCTACGAACGGTTTGGAGGGTTTGCCTTTGAAGGAAGGCAGCAGGGTGACACCATAGTTGATCTTACTTTTATCGATGTTTGACCAGGCCCACGGACCGTTGATGGTCATCGCGGTTTCGCCTTTGTTGAACGCTGCTTCTGCGATCGAGTAGTCGGTATCAGCATTCATATGTTTGTTCTTGATGAGGTCAACCAGGAAGGTCAGACCGGCTTTCGCGCCTGTGCTGTCAACGCCGACATCTTTCACGTCATATTTGCCGTTGGCATATTTAAAGGCATAACCGCCATCAGCGGCAATTAGCGGCCAGGTGAAATACGGTTCCTGCAGGTTGAACATCAGTGCGGATTTGCCTTTCGCTTTCAGTGCTTTATCCAGCGCAGGGATCTCTTCCCAGCTTTTCGGCGGGTTCGGCACGAGGTCTTTATTATAGATAAGCGACAGCGCTTCCACGGCGATCGGATAGGCGATCAGCTTGCCGTTATAGCGAACGGCGTCCCAGGTGAAGGGATAAAGTTTGTCCTGAAAGGCCTTATCCGGCGAGACTTCCGCCAGCAGGCCAGATTGTGCATAGCCGCCAAAACGGTCGTGCGCCCAGAAAATAATGTCCGGGCCGTCGCCCGTGGCGGCAACTTGCGGGAATTTCTCTTCCAGCTTGTCCGGGTGCTCAACGGTCACTTTTATGCCCGTATCTTTTTCGAATTTCTGACCAACCTCGGCAAGGCCGTTATAGCCTTTATCGCCGTTAATCCAGATAACCAGCTTTCCTTCTTCAATTTTGGCGAGGGCAGAGGCGGAGAACATCATCGTAGTCAATGCGGACAGCGCGAGGATGCGAGCGCCAGTTTTGATTTTCATATATCCCGTCCTTTTTGGTGTGTGCTCGTGGATACACTTCGGTGGCTTAACGACGATGAGTTTCCTTATTTAGCAACCCCTTTCCATCCTCCCTTTGTCTACGCCCCAACCCCGGTTTGTGTGATCGCTGTTACATAAAAGTGAGTTATGGGTGCCAGCGCACATAAAAATGCCCCTATTTTTGTAACGACCATCACAAAAATCCTCTGCGCCTGCCGTCTCCGGTGGCAGAGCCTGCTCTCTCATCCTCCCGTCTCCTCCCCCATGAAAAACTCCGGGGGTGGAGGATTCACGCCCGCAATCATTGGCGCATAGTCAGCCGAACTTGAATGTGTCTGTTGATGACAGGTTGTAACGAAGGGAGAAGGGCATGGCGAGCGTACAGCTGCGAAATGTAACGAAAGCCTGGGGCGACGTGGTGGTGTCAAAAAACATCAATCTCGACATTCACGAAGGGGAATTTGTGGTGTTCGTCGGTCCGTCAGGCTGTGGTAAATCGACGCTGCTGAGAATGATCGCGGGACTCGAAACGATTACCAGCGGGGATCTGTTCATTGGTGATACCCGCATGAATGATATTCCTCCTGCCGAGCGCGGCGTGGGGATGGTTTTCCAGTCCTATGCGCTGTATCCCCACCTTTCTGTCGCAGAAAACATGTCGTTTGGTCTCAAGCTGGCGGGCGCCAAAAGAGAACTGATTCAACAGCGGGTGACGCAGGTGGCTGAAGTGCTGCAACTGGCGCATCTGCTGGATCGCAAGCCGAAAGCGCTCTCGGGCGGTCAGCGTCAGCGTGTGGCGATTGGCCGGACGCTGGTGGCGGAACCGAACGTGTTCCTGCTCGATGAGCCGCTGTCGAACCTCGATGCGGCGTTGCGCGTACAGATGCGCATCGAGATTTCCCGTCTGCACAAGCGACTGGGGCGCACGATGATTTATGTCACTCACGATCAGGTCGAAGCGATGACGCTCGCCGACACCATCGTGGTGCTGGATGCAGGGCGGGTCGCGCAGGTGGGCAAGCCGCTGGAACTGTATCACTACCCGGCAGATCGTTTCGTCGCGGGCTTTATCGGCTCGCCGAAAATGAACTTCCTGCCGGTGAAAGTCACGGCCACCGCCATCGAACAGGTGCAGGTGGAATTGCCAAACCGTCAGCAAATCTGGCTGCCGGTGGACAGTGCGAACGTACAGCCAGGCGCCAACATGTCGTTGGGTATTCGCCCGGAACACCTGTTACCCAGCGATATCGCGGACGTCACGCTGGAAGGCGACGTGCAGGTCGTCGAACAACTTGGTCACGAAACACAGATTCATATCCAGATCCCCGCCATCCGACAGAACCTGGTGTACCGCCAGTCTGACGTGGTGTTGGTAGAAGAGGGAGCCACATTCGCCATTGGTTTGCCGCCAGAGCGTTGTCATCTGTTCCGTGAGGATGGCACAGCTTGTCGTCGGCTGCACAAAGAGCCTGGCGTTTAAATCCCATAAAAATCAAGAGAAAAGCAATGATCTCAGGAGATAGAATGATGATTACTCTGCGCAAACTTCCACTGGCAGTTGCCGTCGCAGCAGGCGTTATGTCTGTTCAGGCAATGGCCGTAGATTTCCACGGGTACGCCCGTTCTGGCATTGGCTGGACCGGCAGCGGCGGCGAGCAGCAATGCTTCCAGGCCACCGGTGCTCAAAGTAAGTATCGTCTCGGTAACGAATGTGAAACCTATGCCGAGCTGAAACTGGGACAGGAAGTCTGGAAAGAAGGCGATAAGAGCTTCTACTTCGATACCAACGTAGCTTACTCCGTTGCTCAGCAGAACGACTGGGAAGCCACTGATCCGGCGTTTCGTGAAGCTAACGTTCAGGGTAAAAACCTGATCGACTGGCTGCCAGGCTCCACCATCTGGGCCGGTAAGCGCTTCTACCAGCGTCATGACGTTCACATGATCGACTTCTACTACTGGGATATTTCTGGCCCGGGCGCAGGTCTGGAAAACGTGGATGTTGGCTTCGGTAAACTCTCCCTGGCCGCCACCCGTTCTTCTGAAGCGGGCGGTTCGTCTTCTTTCGCCAGCAACAGTATTTATGACTACACCACCCGCACCGCGAACGACGTCTTCGATGTGCGTTTAGCGCAGATGGAAATCAACCCGGGCGGCACGCTGGAACTCGGTGTGGACTACGGTCGTGCAAACGAGCGTGACGGTTACTACCTGGTGGACGGTGCATCGAAAGATGGCTGGATGTTCACCGCTGAGCACACTCAGAGCATGCTGAAGGGCTACAACAAGTTTGTGCTGCAGTACGCCACAGACTCTATGACCTCTCAGGGCAAAGGCCTGTCGCAGGGTTCCAGCATCGGCACCAGCGATAACATCAACTATGCCATGAACAACAACGGCAGCCTGTGGCGCGTGTTGGATCACGGGGCGATCTCCCTCGGCGATAGCTGGGACCTGATGTACGTTGGTATGTATCAGGATATCGACCTGGACAGCAACAACGGCACCAAGTGGTGGACCGTCGGCGTACGCCCGATGTACAAGTGGACGCCAATCATGAGCACCCTGCTTGAAGTCGGCTACGACAACGTGAAATCCCAGGAAACTGGCGACACCAACAATCAGTACAAAATCACCCTGGCACAACAGTGGCAGGCGGGCGACAGCATCTGGTCTCGTCCGGCTATCCGTCTGTTCGCTACCTATGCCAAGTGGGATGAGAAATGGGGCTATGCACCGGCCGGTAATGGCACGATCGCGGGTTACACCCCGGGTCAGGCCTATGCTGACACCGCTGCACGCACCTTTAGCCGTGGCGACAACGACGAGTGGTCCTTCGGCGCCCAGATGGAAATCTGGTGGTAATAGTAAGTTAACCCGATGTAATGACCTGAAGAGGGGCGCAAGCCCCTCTCTCCTTAGGTTCAGCGCGCCATTGCCTGGCTACCGACTGGACCCTGTTTGAGGGAATAACGATGAAAATGAAAAAAAGTCTCGTCGCACTGAGTCTCTGTGCAGGTTTACTGGCCAGCGCTCCGATGGTGACGCTCGCTGATGTGAATATTGTGCCGCAGAATACCTCTGCCGCACCCACCATCCCGACTGATGCACTCCAGCAACTGACCTGGACGCCGGTCGATCAATCCAAAATGCAGGCGACCCAACTTTCCACGGGCGGCCAGCAGCTTAACGTGCCGGGCATCAGCGGTCCGGTCGCCGCGTATAGCGTACCGGCTAATATCGGCGAGCTGTATCTGACGCTCAGTAGCGAAGTGGATAAGAGAACGCAGGTTTTTGCGCCGAACGTGCTGATTCTTGATCAGAACATGACGCCTTCCGCCTTTTTCCCGAGCAGCTATTTCACCTATCAGGAGCCGGGCGTCATGAGCGCCGATCGCCTGGAAGGCGAAATGCGCCTGACGCCAGCGCTGGGCCAGCAGAAAATTTACGTGCTGGTCTTCACTACGCCGCAGGATCTCCAGCAGACCACCACGCTGCTTGATCCGGCAAAAGCCTATGCGAAAGGCACCGGCAACGCGGTACCTGACATCCCGGATCCGATTGCCCGCCACGTGACTGACGGCACGGTGAAACTGAAGGTGAAAACCTCTTCCGGCTCCAGCGTGCTGGTCGGCCCGCTGTTCGGCGCCTCTAAACCTGGTCCGGTCACAGTCGGCAACACGGCGGCACCGGCCTATGCCGCGCCGGTTGCGGCAGCGCCTGCAGCACCTGCGAAACCGAGCGCTCCGGTACTCAATGATACGGAAGCCTATTTCAACAACGCCATTAAGCAGGCGGTTGCCAAAGGTGATGTAGATAAAGCCCTGAAACTCCTGGACGAAGCTGAGCGCCTCGGCTCGACATCTGCTCGTTCCACCTTTATCAGCAGTGTAAAAGGCAAGGGGTGATCGTCTCCCCGCAATGCTGATGTTTAGGCGAAGCCTTTCGGTGCGTCCACCCCGGGCGCACCTTTTTTATTATTAAGGTTCGTTACGTGCCTGTTACGCTAATGATCGTATATTGACGTGTATCCGCCCCCGAAATCGCTTTTCTGCGTTACAATGCCTCAAAGTTATGTATTGGAGACGTCAGGCATGACACATCCGGCACTCACGCAACTGCGTGAGTTACGCTATTACGACGCAATTCCCTCTCTGGATCCGCAACTGCTGGACTGGCTGCTGCTGGAAGATTCCATGACCAAACGTTTTGAGCAGCAGGGCAAAACCATCACCGTGACGATGATCCGCGAAGGCTTTGTGACGCGCGATGCCATCGAAGAAGAGCAGTCGTTGTTACCTGACGAGCCGCGCTACTGGTTGCGGGAAATCCTGCTGTGTGCCGACGGCGAGCCGTGGCTGGCGGGGCGCACCGTGGTGCCTGAATCCACGCTGACCGGCCCGGAACTGGCGCTGCAACAGCTCGGGAACGTGCCGCTGGGTCGTTACCTGTTTACGTCATCATCGCTGACCCGGGATTTTATTGAAATCGGTCGCTATGCAGAGCTGTGGGGGCGCCGTTCGCGCCTTCGTCTGAGCGGTAAACCGCTGTTGCTGACAGAACTGTTTTTGCCTGCATCACCGCTGTATTAAGAGGTACAAAAAATGGAGTGGAGTCTTACGCAGAATAAGCTTTTGGCGTTTCATCGCCTGATGCGTACCGACAAACCGATTGGCGCGCTGCTGCTGCTGTGGCCGACGCTGTGGGCGTTGTGGCTGGCGGCGCCTGGTCTGCCGCCGCTGTGGATCCTCGCCGTCTTTGTCGCGGGCGTCTGGCTGATGCGTGCGGCGGGTTGTGTGGTCAACGATTATGCCGATCGCAAATTCGATGGTCATGTTAAACGTACAGCGCACCGCCCGTTGCCCAGCGGCGATGTCACCGAAAAAGAGGCGCGTACGCTGTTTGTTGTACTGGTAATGCTCTCATTTTTGCTGGTGTTGACGCTTAACACCATGACCATCCTGCTTTCCGTGGCGGCGCTGGCGCTGGCCTGGGTTTATCCTTTCATGAAGCGTTACACCCATCTGCCACAGGTGGTGCTGGGCGCGGCGTTTGGCTGGTCTATTCCGATGGCGTTCGCGGCGGTCAGCGAATCACTGCCGCTGAGTTGCTGGCTGATGTTCCTCGCCAATATCTTCTGGGCAGTGGCTTACGATACGCAATATGCGATGGTTGATCGCGATGACGACCTGAAAATCGGCATTAAATCGACGGCGATCCTGTTCGGGCAATACGACAAGCTGATCATCGGCATTTTGCAGGTCGCCGTGCTGGCGCTGATGGTCGCTATCGGCATGATGAATCACCTCGGCTGGGCGTTTTACTGGTCGGTCGCGGTGGCTGGCGCGCTGTTTGTCTATCAACAGAAGCTGATTAAAAATCGCGAACGCGATGCCTGTTTCAAAGCATTTATGAATAACAACTACGTCGGACTGGTACTGTTTCTCGGGCTGGCGATGAGCTTTATGGCATAAAAAAAGCCCTCTCCGGGGAGAGGGCTCTGTCATAAAGGGCGTGTTATGCGTCCTGACTGACGCTTTCAATCGTCAGGCGAACATCCGAAGTAATCAAATCCGCCAGAAGCTGGTACACCTTCATCGTCTCTTCCGGCTCGGCGTCACCTGTGTCGCTGATATAGCCCTCATCACGCAGCGTCAGCACCAGCGTACTGAACACCGCCTTATCGAAGAACTCCGGCGCGTTGATGCCGTGCAGCACCGACAGACGTTGCGCCACGGTGCGGCTCTCTTTTTCCAGCGTACTGCGGTTGATAGACGGGTTCGAGCTGAGCAGCCAGAAGGTGATGGCATAGCGCTGCAGCGTTTCACGCGCGCCCGCCGCCAGCAGTTGTAGCGTCCGGGAGTGTGACGGGTTGATAGTGATCTCGCCGTCGTGTTGGGTGATCAGCGCCTGACGCTGCATTTCCGCGATCAGCGCATCAATGACATCGACAATGTCATCGTTTTCCCAGCGCAGGAACAGCTCCGCTTTCAACAGTGGGTAGAGGATTTCGATGTGGCGCAGGATCGCGTCGCGGGAAATGTGGCGATGCTGCGTCACGATGGCCGCCAGCAACGACGGGAGCATCAGCATATGGGCGATGTTGTTGCGGTAGTACGTCATCAGCACTGCCTGCTCGCGCGGCAGAATGATGATATCGCCGATGGTGTCTTGCTCGACTTCAAACTTGTTCATCTGCAACGCGTGGTCGATCAGCGCACTGGCTGACACGGACGGCACGGTTGAATCCGGCGAATAGGGCACGTTGCGCATCAGCTCAAGGTAGCAATCCAGCTGCTGCGTTAACTGCTCGCGGGTCAGAGAACGCTGACGAGACGCCAGCAGCGCCGTGCAGCACAGGTTCATGGCGTTGGCGGCCCCGGCGTTATTGATGCGCACCATCAGGTCGGCGGCGATGTCATTGACCGTCGGCGTCAGCCAGGCCGGACGCACGGCTTCGATAGGATCAATAGCCTCGCGCCAGTTCGGCACATGATGATTCAGGTACGTCATCAGCGGCAGCGGCTCGCCAAAGTTCACATAACCCTGGCCGAGGTTACGCAGCTTGCTTAAGCCGCGCATCATCTGCGGCAGGCTCTCTTTCTCTTTGGTAGCGCCGCGCAGCTCTTTGGCGTAGGTGCCCACTTCCATCACGTGTTCGTAGCCGATGTAGATCGGCACCAGAGTGATCGGACGGGTGCCGCCGCGCAGCATTGCCTGAATGGTCATCGACAGCGTGCCGGTTTTCGGATCCAGCAAACGGCCGGTACGCGAACGCCCGCCTTCCACAAAGTACTCCACGGAATAGCCACGGCTGAACAGCTCGCCCAGATATTCGCGGAACACGGTGGAGTAGAGCTTGTTGCCCTTGAAGGTACGGCGGATGAAAAACGCGCCGAGGCGACGGAAAATCGGCCCGGCGGGCCAGAAGTTAAGGTTGATCCCCGCAGCGATGTGCGGCGGCACCAGCCCCTGGTGATAGAGCACATACGAAAGCAGCAGGTAATCCATGTGGCTGCGGTGGCAGGGCACATAGACAATTTCGTGGCCGTCATGCGCTAACTGACGCACGCGCTCCGCGTTATGAACGTTAATCCCCTGGTACAACCGGTTCCAGGTAAAACCGAGGATGCGGTCGGTCAGGCGGATCATCTCATAGGAGAAGTTCGCCGCAATCTCTTCCATCAGGGCGATGGCGTTCTGCTGGGCTTTCTCGTGGGAGATTTTTTTGCTGCGTGCTTCGTCTTCCACCGCGCGGGCAATTGCTTTCGAGGACAGCAGCTTGTTGAACAGATCCTGACGCGCTGGCAGACGCGGGCCGACGGCCGCCAGACGCTGACGGGCAAAGTGCATACGCGCCACGCGCGCCAGTTTCTGGGCAATGATTTTATCCGTGCCGTGCTCCGTCGCCATCCGGCGCAGGGAGACGGAAGGGGAGAAGCGCACGAAGCTGTCGCGCCCAAGCCAGGTGACGGCGAAAAACTTCTGAATGCCGTTCAGCATACGCAACGGCGGGTTCTCTTCGCCTTTATCACGCCCCGGCGAACGACCAAACATCACCGAAACCGGGACCATCTGCACGTCGAGATCCGGATTGCTGCGATGCAAATCCAGATAGTTATGGAACAGTTTGATGGACTCTTCTTTCGGCGCGTAATAGGTGAAGACGCGCGGGCCGCCGTGGATAAACACGTAACGCGGCAGCACGGTGCCGTCGATTTCAAGCGGCTCCAGCGGATCGGGTAGATCATGCGCCAGACATTGGGCGCGCAAGGTCAGCAAGTCTGCCTTAGAGTTATAAGGCAAAACGTACATAATAGGGCGTGATGTATCGAGCCCTAACTCCTGAGCAGGTTCTGCCGGAATCGACTTGCTTTTTACCAGTACGCTTAATGGTAAATTCAGTAATTTGTAGTAAATTCGTGGCCAGCCGGACATAAACGATGTAAAGCCTCTGGTTAATAATGCAAATGCGCGGCAAGAATAACAGAAAGCGTACAGAATATCTGTGGTAAGCCGTCATACTTCATGCCGCGATGGTGTAGGCCGAAGCGTGAATTATTCCGGTTAATACCCGTACTTGTCATTGACGCACATAACAAAAGGTTCTTTTTGATGGCTAATAATACCACCGGGTTAACCCGAATCATCAACGCGGCTGGATATTCCTGGAAAGGAATACGCGCTGCGTGGGTCAACGAAGCCGCGTTTCGTCAGGAGGGCGTTGCCGCCATCGTTGCGATTATCATTGCCTGCGTGCTGGATGTCGATGCCATCACGCGGGTGTTACTGATTGGCTCCGTTCTTCTGGTGATGATAGTGGAAATCCTCAACAGCGCGATAGAGGCGGTGGTGGACCGCATCGGGACGGAACGCCATGAGCTTTCTGGCCGGGCGAAGGACATGGGTTCGGCGGCGGTGCTGCTGGCGATTATTATCGCGCTCATCACCTGGGTCACGCTGTTGTGGTCACATTTCCGATAACGCTTCCAGAATTGAAGAAGACTCTGGTTTTTGTGCTTTTTGTGGTTTCAAAATGGGCGTTAACTGTATATACTCACAGCATAACTGTATATACACCCAGGGGGCGGAATGAAAGCGTTAACGACCAGGCAGCAAGAGGTGTTTGATCTCATCCGGGATCACATCAGCCAGACGGGCATGCCACCGACGCGTGCGGAAATCGCTCAGCGCTTGGGGTTCCGTTCCCCGAATGCCGCTGAAGAACACCTGAAAGCGCTGGCGCGCAAAGGCGTTATTGAGATTGTCTCTGGTGCTTCTCGCGGTATCCGCCTGCTGGTTGAAGAGGAAGAAGGGTTGCCGCTGGTTGGCCGCGTCGCGGCGGGCGAACCGCTGCTGGCGCAGGAGCACATCGAAGGTCACTATCAGGTTGATCCGTCCATGTTCAAACCGAGCGCGGATTTTCTGCTGCGCGTCAGCGGCATGTCCATGAAAGACATCGGTATTATTGATGGCGACCTGCTGGCGGTTCATAAAACGCAGGATGTCCGCAACGGCCAGGTCGTTGTCGCGCGCATCGATGACGAAGTTACCGTTAAACGCCTGAAAAAACAGGGCAACACGGTTGAACTGTTGCCGGAAAACACCGAGTTTTCCCCTATCGTGGTGGATCTGCGCAACCAGAGCTTTACCATTGAAGGGCTGGCCGTCGGCGTGATTCGCAACGGCGAGTGGTTGTAACCTCCCTTTCCCTACTGCGGCGCAATCCGTGCCGCAGTGTGTGCATTGTTTTATCTCAGGCATTCCCCCATGCAGCTTTTCAACGCAGCCGATAAGGCGCTGTGGCGTCTGGCGTTGCCGATGATTTTCTCCAATATCACCGTGCCTTTGCTTGGGCTGGTGGATACCGCTGTGATTGGTCATCTCGACAGCCCGGTTTACCTCGGTGGCGTGGCGGTCGGGGCGACGGCAACCAGTTTCCTGTTCATGCTGCTGCTGTTTCTGCGGATGAGCACTACAGGGCTTACCGCGCAGGCCTTTGGCGCAAAAGATCCGCTGGCGCTGGCGAGAGCACTGGTGCAACCGCTACTGATGGCGCTGGGCGCCGGGGCGTTAATCGTCCTGTTGCGCGGGCCGATCATTGACCTTGCCTTGCATATCGTCGGCGGCAGCGATGCTGTGCTTGAACAGGCACGGCGGTTTCTGGCGATCCGCTGGCTGAGCGCGCCCGCGTCGCTGGCGAATCTGGTGTTGCTGGGGTGGCTGCTGGGCGTTCAGTATGCCCGCGCGCCAGTGATCCTGCTGGTGGTCGGCAATATCCTGAATATCGTTCTCGATCTCTGGCTGGTGATGGGGTTGCACCTGAACGTCCAGGGGGCGGCGCTGGCAACGGCGATTGCCGAATATGCCACATTCATCATCGGCCTGCTGATGGCGCGCCGGGTTCTGGCGCTGCGTGGCGTCTCGCTGGCATTACTGAAACAGGCATGGCGCGGCAATTTTCGACGGCTGCTGGCGCTCAACCGCGACATCATGCTGCGTTCCCTGCTGCTGCAATTGTGCTTCGGTGCCATCACCGTTTTCGGTGCGCGTCTGGGGGGCGATATCGTGGCGGTCAACGCGGTACTGATGACCATGCTGACCTTCACGGCGTATGCGCTGGATGGCTTCGCCTATGCTGTAGAAGCCCATTCCGGGCAAGCGTACGGTGCGCGAGACGGCAGCCAGTTGCTGCATGTCTGGCGCGCGGCGTGCCGTCAGTCCGGGCTGGTGGCGCTGGCGTTTGCGCTGGTTTATCTGCTGGCGGGCGAGCAGATCGTTGCCATGCTCACGTCTTTGTCTTCGCTGCAACAACTGGCCGATCGTTATGTCATCTGGCAGGTCATCCTGCCGGTGATCGGCGTCTGGTGTTACCTGCTGGATGGCATGTTTATCGGCGCAACCCGCGGCGCTGAAATGCGTAACAGCATGGCTGTGGCGGCGGCAGGGTTTGCCTTAACGCTGCTGACGGTACCGGTGCTGGGAAATCACGGGTTATGGCTGTCGCTGGCGGTCTTCCTGGCACTGCGCGGGTTGTCCTTAGCGTGGATCTGGCGACGTCACTGGCAGCACAACACATGGTTTACCTGACGGTTAAAAATTCTGAATATCGAATCGGGTGCAGCAGTCTCGTCTAAACTTATTATTACGTTCAGCAGAAAGCGAAGGGCTGACGAGAATTTTTTAACAACCGAACGATGAGGAGTTGATGATGAATAAAGACGAAATCGGCGGTAACTGGAAACAGCTGAAAGGTAAAGCGAAAGAGCAGTGGGGTAAACTCACTGACGATGACTTCACGGTGATTGAAGGTCGTCGCGATCAGCTGGTCGGTCGTATTCAGGAGCGTTATGGCTACGCCAAAGACCAGGCGGAGAAAGAGGTTCGTGACTGGGAAACCCGTAACGACTACCACTGGTGATAACGCACTGGTAATCATGCTCTTACCCGAGCGTACACGGACGTACAACCCTCTGGGCGGCTTTTTTGCCGCCCGTTCTGTTTTTTAGCGCGCTTTTTTCTTCATCTGAATGGAGTGATCGTGACCGCACTCACCAGGATGGCGACAGGCTTCGACTTCCACGCACTCTGCGCACAAGCCATGCGCTTCAATCACGTTATGACGCAGCGCAAACCCCATTCTGGCCGCCAGCGTATGCAGGATATCTTCGACCCCTTCCGCACCTTCTTCTTTAACGACACCACATCTGTCGCAGATAAACATCGCTGACGTGTGCGTTGGCTGATCGAACAGATGGCACAGCACATAGCTGTTGGTGGACTCCACTTTATGCACGAAGCCCTGCTCAAGTAAAAATTCCAGCGCCCGGTAGACGGTGGGCGGTTTTGCCTGCGGTTCGGCTTCACGCAGCAGATCCAGAAGATCATAGGCACTGATGGCGCCAGGTTGCAGGCTCATCAGGCGCAGTACCTCAAGGCGCTGCGGAGTCAGGCGCACGCCGCGTTGCGCGCAGGCTTTCTCTGCATGGGCTAGCAGCGCTTGCGAAGTTGTCTTGTCCATGAGCATCCTCTGGTTGCGTGAATTTTAATCCCTTACTTTACCATGTAATACCGGAAACACCGAGATCCGCACGGAACGTCGGTAACGATCCTTCAGCATTGTAAATTTCCAGTAATCCGAAACTTTCCAGAAAGGAATATTCTCATCTATAAATAGTGAGGGGTGACACAGATTATAACAAATACAGTGGCTCCCCCTGTGGTTAATCCTGCGTGAAACCCGTTTTTTTCATCGTTATTCACAGCAATAGTTCACCCCTTTTCAGGTGATAACTGGAAAGGGATAAACATTCATCTGCATAGAACGAGCATACTGTGAAAAAAATAGTGAAAATTTCGGTGTTGCCAGTAGCACTCTCATTCCTTATGGCAAATCAGGCAAGTGCAGCAGGTTTTGGTGCGGAAACGCGGAACAACGCGATGGGGGGAACGGGTGTCGCCGCTTCCGGGTATGGTAGTGCCGTGTTCAGTAACCCGGCGTTACTGGCTAAAGCGAAACCTGACGATAACGTGACGGTGGTTTTTCCGTCGATTGGCGCGCAGATCAGCGATCAGGACAACCTGCGCGATAAAATCGATGATATCAGCGATGACGTGGATAACTACCGCGATACCTTAGATAACCTGAATCTGGCTGATCTCTTTATCCCTGGCTCACCGGGATATCGTCAGGTCTCGTCGGCGGCCGGTTCGCTTGCCGATCAGCTTGAATCGCTGAAAGGGAAAACCGCCACGGGTAAAGCCGCAGGCGGGATCGCGGTGAGTATTCCGAATGACACGCTGTCGGTGGCGTTTGTGGCGAAAGCCAACGCCCGTGCGCGGGTCAGTTCTTATATCGATCAGGGCGATATCGACCAGCTACGGGCGATTGAAGCGGTGCCCGCCACCGCCCTGACCGTTGATCCTGATAACCTGAAATCCACCGGCTTTGGTCGCGCGGCTATCGTTTCCGACTACGGCGTGGCCGTCGCCCGGCAGTTCGATATTGGCGGCGTGCCGGTCTCGGTGGGCATTACCCCGAAGCTGCAAAAAACCTGGCTCTATAACTACACGGTGTCGATTTACAGCTACAACAGCGGCGATCTCAAAAACAGCCGTTACCGTAATGACGACACCGGGTTTAACGTGGATGCCGGGCTGGCCGCCGATTTTGGCGAAAACTGGACTGTCGGTTTAAGCGGTCAGAACCTGATGTCGCGCGATATCGACACCAAAGAGGTGGGGGGCGTGCGCGATACCTACCAGATCAGCCCGCTGGTGACAGCCGGTGTCGCCTGGCATAACGATCTGCTGACCCTCACCGCCGATGGTGATCTGACTGAAACGAAAGGCTTTAAAAGCGAAGAGAACTCGCAATACGTCGGTGTTGGCGCTGAAATTCAGCCGCTGAACTGGCTGGCGGTGCGTGTCGGTTATCGTGCGGATGTGAAGAGTAATGACAGCAACGTCTTCACCGCCGGTGTCGGTTTTGCGCCGTTTAACCGTGTTCACCTCGATCTGATGGGCCTGTACGGTGAAGACGAAACCTGGGGGGCCGGGGCGCAGTTGAGCGTGACATTCTGATGTTGACCGGAGGTTCACGCCTCCGGTTTATCTTTATGCTATAGTAGCGCCCCTTTTTACCCGGATGCTTAATTATTCGCCATGCTGCAAGAGACCTCGTCATCTGTTTTCCCTGCTCACCGTTTCTCCATCGCGCCAATGCTCGACTGGACGGACAGGCACTGCCGTTATTTTCTGCGCCTGCTGTCACGCCACACATTGCTGTACACGGAAATGGTCACAACCGGGGCGATTATTCATGGCAAAGGTGACTATCTGGCGTACAGCGATGAAGAGCATCCGGTCGCGTTACAACTCGGTGGTAGCGATCCGGCGCAGCTTGCGCACTGCGCAAAACTTGCGCAGGCGCGGGGGTATGACGAAATCAACCTCAACGTTGGCTGCCCGTCCGATCGCGTACAGAACGGCATGTTTGGCGCCTGCCTGATGGGCAACGCGCAACTGGTCGCCGACTGCGTAAAGGCGATGCGCGATGTGGTGTCGGTGCCTGTGACGGTCAAAACGCGTATCGGGATCGACGACCAGGACAGCTACGAATTTCTTTGCGATTTCATCAGCACCGTTTCCGGTCACGGCGAGTGCGATACGTTCATCATTCATGCGCGCAAAGCCTGGCTTTCCGGCCTGAGCCCGAAAGAAAACCGCGAAATCCCGCCGCTCGATTACCCGCGCGTCTGGCAGCTCAAGCGTGATTTTCCGCAGCTGACGATGTCGATTAACGGCGGCATTACATCGCTGGAAGAGGCGAAAACGCACCTGCAACACATGGACGGCGTCATGGTCGGTCGTGAGGCGTATCAGAACCCCGGTATTCTCGCCTCGGTCGATCGCGAGATTTTCGCGGTGGACGCGGCAGATGCCGACCCGGTGGCCGTGGTACGGGCGATGTATCCTTACATTGAGCGCGAGCTCAGCAATGGCACGTATCTGGGGCACATCACCCGCCATATGCTCGGTCTGTTCCAGGGCATTCCCGGTGCGCGCCAGTGGCGTCGTTACCTCAGCGAAAACGCCCACAAAGCGGGGGCTGACATTAACGTCCTTGAGCAGGCGCTGCAGCTGGTGGCGAATAAGCGTTAATTTTTCACTATTATTTCGTCAAATTCACCACGCCCTGAAAAGCATTTCAGGGCGTTTTGCTTTTTGTTCAATGAGTTAACTTCTGGCATGCTTCTTGTAATACCCCATGCAGCGTAACAACGATTCTTTGGGGAGAGCACCATGCTGGAACTGTTATTTGTGGTTGGATTTTTCGTCATGCTGCTGGTGACGGGCGTGTCATTGCTGGGGATCCTGGTGGCTATCGTCGTGGCGACAGCGCTGATGTTTGTTGGCGGTCTGCTCGCGATGATGCTGAAACTGCTGCCCTGGCTGTTGCTGGCCGTGGCGGTGGTGTGGGTGATCCGGCTTATTAAGGAGCCGAAAATTCCGCAGTATCGCCGCAATGATCGCTGGCGTTACTGATTGATTGTGCAGGGGATCACAACCTGAGAAGTTTTGCATAAAAGTACTTAGGTTTTGCGAAATAAATCTGTCACTATCCCGCAGTAACGAATTCATCGCGCTGTACCCTACAGACAGCCGAACAAAAAAAGAAAGGGCTTCCACTACGGTGGAAGCCCAAATTTTTTATGGAATCAACAGGCTGGAACCCTGCGTTGCGCGGCTTTCCAGCACCTCATGCGCTTTCTGCGCGTCGTGCAGGGCGTACTTCTGATTATCCGCGACATCAACCTTAATCACGCCGCTGGCAATCAGCGAAAACAGCTCGTTGCTCGCTTCTTCCAGCTCTTCGCGGGTGGTGATATAGCCCTGCAGAGACGGACGCGTGGCGTAAAGCGATCCTTTCTGATTCAGGATGCCGAGGTTAACGCCGGTTACCGCGCCTGATGAGTTACCGAAACTGACCATCAGCCCGCGGCGTTGCAGGCAATCCAGCGACGCTTCCCAGGTATCTTTCCCCACGGAATCGTACACCACGCGCACTTTTTTGCCGTCGGTGATCTCCTTCAGCCGTTCAACGACGCTCTCTTCCCGATAGTTAATCACCTGCCAGGCGCCCGCCTGTTTCGCCCGCTGCGCTTTCTGCGCGCTGCCAACGGTACCAATCAACTTCGCGCCGAGCGCTTTAGCCCACTGGCAGGCGATCAGCCCCACGCCACCGGCGGCCGCGTGAAACAGGAACTGTTCATCCGGTTTGATTTCATAGGTTTTGCGCAGCAGATAAAAGACGGTAAGACCTTTCAGGAACGAGGCGGCGGCCTGCTCAAAAGAGATGGCCGACGGCAGGATGGCGGCTTTCGCGGCGGGTACGTTGTGCACTGAACTGTACGCTCCCAGCGCGGACTGCGCATACACCACCCGATCGCCCGCTTTAATATGCGTCACATTACGGCCCACTTTGCTGACGATACCCGCGGCTTCGGTGCCGATACCGCTTGGCAAAGACGGCGGCGGGTACAATCCTCCGCGGATATAGGTGTCAATATAGTTAATGCCGATGGCTTTATTTTCCACCTGGATTTCATCGTCGGCGGGGTCTGCGGGGGTAAATTCGACCGCTTTCAGTACGTCAGGACCCCCATGCTTGTGAAATTCAATTCGTGTTGCCATGCTTCCTCCTGAACTCTGTGATAATCTTACGACCCAATATCAGGCTCGGTAACTCCATTCACTATGGCAGGAAATAAACCCTTCAACAAACAACAGACTGAACCTCGCGACCGCGATCCGCTGGTGGCCGGTTTGAAAGTGCCGCCGCACTCGATTGAAGCGGAACAGTCGGTGTTGGGCGGTTTGATGCTGGACAACGAACGCTGGGACGATGTCGCCGAACGCGTTGTGTCGGATGATTTCTATACCCGTCCGCATCGCCACATTTTTACCGAAATGGCGCGCCTGCAGGAGACCGGCAGTCCTATCGATCTGATCACGCTCGCGGAATCGCTGGAGCGACAGGGTCAGCTCGACAGCGTCGGCGGTTTCGCCTACCTGGCTGAATTATCAAAAAACACGCCAAGCGCTGCGAACATCAGCGCGTATGCCGACATCGTGCGCGAACGCGCTGTTGTCCGCGAAATGATTTCTGTTGCCAACGAGATTGCCGAAGCGGGTTTTGATCCGCAGGGCCGCACCAGTGAAGATCTGCTCGATCTCGCCGAATCCCGCGTTTTTAAAATCGCCGAAAGCCGCGCCAATAAAGACGAAGGGCCGAAGAACATTGCCGATGTGCTTGATGCGACCGTGGCGCGTATCGAGAAGCTTTTCCAGCAACCGCACGACGGCGTCACGGGCGTTAACACTGGCTATGACGATCTGAACAAGAAAACCGCGGGCTTGCAGCCATCGGATCTGATCATCGTGGCGGCGCGTCCGTCGATGGGCAAAACGACATTTGCGATGAACCTCGTCGAAAACGCGGCGATGTTGCAGGATAAACCGGTGCTGATTTTCAGCCTTGAAATGCCCTCTGAACAGATCATGATGCGTTCTCTGGCGTCGCTGTCCCGCGTCGATCAGACCCGTATTCGTACCGGGCAACTGGATGACGAAGACTGGGCGCGTATCTCAGGCACCATGGGCATCCTGCTGGAAAAACGAAATATTTATATCGATGATTCTTCCGGCCTGACGCCCACCGAAGTGCGCTCCCGTTCACGCCGTGTCGCCCGCGAACACGGCGGTCTCGGGCTTATCATGATCGACTACCTGCAACTGATGCGCGTGCCGTCGCTATCCGACAACCGTACGCTGGAAATCGCCGAGATTTCGCGCTCGCTGAAAGCGCTGGCAAAAGAGTTGCAGGTGCCGGTCGTGGCGCTGTCGCAGCTTAACCGCTCGCTGGAACAACGCGCCGATAAACGCCCGGTAAACTCCGATCTGCGTGAATCGGGCTCCATCGAGCAGGATGCTGACCTGATCATGTTCATCTACCGTGATGAGGTGTATCACGAGAACAGCGACCTGAAAGGCATCGCAGAAATTATTATTGGTAAGCAGCGTAACGGCCCTATTGGCACCGTGCGTCTCACCTTTAACGGTCAGTGGTCGCGTTTTGATAACTACGCCGGTCCCCAGTATGATGATGAGTAAATCACCGTCATCCTTCGCGCCGCAGGCGCGTTGACTGCGCCCGCTCACCCCGGTCACTTAGTTTACTAAGCTCCCGGGGATTCCCGGGCTTGTCGCCTTCCTGCAACGCGAATGATTCAGGTGATTATTTTATTAAGGAATTCAAATGCAAGCGGCAACTGTGGTAATTAACCGCCGCGCTCTGCGACACAACCTGCAACGTCTGCGTGAACTGGCGCCCGCCAGCAAACTGGTTGCAGTCGTGAAAGCGAACGCCTACGGACATGGTCTTCTGGAGACCGCGCGAACGCTCACTGATGCGGATGCTTTCGGCGTCGCTCGCCTTGAAGAGGCGCTACGACTGCGGGAAGGGGGCATCACTCAGCCGATCCTGCTGCTGGAAGGTTTTTTCAATGCCAGCGACCTGCCGGTGATTTCTCAGCAGCATCTGCACACGGCGGTGCATAACCAGGAACAACTGGACGCACTGGAGCAGGCTGATTTGCCTGAGCCGGTCACCGTATGGATGAAACTGGATACCGGCATGCATCGCCTGGGGATCCGCCCGGAGCAGGCCGACGGATTTTATCAGCGCCTTTGCCAGTGCAAAAACGTTCGCCAGCCGGTCAACATCGTCAGCCATTTCGCCCGCGCCGACGAGCCTGAGTGCGGCGCGACAGAACAGCAACTGGATATCTTCACCACCTTCACCGAAGGGAAGCCGGGGCAGCGTTCAATTGCCGCTTCCGGCGGGATTTTGCTGTGGCCGCAGTCGCATTTTGACTGGGTTCGCCCTGGCATCATTCTGTATGGCGTTTCCCCGCTGGATCAAAAACCGTGGGGGCCGGATTTTGGCTTCCAGCCAGTGATGTCGCTGACCTCCAGCCTGATTGCGGTACGCGAGCATAAAGCGGGCGAGCCGGTGGGTTACGGCGGCACCTGGATAAGCGATCGCGATACGCGTCTTGGCGTGGTGGCGATGGGCTATGGCGACGGTTACCCTCGCGCGGCGCCGTCGGGCACGCCGGTGCTGGTGAACGGTCGCGAAGTGCCGATTGTCGGACGCGTGGCGATGGACATGATTTGTGTCGATTTAGGCCCGCAGGCGCAGGATAACGCTGGCGATCCGGTGGTGATGTGGGGCGCAGGGTTACCCGTTGAGCGCATCGCCGAAATCACAAAAGTAAGTGCTTACGAACTTATTACGCGTCTGACCTCCCGGGTCGCGATGCAGTACGAAGGCTAAATCCTTTTGCTTCATGAAAAACCGGAGCGGCGTTCAGGCCGCTCTCGTTTTCTCCCGCATCCCCTCGATCTTCTCTGACTTCCGGTTTATTGTTGTTATTCCTGCCCGTCTACAATCCGGAGAAGCATCGCGTGTTTCAGAAAGTTAACGCCTACGCTGGCGACCCCATCCTCTCCTTAATGGAGCGTTTTAAAGAAGATCCGCGCAGTGACAAAGTGAACCTCAGTATTGGTCTGTATTACAACGAAGACGGGATTATCCCGCAGCTACAGGCCGTGGCGAGCGCAGAGGCGCAGCTCAACGCACAGCCGCACGGCGCATCGGTTTACCTGCCGATGGAAGGTCTGAATACCTACCGTAACAGCATTGCGCCGCTGCTTTTTGGCGCGGATCATCCGGTGCTGACGCAAAAACGTGTCGCGACAATCCAGTCGCTGGGCGGCTCCGGCGCGCTGAAAATTGGCGCTGATTTCCTGAAACGTTACTTCCCCGATTCCGGCGTATGGGTCAGCGACCCGACGTGGGAAAACCATGTGGCGATTTTTGAAGGCGCGGGTTTCGAAGTAAGCACTTACCCGTGGTTCGACACAGAAACCAACGGCGTGCGCTTCGACGCGCTGCTGGAAAAACTGAACACACTCCCGGCGCAAAGCATCGTGCTGCTGCATCCGTGTTGCCATAACCCGACGGGTGCGGATTTAACCAATACCCAATGGGATGCGGTGGTGGAAGTGGCAAAGAGCCGCGAGCTGATCCCGTTCCTCGACATCGCCTATCAGGGCTTTGGCGCGGGCATGGAAGAGGACGCGTACGCCATTCGCGCCTTTGCCAGCTCAGGCCTGCCACTGCTGGTCAGCAACTCCTTCTCGAAGATTTTCTCGCTCTACGGCGAGCGCGTTGGTGGGTTGTCAGTGGTCTGTGAAGACGCAGAAACAGCCGGGCGCGTGCTGGGGCAACTGAAAGCGACCGTGCGTCGCAACTACTCCAGCCCGCCGAATTTTGGCGCGCAGGTTGTCGCAACAGTGCTGGGCAACCCGGAACTGAAAGCGTCATGGCTGGAAGAAGTGGAGACGATGCGCACCCGCATCCTGGCGATGCGTCAGGAACTGGTCAACGTGCTGAAAACGGCGATGCCGGGCCGTAATTTCGATTACCTGCTCAGGCAGCGCGGCATGTTCAGCTATACCGGACTCAGCGCGGCGCAGGTGGACAGGCTGCGTGACGAGTTTGGCGTTTACCTCATCGCCAGCGGCCGCATGTGCGTTGCGGGCCTCAATTCGCGCAACGTTCACCGCGTTGCAGAGGCGTTCTGCGCGGTAATGTAAGTACTTACTTGCAATTTTTCTTAAACCGGGGTGATGAGTGTGATCACCCCCTTTTTCTCCGACTTTTTCCCTTCCGTCAAAACCCCGTCGAGAGTAAGGTCAGATCGACAACTCGATCAGAAATATAAAATCCCAAAAAATCTTTAGCACACTCAGGGAATAATATGCGTAAGATCACCATGGCGTTAAGCGCCGTCTGCCTGCTATTCACGCTCAACAACCCGGTTGTTGCCCGTGCTTCATCACCTTCTCCCGTCTATTCCGGTACTAACGTTGCTCGCCTGGCTGAACAGGCGCCCATCCACTGGGTTTCTGTGGCGCAAATTGAGAACAGTCTGTTGGGTCGTCCGCCGATGGCGGTCGGTTTTGATATTGATGACACCGTGCTGTTTTCCAGCCCGGGCTTCTGGCGGGGGAAAAAAACCTGGTCGCCCCAGAGTGAAGCGTATCTGAAGAACCCCGAATTCTGGCAAAAAATGAATAACGGCTGGGATGAGTTCAGCATTCCGAAAGAAGTCGCGCGAGCGCTGATCACCATGCACATCAAACGCGGAGACAGCATTTATTTCGTCACCGGCCGTAGCCAGACCCGTACGGAAACGGTCTCGAAAACCCTGCAGGATGATTTTCTCATTCCTGCGGCGAACATGAATCCGGTCATTTTTGCTGGTGATAAGCCGGGGCAAAATGCCAAAACGGTCTGGTTGCAGAAAAAGAACATTCGGATGTTCTACGGCGATTCTGATAACGATATCGCCGCCGCGCGCGAAGTGGGTGTGCGGGGGATCCGTGTGTTGCGGGCATCAAACTCAACTTACCAGCCGTTACCGATGGCCGGAAAATTTGGTGAAGAGGTGATCGTTAATTCGGAATACTAACGCTTCGGTAAAACCAGACTATTCAGCCATTTTTCGTCACGGCAGCCTTCGGGTTGCTTTTTTTTTGTGCTGGTCGTGTGGTGAAAGTTTCACCTTTCGTCATCTTGCTGCACACTTAGACAGATCCTCTCTACATTACATTGGAATTGCCTGAGTGGGCACGGAGAACAGAAATGACCATTTCGGAGCTTTTGCAGTATTGCATGAAGAAACCTGGCGCTGAGCAGAGCGTCCACAGTGACTGGAAGGCCACACAGATCAAGGTTGCCGACGTGTTGTTTGCCATGGTGAAGGAAGTTGAGGGTCGCCCGGCGACATCATTAAAAACCAGCCCGGAGCTTGCCGAACTGCTGCGTCAGCAGCACAGCGATGTGCGGCCCAGCAAACATCTCAATAAAGCGCACTGGAGCACGGTGTATCTCGACGGCACGCTGCCGGATTCGCAAATTTACTATCTGGTTGATGCCTCGTGGGAGCAGGCGCTGACGCTGATCCCGGAAGAGACCCGGAAAAGCATTCTCGGCGAATAACTGCCGATCAATCACTTCCGGCTAATAACTACAGTGCGGTGATCAGCACCGACAGCGACAGGCTGATCAGTTGCTCAACAATACTCTGCATGCGGGATCGCACGGCGATCTGCGCGTTGGTCATTTGTATTGCTAATTGCTCCTGCAACCCTTCAAGCACCACCCTGATATCTTCCTCTTCCAGTTCGCCACGCGCTCTGGCGCGTAACGCCTCTGCCAGTTGCTGGCAGGTTTCGCGAATAAAGGCGTCGTTGTCCTCCAGACCCTGCTTAAACAGCGCCAGGCATTCTCCGCCGACAATCTCCCCGGCCTGCTGGCGAAATGCCGGGCGGGTAAACGCCGTTTCCAGATCATTTAAAATCGACATTTATAACCCCTGGTGACAAACGGAATGCGGACGTAAGCATTCACCGTGGATGGCTTGTTGGTAAGCAGCGCTCGCCTGGCGGCTGAACACGCTGGCCTGTGCGCTGTTGAACGGCCGCTGCTGCTGCCGGAAGCGATCAGACTGCGCTTGCCAGATTTTGTGCAGCGACTGCAGGTTATCCAGACGCAGCGGATCGCCCAGATTTTCAGCGAACAGCCGCGCCGCGCGGTACTGCAGACGATAATCGCGCTCATCCAGCACTGCGTCACGGGTATCGCTCAACGTGGCGTCATCAATGAATTGCATATGCAGTGCCTGTAGCATCACCAGCTGACGATGGGCGTCGCCGTTATAGCTTCCCGTCATGGAACAGGCGGTTAACAGCAGCAGCGGTAATAAAAAAGTGATTCTGATGAGGCGGATAGCAGGCATAGCCGTGGCCCGGGCAAGCGGTGAATGTCGTCCAGCATAGCGCAAGCCCGCGGTATTAAGTGAGTAAAAAAGAGGCAAAGTCATGCGCCCTGAAGAGAATCAACAGGGCGCAGGGGGATTATTTCAGCATTGGTTTCAGGAAGCGCGCGGTGTGCGAGGCTTCGCATTCCGCCACCGTTTCTGGTGTACCGGAAACGAGGATTTCCCCGCCGCCGCTACCGCCTTCCGGGCCGAGATCGACAATCCAGTCCGCCGTTTTAATGACGTCCAGGTTATGCTCAATCACCACGATGGTATTGCCCTGATCGCGCAACTGATGCAGTACGTCCAGCAACTGCTGGATATCGGCAAAGTGCAGACCGGTGGTTGGCTCATCGAGAATGTAGAGCGTCTGACCGGTACCCCGTTTCGACAGCTCGCGAGCCAGCTTAACGCGCTGCGCTTCACCGCCGGAGAGGGTGGTTGCCGACTGACCGAGACGAATGTAGGTCAGCCCCACATCCATCAGCGTTTGCAGCTTACGCGCCAGTGCCGGAACCGCGTCAAAAAATTCACGCGCTTCTTCGATGGTCATATCCAGCACTTCGTGGATCGTCTTGCCTTTGTATTTAATCTCCAGCGTTTCGCGGTTATAGCGTTTGCCTTTGCACTGGTCACACGGTACGTAGATATCCGGCAGGAAGTGCATTTCGACTTTGATCACGCCGTCGCCCTGACAGGCTTCGCAGCGTCCGCCGCGCACGTTAAAACTGAAACGTCCTGGCGTATACCCGCGCGAACGGGCTTCCGGCACCCCGGCGAAAAGTTCGCGTACCGGTGTGAAAACGCCGGTATAAGTCGCCGGGTTGGAACGCGGCGTACGGCCAATCGGGCTCTGGTCGATATCAATGACTTTATCGAAATGCTCCAGCCCCTGGATTTCGCGATACGGCGCCGGTTCTGCAATCGTCGCGCCATTGAGCTGGCGCTGGGCGATCGGGAATAGCGTATCGTTGATCAGCGTTGATTTACCGGAACCTGAAACCCCGGTGATGCAGGTAAACAGGCCGACGGGCAGCGTCAGCGTGACGTCTTTCAGGTTATTGCCGCGCGCACCGCTCAGTTTCAGCACTTTCTGCGGATCCGCCGGTACCCGTTTTTTCGGGATTTCAATCTGGCGTTTACCGCTCATGAACTGACCGGTCAGCGATTCCGGCACCGACATAATGGCGTCCAGCGTCCCTTCGGCCACCACCTGACCGCCGTGAACGCCCGCACCCGGGCCGATATCAATAATGTGGTCTGCCGCGCGGATCGCGTCTTCATCATGCTCAACGACAATCACCGTATTGCCAAGATTGCGCAGATGGATCAGCGTGCCGAGCAGACGTTCGTTATCGCGCTGATGCAGGCCGATAGAAGGCTCATCCAGCACGTACATCACGCCAACCAGCCCGGCGCCAATCTGGCTTGCCAGACGAATACGCTGCGCCTCGCCGCCGGACAGCGTTTCCGCTGAGCGGGAAAGCGTCAGGTAGTTCAGACCGACGTTGACCAGAAACTTCAGGCGATCGCCAATTTCTTTCAGCACTTTTTCGGCAATTTGCGCGCGCTGGCCGGACAGCTTCAGATTATTGAAGAAGTCCATCGCGTGGCCGATGCTCATGTCTGAAATGGTCGGCAGCGGGGTGTTTTCGACAAACACGTGGCGCGCTTCACGACGCAGGCGCGTACCGTCGCATGTCGCGCACGGACGGTTGCTGATGAATTTCGCCAGCTCTTCACGAACGGCGCTCGATTCGGTCTCTTTATAGCGGCGCTCCATGTTATGCAGAACGCCTTCGAACGGATGGCGGCGGATTGAGGTGTCGCCACGATCGTTCATGTATTTGAATTCAATCGACTCTTTACCGGAACCGAACAGCACCACTTTATGCACGGACGGATTCAGGCTGCCCCACGGCGCGTCCACGTCGAATTTGTAGTGGTCCGCCAGCGATTTCAGCATCTGGAAATAGTAAAAGTTACGGCGATCCCAGCCGCGGATCGCGCCACCTGCCAGCGACAGCTCCGGGTTCTGGATCACGCGATCCGGATCGAAATATTGCTGTACGCCGAGGCCGTCGCACGTCGGGCAGGCACCCGCCGGGTTGTTGAACGAAAACAGACGCGGCTCCAGCTCACGCATGCTGTAACCGCAAATCGGACAGGCGAAGTTAGCGGAGAAGAGTAACTCCTCGGCTTTTTCATCGTCCATATCCGCGACGACCGCCGTGCCGCCGGACAGTTCCAGCGCGGTTTCGAAGGATTCGGCCAGACGCTGCGCCAGATCCTCCCGGACTTTAAAGCGATCGACCACCACTTCGATGGTGTGTTTCTTTTGTAATTCCAGTTTCGGCGGATCAGAGAGATCGCACACTTCACCGTCGATACGGGCGCGGATATACCCCTGGCTTGCCAGGTTTTCCAGCGTTTTGGTGTGTTCGCCTTTACGTTCTTTAATGATTGGTGCCAGCAGCATCAGGCGTTTGCCTTCTGGCTGCGACAGCACGTTATCCACCATCTGGCTGACAGTCTGTGCGGCCAGCGGTACGTCGTGATCCGGGCAGCGTGGCTCCCCGACGCGGGCGTACAACAGGCGCAGATAATCGTGGATTTCCGTGATCGTCCCCACCGTCGAACGCGGGTTGTGCGAGGTCGATTTTTGTTCAATGGAGATCGCGGGCGACAGGCCTTCGATATGATCGACGTCCGGTTTTTCCATCAACGACAGAAACTGGCGCGCGTAGGCTGACAGCGACTCAACATAGCGGCGCTGCCCTTCGGCGTACAGCGTGTCAAAAGCCAGTGAAGATTTGCCTGAACCCGACAGCCCGGTGACGACAATCAGTTTGTCGCGAGGGATGACGAGGTTGATATTCTTGAGATTATGGGTGCGGGCGCCCCGAACTTCGATCTTATCCATTCACCTTTCCCGGTAGAGACTCGGAATGCCTGGTTTGCTTGAAGGACAAACGGCAGAAACGGCTAATTATGACACAATTAAACCTGTTTGAATATACAGTATTGGAATGCATCTTCCTCGATTATGTGCAAAAATGATTAATGACGCGAGATTTCTGGAATCATGCTCGCAGCTATCAAAATGTCGCTTTGTGGTGGTACAATCGCGCGTTTACACTATTTCAAAACGTATTCAGGAGACACGATCATGGCCAGCAGAGGCGTAAACAAGGTGATTCTCGTCGGTAATCTGGGCCAGGACCCGGAAGTACGCTACATGCCGAATGGTGGTGCAGTTGCCAACATTACGCTGGCTACTTCCGAATCCTGGCGTGACAAGCAGACCGGGGAAATGAAAGAGCAGACGGAATGGCACCGTGTTGTGCTGTTCGGCAAACTGGCTGAAGTCGCCAGCGAATATCTGCGTAAAGGTTCTCAGGTTTACATCGAAGGCCAGCTGCGTACCCGCAAATGGACCGATCAGTCCGGCGTAGAAAAATACACCACGGAAGTGGTGGTGAACGTCGGCGGCACCATGCAGATGCTGGGCGGCCGTCAGCAGGGCGCAGGTGCACCGGCAGGCGGTGGTCAGCCGCAGCAGCAGGGCGGTTGGGGTCAGCCTCAGCAGCCGCAGGGTGGCGCACAGTTCAGCGGCGGCGCGCAGTCTCGTCCGCAGCAGCAATCTGCTCCGGCGCCGTCTAACGAACCGCCGATGGATTTCGACGACGACATCCCGTTCTGATCCCGCTTTTTGCGGTCATCAGACGAAAAAAAGAGCTTCCCCCGGGAAGCTCTTTTTGTATCAGGTTAACACCATCGGCCATTCTGGCGGCGCCTGGTTCATCACTTCAATCATCACGTCTTTAATGTTGCCCCAGGTGGTGGCGATATCCACTAACGTAATGCCCAGCAAGCCCGTCGCGAACCAGCAGGCGGCAGCCACACCGAGGCCGCTACAGATTACTGCCAGCCCGGCATAGTCGGATTTACGCAACTGAATGTTGAGCGTACTGGCTAAGAACATCAGCACTGCACTGAAAAGCGGCCAGCGCAACAGCACAACGCCGGTGGTGATCGATGCCATGAATTTTTCCTCAGAAAAACGGTTGCCTTTGACAGCGCGAACGTCATTGCAGGCTGGCTATCTCAGGACATTTAGCGATTGAATGAAACGAAATTTCTTTTGCATTAGGATGTGTGAACTATATCACATTTGGTGTTTTATTCGCCAGTTCAAAAAGTGACTTTTTTTGCCGGTTAAATTTGCGAGGCGTCACGGGAACAGAGAATATATTCTCCGTTGAACATTACTTTTATTTACCTCCCTTTCATGCCAATTCAGAGAGATAGCCAAATCTGTACCCGCGCGGTGCCGTTGTACAATATTTACAGGGCCAGCCAGCTGGATTATGCTGTCGTGGACAGTTATTTTTACTTGCAATAAGGCAATCAGCGGCTGGATTTACTGGGTTGTTTTGATTTCTTGTAAGCATTGCTGAACACCTTTCTCGTGGTTGTATTAACTCCTGAACATTTGCTGCGCAAATACTTTGCGTAGGCTGGATCGACGTCTGATTTTCATTGCAGGTTTATTTCGTTCCCTCAACCTGTGATTGATAAAATGAATAATGACACGCTGCACACCGCAATAAATGATGCCGCCTTAGGGCTGCATATGCTGGCGCAACTGATGCCCGGATTATCCACGCATCAGCCGTTGCGCCCCTTACTTTTTACCATCAACACCGCGCTGGGCGCGTGCCTGACGTGGACGATGATCGACGATGGCAAGGAGCCGCGGCTGGAGGTCGCCGGGGAACTTGAATGTCACTATCATCACGTCATGCGTCTGCTGGCGCTATCCCGGCTTGAATCGGATCGAAACTGGCGCATCCGGTACTGGCGAAATGAGGCGGGCAAGTTGCTTTATCCGGACTCTCATCCTGACGCCGGAATAATAAAAAGCGCGGCGTTATGCAAAATTCCTTTACAGGGTGCCAGCCACAGTAATTATTTATTTGTCGCTTTTCCTTATTCGCAGACATCCTCCTCAGTGATTAAAAGCATTGCTATTATTCTGGCGGAAAAACTGAAAGGCTACCTTTCCGATGTGATTCTTAAAGAGCGTACTGCCAGTGAATTAAATGCCATCATGGTGAGATATAAAGTCATGTTAGACTGCGCGCCAATATTATTAAATTCATTCGATGCCCGTCGGCGATGCATATTATGGAATCGGGCTTGTGAGCGATCGTTTGGCTGGACGCAAAACGACATTAATCGTTACGCCGATCCGCTGGAATTATTTTACCCTGACCCGGTGATGCGTGAGCAGGTGCGCCTTTCTTTTAGCCCGTTCAATGACACGCCCGTAACGGAAATGCATACCCGCTACCCGGTGCGTCGCGATGGCGCCACGCTGACAACGCTGTGGTCGAATATTACCATGGCCGATGGCACGATACTAAATATTGGCGTGGATGTGACGGGTTTAAAAAAGAGTCGTACTGCGCGTTTTTAACGTAAAGGAAATTGTGCCCTTAATAAAAACGCCAGCCTGTCTCCTGGTTTGCCTTACGGTGAAATAAAATCGTCATAACGAAATATCAGGAATATAGAGCAAAAAGACGGTTGCTAATGTTGTTTGATTCATGCAACGTAATCACCTGCAATCAAAGCCATGGGCCTGACATTCAGGCGCAATGAAACAGGGATATCGGGCTGGATGAATCGTAGGGTGCGAGACAAGGTGCTGCGCGTTGTCGGCGTTATCATGGTGGTATTATTACCCGTGATGCTGGCGCTTTGGTTTGCGCAAATGCGGGCAATGTCGGAAACCACCGGTCAATTGCAGACCTTTGCGCAGCTTGCGCTCGATAAAACCGAAATCGTTATCCACGAGGCGGAAGAGACCCGTCGCGAGGCGGAAGACTATCGTGGCGAGGTCTGTACACCGGAGCATCAACAGGCGATGCTAAATATTGTGCGCGGGCAGTTGTACGTCACGGATTTAATCTACGCCGAGGGTAATCAGTTCCTTTGTTCGACTGTTTATCATCCGGCACAGCCCTTTACTATGCCGCTGCCGAGTTATCAGAAAAATCCGAATATATCGGTTTATTACTATCGTGACACGCCGTTTTATTCGGGTTACTCGATGATCTACATGCAGCGGGATAATTATGTCGCGGTGGTCAATCCTCTCTCTTATAGCGAAGTGATCTCTGAAGATACGTCGCTGAGTTACGGTGTTTATGACACCAAAACCAATTCTTTTTTCTCGGTCAGCGCGATATCTGATCCACAGACATTACGCCCGCTGATTCGCGACAGTAATGCGTCGTTTCGAAATGACGGGCGTTTTTATACTGTCGTACTGTCTGACCGTCGTCCCGTTGCGGTTATTGTCTCGACGCAGGATCACCGCTATTACGAAAATCTCTGGCATCAGGCGACGTTAACCCTGCCATTGGGGGCGATCTGCAGCGTACTCATTTTGTTGGTCTGGTCGCGCACCCGTCAGCAAATTAATTCGCCGCGACGCAAACTCCAGCGCGCGCTTAATAAACGGCAATTGCGACTGCATTATCAGCCGATCGTCGACATTAAAAATAATTGCTGCGTGGGTGCCGAAGCGCTGCTGCGCTGGCCGGGATTCAATGGTCAGGTCATGAGCCCGACGGAATTTATTCCGCTCGCCGAAAAAGAAGCCTTAATAGAGCAGGTGACCGATTACGTGGTCGAAGAGATGTTCGCGGAGATGGGGCAATTTCTGGCAACACACCCGCAGTTGTATGTCTCCATCAATCTTTCCGCGTCGGATTTCCATTCTTCCCGGCTGATTGCGCTGATCTCAGAAAAAGCGCAAAGCCACCATGTCCGTGCGCAACAAATCAAAATCGAAGTCACCGAGCGCGGGTTTATTGATGTACCGAAAACCACCCCGGTGATCCAGGCATTTCGTCAGGCGGGCTATGAAGTGGCTATCGACGACTTTGGCACCGGTTATTCCAACCTGCACAACCTCTATTCATTGAATGTCGATATTCTTAAAATCGATAAGTCGTTTATCGATACCCTCACCACCAACAGCACCAGCCATCTGATCGCCGAGCATATTATCGAGATGGCGCAAAGCCTCCGGCTGAAGACCATTGCTGAGGGCGTGGAAACTGTTGAGCAGGTCTCGTGGCTGGCGAAACGGGGTGTGCAGTTCTGTCAGGGGTGGCACTTCGCGAAAGCCATGCCACCGCAGGAATTTATGCAGTGGCTGGATGTTTCATCATGCCAGGTCCGCCTGCGGGTGCCTCAGGCGGAAATCTGATGGCGATAGTCGCTCGGCGTGCGATCGAACTCGCGGCGGAAGACCCGGGAGAAGGTTTGTTGCGAGACGTAACCCAGATCCATCGCGATATCAAAGATAGGACGTTGCGTGGTGCGCAGCGCCTCCGCCGCCAGTAGCAGCCTGCGCTGGCGAATGTAATCCCCCAGCGTTTGGTGCGTCACGGTACGGAACATCCGTTGCAGATACCACTTCGAGTAACCTGATTTTTTCGCGACCACGTCAATGTTAAGCGGTTGATCGATATGTTCATCAATCCATTCAATAAGCGTTTGAATAATATCCTGATGGGACATACAGGGCCTCTTTTTGCATTTTTCGATTCGTCGTAGTGTCTGAAGGCGAGTATAATTCCTCAAGTTAACTTGAGGTAAAGCGCTTTATGGAAAAGAAATCACCCCGCATAAAATCCCTGCTGACGCCCGGCGAAGTGGCGAAACGAAGTGGTGTTGCCGTTTCTGCGCTGCATTTCTACGAAAGCAAAGGGCTTATCAAAAGTACGCGTAACGCCGGAAACCAGCGCCGTTACCGTCGTGACGTGCTGCGTCATGTGGCGATTATCAAGATTGCTCAGCGCATCGGCATTCCGCTATCGACCATTGGCGAGGCATTTGGTGTGCTGCCGGAAGGGCACCGGCTGAGCGCCAAAGAGTGGAAGCAACTTTCTTCACAATGGCGTGAGGAGCTGAACAGCCGCATCCACACGCTGGTGGCGCTGCGCGATCAACTGGACGGCTGCATCGGGTGCGGCTGTCTGTCGCGCACTGACTGCCCGCTGCGAAACCCTGGCGATAAACTCGGTGAAAAGGGGCCGGGCGCGCACTTTCCGGAAGACGAATAAAAAACTAAAGCGCCACGAAGGGCGCTTTAGTCGTTCCGGTCTTTGTCTTTCGCTCTATCCCGTTGAGTCACGGGAGGGTTTCCCCCGACATCAGCACCCCTCATCGTCTCATCAGGGGTTGGAGGTTCCGGTTTGTGCTGACACTTTAAGTCTATGCCATGGCGGTCTCTTCGCCATCAAAACTGGCGACTTTTTCGCCGAAATTTTTCCGCCATTCACTCGCAGTTTCCAGAGTTAATTTGAACAAATTATCTAACAGGCATGTGAAACATGTTGCCAGATTGCGCATCGACGATAACGTTTGCGCATCTTCTGGCGGTTTCTTCAGCAGCGACGATGATTTTTGGCGAAACGGCGCAAACTTCTGTTGAAAATGGCCTGCTAAAAGCCAGATAATCGTTTGCCTTTTTTTAACTAGCCGTTTTGTCAGCGCGGAGTTAAACGTTTGCGTTTTCCCGGCGCCCCTTGCCGTGAGGCTGCACATGGACAGGACGTTTAACTGGCAGTGGATGTTCCACCACGCCGACAGACGAACGATAAGATAAAAACTCTTAGGGGATGTTTTCTATGTCTACGCCTTCTGCGCGTACCGGCGGCTCACTTGACGCCTGGTTTAAAATTTCTGCTCGCGGCAGTACCGTGCGTCAGGAAATCGTCGCCGGTCTGACGACCTTTCTGGCGATGGTGTATTCGGTGATTGTGGTGCCAGGCATGCTTGGCAAAGCCGGTTTCCCGCCTGCTGCCGTGTTTGTCGCTACCTGCCTGGTCGCTGGCGTTGGTTCGCTGGTGATGGGGCTGTGGGCGAATCTGCCGCTGGCCATTGGTTGCGCCATTTCACTGACGGCCTTTACCGCGTTCAGCCTGGTGCTGGGCCAGCAGATCAGCATTCCGGTGGCGCTCGGCGCGGTGTTCCTGATGGGCGTGCTGTTCACCGTGATTTCTGCGACTGGTATTCGTAGCTGGATCCTGCGCAATCTGCCGCAGGGAGTCGCGCACGGCACCGGTATCGGTATCGGCCTGTTCCTGCTGTTGATCGCGGCGAACGGTGTGGGCCTGGTGATCAAAAACCCGCTGGACGGTCTGCCGGTCTCTCTCGGCCATTTCGCCAGCTTTCCGGTGATCATGTCGCTGATTGGCCTGGCAGTGATTATCGGCCTCGAAAAAATGAAAGTGCCGGGCGGCATTCTGCTGACCATCATCGGTGTTTCCATCGTGGGTCTGATTTTCGATCCGAACGTTCATTTCTCCGGCTTCTTTGCGATGCCGTCGCTGAGCGATGAGAACGGTAAATCGCTGATTGGCAGCCTGGATATCATGGGCGCGCTGAGTCCGGTGGTGTTGCCGAGCGTTCTGGCGCTGGTGATGACGGCGGTGTTTGACGCGACGGGCACCATCCGCGCGGTGGCTGGTCAGGCGAATCTGCTGGATAAAGACGGTCAGATCATCAACGGCGGTAAAGCGCTGACCACGGACTCCCTGAGCAGCGTGCTCTCCGCGTTTGTCGGCGCAGCACCTGCGGCGGTGTATATCGAATCCGCAGCCGGTACGGCAGCGGGCGGTAAAACCGGTCTGACAGCGATCACCGTCGGCGTGCTGTTCCTGCTGATCCTGTTCCTCTCTCCGCTCTCTTATCTGGTTCCGGCTTACGCGACAGCGCCTGCGCTGATGTACGTCGGTCTGTTGATGCTGAGCAACGTGGCGAGAATCGATTTCAATGATTTCGTTGATGCGATGGCTGGGCTTATCACCGCCGTGTTTATCGTGCTCACCTGTAACATCGTTACCGGGATCATGATCGGTTTCGCGACGCTGGTGATTGGCCGCATCGTGTCCGGTGAATGGCGTAAACTGAACATCGGCACTGTGGTGATTGCCCTCGCACTGGTGATCTTCTACGCGGGCGGCTGGGCGATTTAATTCGTCATACCGTCAGGATGAAGGGTGGCTCAGGCCACCCTTTCTGCTTTTCGGGCACATCCTGTTTCCCTTGCGTTGATTATCATGTTTTATTATCAGACATGGACTGTCTGTCTGAAGTACCGCTTATAAGAAAACATCGCACACAGGGATAGCATGGAAATTTTCTTTACCATACTCATTATGACCCTCGTGGTCTCGCTGTCGGGGGTAGTGACTCGCGTTCTGCCCTTTCAGGTACCGCTGCCGCTGATGCAAATCGCCATTGGCGCACTGCTGGCATGGCCGACGTTCGGCCTCCACGTCGAATTCGATCCAGAACTGTTTCTGGTGCTGTTCATTCCGCCGCTGCTGTTTGCCGATGGCTGGAAAACACCCACCCGCGAATTTCTTGAGCACGGGCGCGAGATCTTAGGGCTGGCGCTGGCGCTGGTATTAGTGACGGTGGTGGGGATTGGCTTCCTTATCTACTGGATGGTGCCTGGCATTCCGCTGGTCCCTGCGTTTGCGCTGGCGGCGGTGCTGTCGCCGACCGATGCGGTGGCGCTCTCAGGGATCGTCGGCGAGGGGCGTATTCCCAAGAAAAT
This sequence comes from Trabulsiella odontotermitis, assembly GCF_001297775.1. Classification (GTDB taxonomy): domain Bacteria; phylum Pseudomonadota; class Gammaproteobacteria; order Enterobacterales; family Enterobacteriaceae; genus Trabulsiella; species Trabulsiella odontotermitis. Next base: position 188,039 of record NZ_LIFX01000007.1, on the reverse strand, counting down.
CATGGGCATTCTGCAGGGCGAAGCGTTAATGAACGACGCATCGGGCCTGGTGTCACTGAAATTCGCTGTCGCCGTGGCGATGGGGACGATGGTATTTACCATCGGCGGCGCGACGGTAGAATTCCTCAAAGTGGCGATTGGCGGCATCCTCGCCGGGTTTATCGTCAGCTGGCTGTATGGCCGTTCGCTGCGTTTTCTCAGCCGCTGGGGCGGTGATGAACCGGCAACACAGATCGTGCTGCTGTTCCTGTTGCCGTTCGCTTCCTACCTGATTGCGGAACATATCGGCGTCTCCGGCATTCTGGCGGCGGTGGCCGCGGGGATGACCATCACCCGTTCCGGCGTCATGCGTACCGCGCCGCTGGCAATGCGTCTGCGCGCCAACAGCACCTGGGCGATGCTGGAATTTGTCTTTAACGGCATGGTGTTCCTGCTGTTGGGGCTGCAATTCCCCGGCATTCTTGAGTCCTCGCTGGTGGCGGCGGAAGCCGATCCGAACGTTGAACTGTGGATGCTATTCACCGATATCATCCTGATTTACGTCGCGCTGATGCTGGTGCGGTTTGGCTGGCTGTGGACGATGCAGCGTTTCAGCCAGCGATTCCTGAAGAAAAAGCCGATGGAGTTCGGGTCATGGACTACCCGTGAGCTGCTGATTGCTTCGTTTGCGGGCGTGCGCGGGGCGATTACGCTGGCCGGTGTGCTCTCTATTCCGCTGCTGTTGCCGAGTGGCGAAGTCTTCCCGGCGCGCTATGAGCTGGTATTCCTCGCCGCCGGGGTGATCCTCTTTTCGCTGTTTGTCGGCGTCGTCATGTTGCCCATTCTGCTGCAGCACATTGAATCCGGCGACCACACCCGGCAGCGCGAAGAAGAGCGGCTGGCGCGAGCGGCGACCGCCGAAGTGGCGATTGTCTCAATTCAGAAGATGGAAGAGCGCCTGGCGGCGGACGCCGATGAGAATATTGATAATCAGCTACTGACCGAGGTCAGTTCGCGCGTCATCGGTAACCTGCGACGCCGTGCGGACGGACGTAACGATGTTGAAACGTCGCGGCAGGAAGAGCAACTTGAACGCCGGTTCCGTCTGGCGGCGCTCCGCTCCGAACGCGGCGAGCTGTACCATCTGCGCGCCACACGGCAGATCAGCAACGAGACGCTGCAAAAACTGCTGCACGATCTCGATCTGCTGGAAGCGCTGCTGGTAGAAGATCGGTAGCCGTTGATTGATTGCCGGGTCAGGCGATGTCGCTGCCCGGCATTATTCGGTTTTCACCCAAAACCCCTCGCAACACTCCAGCCAGGCCCGGGCGCTGTGCGACAGATAGACGCCTTCCCGCCAGATCATCCCCAGTTGCCAGCGCAGATCGCTTTCCAGCGGGATCCAGCGCAGCGTTTGCTTATCCAGTCGCTGGCAAATCGGTTCGGGTAAAATCGCCACACCAACACCCGCCTGCACCATGGCGGCGAGGAAATCCCATTGCCCGCTGCGCACCGCAATGCGCGGTTTCACGTTGTGGCGGGTAAACAGCTGCATCAACTGACGGCTGAGGGCGAAATCTTCGTTGTAGATGAGCAGTGGCTGCTGAGCGAGCTGTTCCGGCGTGACACGGTCGATGTTGACCCAGTCACCGGAGCGCGGCGCCAGCACGCACAGCGGGTGGCTGAACAGCGGCAGCGTTGCCATGCCGTTTTCGTCTTCGATCGGCAATGCCGTCATGGCGACATCCAGCTCGCCGTTCATCACGGCCTGCTGCACGGTCAGTCCGCCAAATTCGGAGATTTTTAGCTCAACGCCCGGATAGCGCTGGCGGAAGAGGCCGATCGGCCCGGCCATCAGCATGCCGACCATCGGCGGAATGCCGAGACGCAGCACGCCTTTATTCAGGTGATTGATATCGCTGAGTTCCGCTTCCAGCTGGCGGAATTCGCCGAGAATGGCCAGCCCGCGCTCGAACACCACCCGGCCGGTATCGGTTAACAGCAGCTTGCGACCGTCGCGGATCAACAGCGTACATTCCAGTTCATCTTCAAGGTTTTTCAACATTTTGCTGATGGTGGGCTGCGTGACGAACAGCTTTTCTGCCGCACGGGTAAAACTTTGCTGGCGAACGACTTCAACGAAATAACGCAGCGTTCGGATGTCCATGATTATTCCTTCAGACTATGCTAACGATGATTTTAATTCATTTCAGTCATTGTCGCGTGCTCTCTATACTCTGCCCTTTCTTTTTCGCAGGAATTTCCTTCATGGCTATGGCCTTAGCGCGCGTGACGCCGCGCGTGCTTCATCATATTCAGGTTCCGGTTCAGGTTTTACTGTATGCAGGATTGTTCGTTGTGGCCGAGTATGTGGTGAGCTGGCTGGATCTGCCGCTTCCCGCCAATCTCGTCGGCATGGTGATGCTGCTGGCGCTGATTGTCTGCCGCATCATCCCGCTAAAATGGGTCAGGGCAGGCGCGCGCTGGTTGCTGGCCGAAATGCTGCTCTTCTTCGTGCCCGCCGTGGTGGCCGTCGTCAATTACGCGCAATTGCTGATGGTGGACGGCTGGCGGATTTTTTTGGTCATCGCCCTCAGCACGATACTGGTGCTCGGCACTACGGCCTGGGTGGTCGACAGGGTTTATCGTTTTGAGATGCGCAGGCTGAATCATGACTAATTTTCAGCTCAGCGTCCTGTGCCTGGTGATAACGCTCGGGCTCTATTTCGCCAACAAACGACTGTACCGCCGCTTTCGGAAACTGCCGCTGATGCCGCTGGTCTTCACGCCTGTTCTGCTGGTGTTGTTGCTGGTGTTTGGGCATATCTCTTACCAGAACTATCTGGGGGAAACCCACTGGCTGCTGTGGCTGCTCGGCCCGGCGACCATCGCGTTCGCGGTGCCGGTTTACGATAATCTGGCGATCATCAAACGCCACTGGATGTCCCTCTCTGCCGGGGTCATTACCGCCACACTGGTGGCTGTAACCAGCTCCGTCTGGCTGGCGCGGTTGTTTACCTTACCGGAGACTATCCAACGCAGTCTCGCGGTGCGCTCGGTCACCACGCCGTTTGCGCTGGCCGCAGCGAAACCGCTGGGCGGTCAGCCGGATCTGGTGGCGCTGTTTGTGGTGGTAACGGGCGTGTTTGGAATGGCTATCGGCGACATCCTGTTTCTGCGGCTTTCCATTCGTGAAGGCATGGCGAAAGGGGCCGGTTTCGGTGCGGCATCGCACGGTGCGGGAACGGCGCGGTCGTATGAACTGGGGCAGCAGGAAGGGGTGGTGGCGAGCCTGGTGATGATGCTTTCCGGCGTGGCGATGGTGCTGACAGCACCGCTGGTGGGCTGGTTGTTATTCTGACATTCCCCGGCCAGCAGGCCGGGGAACCATACTTAGTGCGCGTGACCCTGCTCGATACCCAGCCCGGTCTGCGAACGAATAAACTGCGCACGGAACTGCTCGCGTTCACGGGCGCCCTCGGCGGAGTTATCAGTCGCAGAGAAGAACCAGATGCCGATAAAGGCAATCGCTATTGAGAACAGCGCCGGATACTCATACGGGAAAATGGCTTTCTCGTGGCCGAGGATCTGCACCCAAATCGTCGGGCCGAGGATCATCAGCACCACGGCGGTCAACAGACCCAGCCAGCCGCCAATCATTGCGCCACGGGTGGTCAGCTTCGACCAGTACATGGAGAGCAGAATGATCGGGAAGTTACAGCTGGCGGCGATGGAAAACGCCAGGCCGACCATGAAGGCGATGTTCTGATTCTCAAACAAAATCCCCAGCAGGATAGCCACAATGCCCAGCACCAGAACGGTGATTTTGGAGACCTTCAGTTCCTGACGTTCGGTCGCGCCTTTGCGGATCACGTTGGCGTACAGGTCATGGGAGACCGCCGATGCGCCCGCCAGTGTTAACCCGGCGACCACCGCCAGGATGGTGGCGAACGCCACCGCAGAGATAAAGCCAAGGAACAGGTTCCCGCCGACCGCATCAGCCAGATGAACGGCCGCCATGTTGTTGCCGCCAATCAACGCGCCCGCCGCATCTTTAAACGCCGGGTTAGCCCCAACCAGCATGATGGCGCCGAAACCGATGATAAAGGTCAGAATGTAGAAATAACCCATAAAACCAGTGGCGTAGAAGACGCTCTTGCGCGCTTCGCGGGCATCGCTGACGGTAAAGAAACGCATCAGGATATGCGGCAGACCCGCAGTACCAAACATCAGACCCAGTCCGAGCGACAGCGCGGAGATGGGATCTTTCACCAGTCCGCCGGGGCTCATAATGGCCGCGCCTTTCGGGTGAACTGCCATCGCTTCACTGAACAGGTTGTTGAAGCTGAAGCCGACGTGTTTCATCACCATGAAGGCCATAAAGCTGGCGCCAAACAACAGCAGTACCGCTTTGATGATTTGCACCCAGGTGGTGGCGAGCATGCCGCCGAACAGGACGTACATCACCATCAGCACGCCGACCAGCACCACGGCGACGTGGTAGTTGAGGCCAAACAACAGCTCGATAAGTTTGCCCGCGCCGACCATCTGAGCAATCAGATACAGGGCGACAACAACCAGCGAACCGCAGGCGGAGAGGGTGCGGATCGGGCCTTGTTTCAGGCGATAGGAGGCCACGTCCGCAAAGGTATAACGGCCGAGGTTACGCAGGCGTTCGGCGATCAGGAACAGAATGATGGGCCAGCCGACCAGGAAGCCGAGCGAATAGATAAGCCCGTCATACCCGGAGGTGTAAACCAGCGCGGAGATCCCGAGGAACGAGGCGGCTGACATGAAGTCGCCGGCAATCGCCAGACCGTTCTGGAAACCGGTGATATTGCCGCCCGCGGTGTAATAATCGCGGCGAGAGCGCACACGTTTGGAGGCCCAGTACGTGATGTACAGCGTCAGCGCCACGAAGATCAAAAACATGACGATGGCCTGCCAGTTGGTGGGCTGGCGTTGAACCGCGCCGGTAATGGCGTCGGCGGCATTTGCTGCCAAAGGAAGCGTGGCGGCAAGCGCCGTCAGGACTTTCTTCATGATACTTTCACCTCGTGCATTACAGCTTTATTCAGACGGTCAAACTCCCCGTTCGCCCGCCAGACATAAACACCGGTCAGTACGAAGGAAATCACGATGACGCCAATCCCGATAGGAATACCGCGCGTTACGCTGGTTCCGGCGTGAAGCGGGGTGCCCAGCCAGCCAGGCGCGAAGGCAATCAGCAAAATAAAACTGACGTAAATAATCAGCATGATGATGGAAAGCACGAAGGCAAACCGTTGCCGTTTTTCAACCAACTCCCTGTAATGCGCACTGCTCTCTATCTGCTGACAAATATCGTTATTCATCACAGAGTCTCCAGAGGTAGATAGGGCTTTTGCTTTATTCCCCTCTCCCTTGCAGGGAGAGGGTCAGGTGGGGCATCAGGAAGGCATAGTGATGGCCTGCTTCTCTTCGAGCAGTTTTTCGACTACGCCCGGATCGGCCAGGGTCGAGGTATCACCGAGATTGCTGGTATCGCCAGCCGCGATTTTGCGCAGAATACGGCGCATGATTTTGCCGGAACGCGTTTTCGGCAAGGAGTCAGTCCAGTGGAGCACGTCCGGCGTCGCCAGCGGCCCAATCTCTTTACGCACCCAGTTACGCACTTCGGCGTACAGTTCTGGCGTCGGTTCTTCTCCATGGTTAAGCGTTACATAGGCGTAAATGGCCTGGCCTTTGATGTTGTGCGGGATCCCGACAACGGCCGCTTCCGCAATTTTCGGGTGTGACACCAGCGCGGATTCAATTTCTGCCGTACCCAGACGGTGACCGGAAACGTTCAGCACGTCATCGACTCGGCCGGTGATCCAGTAGTAACCATCTTCATCGCGGCGCGCGCCGTCACCGCTGAAATACATATTTTTGAAGGTCGAGAAATAGGTCTGCTCGAAGCGATCATGATCGCCAAACAGCGTACGCGCCTGACCAGGCCAGGAGTCGGCGATCGCCAGATTCCCCTCGGTCGCGCCTTCCAGCGGATGGCCTTCGTTATCGACCAGTACCGGTTTTACGCCGAAGAAGGGACGCGTGGCGGAACCGGCTTTCAGTTCAATAGCGCCAGGCAGCGGGGTGATCATGAAACCGCCCGTTTCGGTCTGCCACCAGGTATCCATCACCGGGCACTTCTCATTGCCGATTTTCTTCCAGTACCACTCCCAGGCTTCCGGGTTAATCGGCTCGCCCACAGAACCGAGAATGCGCAGGGAGGAACGGTCAGTCCCTTCAATGGCTTTATCTCCTTCCGCCATCAGCGCACGGATCGCCGTCGGCGCGGTATAGAGAATGTTGACCTTATGTTTGTCCACCACCTGACACATGCGCGCCGGGGTCGGCCAGTTTGGCACCCCTTCAAACATCAGCGTGGTGGCGCCGCAGGCCAGCGGTCCGTACAGCAGATAGCTGTGCCCCGTCACCCAGCCCACGTCCGCGGTACACCAGTAGATTTCGCCCGGGTGGTAATCAAACACGTACTGAAAGGTGGTCGCGGCATACACCAGATAACCGCCGGTGGTGTGCAGCACGCCTTTTGGTTTCCCGGTGGAGCCTGAGGTATAGAGGATAAACAGCGGATCTTCGGCGTTCAGCTCAACTGGCGTGTTTTCCTCGCTCGCCTTGTCGATAAGGTCGCTCCACCACAGGTCACGGCCTGCTTCCCAGTCGATGTTTCCCCCGGTGCGTTTCAGCACCACAACGTGTTCAACGCTTTTTACGTTCGGGTTTTTCAGCGCGTCGTCGACGTTTTTCTTCAGCGGGATACCGCGTCCGGCGCGAACGCCTTCGTCGGCAGTGATCACCAGACGGGAGTTAGAATCGACGATACGCCCGGCGACCGCTTCCGGTGAGAAGCCGCCAAAGATCACCGAGTGGATGGCGCCAATACGCGCGCAGGCCAGCATCGCCACCGCGGCTTCAGGCACCATCGGCATATAAATAGCAACCACGTCGCCTTTTTTGACGCCCAGATCCAGCAGGACGTTGGCAAAACGGCAGACATCGCGATGCAGTTCGCGATAGGTAATATGTTTGCTCTGCGTGGCATCATCACCTTCCCAGATGATGGCTGTCTGATCGCCGCGTCTGGCCAGGTGGCGGTCGAGGCAGTTTGCCGCCAGGTTCAGCGTGCCGTCTTCGTACCATTTGATCGAGACGTTACCTGGCGCAAAAGAGGTGTTCTTGACCTTCTGATACGGCGTGATCCAGTCAATGATTTTTCCCTGCTCACGCCAGAAGGCATCCGGGTCAGTCACAGACTGCGCATACTTCTCCTTGTACTGTTCCGGGTTAATCAGGCAGTTGTCCGCAATGCTGGCGGGAATCGCGTGTTTATGTATTTGGCTCATGGCTTTTTTTCTCCTTGTAAGATGTTAATAATATGTCAAATAAACGTTAATTGAAGGAGGATCTATCACTTTTGTTTATTATTTGCGCGACGGATCACGCAATCAGTGAATTGTATGAAAATGCATCAAATGAATCTTAGACAGGAAATAATTGCGGATATGAATTTATAGAAATGGTGAATTTAAAAAGTTTTTTATAACAAAAACTTATGCAATCTAAATGAAATAAACTCGCACGTTTATGCACTTCAGCAGACAAAAGCCCCATTCTGAAAGGGTTGCGCAGCATGCCATGCAAATGATACTGATATCGCGCGTTAAAAAACCCCACTAACAAACGCAACACAATTCATACCCCTTTCAGCAGGTGTCATTCATTAAAGGAATGACATCTCTCATTGAGGAAGTCTGTAGTCATGAAAACAACAAAAGTCAGCCTGGCCTGGCAAATTTTGCTGGCGCTGGTGCTGGGCATTCTGCTGGGCAGCTATCTGCATTACCAAAGTGACAGCCGCGAGTGGCTGATCACGAACCTGTTATCTCCGGCCGGTGATATCTTCATCCATCTGATCAAAATGATTGTGGTACCGATCGTGATTTCGACGCTGGTGGTCGGGATTGCGGGCGTGGGTGATGCGAAGCAACTCGGGCGTATTGGCGCGAAAACCATTCTCTATTTCGAAGTGATCACAACCGTTGCCATCGTACTTGGCATTACGCTGGCGAACGTTTTCCAGCCTGGCGCGGGCATTGATATGTCGCAACTGGCGACCGTGGATATTTCGAAATACCAGAGTACGACGGCGGACGTGCAGAGCCACGCGCATGGCCTGATGGGTACGCTGCTGTCGCTGGTGCCGACCAACATTTTCGCCTCAATGGCGAAGGGCGACATGCTGCCGGTGATCTTCTTCTCGGTGCTGTTTGGTCTGGGACTGTCGTCACTGCCGTCGTCACACCGTGAACCGCTGGTGACGGTGTTCCGCGCGATCTCTGAAACGATGTTCAAAGTGACGCACATGGTGATGCGTTACGCGCCGGTTGGGGTGTTCGCGCTGATTTCGGTGACGGTGGCGAACTTCGGTTTCGCCTCGCTGTGGCCGCTCGCCAAACTGGTGGTGCTGGTTTACGTCGCGATCCTGTTCTTCGCGCTGGTTGTGCTGGGGCTGGTGGCGCGCATTTGCGGCCTGAGTATCTGGACGCTGATCCGCATCCTGAAAGAAGAGCTGATTCTGGCTTACTCTACCGCCAGTTCCGAGAGCGTGCTGCCGCGCATTATCGAGAAAATGGAAGCCTACGGCGCGCCCGCGTCGATTACCAGCTTTGTGGTGCCGACCGGCTACTCCTTTAACCTTGATGGCTCCACGCTTTACCAGAGCATCGCGGCTATCTTTATTGCGCAGTTGTACGGTATCGATCTGTCGTTGGGTCAGGAGATCATTCTGGTGCTGACGCTGATGGTGACGTCGAAAGGGATTGCCGGTGTTCCGGGCGTTTCCTTTGTGGTGCTGCTGGCGACGCTGGGCAGCGTTGGGATCCCGCTGGAAGGTCTGGCGTTTATCGCCGGGGTTGACCGTATTCTCGACATGGCGCGTACGGCGCTGAACGTGGTCGGTAACGCGCTGGCGGTACTGGTTATTGCCAAATGGGAGCACAAATTTGACCGCAAAAAAGCACTGGCTTACGAGCGCGAGGTGCTGGGCAAATTTGATAAAACCGCAAATCCTTAACACGGTCTGCCGGGTGACGCGAATGCGCACCCGGCCTGTCAACGACTGAGGCGGTTATTCGTAGCTCAGCCGATCAAACTCCTCACAACCGGTATCAAACCCCTCCATACAGCTCAGGTTGAGCCACTGAAGCGCTTTCTGTTTGTTCGGCGTGATAAATCCTTTTTCCCCCTGCAGGAACATCATCCCCGCCCAGTATTCGGCATAGCCGGTACGCGACAGGGTAGAGCTACGTTTGAAGTACCAGGCGGCTTTGACGTCGTCCTCGGGCATCGGACCGCCGTTGGCATAAATGAGACCCAGCAACATTTGCGCATCGACAGCGGCATCGCTTTCGATATTCTGCGCGGCATTCTCCAGGAGCTTAACCGCCCGCGGATAGTCTGGCGTGCCCGCCTCGCTGTTAACCAGAACGCGGGCGAGGATGATATCGCCGATTTTACTGCCAGCAACGCTTGCCTGTTCAGCCAGCGTTTTCGCCGCCGCGATATTCTTTTTCAACGACATTTGCGCCAGCAACGCAATGGCATCGGCATTACCGTTTTCCGCCGCCTTTTCAGCCCAGTAGTGCGCCTTCTGCTCATCGCCGGAACTGTAGTACGTGTCGGCGAGAAGGTACTGTGCGTGCGGATCACCCGCCTGCGCCTGCTGCTGAAACTGGCTGCCAATGTCGTTTGCATGTAATGAGAATACAAACAAGAAAAGTAATAAATAGAGGTATTTCATTTTTAGTTATCTTCAGAGTACAGAGTCCGCAGTATAATTGGCTGGCAGGAAAAATAAAACGGGTGCATTAAGACCTCTGACCCTCCGCAAGCCAGGCGGGTTTCCCCGCCTGTGGACTAACCTTTATGACAGGCTAATTTTGCCGCCACCTCCTGATGTCCGTTCCTTATCGTTAATTCGCAAAGAGAACCGCGATTAATTAAGGAGAAAATCAGGATTGTCAGACAGATTATTAACAAAATGCCTAACAGGTATTTAAATGGCGTCATGCCTTTTACTCCTTGCAATGCGTGAAGTAAGAGGCTACCCTCATCCTTGCGTGGGTATGAGGGATAGCCTCGGGTGGATGGAAACATCTTCCCGGGGCTTACTGCTTTCTGTCCCTCACTAATGCTTAAGACAGAAAGCCTTAAGCACCCGACCTGAATAATACCGCTGATTTTCACGAAGCAAAGATGTAATTCCTTTAAGAAAAAATTACATTTCTCTGGAATCAGGATCGCATAATTTGAATATAAAAAAGGGGTGAATTAATTCACCCCTTATTATTAGCGAAAATAATTAATTCAACCCATTGCAGTTTCACGCAAGCGGGATTTCAATTTATTATATTCGTCGATCACATACTGTTCCGCAGCGCGTTGATCAGCAATAGGTTCAACGCGAACAGCACAGTATTTATACTCCGGCGTTTTGGTTATCGGGCTCAGATTTTCCGTCACCAGTTCATTACAGGCGCCAATCCACCACTGATAGGTCATGTAAACCGCACCTTTGTTCGGGCGGTCGCTGACTTTCGCACGGGTAATGATTTTGCCTTTCCGGGAGTTCACCCATACCAGCGCTTCATCTTCAATGCCCAGACGCTCGGCGTCGGTGGTATTGATTTGTGCATAGCCGGGCTCATCTGCCAGCGCCGCCAGTGCGGCACAGTTGCCGGTCATCGAACGACAGGAGTAGTGGCCCACTTCACGTACAGTGGAGAGCACCATCGGATACTCATCAGTGAGTTTATCGATGGGCGCCACCCAGTCGCAGGTGAAGAATTTCGCCAGCCCGTTATCGGTATCGAATTTCTCTTTAAAGAGATACGAGGTACCCTGATCGGCATCTGACTCATCGCGGCATGGCCACTGGATATAACCCAGTTCGCCCATTTTCTCATAGGTTGCGCCAAAGAAGTCCGGGCAGAGATGCCGCAACTCGTCCCAGATCTCCTGGGTGTTGTTGTAGTGCATCGGGTAACCCATGCGTGTGGCGATTTCGCTGATGATTTGCCAGTCCGTTTTCAGATCCCATTTCGGCTCAACGGCTTTAAAGAAGCGCTGGAAGCCGCGATCCGCCGCCGTGTAAACCCCTTCGTGCTCGCCCCAGGAGGTGGAAGGCAGGATGACGTCTGCCGCCGCGGCGGTTTTGGTCATAAAGATGTCCTGCACGATCACCAGCTCCAGATCCTCAAACCCTTTGCGAACAGCAGAGAGCTCGGCATCGGTTTGCAGCGGATCTTCGCCCATGATGTACGCCGCACGCACTTCGCCATGCGCCGCGCGGTGCGGCAGCTCGCTGATGCGATAACCGGTGTGGGCAGGCAGACTTTCCACGCCCCACGCTTTGGCGAACTTCTCGCGATGTTTTTCCTCTTTGACAAACTGATAGCCCGGGAAGGTATCCGGCAATGCGCCCATATCACAGGCGCCCTGAACGTTGTTCTGACCACGAACCGGGTTAACACCAACGCTCGGCTTACCGAGGTTGCCGGTTAACATCGCGAGGCTGGTCAGTGAACGGACGGTTTCCACACCCTGATAGAACTGCGTAACGCCCATCCCCCACAGGATCGCCGCGGATTTCGCGGTGGCGTACATTCTCGCGCACTGACGAATCTGTTGCGCGCTGACGCCGGTGATCTCTTCAACCGACTCTGGCGTATAGCCTTCGACGATTTTACGATACTCTTCAAAGCCTTCCGTACGGGCCGCGACGAACGCGTTGTCGTACAGATTTTCTTCAATGATGACATGCCCCATGGCGTTAAGCAGCGCGATGTTCGAGCCGTTTTTTAACGCGACGTGCATATCCGCAATACGCGCGGTTTCAATTTTGCGCGGATCGCAGACGATAATTTTCGCCCCATTGCGTTTGGCGTTAATCACGTGATTCGCCACAATAGGGTGTGAATCTGCCGGGTTGTACCCGAAGATAAACACGAGATCGGTGTTATCAATCTCTGTGATGGCATTACTCATGGCGCCATTACCGACCGACTGGTGCAGACCTGCAACCGAAGGGCCGTGTCAGACGCGAGCGCAGCAGTCGACGTTATTGGTACCAATAACGGCGCGTGCAAATTTTTGCATCACATAGTTAGTTTCATTACCCGTTCCGCGTGAAGAGCCTGTCGTCTGGATGGCGTCCGGGCCGTACTTTTCTTTGATGGCGCTCAGACGGGTGGCGACGTAATCCAGCGCTTCGTTCCAGGAGACAGACTCCAGTTTGCCGCCGCGCTGCCGGCGAATCATGGGGGATTTCAGACGGGGGGTGAGGATTTGCGTATCGTTAATGAAATCCCAACCGTAATACCCTTTCAGACAAAGCGTACCCTGGTTGGTTTTCCCCTGCGCTGCCTCAGCCCTGACGATTTTGCCGTTATCCACCACCAGATTGATTTTGCAACCTGATGCGCAGTACGGGCAAACCGTGACGACTTTTTTCATCGGTCTCGCTCCAGTTAATCAATTTACGCTCTCGCGCTTTCACACTGATTATGCATCTTCTATGCCATGTTTTTATTGTGGGTATCCCCTGATATTACGGGCGAGTATTGGGCGATGTCATGACGAAAAGCAGATTCTCGTCAGATTTGACGTGTCGAAATGGCTGGCGGTGGCGACGTTTCTCGAAATGATAACGCGGGCTGACAAAGTGATAATCGCCGGGGGCTGATGGTTTTGAGAATCCTCCACTACACGTGCTGCTGGCGATTCACTACCGTGAGATCAGCCCGGCATCGAGATTAACCTTATGAAACAGCATGTAGCAGCGATTCTGTTCAGCCTGCTCTCATTGAGCAGCCCACTGGCTCACGCGGATGTGATTGACGACGCGATCGGTAATATTCAGCAGGCGATTAATGATGCCTGGAAACCCGACAACAACCGGGACTATGACGATGACCGTGATCAGGGCTGGGAACAGCAGATGAGCGACGATCGTCGCCGACAATATGACGATCGTCGTCGGCAGTTCGAAGACCGGCGTCGCCAACTCGATGACCGCCAGCGCCAGCTCGATCAGGAGCGGCGCCAGCTGGAAGATGAGGAACGCCGTTTTGAGGATGATTACGCTCGTTAATCCAGCATAATCTCCATGCCGTCGAACCCTGCTTCTATCCCTTCCGGGAGTGGATTGTCCATCATCCACACATCGAAACGATGGCTGATATGCGTCAGGATCACCCGCGGGCAACCCGTTTCTTCCTTGATCGAGATAACCGTATTGAGATCGTTATGGTTGCGCGGCGTTTCGTCGCGCGGCTCGTGACTGCAGTCAATCACCATCACCTGCGGATGATTATTGCGCAGAAACGTCAGCGTTTTGTCGGGCAGCCCGGCGGTGTCGGTCAGCCAGGCGACGCGGCTGTGCGCAGACTCCAGCAGATAGCCGAAGGTCAGTTTTGAATGGATGAGCGGCAGCGGTGTGACCTGGAGTCCCTGCAGGTCAAACACCACGAACGGCTCCACGGTGTGGCTGAAATCCAGGATCCCCGGGTGTTTAAACAGATCGTCACAACCCTCTTCATCCGGCGGCCCGTAGACGGGAATGGGTTCGTCAATCCCCCAGCGCAGCGGGAACAACCCCTGAACATGATCCATATGGTAATGGGTAAGTAAAAACTGATGAAAGCTGCCAGCGGGGTGATGTTCCATTATGTCGGGGATCCCGGCATCGAGCAGGGTGACGGCATCGTTGTAGCTCACCACGCCGCTGCACGGACGGCGACGATGTTGAGGATACTGGCGGGCGCGGCGGCAGGCGGCGCAATCGCAGCCGAAGACCGGAACCAACTGCGCGCCTCCGGTGCCGGTTAAGCGAAGAATCAGACTCATCATTCCTCCTTACAGCGTGTACCTTGCATCAGGTTACAGGCAGGCATGAGGGTTCTCTTGTGACGCAACGGGTTGGCGGATCAGGGATAAAAACGTCTCCACTGACTGTAGCAGACTTCCGTTGTTATTCAGCATATGGCAGTCATCCGGCGTGTAGCGCGCCGCCCGTGCCAGACGCTGGTCGATCTCTTTGGCGTTCTCGCGGCCACGAAGCTCAAGCCGCTCGCGCAGCACTTCAGGCGACACATGCAGGCAGACGGGCAGCAGCGCTGTGCCATAGCGCGCTTTCGCCTGCGGAAGATGCGCCCGCGATCCGTTCACCACCACGTCAAACCCGGCATGCAGCCAGACGTCAATTTCCACGCCGACGCCATAGTAAAAGTTGTTGGCGTGCCAGCTCAGGGCAAACAACTGCTGTGCGGCGCGGGTAAAAAACTCCTGTTCACTCAGCGCCACATGGTTTTCGCTGCCCGCATTCCAGGGCCGGGTGATGTAGCGATGCGCCACCAGAATGCGCGGATGTTCCAGTACGCGCAGTGCTTCCAGCAGACTGTCTTTACCGGAGCCAGACGGCCCCACTAACCAGACCAGCTTTCCCGCCATCAATAAACCCTCTTGCCCTGACGCCAGACATGATCGATGTGGATGTGTTCGCTTTTGCGGTGCGCCAGCACCAGGTCGGCGCGTTTACCTTCGCCAATCACGCCGCGATCATGCAGGTTCAGCGACTGTGCCGGGTTTTTGGTCACCAGGCGGATGGCCTGCGGCAGCGTGAAGGCGTTGTCGTGATCGTCCGCCACGCGAAAGGCCGCATCCAGCAAGCTTGCCGGATAGTAATCGGACGACAGGATATCCAGCAGACCGAGTGAGGCCAGCTGGTGTGCCGCGACGTTGCCGGAGTGCGAACCGCCGCGCACGATATTCGGCGCGCCCATCAGCACGTTCATTCCATGCTGTCGCGACGCTTCTGCCGCTTCAAACGTGGTGGGAAATTCGGCGATCACGCTGCCAATCTGATGCGATTCCACGACATGATCGCGGGTGGCGTCGTCATGGCTCGCCAGGGAAATCCCCCGTTGGCGACAATGCGCGGCGATGGCTTCACGGTTGGGCTGCGACCAGCGGGCGGCCAGTTGCAATTGCTCTTCTTCGTAATGCGCCATCTGTTCGTTGGTCAGCTGGTATTTGCCCTGATAATACTCGCGATACTTCTCAATATTGGCGAACTGGCGCTGTCCTGGTGAGTGATCCATCAACGACACCAGCGTCACCGGCTCACGATCAACCAGTTTTTCAAACAGCGGCAGGGTGGTGTGATGTGGCAGCTCGCAGCGCAAATGCAGGCGATGTTCGGCGCGATTTAAGCCGCGTTTTTGTGTCTCTTCGACGGCGTTGATCATCTTTTCGAGATTTTCCAGCCGATCGCCACCGTCGCGCACGTCGCCAATCGCGACCGCATCCAGCACCGTGGTGATCCCGCTGGAGACCATCAGCGCATCATGGCTGCTCATCGCGGAATGGGCAGGCCAGTCCACTTTCGGACGCGGCGTAAAAAATTTATCCAGATTGTCGGTATGCAGCTCTATCAGGCCTGGCAACAGCCAGCCGCCTTCACCATCCATCGCTTCCGGCAGGCCGCTCTGGGTCTGCGCAAACGCGCGAATCATGCCATCCCTGACGTCGACAGAACCATGAACAACTTCATCTTCCAGCACTAACTTTACGTTATTGATAATCATGATGTTGTACTCATCGGATGGAGACGATCGGCGACGTGGTTACGCACCGTTTCGTCATGGAAAATACCGACAATCGCGGCCCCACGCGCTTTCGCTTCGGTGATGAGCTCAACGACTGCCGCACTGTTCTTTGTATCCAGTGACGCCGTGGGTTCGTCGAGCAGCAGAATCGGGTAATCGACGATAAAGCCGCGGGCAATATTCACGCGCTGTTGTTCGCCGCCGGAAAACGTCGATGGCGCCAGATACCACAGGCGCTCCGGCACGTTGAGGCGCGTCAGCAGGCGGGCGGCTTTGGCGGCGCATTCGTCGCGCGGCACGCCGAGGTTGATCAGCGGCTGCATCACCACGTCCAGCGCGGAAATGCGCGGGATCACCCGTAAAAACTGGCTGACCCAGCCGATGGTGGATTTACGGACTTCCACCACTTTTCGCGCGGGCGCCGTCACCAGATCAACCCACTCGTCGCCGTGCTTCACGTGAATGTGGCCGTCGTCGGGCAGATAGTTGGCATAAAGGGAACGCAGCAGTGTGGATTTACCGCTGCCGGAATGGCCGTGCAGCACCACGCACTCGCCTGCGCTGACGGTCAGCGAGGCGTTATCGAGCACCGGCAGACGAATGCCGTTTTGCTGGTGGAGCACAAAGGTCTTACTCACGTTTTCTACGCGGATCATGTTGGCCTCGTGGTTCGATTGCCGGATGGCGGCTTCGCCTTATCCGGCCTACAAAGGTGTGCTGTTCGTAGGCCGGGTAAGCGGAGCGCCACCCGGCAACAGCAACATCATTAATTCTGCAATACCGATGACACCAGCAATTGGGTATAGGGATGATGCGGATCGTCCAGCACGCGGTCGGTCAATCCACTTTCCACCACCTGACCTTCTTTCATCACCATCAGGCGGTCAGCCAGCAGGCGGGCGACGCCGAGATCGTGGGTGACAATCACCACTGCCAGGTTCAGTTCCACCACCAGCCCGCGCAGCAAATCGAGCAGACGCGCCTGCACGGAAACGTCCAGCCCACCAGAGGGCTCGTCCATAAACACCAGTTTCGGATGGGTGACCAGGTTGCGGGCGATTTGCAGTCGCTGCTGCATACCGCCGGAGAACGTCGTCGGCAGGTCGTCGATGCGCGAAGCGGGGATCTCCACCTCTTCGAGCCATTGCTGTGCTGTCGCGCGAATATTGCCGTAGTGACGCGCGCCGGTGGCCATCAGGCGTTCGCCGATGTTGCCGCCCGCGGAGACCTGGCGGCGCAGGCCGTCCATCGGATGCTGATGCACCACGCCCCACTCGGTGCGTAACAGGCGGCGGCGTTCCGCTTCGCTCATGCCATACAGCGATTGCGACTGATAAACCACGTCCCCCTGCTGCGGTGTCAGACGGGCAGAAATGGATTTCAGCAGCGTGGTTTTGCCGGAGCCGGACTCGCCGACGATA
Source organism: Trabulsiella odontotermitis (assembly GCF_001297775.1). GTDB lineage: Bacteria > Pseudomonadota > Gammaproteobacteria > Enterobacterales > Enterobacteriaceae > Trabulsiella > Trabulsiella odontotermitis. The sequence continues at coordinate 170,929 of NZ_LIFX01000007.1, read as the reverse complement.
CCCAGCACTTCGCCCGGCCACAGTTCGAATGACACGTCGCTGAAGCCTTTGCCCGGCGCGTACAGGTGGGTCAGGTTGTTGACTGAAAGCAGCGGTTGGCTCATTTGCGTAACGCCTCACTTTGTTGGCGGCAGTAGTCGGTGTCGGAACAGACAAACATCCGTTTGCCGGTGTCATCCAGCACCACTTCATCAAGGTAGCTGTGGCGTGAGCCGCAGATGGCGCAGGGTTCATCCCACGCCTGCACGGTAAACGGGTGATCGTCGAAATCGAGACTCTCAACGCGGGTGAACGGCGGTACCGCGTAAATGCGTTTTTCGCGACCGGCGCCAAACAGCTGCAGGGCGGGCATCATGTCCATTTTCGGATTATCGAATTTCGGGATTGGCGATGGATCCATCACATAGCGGCCATTGACCTTCACCGGGTAGGCGTAGGTGGTGGCGATATGGCCGAAACGGGCGATGTCTTCATACAGTTTCACCTGCATCACGCCGTACTCTTCCAGCGCGTGCATGGTACGGGTCTCGGTTTCGCGCGGTTCGATGAAGCGCAGCGGTTCCGGGATCGGCACCTGGAAGATCAGGATCTGATCTTCCACCAGCGGCGTTTCGGGGATCCGGTGACGGGTCTGGATCAGCGTCGCCTCGTCGGTACGTTCGGTGGTGTCGACGCCGGTAACCCGTTTAAAGAAATTGCGGATGGAGACGGCGTTGGTGGTGTCGTCAGCGCCCTGGTCGATCACTTTCAGCACGTCGTTTTCGCCAATAACGCTGGCGGTAAGCTGGATCCCACCGGTTCCCCAGCCGTAGGGCATCGGCATTTCACGGCCGCCGAACGGTACCTGATAGCCGGGGATCGCCACCGCCTTGAGAATAGCGCGGCGGATCATGCGTTTGGTTTGTTCGTCGAGGTAGGCAAAGTTGTAGCCGGTCAGTGGGTTAGCCACGGCAGTTCTCCCGTTGCAAACGTTTCAACAGTTCCAGTTCCGCCTGGAAATCAACGTAGTGCGGCAGCTTGAGATGTGAAACAAAACCGGCCGCTTCAACGTTATCCGCATGGGCCAGCACGAATTCTTCATCCTGCGCCGGGCCAGCGATGGTTTCGTCGTAGTCCGGGGCCTGCAATGCACGATCCATCAGCGCCATCGCCATCGCTTTACGCTCGCTCATGCCGAAGGTCAGCCCGTAGCCGCGGGTGAAGTGCGGCGGCTCCGCGTCCGGGGCGACAAAGCCGTTCACCATTTCACACTCGGTCATCAACAGTTCGCCGACGTTAACGGCAAATCCCAGCTCTTCCGGCACAATTTCAATATCAACGTGGCCGCTGCGGATCTCCCCGGCGAACGGGTGGTTACGGCCATAACCACGCTGAGTGGAGTAAGCCAGCGCCAGCAGATAACCCTCGTCGCCGCGCATCAGTTGTTGCAGGCGTGAGGCGCGCGAGCAGGGATAGACTGGCGGCGTACGGGTGATATCATCCGGGGTAGCGCCGGTGTCTGCTTCTGCTTTCGCCAGCCCTTGTTTTGCCAGCATGCCGAAGACGTGCGGTGTGGATTCCAGCGGAGATTCCGCTGTGTTCAGTGCCGTCGTTTCACCGTTCGCCAGCAGGGTAAAGTCGAGCAGACGGTGAGTGTAATCGTAGGTCGGACCAAGTAACTGCCCGCCGGGCACGTCTTTGTAGACCGCCGAAATGCGGCGTTCGAGGCGCATTTCCGCGGTGTTCAGCGGCTCGCTGACCGCCAGTTTCGCCAGCGTCGTGCGGTAGGCACGCAGCAAAAAAATCGCTTCAACGTTATCGCCGCTGGCCTGTTTCAGCGCCAGCGCCGCCAGTTCGCGATCGGCAATGCCGCCTTCGGTCATGACGCGGTCGACAGCGAGATTAAGCTGTTGCTCAATTTGCGCCACACTCAGTTCAGGCAGCCCGGTATCGCCCCGGCGCCGGTGTTCCTGCAGATTGTGGGCGGCGGCTATCGCCTTTTCGCCCCCTTTGACGGCAACGTACATCAGCACACCTCGACATGGGTGGTCCGCGGGATCGCCAGCAGGCGCTCGCCGCAGGTGAGGATCAGGTCAACGCCCAGCGGGAACGGATGCGGGCGCTCAGTCAGTTCATGCAACAGGCACTCCGGCAACTGAGGGGCGATCATCCGTTCTTCGGCGATGCCCGCGCCGGTCAGACGCAGCATGCGTCCGCCGCTCAGCCCGGCGACCTGCACAATCAATGTGGCGCTGGTTTCCGGGGCGACGGCACTACCGGCACTCATTGCGTTCAGTTGCTCAGCGCTCAGCGCGTCATCCGCCACGGCAAAGATTGCCTGCTGCGGCTGATCCACCAGCGGCGCGTTGGTATGAAAACGTAAGTTCTGACGGGCAATATCGTTGTTCACCGCCGTGGAAAGCCATACCGGCGTATCGTTATCCGCCAGGGTCAGCAATACGCTGGTGGTGGCGAGATTGAGCGGCTGCCAGCCATGCCTGAGCAGATGCAGCGAGACGATCACGCCCGGCTCGCTCATCGCTTTCAGCAGGCGACGAAAACAGTGTTGGGCATCCTGCACCGGAAGTGTAAAGGCGGTCTGTAATGTCATTCGTTGTCTCCGCGTACCAGCGTAAAGAAGTCGACCCGGCTGGCATCGACTTCGGCGCGACGGGCATTGATTTGTGCCGTCTGCGCTGCCTCCAGTGGGCTAATCAGGGTTTCCATCAGGGTCTGGAAATGGGGTTGTAATTGCAGCAGGGCGTCGATGACCGCGCAGCGTTCCGCGTGCGGTTTATCGCGCCCGAGCACCCAGCTGTAGCCGAGGGTGCCGTCCGCGAGGCGGATCACCGCGCGGGTCAGGGTGGCGTCACCGGCAAAAAAGCGATCGCCGGTGCCGCCCATTCGCGCCTGGATCTGCACCAGCCCGGTTTCCGGGGCGCGGATCAGCTCATAGTCGGGCGACAACGCCAGCGCCTGCATCCGCGCGCTGAGCGCGTCGGGGTCGCTGTGTGACAGTGCTGATAGCCAGCGCTGACGGGTTGCGATATCAAAATGCATTCAGTGCTCCATAGTGAATTCAATCATGTCAGCGCGGGTCAGGCTGACGGAGTATTCCGCCGCGTTGACCTCACCGTCACGGTGGTTCAGAGTGCGTACGCAGAGCAGCGGTGCCAGGTTGGGGATCTCCAGCACTCTGCTCTCTTTGGCCTGGGCGCGGCGGGCGCTGATGCGGGTCTGTGTGCGCCTGAGCGACACACTCAGCCGTTCGCGCAGAAAGTCGTGCAGCGAGCCGTTGTTGAAGGTTTGCAGTTCAGGCCAGAAGCGCATGTCGGAAAAATAGTGGTCGATAAGGCACAGGGCGATACCGTTCACCCGGCGCAGCGTGCGCAGGTGGATGACGTTGTCGCCTTCCTGCACGCCAAGCGCATCGGCAACGTGGTTTGATGCCGGGCGTAGCACAGACAGCAATTTTTCACTGGTGGGATGACTGCCCTGCTCGAGCAGGTTCTGGCTGAAACGTGCCTGAGAATTAAGCGGGTAATCGAACGGGCGCATCAGCACCAGCACGCCGATCCCCTGGCGACGCTGCACCCAGCCTTTTTCCACCAGTTGATCGATGGCGCGGCGCAGGGTGTGGCGGTTCACTTCAAAACGCGCCGCCAGCTGATGTTCGGCAGGCAGCCAGTCGCCGCAGCGATAGTGATTGCGTAGCTCCTGCTCAAGCTTCGCGGCAATTTCCTGATAACGTGTCGGGTAACTGGTCGGATGTCTGGACAAGTGCATCATTGTCAATACCTCGCGGTTCGGATGAGCCTTTACGCATACGCAAACAGGGGATGTGGCAACATCGTGAGCCTGGAGTGTGACAAGTCTGTTAATGAAGGATGAAGAATTGAAGACGCCTTCCCGGGGCGGGAAGGCAGGGGAATTAATGTTGTTTGAGGACGTTGATCATCCACGGCACGCCGAATTGATCGACCACTTTGCCAAAGCCGTGCGCCCAGAAGGTCTCCTGCCAGGCCATTTCGATTTTGCCGCGCTGGGCCAGGCTGTCGAACCAGCGTTTGCCTTCCTCTGTATTCTGGGTGTCGATGACCAGCGTAAAGCCGGAGTAGTTCGCCCGGTCGTGGGTGAGGCCGTCGCTCATCATGATGTCGCTACCGGCGATGCGGACGTTGGAATGGGCGATAGCGTCATCCGGGTATGACATTGTCGACGCACAGCCATCCTCGCTGTTTTGCGCCTCTTTTGGCATTTCGCCGAAGGTGATTTTGTACGCCAGTTCTGCACCAAGCGCTTGTTGATAGAAGGCAATGGCCTCAGCACAATTGCCTGCAAAGGAGATGTAAGGACTTAACGGCATATGCATTACCTCAGGTAAGAGAAGCCCGTTAAGTGTAGTCAGGGGCAGCCCGGTAAGCGAAGCGCCACCGGGCAGTAATTTAGTTCTTCTTCACAAATTCCGATTTGAGTTTCATCGGGCCAAAGCCATCAATTTTACAGTCGATGTTGTGATCGCCTTCGACCAGACGAATATTCTTCACTTTGGTACCGATTTTCAGCATTGAAGAACTGCCTTTCACTTTTAAATCTTTGATAATTGTGACGCTGTCGCCGTCAGCCAGCAGATTGCCATTCGCATCTTTAACGATCAGCGCATCGCTCTCCTGAGCGGGTTCCGCATCGTTCCATTCGTGCGCGCATTCCGGGCAGACGTACATACCGTTGTCTTCATAGGTATATTCGGAATTGCATTTTGGGCAGTGTGGAAGTTGCATTGAAAAAGTCCTCGTAAAATGGCAGATCGCCGAAAATAGGCCTCATGATACCGCAAATCCACACTTTTGTCGGTGCCATTTCACATACGCGACGGTAACAGAAAGGAAAGGTCGCGTTACTGATATGAAAATAAATAACGATATGTTCTGAATATTTTAGAAAATGCGCTACGCTGTTAATCTCTGCTTTATCTAAAATACCGCCAGAATAATAAATTAATGAGCACCTGCGTAAATACAAAATATTATAAACACGAGTAAATATAAAAATAATATCTGGCAATTAAAAGTTCAGAGAAATAAAAGTAATATAATTTGCGTTAAGGAAATTCTTTAACCATGTACACACAGACAATATATGAGCTCAGCCAGGAAGCGGAACGCTTGCTGCAGCTGGCTCTGCGACATCTACAGAGTTTAAAAACCCTGCCCGTGGGCAATCACAACGCTCAGGACGCCCCACGTCCCGTGCATTTCAGCCAGGAGGGGATTAACACCCAGCAGGCGACACTCAATAGCGAATTACGCAAGATCACCCGTCTGGAAATGGTACTGGCAATTGTCGGTACCATGAAAGCCGGAAAATCGACCACCATTAATGCGATTGTCGGCACTGAGGTTTTGCCTAATCGTAATCGTCCGATGACGGCGATCCCGACGTTAATTCGCCATACACCGGGGCAAAAAGAACCCGGCCTGCATTTTACCCATCCTGAACCTATCGATCGGTTAATGCAGGAATTACAGAATAAAATCAGCCACATCGATCGTACCGCGCTGGCGGATAAGCTTGAGCTCGATAAAGACATGAATGCGCTGCTCGATCATATTTCCCATGGCGTGGCGTTTGAAAAACATTATCTGGGTGCACAACCGATCTTTCACTGCCTGAAAAGTCTCAATGATCTGGTGCGACTTTCGCAGGCGCTGGAAGCGGAATTTCCGTTCGCCGAATATGCCGCGATTGAACATATTCCGGTGATTGAAGTGGAGTTTGTGCATCTTTCCGGCATGGGGAATTTTCCCGGTCAACTGACCTTGCTGGACACGCCCGGGCCGAACGAATCCGGGCAACCGCATCTGCAAAAAATGCTCAACGAACAGCTTTCGCGTGCGTCTGCCGTTCTGGCGGTGATGGATTACACCCAACTGAAATCGGTCTCTGATGAAGAGATGCGGCAGGCGATTGCGGCGGTCGGGCAGTCGGTGCCGCTGTATGCGCTGGTGAATAAGTTCGATCAAAAAGATCGTAACAGCGATGATGAAGACCAGGTGCGGGCGCTGATTTCCGGCACGCTGATGAAAGGATGCATTACGCCCGGGCAGATTTTCCCGGTCTCGTCGATGTGGGGGTATCTGGCAAACCGGGCGCGACATGAGCTGAACATGTTCGGCAGACTGCCGCCGCCGGAGGAGCAGCGCTGGGTGCAGGATTTTGCCGAGGCGGCGCTGGGGCGACGCTGGAGCAATGAGGATCTGCAGGAGAGCGGAAAAATGCGTCACGCGGCGGAGTTGCTGTGGGAGGATTCGCTGTTTGAACAACCCATCCGCAAGCTGCTGCACGCCGCACATACGCATGCGTCACTGTTCGCGTTGCGCTCCGCGTCGCACAAATTGCTCAACTATGCGACGCAGGCGCAGGACTATCTCGATTTCCGTCATCAGGGTATGACGGTGGCGTTCGACAAGCTTCAGCACAATATCAGCGGGCTGGAAGAGAGCATGGCGCAGTTTGAAGCGCGCAGGCACGGCGTGACCGAAGAAGTGCATCATGAAGTGGTTGAGGCGCTGTCCGCGGTTGAAGATTTTATTGCGGAGCAACAGGCGAGTGCGCTACAGCGCGTCACCAGTTGGTTTGCTGAAGAAAACCTGCGCACGCTGTGCGGCGACGTGACAGTTGAAGTGCGCACGACAGACGACGGTGAAACCGGTCAGGTGGTGCTTAATGCCGAAAGCGAGGCGCACTGCCTGCTGAGTAAAATTCGTCAGGGCTGCGAGAACGTATTGCTGACGACACAGCAGACGCTCACGCGTGAGCTGTCGCAGCGTTTTACCCAACTGGAAATCAGCCTGACGCGCACCCTGGAAGAGGCGCTGCGCCCCATCGAACAGCATATTAAAGAGGAGCTGGGCAAGGCCGGATTTCGCGCGCGAATCAGCCTGCCGCCGTTTCGCGCCGGGCTGGTGGATTTCAATATTCCGCTGGTGTTTGCCGATGCGATTGCCCGTGAGGATACGCCGGTCAGCGCACTGCCGCGCGGCGGCATGCGGGAATCGGTCTCGCGCTGGCTGAATAATTCTGGCTGGCGATGGGATGACTATGTCATGACGCAGTCGCGCTACGTGATTGATATTCCGGCCCTCAAGCAAAAACTCATTTTTCATATTTCTCAGTTTTGCGAGCAAATCCTGAAGGCGCTGGGCGCGCAGGTGGATGTGGCGGTGACCGCCGGAATGACCACCTTCTTCGCCGGATTTTCGCAGAACCTCGCCGGGCTGCAAAAGAATTTGCAGGAAAGCCTTAATTTACGCCAGCAACACCAGTCCGCGGTGATGATGCTTAACCTCCAGCTGCAGCAGAGTCTGTCCACCGTGCGGTGGATCCAGGAGGATGCGCGTCTGCTTCGCGATGATATTCAGACACTTTTTGCGGTCGAACAGACATGAACAGGCAATTACTGGAAGGCCCGGGGCGGCACCTGGAATCCATCCATCCGAAATTTATCGTCGAACTGGTGCTGGGCATCGACAATCCCCGGCCCGGCTCTGTGGTGCCACAACAACAGCTTTTTCGCGAACAATTGCTGAAAGAGGTGATATCGCAGGTGCAACTGACACCGTGGGCGGTGTCCGGGACGTCGGGCGACAATCCGGCTGTCCGGCTGCGGCTGGCGGAAAAACTGGCGGGGATGTTTGACCCCGGTCACCTGGCGCTCACGCGTATGAGTCAGTACCTCTTTTCCCTGCAGGAGAAAGGGCGCGCCCCGGCAGAACTCCGCGAGCAGTACGGCATTGTCGCCGGGCATTTTCTGCAGCGCGCCGGGCATAAGCAGCGCGCGTTGTCGCAGCGCGGGCTGATGGTGCATGCAGGCGAGCACAGTGACGAGGTGTTCACCCGCTGGCATGCAGGCAGTTATGACGGCTGGTCGCTGGCGGGCCGCTGTTTTATCGCGTTCGAAGAGTTGCGCTGGGGCGCCTTTGGCGATGCCTGTCGCCTGGCGAACAGCGAAGTCCGTACCCTGCTGAAAGAGAATCTACTGACCATGGCCAGCCAGTATCTGGCGGAGAGCGTCAGCGCCTCGCCGGACACGCGTCATTTTTACCACCAGTGGCTGGCATCACCGACGTCGGCGTCACTGATGGATTACCGGGAGATGCTGGGCTGGCAGGGCAACTGGTGCTCGGCGGAAAAACACCCGGTCAGCTGGTCCATCACCCAGACCTGGCAGACCATCGCCTTAGGCATGCCACGACTCTGTTCGGCGAAACGTCTGGTGGGGGCGATGCTGGAAGAGATGTTTACAGACGATATGCTGGCCGTCCCGCTGTAACCGGGCGTTGTCAGCCCGGGCGTAAACCGCTTTACGTTTGTTAATGCAACGTAACACGATGTCATTAGATGCGTGAAGTTGATCACAAATCTAAACGCTGGTAGGGTAAAAAAGCAGGAGCAGGATGTTGACCATGTCCTTCAGCTATCCTGCGCTATCTTTGACTGCCAGAGCAGGCGTCACAGGTTCGGTTGTACATGGGTTGAACAGCCTGTGCAGGCAAACCTGCTACGCTTGAAATGAGGAGCACAGCATTTCGCCGCTCCGCTACCGCACGATTGCGAACACCCCCTTTTGTTTGCCCCTCAGATGTGCGCTCACGGCGAAATTTACGAGGAATATGAATGCTTAAAAGGAAAAAGGTTAAACCTATCACGCTTCGGGATGTCACGATTATCGACGACGGCAAATTGCGTAAAGCGATCACCGCCGCGTCACTCGGAAACGCCATGGAATGGTTTGATTTTGGTGTTTACGGTTTTGTGGCGTTTGCCCTGGGTAAAGTTTTCTTCCCCGATGCTAACCCCAGCGTACAGATGATTGCCGCCCTGGCAACGTTCTCCGTTCCCTTCCTGATTCGCCCGCTGGGCGGCCTGTTTTTCGGCATGTTGGGTGACAAATACGGTCGCCAGAAAATCCTGGCGATCACCATCGTCATCATGTCCCTGAGTACCTTCTGTATTGGGCTGATCCCGTCGTACGCCACCATTGGCATCTGGGCACCGATCCTGCTGCTGCTCTGTAAAATGGCGCAGGGGTTTTCGGTCGGCGGGGAATATACCGGTGCGTCTATTTTTGTTGCCGAATATTCGCCGGACCGCAAGCGCGGTTTCATGGGGAGCTGGCTGGACTTCGGTTCGATCGCAGGCTTTGTGATGGGCGCAGGCGTGGTGGTGCTCATCTCGACGATTGTCGGCGAGGCGAACTTCCTTGAGTGGGGCTGGCGTATTCCGTTCTTCCTGGCGCTGCCGCTGGGGCTGATTGGCCTCTATCTGCGCCATGCGCTCGAAGAGACCCCGGCGTTCCAGCAACATGTGGATAAGCTGGAGCAGGGCGATCGTGAAGGGCTGCAGGACGGGCCGAAGGTCTCCTTTAAAGAGATTGCCACGAAGCACTGGCGCAGCCTGCTGGCCTGTATCGGTCTGGTGATTTCCACCAACGTGACCTACTACATGCTGCTCACGTATATGCCGAGTTACCTGTCGCACAACCTGCATTATTCCGAAGATCACGGCGTGCTGATTATCATCGCCATTATGATCGGGATGCTGTTCGTGCAACCGGTGATGGGGCTGTTGAGCGACCGTTTTGGCCGTCGTCCGTTTATTATCATCGGTAGCGTGGCGTTGTTCGCGCTGGCGATCCCGGCCTTCATTCTGATTAACAGCGATGTGATTGGCCTGATTTTCGCCGGTCTGTTGATGCTGGCGGTGGTGCTGAACTGCTTTACCGGGGTGATGGCCTCGTCGCTGCCTGCGATGTTCCCGACGCATATCCGTTACAGTGCGCTGGCGGCTGCGTTTAATATTTCGGTGCTGGTGGCCGGTCTGACGCCAACTCTCGCCGCGTGGCTGGTGGAAGCGTCGCAGAACCTGATGATGCCCGCGTATTATCTGATGGTGATTGCCGTCATCGGTCTGATTACCGGGATTACGATGAAAGAAACCGCCAACCGTCCGCTGAAAGGCGCGACCCCTGCGGCATCGGATATTCAGGAAGCAAGAGAGATCCTGCAGGAGCATCACGATAACATCGAGCAGAAAATCGAAGATATCGATAAAGAGATCGCTGACCTCCAGGAAAAACGGTCGCGGCTGGTGTCGCAGCATCCGGTAATAAACGAATAACTGCAAAAGCCCGAGATTCTCGGGCTTTTTTTCGTCTGTTTACTGCAACGCGTTCAGGATCGCATATCCGGCTTTCACCCGTTCCGTATTGGGGTAGGCCTTGTTTGCCAGCATTACGATGCCGAGCTGTTTCTCCGGAATAAACGCCACGTACGCGCCAAAGCCGTTGGTGGAGCCGGTTTTATGCACCCACGAGGCGGCGACGCGCGGTGCCGGTGGGTCAATGGCGACAGCCGGAAGCGGAGCCAGCGCCACCTTGTTATCACTGCCGTTAATCACGGTATCGGCCTTCACCGGCCAGTTAAGCATTTCCCAGCCTAATCCCTGATACATACTGCCAGTCCGCCAGTAGCGTGACTGGGCGAGCGAGACCGCCTCGCGCAGTGTGCGGTTGCCGATCCGCTGCGGATCCATATTGGCCTGCAACCAGGCGGCGATATCCACCACGCTGGATTTTAACCCCACTGCTTCAGCCATCAGCATGCCAGGTGTGAGGCGAACCGGTTGCCCGTCGCGATAACCCCAGGCGTAATTTTTCTCTTCACGCGGCGGGACGTTGACCCAGGTATGCGTCAGTTTCAGCGGCTGGAAAATACGTTCTGTCAGCGCCTGCTCATAGCTCAACCCGGACGGTTTCACCGCCAGTGCGCCGAATAGCCCGATGCTGGAGTTCGCATACAACCGACGCGTGCCCGGCGCCCATTGGGGTTGCCAGTGCTGGTAAAAATTCAGCAGCGATGCCTCGTCTTTTGCCTCGTCCGGCACCTGCAGCGGCAAGCCACCCGCGGTGTAGGTTGCCAGGTGCAGCAGGGTGATCCCTTTCCACTGGCTGCCGGTCAGCGCAGGCCAGTATTTCGTTGCCGGATCGCTGAGGCTGATTTCGCCCCGGCTGATGGCATCGCCACCCAGCACACCAGCGAAAGTTTTGCTAACGGAGCCCAGCTCGAACAAGGTCTCCTGAGTGACCGGGCGATCATGCTTAATGTCGGCCTTGCCGTAGGTGAAGTAGTACGGTTGCCCCTGATAAATAACCGCCACAGCCATGCCCGGAATGGCCTGTGCTTTGAGCAGCGGCTCAATGGTTTTGTCCACGGTGTTGTTGATTTGTGCAGGCGTCAGCGTAGTTCCGGCGGCGAAAGCCGTGGTGGTCAGCGTCAGCGCCGTAAAAACCAGCGCGGCGTTAAGCATTTTTTGCATGGGTGAATTCCTTTCTTAGCGTGAAGACGATGAGGTGTCCGGGCCCTTGAGACGCGCTCAGTCTGGGGGATTTGACAACCGCTGACAAACGATTAAATTTAGCATCTGCCTGAAGTTTTTCTTACAGATGACGCCATGACCCGAAGCTATATTCCGCTGAATGCCCTGCGTGCGTTTGAAGCGGCTGCCCGACACTTAAGTTTTACTCACGCGGCCATTGAGCTGAACGTCACGCATTCGGCCATCAGCCAGCAGGTGAAAGCGCTGGAAGCCCACCTCAACTGCCAGTTGTTTGCCCGCGTGTCGCGCGGTCTGATGCTGACCACCGAAGGGGAAAATCTGTTACCGGTGCTGAATGATTCCTTCGACAGGATTGCGGATACGCTGGATCGCTTTGCCGCCAGCCAGCAGCGCGAAAAACTGAAGGTCGGTGTGGTAGGGACGTTCGCGACGGGCTTTCTGCTTTCCCGGCTGGAAAGCTTTCGCCGCCGCTGCCCGCACATTGAATTACACCTTTCCACCCACAACAACCGGGTCGATCCGGCGGCGGAAGGGCTGGATTACGCCATCCGCTTTGGCAGCGGCGCCTGGCATGGCACCGGGGCTATTTTCCTGTGCGATGCGCCGTTGTCGCCGCTCTGTTCCCCCGCACTGGCAGCAGAATTACAGCATCCGGCGGATGTGCTGAAATTCACCCTGCTGCGTTCTTATCGACGTGATGAATGGAGTGCCTGGTTGCAGGCGGCGGGTGAACGGGCGCCATCACCCACTCACCCGGTGATGGTGTTTGACTCTTCCGTCACGATGCTGGAAGCGGCACAGGCTGGCGCGGGGATCGCCATTGCGCCGCCGGGAATGTTTACGGCGCTGCTGAATACCGAACGCATTGTTCAGCCATTCAGTACGCAAATCAGTCTCGGCGGATACTGGTTAACACGTCTGCAGTCGCGGCCGGAAACTGCCGCGATGCGCGATTTTGCTGCGTGGATCACCACGCAAACCCGTCAGGTTCAGGGGGATTAACAGCCTGCGGCAATAAAATCGCCGTTGGCGCTCATCGGGATCACGGTCAGGAACAGGACGGTGGCGAAGAGGATCAGAATGACGCCGCCCGCCACTTTCACTAACGGAACCAGCCAGTGAAGCTGCGCGTTATCGGCGCCAAAAAAGGCCACGGTGCGGTTTCGGGCGTAGCGAACCGCCAGCGACAATCCCATGATCGACAACGCGGTGCCAAGCGACATGGTCATCACCGCGGCAATGCCCCAACTGACAATACCCAGCGCGTTGGAAAAAAGCAGGATCATGATGGCGCCGCTGCAGGGACGGGCGCCGATCGCCAGGATCACCCCGAGGCGGGTTTTCCAGTCGACCCGGGTGAGATCCACGCCGACGCCATGATGACCGCAGCCGCATTCTGCGTCATGCTGATGCACCGGCGTCAGGCTTTTGATCGTCAACTTACGTGGTTGCAGGCTTTTCAGCGCCTGGTAAATCACGAAGGCGCCAAAACCGCCAATCATCACCGCGCTGATTTTCTCAACGTACCAGCGGCTCTCGCTGAGATCGCCGGACGCCAGGTTAAGCCCCACCGCCAGAATAAAGACGAACAGGATCGCGCTGACGCCCTGCATCAGGCTGCCAATAAACGGCACGACCCGGGCGGCGAGCTGACTCTCTTTGTTGGTGCTGAGATAGGTCGTGACGATGAATTTACCGTGTCCGGGGCCGATGGCGTGCAGCACGCCATACAGAAAAGCGCCGGTAAGCAGCCACAGGCCGCCGCTGTACTGATGATTATTCAGTTGCAGCAGGTACATCACCAGATAACGGTGCAGCGTGATTTGGGTACTGAGGCACCACTGGATAAACGCCGGCCAGTGCGCGTGCAGCGTAATGATGGCAAGCAGGGACAGCAGCATAAGCCCGCCGATGCCGGAAAGGCGTAAGTTGCGCGCGAGACGTTGAGTGCTCATGAGGATACTCCCCATTGAATGGCCTCCCTGAAGTATATCTCAGCGGAGGCCATCGATCAGGAGTGGATAATAAAACGCGCCAGCCGATGATGCAGAAGACGGTTCTCTTTCACCAGCCGCGCATTTTCATCAAGCAGCGCCAGCGCAACGGCGATACCCGGCCAGTCGAGCTCAAGCTCGTTTCGCAGCCGCACTGCGCGGTGCATGATATTCACGGCACGATCGTCAAACCGCCATGCCTCATCCTGACTTTCGCAGGGTTCAATCACCCCCAGCCCGACGATTTCGTTCAGCTCATCTTCCGGAATACCGGTATGCAGACAAAATTCAGTAACCGTGAAGGTTACGGTAACGTTAGCCATTATGCTTTACCCCACTCTTTGCGCGGATCGAACGCAGACTGGGCCTGCGCCAGCTGTTGCCAGAGCGCTGTGCTCCGCTCATCCGGTTTCGGTGGCATGACGATTTTAATCACCGCGAACAGATCCCCCGTCGCTTTTTTACTGACCAGACCTTTCCCCTTGATACGTAGCCGTTGCCCCGCCTGGCTGCCGGGTGGAATGGTCAGCAAAATGCTCTCTTTCAGCGTCGGGATAGTGACTTTTGCACCGAGCGCCGCTTCCCAGGGCGCCAGCGGCACGACAATCTCCAGATTGTGACCGACGATGTCGAACAGCGGATGCGGCGCGATATGAATCACCAGCCACAAATCCCCGTTCGGGCCGCCATGCTCACCGGGCGTTCCCTGACCTTTCAGGCGAATGCGCTGACCGTCGCCGACACCCGCCGGGATCTTCACGTTCAGCGTTTTGGGGATTTCCTGCTCAACGAGACCGAAGGCGTTGTACACCGGCAGTTTGTAGCTGATGGTTCGCGTTTGATCTTCCAGCGTTTCTTCGAGGAAAACCGCCACTTCGATTTCGACGTCATGGCCCCGCGCAGCATGCGACTGCCGTGACTGGCGGGCGTGCTGACCGAAGATCGATGAGAAAATATCGTCAAATTCCTGCTGGCTGTACTGCGTTTCCTGCTGCGTCTGCTGGCGTTTCATGCGTGGATCGTTGCGGTGCTGCCAGAGCTGGTCATATTCGGCACGGCGCTGATCGTCTTTCAGCACTTCCCAGGCTTCAGCGAGATCCTTAAATCGCGCTTCCGCATTGGCTTCTTTACTGACATCGGGGTGATATTTTCGCGCGAGGCGGCGATAGGCGGTCTTGATGGTTTTGAGATCGTCCGTCGGCTTAACCCCCAGAATAGTGTAATAATCCTTTAATTCCATGGTGTTATCTCATTTTATTCTTAACCGGAAGGTACCGGTAGCCTGACCCGGTATCGTCATTAATCTTAGAATAAATAAGGCAATTTTCCTGGTCAAATGTGCTTATTATACTTGCGTATCGCGCCAGATTATCCAGTGGATGAGAAGCCATATTATCCATTAATCCTGCTGCGATATTTTTTTCTGATATTTCATTAAATAACAGTATATCCATGTTTTGTTTTTGAGAATGTATTTATTTTATTAAGTATCCATAGTACATTCTTAAAAATACTTAGTTGTGTTTACATCAATGCGGGTGAGGCGTAATATATTTTGCTGTTTTCCCTCTCTCGCCCTTAACTTATTAAATAATTATAACTTTTTGTTTTTAAAAGATAAAACAATAAACTCTGTTGCCTTTAATACATTAATAAAATTTAGGGATAGCGTTTTCATTATCTCAATGTGGCTATGATTAGCATGTTTAATGCGAAAATCGCATTGTAAGGAAAAATAATGAGCAGGAAGCCCAAGGTTATAAAATATATTTTTGCATTTCCTGTCCTGATGCTCGTTCTGGCGGCATTGAGCGGTTGTACGGTAATTCCAGGGCAGGGATTAAGCACGTCTGGCAAGAATGTTGTTGAATCTACGGACAAAGATTACGATCTGAATAAGATGGTAAATATATATCCGCTGACCCCTGGCCTTGTGGAACAATTACGCCCGGCACCGATCTCCTCCCGCGCCAACCCGCAACTCGACCAACTCCTGCAGGACTATGAATATCGCATTGGCATTGGCGATGTCTTAATGGTCACGGTCTGGGATCACCCCGAACTGACGACGCCAGCGGGCCAGTACCGCAGCGCCAGCGATACCGGCAACTGGGTCAACGCCGATGGCGCCATTTTTTACCCCTATGTGGGCCGCCTGAAAGTGGCTGGCAAGACACTTATCCAGGTGCGAAATGAGATCACCGCGCGCCTCGACTCAGTGATTGAAAGCCCACAGGTGGACGTCAGCATCGCCGCGTTTCGCTCACAGAAATCCTACGTCACCGGCGAAGTCGCTAACTCCGGCCAGCAGCCGATTACCAATATTCCTTTAACGATTATGGATGCGATAAACGCGGCGGGCGGTCTGACTGAAAATGCCGACTGGCGCAATGTCGTACTGACGCATAACGGCATGGAGAGCCGCATTTCGCTCTATGCGCTCATGCAGCACGGCGATTTAACCCAGAACCGGTTGCTGTACCCCGGCGACATTCTGTTCGTACCGCGCAACGACAGCCTGAAAGTGTTTGTGATGGGTGAAGTGGGCAAGCAGAGTACGCTGAAGATGGATCGCAGCGGCATGACGCTGGCGGAAGCGCTCGGCAATGCCGACGGCCTGCGGCAGGACATGTCTGACGCCACCGGCATTTTTGTCATTCGCTCCGTAAGGGCATCGCCGGACGGAAAAATCGCCAGTATTTATCAGCTCAACGCGCAGGATGCCTCCGCGATGGTGCTGAGCACGGAATTCCAGCTGGAGCCTTACGACATTGTGTATGTAACCGCTGCGCCGATCGTGCGCTGGAACCGCGTGATTTCTCAGCTGGTGCCGACGATCACCGGTGTTCATGATCTGACGGAAACCGTACGGTACGTCCGCTCATGGCCAAATTAAGATTCCGCTCCATTCTGGTGCTGTGTACCGGAAACCTCTGTCGCTCGCCCATCGGTGAACGGCTGTTGCAACAGGCGCTACCGATGATGCGCGTGGAATCGGCAGGCACCTATGGCGTGAGCGGGCAACCGGCAGACGCGACTGCCACGGCGGTGGCGGCGGGTCATGGACTGTCGCTGGACGGTCACGTTGCTCGCAAAGTCACGGCAGGCATGTTGCGCGATGCTGATCTGATCCTGGTGATGGAGCCTGCGCATATTGAGCAGGTGACGGTCATGGCGCCCGATGTACGTGGAAAAACGCTGCTTTTTGGTCAGTGGCTGGGCGGTCAAAAAATTCCCGATCCTTACGGCAAAAGCCGTGAGGCGTTTGAGCATGTTTATCGTCTGCTGGCGCAGGCCACTCAGGAATGGGCGAAGCGGCTCAGTTAATCACACGAGATTTGTTGTTTTATGTCGACGAAAAACCTTCACGCTCAGACTGCGCCCGCGGGCGACAATGAGATCGATCTGGTTCGCTTGTTTTTCGAGTTACTTGATCACTGGAAACTGATTGCTGGCGTGACAATCATGTTCACGTTGTGCGCGCTGGCGTACGCCCTGTTTGCCACGCCAGTTTACCAGGCGGATGCGCTGGTGCAGGTGGAGCAAAAGCAGGGGAATGCACTGCTGGACAGCCTGAGCCAGGATTTTCCCGGTGCGTCACCGGACTCCGCACCGGAAATCGAACTGTTGCAGTCGCGCATGATTCTGGGCAAGACCATTGACGATCTGAACCTGCGCAACGTCGTGACGCAGCGCTATTTCCCGCTGGTGGGTCGTGGCTGGGCGCGATTGACGGGAGAAGCTCCCGGGCGTCTGGCGCTGAGCGGGATGACCCTCCCACGCCGTGAAGGTCGGGCGCAACAGGTTGTGCTGACGGTGGAAGACAGTGGGCATTACCGGCTGGAAGGTGAAGATTTCTCCGCCACGGGCGTGGTGGGTGAACTGCTTGTTTATGGCGATCTCGTGCTGAATGTGTCTGATATTCAGGCCGCGCCGGGTACCGGGTTCATGCTGACGCAACTGACCGAGCTGGAAGCGATTAGCGACCTGCAGCGGCGTTTTTCGGTGAAAGAGCGGGGCAAAGACAGCGGCATGCTGGGGCTGACCATCACCGGCGATGATCCGGATAATATTGTGCGCATTCTTAACAGCATCGCCGGTAACTATCTGCAACAGAATATCGCCCGCCAGGCGGCGCAGGATTCAAAGAGCCTGGAGTTTCTGCAGGCGCAACTACCACAGGTGCGCAACGAACTGGATCAGGCGGAGAGCAAACTTAACGCCTACCGTAAACAGCAGGATTCAGTCGACCTTAACCTCGAAGCAAAAAGTGTGCTTGAGCAGATCGTCAACGTGGATAACCAGTTGAACGAACTGACTTTCCGCGAAGCGGAGATTTCTCAGCTTTATAAGAAAGATCACCCGACCTACCGCGCACTGCTGGAAAAGCGTCAGACGCTTGAACAGGAGAAAACGCGTCTCAACAAACGCGTGTCGGCGATGCCGCAGACGCAGCAGGAGGTGCTGCGCCTCAGCCGGGACGTGGAGTCCGGCCGCATTGTGTATCTGCAACTGCTTAACCGTCAGCAGGAACTGAGCATTGCCCGTTCGAGCGCCATTGGTCACGTGCGTATCATTGACTCGGCGATGACGCAGCCGGATCCTATTCAGCCGAAAAGGGCGCTGATTGTGGTGTTAGGTCTGCTGCTTGGTCTGTTTTTCTCCACCGGGCTGGTGCTGATGCGAACGTTGCTGCGCCGGGGCATTGAATCCCCCGAACAACTGGAAGAGCAGGGGATTAACGTGTATGCCACTGTGCCGTTGTCAGAGTGGCTGGCGAAGAAAGCCCAGGTGCGGCGTAAGCATTTTTTCTCATCGCGTATACGCCACCACACCCGTAACGTTCCGTTTTTACCGGTCGATAACCCGATCGATCTGTCGGTCGAGGCGATTCGCGGTCTACGCACCAGTCTGCATTTCGCGATGATGGAAACCTCCAACAGCATCCTGATGATTTCCGGCGCCACGCCGGACAGCGGCAAAACGTTCGTCAGCACTGCGCTGGCAGCGGTGATTGCGCAGTCCGAACTGAAAGTGCTGTTTATTGATGGCGATATGCGACGCGGATATGTCCACGACCTGTTTGGCATCGGGAACGACGTCGGGTTGTCAGACGTACTTTCCGGCCAGGCCGAAACGACAGAGGCCGTGCAGCGATTTCACAAAGGCGGGTTCGACGTGATCACCCGCGGCCAGATCCCGCCCAACCCGGCAGAACTGCTGATGCGTGCCCGTTTTCGCCAGTTGATGACCTGGGCAAACGAACATTACGACATGGTGATCATCGATACGCCACCTATCCTCGTGGTGACCGATGCCGCCGTGATTGGTCGCTCTGCGGGTACCAGCCTGGTCGTTGCGCGCTTTGGTCTGAACAGCGTCAAAGAGATCAGCGTCTGTGTGCAGCGTCTGGAACAAAGTGGAATCAACATTAAAGGGGCAATTCTCAACGGGGTGGTCAGGCGCGCCAGTGATTACTATGGTTACGGGTATAACCAGTACGGGTACCGGTATACAGAGAAGGATTAAGGGGAATGTTCTGAACAACCAGGCTTATTATCATTACATAATGCGCCTGGTGATCATCAAGGAAATAAACGTATTCTGATGATTACCCATTCCGGGAAATATAAGCATGGCTACTGCGTTTGTTGTTCCGCCATTTCATCCCGACCGATATATTCATGTTTCGCTTGGGTAAATATGTTTAGCGGCATTTATGTTATTAATGGGGTTGGATCTGCAATATGTTTAATTATTCAGAATATAACTTATAAGCCATTCTTAATATTATATTTTTTGTTGTGTTAGCATCTGGCTTTGCTTTATGTTTATTGCTATAAAAGCGATCTCCAGAGTTTGTAACGGTGAAAATAGCTGTAATAAGATTGTAAAAAACCAGGGACATAAACATTGTTTAACTGAAAACAGTCGGGTACTAAAACGGAAGAAATATAACAAGCCGACGATGTCGTTTTCTTAACAATTCAAACTTGAATATTCCTGCTAAAGATGCAAAAGAGAGGATCTCTGTTATGAGTAAGGACAGCAGTGTAGCACCTAAAGAGCGTATTAATATCAAGTATGTGCCCAATACGGGCGATCAGATCGCTGAAATAGAACTTCCGTTAAACTTGTTTGTGGTCGGCGATATGAAAGGTGTCCGTGAGGATTCTTCCCTGGAAGAACGACAGCCGGTCTCCATCAATAAGAATAATTTCAATTCTGTGATGAGTGAGGCCGGTCTGAGCCTCTCTTTTGTTGTGCCCAATCGACTGGATGAGAAAGAGAACGACGAAGGTGAAAATGATTTGCCTGTTCGTCTTGATATCCAGTCTCTCACCGATTTCTCTCCCGATAATGTGGCCCGCAAGGTTCCCGAACTGAACAAATTACTCGAACTGCGTGAAGCGCTGGTCGCCCTCAAAGGGCCGCTGGGCAATATTCCTGCATTCCGTTCCAAATTACAGGCGCTGTTGAAGGATGAAAAAGCGCGTGAACAGCTTCTCGAAGAGTTAAATATTCTGGATAAGAAGTGATATCTGTTTGTACTTAGAGGGATTTTTTTATGTCATTACGTGAAGAGCAGACAGCGACGCCTGAACAACCTGCAAGAGCATTTTCTCTGCTGGACGAAATTATGTCCCAGGCGCACATGCAGCCAGATAACGATGGATACGATATTGCTCGTCAGGGTGTCGCGGCGTTTATCTCGAATATTCTGGATTCAGGAACCAGCGAAGAGCCCATCAACAAGATGTTGGTTGACCGCATGATCCTTGAGCTGGATAAAAAACTCAGCGCGCAGATGGATGAGATCATGCATGCGGATGAATTCCGTGCGCTCGAATCCTCCTGGCGTTCGCTGAAGCTATTGGTTGATCGCACCGATTTTCGTGAAAATATTAAAATCAATGTGCTGCATGCGACCAAAGAAGAGCTGCTTGATGACTTTGAGTTTGCGCCTGAAATCGTACAGTCAGGATTTTATAAGCATATTTACTCTTCCGGTTATGGCCAGTTTGGCGGCGAGCCGATCGGGGCAGTAATTGGCAACTATGCGTTTAAAAATACCGCGCCGGATATGAAGCTTTTACAGTATGTGGGTGCGGTCGGTGCAATGGCGCATGCGCCGTTCCTGTCATCTGTGGCGCCGGAATTTTTTGGCATCAGCAGCTTTACCGAATTACCGGCAATCAAAGAATTAAAATCGGTATTCGAAGGACCTTCTCACACCAAATGGCGTTCGCTGCGAGAGTCTGAAGATTCACGTTATATTGGCTTAACCGCGCCGCGTTTTTTACTTCGTCTGCCTTATTCAAAAACAGAAAACCCGATTCGCTCTTTCGGCTATGAAGAGAGCGTACAAAAAGGGCATGAAAAATTCCTGTGGGGCAATACCGCGTTTTTATTAGCAAGCCGTCTGACAGACAGTTTTGCGAAATATCGCTGGTGTCCGAATATTATCGGTCCGCAAAGTGGCGGCGCAGTTTATGACTTGCCGGTGCATCTGTATGAAGCCATGGGGCACATTCAGGCGAAAATCCCCACTGAAGTGCTCATCACTGACCGTCGTGAATTTGAGCTGGCGGAAGAGGGTTTTATTACGCTGACGATGCGCAAAGGGAGCGATAACGCCGCGTTCTTCTCGGCGAACTCGATCCAAAAACCCAAAGTGTTCCCCAACACCCGCGAAGGGAAAATGGCGGAAACCAACTATAAACTGGGTACACAATTACCCTATATGTTCATTATCAATCGCCTGGCTCACTACATTAAAGTCTTGCAGCGTGAGCAGATCGGCGCCTGGAAAGAGCGTCAGGATCTTGAGCGCGAACTGAATATCTGGCTCAAGCAATATATTGCTGATCAGGAAAACCCACCGACAGAAGTTCGCAGCCGTCGTCCTCTGCGTGCCGCACAAATTAAGGTGCTGGATGTTGAGGGAGATCCAGGCTGGTATCAGGTCACCATGTCTGTACGCCCACACTTTAAATATATGGGAGCGAGTTTCGAACTCTCTCTGGTAGGGCGACTGGACAAGGAGTAACGCACCATGGCCGGGTTATTGAGCTGGAGACGCGATCGTTCAGGCAGTTTATTTGAACGGATCCAGAAACAGGAGGGCGGGGTTATTCGTCTCTCCTCCTCGGGAAGCTTACTGGCCTCAATAAAAAAAAACCTGAACCAGGTATTAAATTCACATCAGGGCGGAAGTCAGAGCGCACCCAGGTTGGGTGTGCTTGATCTCAACGATGCCACGTCGTCATCGTCTGACTTCCGCCAGTCCATTGAGCACATCGTCCGGGCCTGCATTATTGACTACGAGCCGCGTATTAACTGGGTTGAAGTCAGAGCCGGACAGGTCGATGAACAGGATCCCTTAGCACTGAATTTTCATATTCTCGCGCATGTGGGCTTCGATGACGTCAACGACATGATTGAATTTAATATCCATCTGGATAAGCACCAGCGTTACCATCTGAGCTAATGATATGGCATTCGAGAAATACTTTAGGGACGAACTGGATTATTTGCACCAGATTGGACGCATTGTTGCGCGCGAAAAACCGCATCTGGCTGAGTTTTTATCTGAGAAAGGGGTTGATCCAGACGTTGAGCGTTTGCTGGAGGGGTTCGCGTTCTTATCCGGAAATTTACGTGAAAAAATCGACGATGAGTTTCCTGAACTGACGCACAGTTTGCTGAACATGTTGTGGCCGAATTATCTGCGCCCGACCCCCAGTATGACCATCATCGAATATACGCCAGAGAAAAATATCATCACTGAGGCGACAAAGGTGACGCGCGGGACCGAGTTATTAAGTCGCCCCATCCAGATTATTGCAGAGTCGGATGACGGACTGGATCCGCGTCAGGATCCGCATAATCTGACTCACTGTGTTTTTACGCAATGCCGTGATCTGTGGTTACTGCCGGTAGCGCTTGATGATATTCGGGTGAGTAACAGTAACGAAATGGCGGTCATTAATATCGATTTTTCCGCCAGTGGAGAAATCAGCATTAATGATCTGGAACTGGGTAAACTCCGGTTCTGGCTGGGTGAAGCAGGGTACAGCAGCTATCAACTCTATTTCTGGCTGAGTTATTACTTTGAGAAAGCAGAGTTAATCGTCGGCGATGAAAGCTATGTATTCCCCGATTTTGATTTTGTGCCGTTAGGGTTCAGCCGTGATGAATCCATGTTGCCGTGGCCGAAAAACTCGGTAACCGGTTATCGCATTTTGCAGGAATACTTTTGTTTTCCTGAAGGGTATCTGTTTTTTGATGTGAAAGGGGTACCGAAATTACCCGCGGAACTTCATGCCAGCCAGTTTTCATTGCGACTGAGTTTTTCCCGTCCGCTACCGCCGGAAGTGAAAATCAGGCGGGATTCGCTGCGCCTGTACTGTACGCCAGCGGTTAATCTGTTCAGCCATTACAGCGAATCTATTTTGCTGGATGGCACGCAAACAGAATATCCCTTACGTGTCAGCTACAGCGAACCTGATTTTTACGATATTTTTTCGGTAGATAAAGTTGAAAGCTGGCTTAAAAATGATTCGCAGGATCACGGACGGTCTCGTGGGGAATTGCGGACTTATACGCCATTTGAAAGCTTTCAACATCAAATTGAATATACCCGGGGAAGAGAGAAAATCTATTACCGGGTGCGGATCAAACCTTCTGTATTACGCCCGGGACTTGAGCATTCAATCTCTTTCGTTCGTGGCGATGAACTGAACTGTGTGCTCCATGACGAAACGATTTCGGTGCAACTGACCTGCACTAACCGGGAATTACCAACCTTATTGCGTATTGGCGATATCGACACCGTTGCCCGTGACACGCCCTCATTTGCGTCGTTTCGCAATATTACCCGACCGACCATGCCGCTCTATCCCGTGCTTGACGGCAGCCTGACCTGGTCGCTGATTTCCAATATGTCGATGAATTATCTTTCTCTGCTTAATAAAGACGCCTTGCGTCAGATTTTACTGACCTATGATTTGCCGGGGCTGCATGACCGGCAGGCTGCGCGCGGCTCGCAAAAAAAGATGGATGGCATCGTCAATATTGAAACGCAGCCGGTGGATCGTTTATTCCGGGGCGTCCCTGTCCGGGGGCTGGAATCCACCTTGTGGCTGGAACAACGTGCGTTTTCGTGTGAAGGGGAACTGTATTTATTCGGCACTATTCTGGCGCGCTTTTTCTCTCTGTATGCCAGCGTGAACTCGTTCCACATTTTGAAGGTAATCAATACGAATAATAAGGAGTGCTACGAATGGCCGGAGCAGAAGGGACAGCACACGTTGATTTAAAATATCAGGGAGTGTCTGACAACGTCGGGCATTTCAATTTTTATCAACTGGTGGAGTTGCTGACAAAGGGAACCGCGGATCCGGTATCGTCATTCGCATTAAATCCGGAAGACGAAGCGATTCGTTTTCGCTCGACAGCCAGTATCTCATTTCCTTCACGCGATGTGGTCGCTTTAGAGCACACAGAAAATAAGCAGTGGTTACTGACCGCGTCATTTCTGGGACTGCATGGCAGCCAGTCGCCGCTGCCGGGATATTACCTGGATAATCTGGCCTGGGAAGAGGCGCAGCAAAATTTTCATCTGACGGATTTCCTCGATGTTTTTAACCATCGTTTTTTGATGCTGTTGCACCGCATCTGGCGCAAATATCGCTATTACATCTGTTTCGAAAACGAAGGAAAGGATGCGTTTTCCCAACGCATGTTTGCGCTGGTGGGGCTGGGCTCCGCGGATGTTCGTCAGCAGTTAAATATTAATCACAGCAAAATGCTGGCCTATGCGGGTTTGCTTGCCAGTCCGGGGCGTTCTCCTGATGTTATTTGCGGGCTTATTGCGCACTGTTTTGAACTGGATGATGTCACGTTGCAGCAGTGGCAAAAACGTTACGTGACCATTATTCCCGAACAACAAAACCGGTTGGGTGGCGTTCATCATTACAGCGGTAAACGGACAGTCCACAAATCAGTATTAGGTGAAAACTTTTCTATTGGCGCCCGGGTGCCGGATCGCGGCGGGAAGTTTTTATTACGGCTGAACGGCCTGTCCCGTCAGCGCTTTCTGGAATTTCTGCCGGAAGGCGCCAGTTATTTGCCGCTGGTGACATTTACGTCATTTATTCTCCGCGATCAATTCGCCTGGGATTTATGTCTTGGCATTGCGCCAAATCAGGTTGGGGGCATGGAGTTAGGGGTTGAACAAAATGCGTTGTTGGGCTGGTCCTGTTTTTTAGGTCAGCCGGATGAGAGACCTGAGGTCACGCTCTGTGTCAGGGAGTGAAATAGAGGAACTGAAAGATGAACAACCATGAACATTATCTCCCGTCACTCCAGTTGAGAGTGAATAACAGCCATCAACTTGAGAGTGGTTGTAATGCCAGCCATGATTTTGGCCCTGCCGGAGGCAGCGTTGGCAGTAATGAACAAAATGCCTGGCGTATTCAGGATACGCTGCGAAAAATCGCCGGTACCCATTTTGTGATCCTCTGGCAGGATGACGCGTTTTGTCTGCGTACCCAGGGCGCGCCGGTTTCGGTTAATCAGACGCCGCTGAATCCGAATATCGGTATTGTGCGTCTGTTGCAGGGCGATGAAATTACCCTTGGCGAACTGACACTTAAAACGCTCATCAGCGTCAATGGCGGTGAAATACAGGATCCTCTGCAGGTAACGCCGGAATCCCTGGTGACGCATTACAGTAATCCGCTTGAATCCTTACTCGAACAAGATCCTAAAAACGATCAGATGAAAATAACAACTCCGTCGCTTGAGCAGACGGTGGCGAATTCATGGTCGCAGGATCCGCTTCGGGTATTACAAAACGAAACCCTCACGGAACCGGGAATAGATCCTGTGACAACAGAAAATTCGGCTGAAAGTATTTTACAGCGTTCACCTTATGGAAAATCCGGTGAGACGTATTCCCTGACGGATGATCCTGCGAACCGGGTGGTCGATCAGGAGTTTCTGGAACTCCCGCAAATCACCAGTTACCTGAACAGGCAGAAAGAAACGGCGAAACAGGAAGACATGTCTGATCGTTTTGTCGCGATGACGCCATTAATGCGTGGGCTTAATGCGCCGCTCTCGATGTATGACAGCCAGCAGGCAAATGATTTTCTGGAAGAGGCGGGCCGGACATTGCAGATGACGATCCGCGGTTTACTGGCTCTGCAAAGCCATCAGGATACCTTGTCAGATAAACACCTGAGGCCGCTTGAGGATAACCCGCTGCGTCTGAATATGGATTATGACACGACGCTGAATGTGTTATTTGCCGAAGGGAAAAGCCCGGTTCATCTGTCTGCTCCGGAAGCGGTAGCGGAAAGTCTCGATAATATGCGTCTTCATTATCAGGCGAATCAGCAGGCCATTTCTGAGGCGCTGTCCGTCATGCTGGAGGCTTTTGCGCCAGGGCGTCTGATGTCCCGTTTTGCGCAATATCGCCGGGTCGCTGAACGCAGTGAAATGGATCCCGCGTGGGCATGGACGATGTATTGCAATTACTACGAAGAGCTGGCATCAAGCCGCCAGCAGGGATTCGGTAAGTTATTTAATGAAGTCTATGAACAGGCCTATGACAGAGCATTAAGGAAGGGGCTGCAGGAGAGCAAGGTATGAGCCCTGTCCGCAAAGTCTGTAGATGGTTTTCGGTTTTGCTGATAACGGTACTGCTGAGCAGTTGTACCGTCAGCAAGAAAGTCGGCCAGGTGCTGATGGATCCTGATATTCAGGTAGGTTCGCTTGCGGAACAACCCTCAACCGTCAGAATTACTTTGCTGGCTGAGCCAGATATTAATAAGAATGAAAGTGATGAAGCTACGCCAGTGAATTTGCAGGTAATTTACCTGAGTGAAGATTCAAAATTACTGGCAACAGACTTTGATCAGCTTAATGAAGAAGACAGCGATCTCGAAAAAATTCTCGGGAAAAATTATATCGATCACCAGGACTATACGCTGTTGCCGGGGCAGTTCAAACCGCTGGAGCTGATAAAGCTTGAGGAAGATAACCAGTATATTGGCGTAGTGGTTTATTACGCAGATGAAAATATTAGCCAGTGGAAGAAGGTGATAAAAATAAAAGGCATGGGGCACGCATATCATCTGCTTATTCATGTCCGTGACAATGACGTCGAATTACAAAAAGAGGAGGACTGATATGCCAACCAGAAATCGGGTTATCTGGCGTGAAGGGTTATTTGTTAAACCCCAACACTTCCAGCAACAGCAACGTCATAATGATTATCTGAATGATGTGCGTATGACGCTGCTCCAGCGCTACGGTTATGGTTTTTACTCTCTGGTTTTAAATCAGGAAGTCCTTAAGCTTGGTCGTATCGGTATTACCTCCGCGCAGGGCATCATGCCGGATGGCTCTCTATTTGATATTCCCTATCAGGATTTACTCTCTCCGCCTCTCGATATTGGCCCGATGCATGAGCCGGGCAGCCGGGATATTTACCTGGCATTGCCTTTAGTGAATGAGGCCATAAACGAAATTGGCACTGCGGAATCGTCGGTCCGAAATGTCCGTTACCGGGAAGTGATGGCGGATGTCCGCGATCTCCACTCGGAAGAGGGCGATGTCAGTACCCTGATGCTGGCGCAACTGGCGCCGCGACTGATGCAGGGGCATGAAGATCTGAGCGCGTGGACCGTATTGCCGGTATGCCGCATTAAAGAGAAACGCCCTGATGGCGCACTGGTGCTGGATGAGGAATTTATTCCTTCCTGCCTCACGATCAATGTGTCGGCCCCCTTGCGTATGTTTATGGATGAAGTACAGGGCACCCTGGTGGAGCGCGCCAGAATGCTGGCCGAACGTATTGGTTCGCCAGGTCAGCAGGGGATTGCGGATGTGGCGGAATTTATGATGCTGCAACTGTTTAACCGCCTGCAGCCGGTATTTACGCACCTTTCCTATCAGCGATTACTGCACCCGGAAACGTTTTATACTCAGCTGGTTCAGGGCTGCGGTGAGTTAATGACCTTTACCGATGAGTCGCGTCTGCCCGGAACATTCCCGGTGTATAACCACGATAATCTGACCGAGACGTTTCTGCCGCTGATCCTCATGATGCGGCAGGCCTTGAGTACAGTGCTCACCCCGCGCGCGATATCCATTCAGTTGCGCATGCAGGCACACGGCATTCGTGTCGCCACCATTAATGAACGTGAATTGCTCAGCAGTGCTGAATTTATTCTGGCGATCCGCGCGCAACTGCCGCAGGAGCAATTACGGCGGCAGTTTATCCAGCAAACCAAAATCACGTCGATTGACCGCATTCGTGATCTGGTGAGCGTGCAACTGCCTGGCGTGCCGCTGGTTGCATTGTCCGCCGCGCCGCGCCAGTTGCCTTATCACTCGGGATACACCTATTTCATGCTGGATAAACAGAGTCCGGCCTGGAAAGACGTGCTGCAGAGCAACGCGATTGCATTCCACGTTTCCGGCGAGTTTCCGGAGCTGGATATGCAGTTCTGGGCAATAAGGGGGAACTGATGGTCGATGACGCGATACCGATGAAAGAGACATTGCTCAGCACCGCCAGTGACGTGGCGGGTAACCATCGCCATTATCAGATGTTGCTGCGTGGAGAAGGTCTCAACCCGATGATTGATGCCGCAACGCCTTTGCTGGGCATGGTGTTGCGCCTGCAGGCGATGGGAAATCAGCCTCTGCCGGAGCGATTATATCAGCAGGTCGTCGCGGATGTGCGTGCGACGGAGCAATCACTCCAGAATCTGGGCTATGAGCCGGGCGCGATTATTTCATTCCGCTATGTGCTCTGCACCTTTATTGACGAAGCAGCGTTAGGTCATGGCTGGAATAACGAAAACGGCTGGCTGAAACAATCCTTACTGGTTCATTTTCATAATGAAACCTGGGGGGGAGAAAAAGTCTACGTTCTGCTGGAACGTCTGATCAGCGAACCCCAGCGTTACCGGGATCTTCTTGAGTTCATTTATATCTGTTTCTGCCTGGGATTCCGTGGCCGGTATAAGGTCACCGTCCAGCATGCAGAAGCGTTCGACCGTATATTTCGTCGGCTCTATAACATTATTCGCACGATGCGGCCTGAAACGGATGTCACCGTGTTGTATCAGGACGGCGAGCGTTCGCCTGGCCGTTACAAACTGATTAACCGGCTGACGGTGAAACATTTATTGATCGGTGGGATTGCACTGATGGTGGTCTTTTATCTGTTTTATCTGCTGAGACTGAATGTGCAGACCGAGGATATTTTGCATCAACTTAATAGTTTACTCAGTGGAGGCAAACGATGATCCAGATTGATTTGCCCGCGTTAGTCAGCCGTCTTCACCCTGTCGCGCGTCATGGACTTGAAAGCGCCGCAGCAAAGTCGGTGAGTGCGCAGGTTGCCGAAATCACCGTAACGCAGGTGCTGCTGGAAATGGTGAAAACGCCGCTCAGCGACATCCGGCTTATTCTGAACCGCGCGGAAGTGGATTATGACGCGTTGTGCGAGTTGCTCGACAACGTACCTTCAGGCGGGCGTGATACCGCCGCACAATACCCGTCATTTTCGCCGTTACTGGTTGAATGGCTTAAAGAGAGCTGGTTACTGGCTTCGGCCGAGTTCAACCATCCGCAACTGCGCAGCGGCGCCATGCTGATTGCCTTACTGCACACGCCGCACCGCTATCTGCCCGCCGAGGTGGTTCAGTTGCTGCTGAAGGTCAACGTCGCCCTGCTGCGTGATGAATTTAACGCCTGGACTGCGGAATCCGCAGAAAGTGATGCGCCCGACAGCGCCGACAGCAAAGCTGGTGGTCGGCCTGGCAGCGAGAGTCTGCTGGCGCGCTTTACGACCGATATGACGAAAGCGGCGCGTGACGGGAAATTAGATCCAGTTCTGTGCCGTGATGCGGAAATTGATCTGATGATCGATATCCTGTGCCGTCGGCGGAAAAACAATCCGGTGGTGGTAGGGGAAGCCGGGGTTGGCAAGAGCGCGCTGATAGAAGGGCTGGCGTTGCGGATCATTGCCGATCAGGTGCCGGACAAGCTGCGTAATACACGACTGCTGACGTTAGATTTAGGTGCATTGCAGGCGGGCGCGGCGGTGAAAGGCGAATTTGAAAAACGTTTCAAAGGACTGATGGCGGAAGCCGTCCAGTCAACGGAACCGGTCATTCTGTTTATCGATGAAGCGCATACGGTGATTGGCGCCGGAAACCAGCAGGGCGGGCTGGATATCTCGAACCTGCTGAAACCGGCACTGGCGAGAGGTGAACTCAAGACCATTGCCGCCACGACCTGGAGCGAATACAAAAAATACTTTGAAAAAGATGCTGCGCTGTCCCGACGTTTTCAGGTGGTGAAAGTCACGGAGCCGACGGCAGCGGAAGCGACCATTATTCTGCGCGGGTTGAGCGGCGCCTATGAGAAAGATCATGGGGTGTTGATCGATGACGAAGCGCTGCAGGCGGCAGCCGTGTTAAGCGCGCGTTATCTTTCGGGCCGCCAGTTACCGGACAAAGCAATTGATGTGCTGGATACCGCCTGCGCACGGGTGTCCATCAATCTGACCTCGCCTCCCCGGCAGATGTCGGAACTCATGACTGAGCAGCAGCAGCTTGAGCAGGAAATCGCTCAGCTTGAACGCGAGCATCGCATCGGTTTACCTGGCGATGCCGGTTATCTTGCGTCATTACATCAGCGTTTGTCTGAGCTGAGCGAGGTATTAACCACACTGGAGGCGGACTGGCGCGAACAGCAGTCGCTGGTTCAGCAGTTGATTACGTTGCGCACTGACTTACTGAGTCCTTCTCAGGAGACCGCGGAAGAGCAAAAAATCAGCGAGCTGGCCGAACTCATGCAGGCGCTCGATGCATTGCAAAAAGAGAAGGCGCTGGTTTCCCCACACGTCGGAAAAAAACAAATTGCGGAAGTGATCGCGGAATGGACTGGCGTCCCGCTCAATCGCCTGTCGCAAAGTGAAATGATGGCAATCACCGAGTTGCCAGGCTGGCTTGGCGAGGTCATCCGTGGGCAGACGCTGGCGATCGCCCAGTTGCATAAACATTTGCTGACAGCGCGCGCGGATTTGCGCCGTCCGGGACGACCGTTAGGCGCGTTTTTACTCGTCGGCCCCAGCGGTGTCGGTAAAACCGAAAGCGCCCTGCAGATTGCAGACACGCTGTTTGGTGGCCGTCAGTACCTGACCACCATCAACATGTCTGAGTTTCAGGAAAAGCATACCGTCTCGCGCCTCATTGGCTCGCCGCCCGGCTACGTGGGCTACGGCGAAGGCGGCGTGCTGACAGAGGCCATCCGACAGAAACCGTATTCCGTGGTGTTGCTTGATGAAGTTGAGAAAGCGCACCCGGATGTGCTGAATCTTTTTTATCAGGCATTTGATAAAGGCGAACTGGCCGACGGGGAAGGGCGGATCATTGACTGTAAGAACGTCGTGTTCTTTCTGACCTCCAATCTGGGGTATCAGGTGATTGTCGAGCATGTCGGCGACCCCGCGGCCTTAGAGGAAGCGTTGTACCCCGTGCTTGCCGATTTCTTCAAACCGGCGTTGCTGGCGCGAATGGAAGTGATTCCTTTCCTGCCGCTGGACAACGACACGTTAGCGGAAATTATCGCCAGTAAACTCACCCGACTCGAGAATCTTCTCCGCCAGCGTTTCGCCGCGACGGTAACGATCGATGACGCCGTCTCCATGGAGATTATGCGGCGAGTGACGCGCTCGGAAAATGGCGCGCGCATGCTGGAGTCGGTCATTGACGGGGCGCTCTTACCGCCGCTTTCGTTGCTGTTATTGCAGCATATGGCGGCAGGGGACGCGATCAGTCAGATTCACCTCTTTACCGATGACAATGAGTTCAAAGCCAGGGTGGAAACGAAGGTATGAGAAAGCGACTGAAAAGTGTGCTTTCTCTGCTGGAAAGTCACACGCAGGAAGAACTGATATTCAATTTTCTGGAGATTAACCAGCGTCGCCCTCGTTTTGAGGCGCTGATGGCCGGGGTGATCAACGCCACCGAAAAACGGATGGAATGCTATGCCGTTTCCGGGACCAGTAATGTGAGTCTTCAGCGCTTTGAAGTCAGTCTGCTTGACCTCAATCATCCCTTAATCCACGTGCTGCGCAGTGGTGTGAACGCCATCTGGCAAACGCTGCACCGCGGGGTGCGGATAGAGGAGAGTCGTTTCCGGCAATTTGTGTGCGAACTGCCCAATGAATGTGGGCTTTTCGCCACGCCCGTTTTTGATCATCGGGGCGCCGCCAGCGGCGTTATTGCCGCTTTCAGTTGCCAGCCGGAACAGCTGAATAAACCGAACAGCGTGTTCAGTCTGAGTTGCGAATTGTTCCAGTATCAGTTGAAAAAAGTGATGGAGCTGGAGCAATTGCATCGCCAGCTTCGGCAGATCCAGACCGTGTTTCATACCCAACAGCAACGGCAAAAACAGCTTGATGAACTCATCGCCGAGCTGAGTTCGACCGGGGACAGAAACCTCCCCGGTATCGCCAAAGATTACAGCGGTATTAACGATCTGCTGGCGGCAATGGAAGAATTTGAATGCGACGTGCTGACTCAGCGGTTGCGTCAGTTCAACGCAAATAAAAAACGTGTCGCGGAAAGTCTGAATTTGTCACCCCGGACACTGGCTTACAAACTGACGAAATACGGGTGTGATGTATGAACATAGCGTTCCTGCTGCTGATGAGCGGATTGCTCGCCGTGACCAGTCCCTCTCCGTTCTCTTCTGTGAACCTGCCGTTGTCAGCTACCGCGGCAAACTCGCATGACGCCGCTGTGTTGTCTGCCGCCATGTTATGCCGTAGTGAATCATCACCGCTGCTGCGCCTTGACTGTTATGACAGCGCGTTTTCCGATGACCCGCCACAGACCCAGGACTTGCCTGTGCCGAAAGGCGGTATTGCCTGGCAACGGGCGATGACTCAGGAAAAAACCAGAGACGACCACACCACGGCTTTCATCGTCACCAACAGTGGCGGCGATAACCCGCAGGTGATCCTGACGACACCGGCAATTGGCGAAACGCCGCCGCGGCCCGTGCTGATGTTCAGTTGCGTTGACAATATCACCCGTCTGCAAATTGCGGTGGCTGCTCCTCTCAGGAGTGGCGAGGGCAACGTCTCACTGAAGACGGATCGCAACCAGTACGATGTGAACTGGTTTATCCGTGAAAATGGTTACCTGCTGGATGCCAGCAGAGGGCTTGCCGGGATCGAAGAAATCAAACAGCTGTTTGGTTCTGAATCGGTCACCGTGAGTCTCTCCGGGCGCAGTTCCCCTCACCTGATTTTTAACATTGAAGGTTTAGCGCAGGAGATTGAACCCCTGCGTAAAGCCTGTCACTGGTAAGGAGAGCGTGATGGCTGAACGGCATGACTGGCTGGATAAACTGGCAACTCCACTTCCCGCCGGGAAAATCAGCGCCCGCCTGAGCGATGACAATCCGCACTGGGCGTTTATTGATGGCGAAATGGTCAAACTGGGCGCGCTGAGCCACAACACTCTGGATATGGCTGACATCCAGCAGCGGATCCTGTTGTTGCTGACCACGGAAAGTAAAGATTTTCGTCTCATCGTGCATTTGCTGCGAACACTCCAGCATGGCGGTCAACCCGCGGAGGTGATGCTGGCGATGCAACTGCTCTGTGCGTGGGTCGAATTGTACTGGTCGCAGGCATGGCCGGATAACGCTGTGATGAAGCGTCGGTTATCGCAACAGGTGATCCGCCGGTTTTCTTCCACCGTAAATAGCTTTATTGCGCAGGCGAACCCGACGCAGCGGCAGGCGATGCAGGAGGCGCTGTCGTGGCTTGAACAGTTCTGGCAGACGCCGGAGCGTGAACTTGCCGAAGAGATTAAGACGCTGCAAGTGGCGTTTGCCCGTCAGCCAGACCGCCCGGTACAGGAAGAAAAAGCACCGGCTGCGGCTTCTGCGGGGGCGATACCTGAAGCATCACCAAAGGCGGCACCGAGCGCGCCGGTGATGAGTGTGGTGAATACCGATGAAAAAGCCTGGCGGCAAACGCAACTCCAGATGGCGGGCATTCTGTGTGAGCGCCAGCCGGAAAACCCGTTGGGGTGCCGTTTACGCCGTAACGCTATCTGGCAGGGCATCACGGTTGCGCCGCAATCCGCAGAAGACGGGAGAACGCCACTCGCAGCGTTTTCTGCCGATCGGATGGCGGAATATCAAAGCCGGATGGCGAACCCGGATGCCGCTTTATGGCTGCAGGTGGAAGAGAGCCTCACCCTGGCACCGTACTGGCTCGATGGGCACCACCTCTCCGCGCGGATCGCGCAGAAACTGGGATATGAGCGCGTCGCGGCCGCCATTCATGATGAACTGTCGGTTTTTTTACACCGTATCCCTCAGCTCAGGACGCTGAGCTTTATCAACCGGACCCCTTTTTTATCCGCTGAGACACTGAACTGGCTTGAAAACGGTGGCGCGGGGCAGGCAAAAACGGCCTCGCAGGTGCAGGCAACAGCTCAGGCCGACATGGATTCAGACGCCGTCTGGCAAAGCTGGGAAACCCAGGGGCTGGAGGTCGCGCTGCGCCAGCTGGATGAACTCGCTCAACAGCGCAATCCACGTGGGCGGTTTTACTGTCAGTTGCTGGGCGTTGATTTGCTCGACAAAGCGGGGTTGAAAATACTGGCACAACAACATTATCAGCATCTCTGGCAGGTCGCGCAGGCGATCACGCTGCCGGACTGGGAGCCTGAGCTGATGATGCAATTAGAAGAACATATTGTGATGACGAAGGACAACCACCGGATGGAACAGGAGTGTTAATCAATGAAAATACCAGGGTTCTTTAGCTCTCTGCGGCCTGCCCTTCCACGGTTTAAAGCGTCCGCCGCTTTATTGCTTGCCGTTTTCTGGTGCTTCGCCATTTTCTGGGTCTGGTGGTGGGGACCCGACTGGGTTATCGGCTCGAAGAAACCTCTTCAGACGCCATTGAGCCGCTGGCTGACAACGGCGGTTCTGGTGCTGATTGCCCTTGCCTGGCTGACGGTGCGCGTAATGCGGCGGTTACAGCAGCTTGAGCAGTTGCAAAAGTTATCCCGGGAAGAGGTTAAAGATCCCATCAGTGCCGATATTAACTATCAGCGCAAATATCTGGCGCGCTGGTTGCTGCAACTGGAACGTCATCTCAGCACGCGGAATTACCTGTATAAACTGCCCTGGTATCTGGTTGTGGGGGCCTCCGACAGCGGCAAGAGTACGCTGATGCTTGAAGGGCAAAAACTGGCCCCGCTGTATGTCCCGGAGAAGACAAAAGGCGAGCATAACACCGACTTGCATGTTCATTGTCTGGTGGGCGAGCAGGCGGTGCTGATTGATGTCGAGGGCGTGCTGATTGAACAGCCGGTGGTTCAGGATGCGGAAAAGCCGGAACTCTTCGGGCGACTCTGGCGCGACCTGCTTGACTGGATGAAAACGATCCGCGCGCGTCAGCCACTGAATGGCGTTGTGCTGGTCGTGGATATCGACGATTTTATGACCTCAGGGAAAACGCGCCGCGATGCCTGGCTTGCGACAATGCGCCAGCGTTTGCAGGATCTGCGCGTTCATTTACACAGCCAGTTGCCGGTCTATGTTGTGCTGACGCATATGGATCTCTTTCATGGTTTTGACGCCATGTTTCAGTCGCTGGATAAAACAAAACGCGAGTCGGCGCTCGGGATCACCTTTTCAGGGCATAACGACACCTGGAAACAGGAGCTTGATACGTTCTGGCATAACTGGCTCAAAATGATGAACGACGCCATGCCGGGGATGATGATCGCTAATGTCGACAGCGCGCAGCGGAGTTCGTTATTTACCTTTATTCGCCAGATGTCCGGCCTGCATGAATATGTGGTGCAACTGCTGGACGGGCTGCTTTTTAATGACGAGAACCCACCATTACTGCGGGGTGTTTATCTGACCTCGGCGAAACAGCGGGGGCAAATCGATGATATTTTTGTGCAGAGCGCGTCTGTGCAATATCACCTCGGCGCGCAGGCGTTTCCGGCATGGCCGGTAAAAGAGAGCGTGCCGTATTTTACGCACGCGCTGTTCAATCGCGTCTTATTTTCCGAACCCAACCTGGCGAGCGAAAACAGTGTCTGGCTGCGTAAATCACGCCGCAACGTGATGCTTTATTCGATGGTCAGCGGCGTGATCCTGCTGTGCCTGTTGTTGGGCTGGCATCATTACTATCGGGCGAATTATCGTTCCGGCGTTGAGGTGCTGACGCAGACCAAATCTTTCCTCGATATTCCTCCGCCGGTTGAGAAAGACAACTACGGCAATTTACAGTTACCGCTGCTCAACCCGATTCGTGAGGCAACGCTGGCGTATGGAGATTACCATGAGCGCAATACGCTGCTGGCCGATATGGGGTTGTATCAGGGCTATAAAATCGGGCCGTATGTTGAAGATACGTATCTGCAACTGCTGCAACAGCGTTACCTGCCGGCATTAATGAATGGTCTGCTCAAACAACTGAATGAGGCGCCCGCGGGCAGTAATGAGAAGCTTAATATCCTGCGCGTGATGCGGATGCTGGATGACAAGAGCGGGCGTAACAAAGAGCTTATCAAGCAGTTTATGGCAGAGCGCTGGAGCCAGCGTTTCAGCGGGCAAAATCTTCTTCAGCAGCAACTGATGGCCCACCTGGATTATGCGCTGGAGCATACTGACTGGAATGCCCTGCGTAAGGCCGGAAATGAGGGCGCTGTCAGCAGCTATGCGCCGTTTGCTCAGCCGGTCAGAGATGCGCAGATTGAACTGAGTAAATTGTCCATCTACCAGCGGGTGTACCAGAGTTTGCGCAGTAAGGCGCAGCAGGTGCTGCCGTCTGATCTCAACATTCGCGATCAGGTAGGCGCGAATTTCGATGCCGCCTTTACCGCCAGTGATGAGACGCGGTTGCGGATCCCTCAGTTTCTGACCCGCTACGGGCTGGATAACTACTTTGTGAAGCAACGTGACGGGCTGGTGGAACTGACCGCGATGGACAGTTGGGTGCTGAATTTGAGCCAGAACGTGCAATACAGTGAGGCCGACCGCAAAGAGATACAGCGACAGATTACCGAACAGTATCTCAGCGATTACACCTCCACCTGGCGAGGCGCGATGGGCAATCTTGAGATCTCTCAGTTTGATGAGATACCTCAGGTGATTAATGCGCTTGAGCAAATCATCAGCGGTGACCAGATATTCCGCCGGGCGTTGCAGACCTTAAAAGACAATACTGAGCCGCCGTTGATGCCGGATGGATTACCTGAAAAAGCGCGACAGGACTTTCTCAGCGCGCAAAATTACCAGTTGCTGACCCGGATTAACCGCGAATTTGCCCCTGAAAACAGCCTGCTGTCCGATCAAAAAGAGGATGGCGGAATGATGCAGGGCGTGAATCAAAAAATCACGGATTTGCACCGTTATCTGCTGGCAATTCAGAACTCGCCAACACCCGGAAAGTCAGCGCTCAAAGCGGTGCAGATGCGTCTGAATGAAAACAGTAACGACCCTATTTTCGCCCTGCAACAGACCTCGAAAAGTTTACCGGAGCCGCTTAACCGCTGGGTGGGAGAACTGGCTGAGCAGGCCTGGCGTGTGGTGATGATTCAGGCCATTCAGTATCTGGAAGTGGAATGGGGGGATACGGTCGTCAAGCCATGGCAGACTCATCTCGCCGGGCGTTATCCGTTTAAACCCGGCGCGAAAGAAGATGTCTCGCTGAGTGAATTTGAGCGCTTCTTTAAACCGGACGGGGTCATTGATGCGTTTTATCAGCAGAACCTCAAGCCATTCATGGAGAACGAACTGACCTGGGGCAGTGACGGGCAGACGTTAATCCGCAGCGACATTCGTCAGCAAATGGAAAACGCACAGAAAATTCGTGACACCTTCTTCACGCCGCAGAATGGTCTTGGCACACAGTATGCGATTGAAACAGTGGAACTGTCGGCGGATAAACGGCGCAGTGTGCTGAATATGGATGGACAGTTGCTGGAATTCACGCACGGCCGTACCCGGACGGTACCACTGGTCTGGCCAAACTCGATGCGCTCTGGCGTGGAGAGCAAACTGACGCTGGTACCGGATAAGAGCAATTATGCCCCGCGCAGCATTGGTTTCAGTGGGCCGTGGGCGCAGTTACGGCTGATCAACTCCGGGCAGTTGACGTCGGTGACTGACGGTTCATTTAACGTCCGGTTTAACGTCGATGGCGGTTATATGATCTACCGGGTTCATGTGGATGCTTCCGATAACCCGTTCGCTGGCGGCTTGTTCAGCCAGTTTACTGTGCCGGAAACCTTGTACTGATCAGGGATGATTGGGAGTGAATAGCCGTGAATGAACAGACTCAGGATATCGTCATACGCACCGGAGGTGATCCTCGTCATCTGGAGGAATTTCAGGCGATACGCGAAGAGATCAATAAGATCAATCACCCTGCACAGCAGGAGGTGAACTGGAAGCTGATTGAATCTCTGGCGCTGTCGGTGTTTCGCCGCAATGGTGTGGATCTCCAGACCTCCGTGTATTACGCCCTGGCACGTTTTCGCGTCGCCGGGCTGGCGGGGTTCACGGAAGGGTGCGAATTGCTGGCCGGGGTGATCGGGGCGGACTGGCAACGCTGCTGGCCCGAAAATGAAATGGTGCGTATCGAGTTACTTGACTGGTTTAACGCCAAAGCCAGTAACATCCTGCGTACGCTTTCGTTTGAGAAAAAAGACCTGGAAGCACTCACTCAAACGGAAAATGCGTTAAAGATCCTCAGCGATAAATTACAGCAACTTCCCCTGCGCCGTGTGCCCCGCGTGGAGAATCTGCAGTTCTTTATTCACAATACCTGTCAGCGGCTTGAACAGGATCCCGTGCGGGAGAATATCCCGCCGTCCCCGGTGCCGGAAAAACTGATATGGGTTCCCGGCATAGAAGAGTCAGACGATCTGTGCCCGCGTCCGGAGCCAGAACCCACGAAACTGGTGACATGCGCGCTGC
Source organism: Trabulsiella odontotermitis (assembly GCF_001297775.1). Classification (GTDB taxonomy): domain Bacteria; phylum Pseudomonadota; class Gammaproteobacteria; order Enterobacterales; family Enterobacteriaceae; genus Trabulsiella; species Trabulsiella odontotermitis. Next base: position 132,497 of record NZ_LIFX01000007.1, on the reverse strand, counting down.
CGCCCGGCGATGAACCGGCGCCAACGTCGCCAGAGACCGCTTCCCCACCGGTGAAAAAAACACGCTGGATAATCACCGGCTTCTTTGGCGGGTTGTGCTGCTGTTTGCTGGTTGCCCTGACGGCTTATTATTTGTATGTCGTTCCGATGAAAAAGCAGCTGGAGGAGATTGCCAGTCTGCCTTCAGGATCGGCCATTCTCTGGCTGAGTCAGCCTGATCTCAGGACCTATGCCCGGCAGATGGAAAGCCTGGCAACGAACTCACCCCTCCAGCCCTATACGCTGGGTGAACGCTTCGTGAAGATCGCCAGACAAACGTGGCCCACGGACCCCTTGCAACAATCAGTGACCCGGCAATGGGAAGCGCAAATGCAGGCGGGAAATAATAACGATCTGACCGGGCAGAGTTATTTTGTTGTGCAGCAGCAATTGCAGAAACTGAATGACGAGCTCATCAGCCAGGAGCGGTCGCGTGGTGGGCTGACCATCTCGTATCTGAAAACGGCGGTGTATCAGATGCAGACGGCGCTCAATGCAGATGTGCCGCTTGAGGAGTTACTGAGACGACTGGAAAACGCCAGTCAGACTGGTCATCCTTCGGCGGTGAACTTAATGAAACAGATTGATGATCGGTGGGATATGCTGAGCCGACATTATTATTTGCTGGTGCAGAAGCAAAAAGAACCGCAGCCTTGATGTCCGGACGGCGCCAGCCCGGGCGCGACACGCCGCCCGGACTACGCTGTGCATTATTCCCTGAAGCTGGCGCTATAACACCCGCTCATCCCAGATGCTGTAGGCGCTGGTGCCTGCCATCACATGTTCCCAGGTGACGGATGCATATTTGAAGGAAATACTTTCGTAAGGCTGGGCATCGTTGTGGGTGACGGAGTTCGGGCAATGCAGCCGGATATCGCAGAGGGTCGCTTCCGTCAGCGTGATGCGAAAATAGAGCTCATTACCGCCGGTCTGGGCAGTACGGTATAAGTTAAACGTACAGTCCATTTTTTCGTTGTCATTGATCGCCTGTGCCAGCAGCGGGGTGGATTTATCCACCGGTTTGTGAACTTCGATCGGATGCAGCGACACGTTTTCGTTGCGGGTCATATGGTTAATCAGCGCCAGCACAAAAATCTCGTCCTCATGCCCGGACTGGTATTTATTGCCGATCGATTTAATACCGGAACAGCCCGCGGAAATCAGTCCCTGTTTCTGACCTTTTATGGTCATGTAGATGATATTTGCCATACACACTCCCTGATAAACAGGGGGAGCCCCGGCGCTCCCCCGGTATGGTTAGTCAGGCACTCAGGCCTCAATCGGGGCGCGCCAGTCATCCGCACCGGACGTTCCGGCGGTGGTGTGTTCCCAGTTGATTTTGCGGTAGGCCAGCGATACACGCAGCATCTGGGTGAATTCGGATTTGGTGGTGTCCTGGCAGTGAGGCATCTTGCAGTCGATATCCACGATGGTGGCATCTTCCAGTTTGGTGGTGAAGAAGTGCTCCTGTTTCCCTTCCACAGAGGTGCGGTACCAGCGTAACTCTACGGACGGCAGCATTTCACCGGACGCCAGTGCGTTGTACAGCAGCGGAACGGCTTTGTTCAGTGCCACCGTAAAGATAAACGGCTTATGCACACGCTGGCCGGAAGGCTGGCCGGACTGCGGATCGGTCGGGACAGTGACGATGTGGTCGAATTCCTGCACCAGCATTTCATCTTCATGACCCTGTACATAAATATTACCGACGGATTCTGCCGTAAAAGCACCCGCGGTGATATTACCCTGAGTTTTCCCATTGATCGCGATATAGCATGGAGTTGGCATGGCGTGATTCCTTATTTCAGCGTAAATAATGATGAAAATTCTTATTAACCGGGAGCCGTCTGCCAAAAAAGTTTTATATCCTGAGAAGCTGCAGCGGGTCCTGTACGGGCTAACTATAAGGCTCTGACGGTAAATATCCAGACCCGGATATCTGCGGATGAATAAAAATACTCACAAAGCTGGCGAATAAAATTATAATTTTTGCCGGAATAGTATTATTTATTATGAATGATATTTATATCGGGATAATCTGTCGTATTTATTGTGTAATAAACCCATATCTTTATGATTAATCATCATTTTTTCTGTTCCTCTTGTTTGCCGGTCGCGCAGTTTTGTTTTTCGCTATGGTAAGCTGATTTCATCAAACCCGGGTCACGCTGGTGGCTTTTATTTATATCTGTATACCGCTAAATGACGGGCGCAAAGATATACGGGATGGAGAAAATAAAATAACGGAGCCGGCAATGTTTTCTGAAGATAACAGTAAAAAAGACCTCTCCACAAAGATGACGAAGACTATTAAGGAGATGGCGGAAGAGCGTCTGAATACAGTGGTCGAAAAACATATTCCGTCACTGAAGAGCCCTGTCGGAAACAGTATTCCGACTCTGGTTGCCGCTGCCGGGCAAAGCGCCCCGTCGCTGGCGGTAGCGATGGGTGCAGAGCCTTCCGGCCTGAAATTTACCCTGACCGTGCAGGGCCTGCCGCCTGATACGTTTGCCGTTACCGACTTTTCCCTCACCGAGTCCTTCTCATCGCCGTATCTGCTGGAAGTGGGGCTGGTCAGTGAAGATCCGGCAGTCAGTTTTGAGTCAGTGCTGGACAACAACGCCACCCTGACCGTTCTGCGCGACGGGAACCCTGAGCGAACGGTCACCGGGATTGTCGCGGCGTTTGAGCAGGGTGACACCGGCTTACACCAGACCCGTTACACCCTGTCCGTCCGCCCGGCCATGTGGCGGACGTCGCTGCGCCGTAATTCACGGATATTCCAGCAACTGACGCCGGAGACGATCATCACCACGCTGTTGCGGGAAAACGGGGTGATCAATGTGGCGTTTTCCCTGCGCCATGCCCACGCGGCGCGTGAGTTCTGTGTGCAGTATCAGGAGAGCGACCTTGAATTTATCAGCCGCCTGAGTGCGGAAGAGGGCATGTATTACTACTTCGAAAGCGGCGAGGGCGGGGAGACGCTGATTTTCGCCGATGATGCGGGCACGCTGCCATCCGGCCCGGAACTGCCGTGGAACCCGGCGCTGGAAGTACAGAATAAAATGCCCTGTGTGAGCCAGTTCCGCCGCAGCGTCAGGGTACGCCCGGCGATGGTGGAACTGAAGGATTACACCTTCAAAAACCCCCGCTGGCCGGGCAGCTTCAGTGAGAAAGCGGGTGAGCTGCATAACCAGCGACCGGACTATGAATACTATGATTTTCCGGGGCGTTTCAAGGATGAACAGCACGGTAAGGATTTTGCCCGCTACCAGCTGGACGGGCTGCGTAATGACGCCGATGCCGGTGACGGGGAGAGTAATGACGCCCGTCTGACTCCTGGTCTGCTGATCACGCTGTTCAGCCATCCCCGCCCGGACCTGAATACCCGCTGGCAGGTGACCAGCGTCAGCCATCATGGCCGCCAGCCGCAGGCGATGAAACATGCCGCGGGCGAGCAGGGCACCGATCTCTCCACCCGCTTCAGTTTTATTCCGGCGCACCTGACCTGGCGCCCGGCTCCGTTACCCAAACCGCGGGTGGACGGTTCGCAGACAGGCGTGGTGGTGGGGCCGCCCGGCGAAGAGATTTACTGCGACCAGTTTGGCCGGGTGCGGGTGCAGTTTCCGTGGGACCGTTACGGGCAGTCCAACGATCAGAGTTCCTGCTGGATCAGGGTATCTCAGCCGTGGGCCGGTCAGGGCTGGGGCGTGATAGCCACGCCGCGTGTGGGCCAGGAAGTGGTGGTGGATTTTCTGCACGGCGACCCGGACCAGCCCATCATCATCGGTCGTACCTACCATGCGAGCAATCTGCCCTCCATCGGACTCCCGGCGGCCAAAACGCAGATGGCGTTCCGCAGCAAGACGCATAAAGGCGAAGGGTTCAACGAACTGAAGTTCGAGGACGCGAACGGCCAGGAAATGCTGTCGATGCATGCGCAGAAGGATATGTCGACGGTGGTGAAGGATAACCAGTCACTGACCGTCGAAAAGGGCAACCGCACGCTGGCGATCCTCACCGGTGATGAAAGCAAAAGTGTGGCGCAGGGCAGCATGAAGGAAGATGTGAAAAAGACCCGCAGCACCACTGCTAATGTCATTCAGGTTCAGGCCGTTCCACAGGGAGCCGGGCCGGGAACGCAATTGTATACCGCAACGGACCAGATAGAACTCATCGTCGGCAATGGCTCGGTGGTGATGACGAAGGAAGCCGTCACGATCACCTTTGGTCCCTCCACCATTGTGCTGAACAGTGCGGGCATTTTTGCTTCTGGCCCAACCATTCATCTTAACGACAGCAAGTAACCAATACGGAGAGCCAGTATGGAAAAGGCTGAACTGAAACCTTATCACTTTAACGAAGGATCGCTGCAGATCCCGGCAGAGTGGAAGGACATCAGCATTATTGTGCTGTCAGCGTCATCGAATGACCAGAGTGGCATTAGTTTTACGGTATCCAGAGACTTGATCCCCTGGGGAATGGAATTTACAGCTTTTGCCGAACGTGAAATCACCAGCCTTAGCAGACAACTGAAAGATTACCGCGAGCATTCCCGCGAGCCGGGTGAACTGGCCGGGAGGAGCACGGTGACCTCTGAGTTTTCCTGGACCTCTCCGCAGGGAACCATTCATCAACTGATGACCATTCTGGAACTCGCACCGGGTGTGCTGGTGCTAACCGCCACCGTGCCCGGCGAAATGACGCCAGAACTGAAAGTTCGCCTTACCCAACTGATTCAGTCCTTCACATTACGGGAAAACACCACGGTCGTCTGAGACAGGGAGAAACAGGATGAGTGTCAGTCAGAGTGCCTGGGCAGGTGCCGGAGCTGCTGGCGGGAATGCAGGACGCCGTGAAACGATTGCCTCGCAAATGCGTCAGGACACCCCTGACAGCTATGAAATACCCAACGCCGGGGTCAGCGATGCTGAACGTGCTAACAATACGCTGCTGGATATCGCTGAAAGCCAGGAAATGAACATGGCGGTCACCGCAGGGATGGGGGTATATGCGATTGCCGCTGGTTCTGCCGGGCCATTTGCCGTGGGGCTGGCTGCCGGTATGGTGGGCGGTTATGCCGGCAGTTATGTGGGTGATATGGCCGGACATGCTATTGCAGGCGCCCTGGGAATGGAGAAAGTCGCCACGGAGGGGGACATTCCTGCCAGGCTCGGCGATCCGATTGCGCATCAGAAAAAAGACTGGGGATTGTGGGGGGCTATTGGCGGTGTGCTGCTGGGGGCGGTTGCGGTGGTTGCCGTAGGCGCGCTGATTGTTGCCACCGGAGGTACGGCGCTGGTGGTGGTCGCTGGTGCCGCGGCGGCGGGCGGCTTTGTGGGTGGCGCGGTGGCGTCTGCCGGTGCCGCGATGAGTCAGTACGGTGAAAATAAAGGCACCATTATCGAAGGATCGCCAGACGTCTTTTTTGAAGGACGTCCTGTCGCCCGAGCCGGTGACCGGGTTGCCTGCAAGGACCATCCCGGCCCCGACGAAAAAATCGCGGAAGGCGCGAAAACCGTACTGGCCAATGGTAAACCGATTGCCCGACTGGGGCATCGGACCACATGTGACGGCAATATTAATGCAGGCTGTGCAACCATTACCGAAACCCTGGAAACCGCTTTCGTTTATGAGGTGAAAGACAGCCGAAGCCCGTGGTTACGCTGGGCGGCGGTGATTGTGAATTTCTTACCCATTCCCAGGGGAAAGAAAGGTGGCCAGGGGGCAACAGAAGATGGTTTACCGACCCGGTCAACATCCCAGGACGGGCCTAATTCAAACAGAAGTATGTGTGCCGGTGATCCTGTGGATGTCGCCAGCGGGGATTTTCTGCAGGAATGGCCGGTTATTGCCATTCCCGGCGTGCTGCCTCTTGAACTTACACGCATCTATCGCTCATCTCAGCCATTCAACGGCAGTTTTGGCGCGAAATGGGCAGACAGCTGGTCGCAGCGTCTGCAGCTGGAAGCCCAGTCCGTCAGGTTTGTGACGGAGCAGGGAATGGGACTGGTGTTCCACACGCCCGATGATGCTGTGCATGCCATCAATCTACATGAAGGACGCTATGTTCTGTTCGGTAACCGTTCCGGTGTACTGCGCATCTTTGATCGCCACCGTCAGCAGGTGCTGATTTTTGGTGAAGGGGACGGTGATACCCGCAGACTGTCAGCGATTGAAGACCGCACGGGGAATGCCATTCGCTTTGCCTACCGACACGGGGAACTGGATCGCATTGAGCACAGCGATGGTTATGCCCTGCATGTGGAAATGAACAATGGTCAACTGCGGCATGTGGAGCTGGTGACGTCGCACAGCAGGCAATGGCTGGTGAAGGCGGAATACGGGGCCCTGGGATATCTGGCGTCCTGTCAGAGTTTGCAGTATGGCCATCTGTACCATGAATACACGCCGCAGGGATATATGTCCCGCTGGCATGACACAAGTGAAACGGATGTTTCCATCACTTATGACGTGAACGGGCGTGTGCTGTCCACCCGCACCCGTCACGGACATTATGAAGACAGGTTTGAATACCACGACACACAGCGCCACACTCGTTATTTCGATGCGGAAGGTGGCGTCACGCACTACTGGTATAACGAAGACGGTCTGGTCACCCGCAGCGTCGACCCGCTGGGCCGGGAAAATCGTTTTGAGTGGGATCTGAGTAACCTGGTATCGCAAACCGATGCGCTGGGGCGAACCACCACATTCCGCTGTAATGAATATGGCGATACCGAAGAAATCATCACCCCTGACGGAGAAAGCTGGTGCTGGCGCTACGATGACTATGGGCAGGCAACGGAAGTTGCGGCATCCTCCGGCGCCCGCTGGCAGTGGGTTTATGGCGACAACGGAGAACTGATTTATTCCACCGACGCTGAGGGACGGCGTGCGGAATATCGCTATGGCGGAAAGGGTGAGTTGCTGCGGCAGATACTGCCGGGTGGTGTGCAATGGCGTTATGACTATGATGCTCACCGTCGACTCCGGCAGGTTGAAAATCCTGCCGGAGACATTACCCAACTTCACCAGGATGTGCTGGGAAGGGTGATGTCAGTGCGTGATGCGCTGGGGTTCACCACCCGGTATGGTCATCACGCAGAGCACGCAAGCCCGGCGGGCAGTGTCACGGAAATTTATCTGCCGGACGAGGTAACGCAGTACATCGGCTACACGAGTGAACGTCTGCAGGCCAGTTTCACCGACGGGGAAGGAAAAAAGACCCGTTACCGCTATGGCGCGTTTGATTTACTGATGCAGGTGGAAAGGCCGGACGGACAGTCACTGCGGTTTGACTATGATCGTCTGGCCCGGTTAACGACGGTCACTAACGCGGCAGGAGACATCTGGCGTTACGTTCGTGACGGGGCCGGGCAGGTCACAGAGGAAAGGGACTTTGCCGGGCGGGTAATGCGCTATGAATACGATGCTGTTGGGCGCCGCATCAGAGCATGGTTGCCTGGAAATGAAGTGGTGACGAGTCATTATGACAGGGACACTGACAGGCTGTTGAAGCAGCAATACTGGTACTGCACAGAGGAATGCAGCCAGTTGCGGGGCACTACGGATTATGTCTGGGATCGGGCCGGGCGACTGCTGAAGGCAGATAACGGCGAGGCGGTGGTCACGTTTGAGTATGATGCAACCGGCAGGCTGGTGGCTGAATGTACAGACGGGCATCGTGTTGAGTACGGGTACGATGACGCAGGCAGGCAAACCGAATTCAGGCCGGGCAGACTCGCGATGGGGCTGGGCTACGATGGTTCCGGCAGATTGTCGCGAATGGAAGTGGCAGGTCATGACCCGCTGAACCTGCACTATAACGCGCGGGGAGAAGAGCAGTTGCGGGAGAGCGGGGCGGGTTTTGCTCTGCTGAGTAATTACACGCCTGCAGGACTGCTGGCAAACCAGGCGGCGGGTATGTATTCGTCGCTGTTGCAGCACCAAATGGATGACATGGGGAACAAGGCCGTTCCCCTGGCCGGGACCGCCGTCAGCCGTCGCTGGTATTACGACAAGGCGTACAACATCACTGGTATTGATGATCAACGGTGGGGACGCAGTCGGTGGCAGTATGATGTCAACGATCAGATCATCCATGCACATTTCAGTGGCGCGAAACCCCTCGAAGAGTCGTTCCGCTACGACGTGAATCAGAACATGGTGGCTCATCACTGCTCGGCGATGATGCAGGAGAGCCAGCAACACACGTTGCAACGGGGCCGGGTGACGGAGAAAGGGCCATTCCGTTATACCTATGATGAAGCAGGACGACTGACCGAGAAGCGGGAACTGCGGGATGGTTTTCGTCCGCAATGCTGGAAATACCGCTGGAACAGTCAGAACCAGCTGTCAGAGTTACAGACGCCAGGAGGAGTGCGCTGGAAATACCGCTACGACGCCTTTGGTCGCCGGGTCCGTAAATGGCGGGTGGCGGCAGGAACAACGTCGGACGTAGAGTCAGGTGTTGTCTGGCACTGGAGTGGGGATCGGATGACTGAAGAAGCGCCGCTGTATGCCGACGGCACGGTGGCGTGGGATAAATCGGTATACTGGCTGTATGCCCCGGGCGCTCTGACACCGTCGGCGCGGTATGAAGAGGGGCATCTTCACTATGTGGTGGCCGATCATCTGGGTACGCCCCGGGAATTGCTGACAGAAACCGGCAGACTGGCGTGGTCCTCGCGGGCAAAAACCTGGGGACGAATGGATTACTGGGCGTTGCCCGCGGCCAACGATGGCGAGCTTCAGCCGCAGTGCGCCCTGCGTTTTCCGGGGCAGTATGAGGACGAGGAATCAGGTTTACATTACAACCGGTATCGGTATTATGACCCTGAGACAGGGCAGTATTTATGCGCGGATCCGATAGGGTTAGCAGGGGGCGGAAATCTCTATTCTTACGTCAATAACCCACTTAATTGGATAGACCCCCTTGGACTGGTGGGGTGTCCTAGCAGAGAAGTTAACGGAACTAAAATATATGGTACAGGCCAGAAAGATAAGACACCAGGACATGACCAGTTCTCGGAAGTGATAGCTAATAAACTTGCTATGAGTGGCAAATTTAAAGAGATCTATTTGAATAGATCATATAGCTTTGCTAATCAAGGAGGGGCAGGACGACGACCTGACATTATGGCTATTGATATGAATGGTAGAGTTCATGCTATAGAGTTGGCATCTAAAACGGACATGGGAAGAAAACTCCCAACGCTTAGCTCTCGTAATGATGCCGCAATGAGAAACTTACCATCACATCAGCAAGGTGAAATTATAGTTATTAAACATCCATATAAAGCATTAGACATTAAATCAGCATTGGATAATTTGATTTCAGGAATATAAGGGGCGGGTATGTATTCTGGAGTGGCTATATATGATACAAAAAAAATTGGCACTGCAGTAGCTTGTGAGTTGGGTGTGGAAATTTTAAATGAACTTGGTATATCTATCACGAGCGCTGGGTATTACGAAATTTTGGACGGCGGCGACCATGATATTATAGAAATATCGTTCTCTGAATTGAAAGAAAAAATTGAGAAGGAGGAGGTGACTTCATTCAGGATATATTCTGAGGTCGAAAAAATTCGACCGTGGCATGCCTGTTTTGGTTATATGACTGATGAGTTTGTCGGATTTAACTATATTGATATACAATACCCAAGTGTAGATGGTGAATTACAAAATATAAAAAGGATTCTGAAATCGATGTCGGATAAACTATCTTGTTCATATGGCATTAACTATCATGAGGAAGAAGTGACTAAAGTATTTTTCTATGCCACAGGTGATAGTTTGGTGAATATATATCCATATGAAAATTCATCATTATTTAAAAGAGAATGTCCGAGTAGAAAAGGGCTGGAACGCTATAAGAAAACTATGCTAAGAATGGTATACCCAGGTAACATAATAAATAATTATCATCTTAGTATTACTCTCAAAGGAATTACGTTAAAAGAATGGATTTTAAGTGATGTGCGTCATGGTTCTCTTGAAAAATTAAACGATGAGATGTGGTTGTGGTCTGTTGAAGAAAATGAACTTGATAGTATAAATAAATGTCTTGGAGAAGCTGGGATATTGATATCATGGAAGCCACAAATTATAAAAGAAAGAACAAGGATTTTGCCAAAATAATTGCAGATACTCATAAGAGTAGATAGTGGAAATTTTTTCTGTTGGGTTGTAAATGGTTGCATCATAACATGATGAAATACAGTTATTCATGAAGTTAAAATATTCCTTAAATGTTAGAAGGAATTAATTCAGGTAAGCCATGAGGCTATCTCAATCAGTAATTGAAAGGTTATTGAAAATTAAGTGGTTTTCAGCGGTTGGTAAAGAAACAAGTATGCCGAATGTCATGTTAGCAATGTCCTTAGATGAGGCTCAAGATTTTTTAGCTGATCCTCAATGGGAAAACGTCACTTTGGAGGAAGCTAATGCAATTTCAGGTTACCTGGCAACTAAACATGTAACTATACTTCAGGAATGGAATGACGTAGCGAAAGAAGCAAAGGTATATTTTGATAATGATATAAGCCCTAAGATTCCACAACTAAATGATTTTGATAATTTACTATTAAGACAGTGCGTGGAATGGGATGTAATGCATTATCTGATAGAGGATTTTTATAGTAAAAAATTAACTTCCCCCTTATTTTTTAATAGGCTTTTATCTATATATGAGTCTGGTCATATACCTTGTGGTTGGCAAGGGAACTGGCCAAAAGGTCAATTGGTTGTATATTAACTTACCATATCAATAGAATATATTTGGATGATTTTATATTAGGTGCTGTAAATGAAAAGACATAACGTAATACATCTATTCTCGGTTGAGGTTGCTAAAGCATAACGTTTTTATACGACCGTAGGGCATTATCCTCGTTGTTTACACGGCCTCAAACGAAAGCGGAAGCATTCATTCGTCGCCGCCACCAACCCATTTTGCGAGCAGCATTCCGGATCTGCACTCTGCTCCGCTTGCCGTCATGAAACCGCTTGCGACCTGTAACCGATAACAGTATTGTTCATCCGCACCTGCAAAATCAGGTGTCGGGATTAGCCTCCTGAAACGTGTTACAGGCGACACATGACGCGTCCGCGTCTTTTTTGTGTCGCGCGCACGGCTACACCTCAATGGCGGGCCGGGCGGGGGCGTCGCAAGACGCGCCGGTTTCCTGTAACGCCGGTAAGGCTAACCCCGTTCGGTTCCGCCACCCGCGAGATTAGCCTCTCCGGTGGCGGAAATATAACCCGTTACAGGAGGCTGCCACGATGGCTACGATCCCTACTCAGACTCACCCGTTACTTTCTGTTCCTTTCAGTACCCGGACGGATTTCACTGTCCTTGCCGATCACTGTGAAAAATTCGCCGAAACGTTAATTGAAAGCGACGAACCGGCGTTGAAAATGGCGCTGTGCGCCCGCCTCAGCGCGTGCCTGACCTTGTTACAACCGACGTTGAACGACCCTGTGCCGAACCATCTGCTTGAAAGTCTGACGATTGATACGCTTCCACCCCTGAAACCCGCGTTTGATCCGGATTCAGAGTTGCTCTGTGATTACTGCCTGACGCTGGCGAAGCTGCTGTCCGGACAGGTGCTGGTACCAGAGGCAGAAAAGACCTTAACCGGATTATTGTGCGAGCTGGTCTGGTTCTTCGCGGCGGATACTAAAAAACCGCGCTGGATACGGACAAGTGAAGGAGTGATGTCGGTTGAGGAATTGATGGAGCCGATATTCACTTTGTAATATTCCGGTCGCTTCTGTGGTTAACGCGCTGGCCGGTTGAAACGCCAGCGCTTTGCAAACTGCTCCAGAGAACAGCAGAGCAGGTAATAGACGACGCCGGTAAAGATAAAAATGGCTGCCGGGTAAATTTGCACCCGGTTGTTCACCTGTCCTGCAACTGTGGTCAGTTCAGGCACGTTCACAATGAACGCCAGTGACGTATCTTTCAGCAGGCTGATAAAAATCCCCACCAGAGACGGAAGAATATTCCTCAGAGCCTGCGGCAGCAGCACACACCACAACGTTTGTCGTGTACTGAATCCCTGAGACAGGGCCGCTTCGTACTGCCCTGACGGTAACGCCCTCAGACCAGCTAATACCGAATGCATCACCGATGCCGCCGTAAACCAGGCCAGCGCCAGCGTCACGGTGAGCGCCCCCGGAAGATCGCTTCCGGTGATGAGTGGCAGAAGATACCACATCCAGAAAATCACAAAGATTAACGGAATGCCGCGAATCAGTTCTGCCCACAAAAAGAGCGCCTTGCGCACGATCCCGGTAAAGCGCCAGGCCAGACACGCCAGAGCAATCCCGCCGGGCAGGGCGAGTAGTGCAGCCCCCAATGCCATCATCAACGAGAGCAATACCCCACCAGGTTCACCAGCGGCCGCGCGTCCCCACAGAAGATAATCCAGGTTATCGGCAATGACATTAAGTCCGGCAATCATGTTTTTCACTCCCTGTCGTGACCATCGCCTGGTGTTTGCGTTTTGCTCCTGGCCCGATACGTACCAGGAGTAACCCCATCACGACACCGGTCAGGAGATAGAGCACTGTACCGACGGTAAATGCCTCCAGCGCATGCGCGTTGTAGCTTTCGATCTGCCTGACCTGACAGGTCAGTTCGGCAAAGCCAATCCCGCTGGCGAGGGAGGAGAGCTTCATCAGGTTGAGATACTGCCCCACAACGGGCTGCCATGCGTTAGCCAGCCCTTGTGGCAGAAGGATGTAACGAAACAAACGCCACGGGGAGAATCCCTGCGCGAGTGCCGCTTCTCGTTGTCCGGCAGGGACTGAACGTAACCCTGACTCCACCTCCTCGATTAAAAACGCCGAGGTGAAAACCCCTAATCCCCAAGCAGAACATAAAAACTCGGGGGTAAACCACCAGACGTCACCGGGCAAAATGGACCAGTTGTGATCCGCATTCACCACATCTCTGAACACCTGGGGCAGCCAGTTCCAGGCGGCGAAATACCAGAACAGCAGTTGCACCAGCAGCGGGGTATTGCGAAACAGCGAGACCCAGCCATTAACCACCGCGCTGCCGAAGCGTCTGCCTGAGAGGCGCAGTAGAAGGAAAAGCAGTGCAAGCAGACTTGCAAGAATCGCCCCGGCGAGCGTAACCCACAGGGTGGTGAGAAAACCGGATAAAATCCACTGCAGAGGCTGCCCGGTCAGCACGCCCTGCCAGTCGAGGGTTGGCATTACAACAGCTCCTGGTGCAGAGGGTTCAGGACTTTTTGCAGAAACCGTTGCGCACGTGGATGTGATGGTTGCCTGAAAAATTGCTCCGGCGGTGCGGTTTCAAGGATTTGTCCACCGTCGATAAAAACAATCCGGTCGGCAATTTCCCGGGCAAACTGCATCTCATGGGTAACCACAATCATGGTGATCCCACTGTGGGCGAGGGCTTTCATCACAAACAGCACTTCACCAATCATCTCCGGATCCAGCGCGGAAGTGGGTTCATCGAACAGAATGATTTGCGGCGATGAGGCCAGGGCGCGGGCAATTGCCACCCGCTGTTGCTGGCCGCCGGACAGTTCCGCGGGGAAATGGTGGGCTTTTTCCAGCATCCCGACGTTTTCCAGCAGTGCCAGTGCGCGTTCCTGAGCTGGCTGGGGCTTCCAGCCGTGAACATGCTCCAGCGCCAGGGTGATGTTCTGGCTGGCGGTGAGATGGGCATAAAGATTGAATTGCTGGAACACAAACCCGACCCGGCTACGCAACTGACGTAGCCCGTTACCGGAAAGCTGTCCGGTAGGTTTGTTGTCAACCAGGATCTCCCCGCCGCTCAGGGTTTCAAGCTGGTTGATGAGACGAATCAGGGTGGATTTACCGGAACCTGAAGGGCCGAGGATGGCAACCACTTCACCAGGCGTAATGGTGAGGTTGATGTCGTTTAAAACTTGATGGTCACCGTAGCGTTTGTCCACATGACGAAATTCGACGCTGGCCTGTTTCAGATGTGAAAAATCCGCGGCACTGGCCGCGGAGTGTGAAAATAAACCTGAGAACATATTACTGGGCTTCTATTTTAAAGGCGCGAGGCTGTGGAGAAGGCGTGTCCGGGCCAAACCAGACATCGTAGATTTTTGCCGCCTGACCATTCTTCTCAAGATTGACCAGCTCATTGTTGACCGCTTTCAGCAGTGCCGTTTCGCCTTTTTTCACCCCAACGCCAATCTCTTCTTTACTGAGCAGATCGGGCAGGATTTTAAAGTTCGCTTTATCCGGCGCCTGGGCCAGCAGACCTGCCAGAATCGTGCTGTCCTGGGTGATGGCCTGCACGTTGCCATTGCGCAGTGCTGTCAGCGCCAGTGGAATGTCGTCATAAGAGAGCACGCGGGACTGCGGAAAACGCTGGTGCAGTGCCTGTTCGCCCGTCGTTCCCTTAACCGCGCCGATTCGCGCCCGGCCATAGTCATCGAGCTTATCCGGTGATTTTGCCGGAACCAGGAATTGTTGGCCTGTGACAAAGTAAGGGGTAGAAAAATCAATCACCTGCGCCCGTTCCGGGGTGATGGTAATATCCGCCACGATCAAATCCGCTTTTCCGGACTGCAACAGTGGAATGCGGTTGGCCGGGTTGGTGGCGACCAGCTCCAGCTTCACGCCAAGCGCTTTTGCCAGTGCTTTGGCGAAGTCCACGTCGTAACCCACGATCTCATGGGTTTTTGCATCTATTGAACCAAACGGCGGGTTGGCATCAAAAGTGGCCACTTTTACCACCCCCGCAGCCTTAATATCCGCCAGCTGATCGGCCTGTGCCTGGGCTGAAAGCAGACTGCCAGCCGCCAGTAATCCCAGCACCAGTGTCCGTTTTTTAAACCATTTTATGTTTGCTGCCATAGTAATAGATCATCCCGTGTTTTTGTTTTGTCCCGTTACGCTCCCATAAGCGAAAGCTATCGCCAAATAAGAAATCGTTCTTTGCTATTAGCAAAAAAGCATTAGTGAACAATGTGTTAACGATGAGTAAAGGAACGGTGGAAGCTATTTGCAAATTTTGCACATCGACAGTCAGCATTGGTATTTCCCCTGCACGGAAATTAGTGGTTTAACGTAGAAAGGTTGAGCGCGAGGGTAAAGACGATGAAAAAGTGGATAAGCACGTTACGGCGGTTTTTTGCGACCCGATCAGCGAATGCGGAGAACAGCGCGCAACGTGTTCTTGAGTCAGTACTGCCTGTCGCCAGCCTGTATGGCGTGGATGTCGCCAACATTGATCCGGAGTGGTTCCGTGATAAAACGCCACGCTGAACTGCGCCGCACGCGAGAAATGTACTGGAATGAGCTGTGCGATAATGCATGCAGACTTGCCGCGTGCGGCGGGTAATCGAATGACGTTCGACGGCGAGTTCGTATCTCAGAAAGCAAAAAACCAGCCCTAAGGCTGGTTTTTCTAAATAGTGGTGCCCGGACTCGGAATCGAACCAAGGACACGGGGATTTTCAATCCCCTGCTCTACCGACTGAGCTATCCGGGCAACGGGGCGCATTAAACCGTAATCAGCGCCCCCCGTCAACCCAAATTCAGCAAAAACAGCGCGTTTGCTTAACTTTGCGGCAGTTTGGCCGCAAACCGCGCATTTCAGGTAAGGGCACCGCTCTGGCGGCATTGGGCAAAGCGCAAAATGTCTTCGGCAAGGCGTTGTGCGGTGTCGACATCCGCCTGGCTGCGCTTCACCAGCATCCGGCTTAAACAGCCTTCCAGGATAAGCTCCATTTGCTTTGCGACCATCGCCGGATCATCGACTTCAAGCTGAGTCAGCAGCTCGTGCGTGTAGTCATGCGCGGCGCGTTTTTGCTGATCCGCCAGTTGATGGATAGGGTGCTCGGGATCCGGGTAAAACGTACAGGCGGCGATAAACAAACAGCCCGGATAACGATGATTACTGACACACTCGGTCAGCGCGGCGTAGCGCGCCAGCAGTTTTTGCTCAATGCTCAGCTCTTCATTCAGCAGCAACTGGCGCTGCCAGATTTCCACCTGCTGGCTGAGGTGGCGCAGCGCGTCATACACCAGCGCCTCTTTGTCTGGCCAGAAACGCATGAGCGCGTCGAGCGGATAGTTAACGCGCTCGGCCACCATGTCGAGCGAGGTGTTGGCAATCCCTTGTATCTCAAGTAATTGCAGGGCTTCTCCCAGCACATCTTCACGTTGCACGGCACATTCCTCCCTCTGTCTCACTCAAAGTGTCGTTTACTGAGGCCGTTTCTGCAAATGCGCGCGAAATGCCTCAGCGTCCATAAATCCGGTCACGCGCTGCCCGGTAAGCTCTTTTCCACCCCCATCAAAGAACAAAATGGTGGGAAGCCCGAGAACCTGTAAATGGCGGAGCAGCGCTGCGTCCTGTGGCGTGTTTCTGGTGACATCCGCCTGCAGCAGAACCGTGTTTTCGAGCGCTTGCTGAACGGATTTATCGCTGAAGGTATATTTCTCAAATTCCTTGCAGGCCACGCACCAGTCAGCGTAGAGATCCAGCATGACCGTTTTGCCCTGTGCCTGAGCCAGCGCCTGGTTGAGATCCTCAACCGTACTGATGCGCGTAAAGTTCAGGTGCGCCTGCTGCTGAACGGTGGATGTCCCAAATGCCCAGTCCTGCAAGGGGCGTGCGCCAACCAGTGCCGCGGCCAGCAGGAGGATTTGCAGAACGCGAATCCACGGCTTGCTGACGCTGAGCGATGTAATAAACGCCCAGCCGAAGAAGGCGACGGCGAGCATCGACCACAGCCGTAAGCCCCAGACCTCGCCAGTGATGCGTTCGAGCAGGAAAACCGGCAGGGCGAGGATCACAAAGCCGAACGCGGTTTTGACGTGTTCCATCCACGGGCCACTTTTCGGCAGCAGACGGTTGCCGAATACGGTGACCAGAATCAGCGGCAACCCCATGCCGAGCGCGTACAAATAGAGCGTGCCGCCGCCGAGCCACAGGTTCCCGCTCTGGGCGATGTAGAGCAGAATCGCGCTCAGCGGGGCGGTGGTGCACGGCGAGCAGATAAGCCCGGCAATCGCGCCCATCGCAAACACACCGCCCAAAGAGCCGCCCTGACGGCGGTTGCTCATCAGCGTTAAGCGGGTCTGCAGCGACGAAGGCAGTTGCAGCGTGAACAGGCCAAACATCGACAGCGCCAGCAGGATGAACACCACGGACAGCCCGATCAGCACGTAAGGGTGTTGCAGCGCCGCCTGGAACTGAAGCCCTGCCGCCGCGACGACCAGCCCGAGCAGGGTGTAGGTCAGCGCCATTCCCTGCACATACACGAACGCCAGCAACAGCGCGCGGGCGGTAGAGAGGCGCGCTTTACCGCCGAGCACAATCCCGGAAATCAGCGGGTACATCGGCAGCACGCAGGGGGTGAAGGCGATACCAATGCCAATAATCAACGCCCATAACGCGGAGAAGGGGAGTTCCGTTTTCACCGCCGGTTGCGGTTGTGGTTGCGCGCTGGCGGGCGGTGTGGCGGACAGTTGTGCCACTTCGCTCAACGGCACCTTTTTGGTCTCCGGCGGATAACAAAAACCGGCGTCGGCACAGCCCTGATACGTCACCGTCAGCGTGCCGCCTTTCGCGGCCTGAGTGATGGTCAGCGGCAGCGTCAGACGCTCGCGGTAGATCTCGCTTTCGCCATAGAACTCATCTTCATGCCACTCACCGGCAGGCAGTTGTGGCGGCGCAATACTGGCGTCGGCAGGCTCGATGTTGATCTGTTTGCGATAGAGGTAATAACCGTCTTTTATCTGCCAGGAGAGCGTCAGATCGTGCTGGTTCTGCTGAAAATCAAAGGCGAACGCCTGATCGGCAGGCACAAACTGAGAACGACCGGGCGCATCGAACAACCCGGCAAAGGTGGACGTGCTGCACAGCAGCAGGATCAGCGTAAAGATGCGTTGAGCCATGAGAGGTATTCGTTATCTCCGTGGGTGACGGGCAAAACCAGTAATTCAGGGGTTTGATATGGGTGATGAGATTTCAGGCAATCCAGCAGCGCCTGCTGATGTTCTGTATTGGTCTTAAGCAGCATCTGAACTTCGTATTCCTGCTCAAGTTTTCCTTCCCAGTAGTACAGCGACGTGGCGCCTGGCAGCAGCGTCACGCAGGCGGCCAGCTTTTCAGTTAATACCTTCGCTGCCAGATCCTGCGCGGTGGCTTCATCGGGGGCAGTGCAGAGAACAACAACGACAGCGGTACGATTGCTTTCACCGGGCATAGACACCTCATCAGAGCGAACGGCCTGAAAAAGAACAGGAGATTACTATACCAGCGAGAGAGGAAAACGACTAAGCGGCGACGTGTAAAGCTGAGAAAACGGGACGCCGGAGCGTCCCGTGGTGGTGGGTTACAGCATGACGCTTCCCAACAGGAAGCCGAAGCACACGGCGAAAACCACGCCCATGGTGCCAGGGATAAAGAACGGATGGTTAAAGACGAAGCGTCCGATACGGGTTGTACCGGTGTCGTCCATCTGCACCGCCGCGACCAGTGTCGGGTAGGTCGGCAGAATGAACAGACCAGATACCGCCGCGAAAGACGCTACTGCGGTCAGCGGAGTGACGTTCAGCGCCAGCGCCATCGGCATCAGTGCTTTCGCCGTTGCTGCCTGAGAGTAGAGCAGCGCGGACGCAAAGAAGAAGATCACCGCCAGCAGCCACGGATGGCCCTGAATCACGGTACCCGCAGTGTCTTTGATCCAGTCAATGTTGTTGGAAACGAAAGTATCGCCCAGCCACGCCACGCCCAGGATACAAATACAGGCGCTCATACCGGCTTTAAAGGTGCTGGAGTTCAGGATGCTGTCGGTTTCCACACCACACAGAATGGTGGTCAGGGTTGCCACGCTCAGCATGATGATCAGGATAGCGTTGGTGGTGTTCATCAGCGGCGTTGCCACCAGTCCGAGGCTCGGGCTGTTGATAATCGCATAAATAACCACGCCGACAACGCCAAGCAGGAACAGCAGCACGGAGAGTTTTGCACGTGGTTTGATAACCAGCTCTTTTTCGCCACGCAACTCGATCAACCCTTCTTCAAGACGCTTCAGATACACCGGGTCGTCAGACAGTTTAGAGTTGAACAGGATGGTCACCAGGAAGGACATCAACAGCACCGCCAGCAGCGTGGACGGAATGACCACAGACAGTAAATGAATGTAGCTGATGCCGTGACCTTCCATGACGGAAGACATATACACCACAGCCGCGGAGATCGGCGATGCGGTGATAGCGATCTGCGCCGAGACCACTGCGGTGGAGAGCGGACGGCACGGCTTGATGCCTTGCTCCTTCGCCACTTCAGCGATAACCGGCAGCGTTGCCAGAGAAATATTACCGGTACCGGCAAAAATCGTCAGAAAATAGGTGACGATCGGCGCCAGAATGGTGATGTATTTTGGATTTCTACGAAGAAGTTTTTCAGTCTGATTAACGAGGTAATCAAGACCCCCTGCCACTTGCATTGCCGAAATAGCCGCAATAACGGCCATGATGATGGAAATAACGTCAAACGGAATGTTCCCCGGTTTGACGCCGATGGCCGCCAGGACTAATACTCCTAGTCCTCCTGCGTAACCTATGCCAATTCCCCCCAGCCGGGCGCCGACAAAGATTGCCGCTAACACGATGATGAGTTCGATGACTAACATAACTGCTTCCTTGATTGTTGAGCGTTGGATAATTAAATGTTGTGTTTTAGTATCCAATAAAAGTGAGAAAGGCATGCCATTTCTGACATGCCTCTCTCATTTTACTCTGAACTAAAATTACTGTTCATTTTCGTCTGTATAACGTTTTGCTTTGTATGCCGGATGCATCAGGTTCTGCGGAGAGAAGATGTCATCCAGTTCGGCTTCGGTTAAAAGACCGCGTTCCAGTACCACTTCACGCACGCTCTTACCGGTTTCGGCGCAGATTTTACCGACAATGTCGCCATTGTGGTGGCCGATGAACGGGTTGAGGTAGGTGACGATACCGATAGAGTTGTAAACGAAACCTTCGCACACCTCTTTGTTCGCGGTAATACCGTTAATGCATTTTTCCAGCAGGTTGTAGCAGGCGTTGGTGAGGATGTGGATGGATTCAAACATCGCTTCGCCAATCACTGGCTCCATCACGTTCAGCTGCAACTGACCGGCTTCAGAAGCCATGGTGACGGTCGTGTCGTTACCGATGACTTTAAAGCACACCTGGTTGACCACTTCCGGCACAACCGGGTTCACTTTCGCTGGCATGATAGAAGAGCCTGCCTGCAGTTCCGGCAGGTTGATTTCGTTCAGACCCGCACGCGGGCCCGAAGAGAGCAGGCGCAGGTCGTTACAAATCTTGGACAGTTTCACCGCCAGACGTTTCAGCGCACTGTGAACCATAACGTAAGCGCCGCAGTCAGACGTTGCTTCAATCAGGTCTTCTGCCGGAACGACCGCCAGGTTGCTGACTTCCGCCAGTTTCTGCACCGCCAGGTGCTGGTAACCATCTGGCGTGTTCAGACGGGTACCGATCGCCGTTGCGCCGAGGTTAACTTCCAGCAGCAGTTCGGAGGTGCGCAGAATGTTTTTGGTCTCTTCGTTCAACAGAACGTTAAAGGCGTGGAATTCCTGACCGAGGGTCATCGGTACCGCATCCTGCAACTGGGTACGACCCATTTTGAGGATGTCCTGGAATTCAACGGCTTTATTCTGGAAACCATCGCCCAGCTGATTCACCGCGTCGACCAGTTTCAGGATGGACGCGTAAACCGCGATACGGAAGCCGGTCGGGTACGCATCGTTCGTCGACTGGCATTTGTTGACGTGATCGTTCGGATTCAGGTACTGGTATTCACCTTTCTGGTGCCCCATCAGTTCCAGACCGATGTTTGCCAGCACCTCATTGGTATTCATGTTCACGGAGGTTCCTGCGCCGCCCTGGTAGACGTCAACCGGGAACTGATCCATGCATTTTCCGTTATTCAGAACTTCGTCACATGCGGCAATAATGGCGTTCGCGATGTCTTTAGGAATGGTGTGCAATTCCTTGTTAGCCAGCGCAGCGGCTTTCTTAACCATCACCATGCCACGTACAAACTCAGGAATGTCGCTGATTTTGCTGTTGCTGATGTAGAAGTTTTCAATCGCTCTCAGAGTGTGGACACCATAATATGCGTCCGCTGGAACTTCCCTGGTGCCCAACAAATCTTCTTCGATACGAATGTTGTTTAACATGTGAACCTTCTTTTTCAAGCTGCCAATGAATTCACCAAACACACAACATTAATGGGAATTATGTGTGTTTTCTGACCGACGATTATTTCCTTAATCGGTCTGGTGCCCACGATCATATGCTGATGATAGCTAAATGCAGTAATCTGGATCACTTATTGTGGCTTGTTTCGCATAAGAATCATTAATCTGTGAAATGAGTCACCGCTTTGTGATTTTCGGCAAAAATAACGTTGCGTTCCGCTTGAAATCCGTCACTTCACCACCACTACAAGTCAATGCGAATCGCAAACCCATACCGGCAGTGGCGACATCGCCCCTGTTACTAAAGGAGAAGCCAGTGCGCTGGATACCGTTTGTTGCCTTCTTTCTCTACGTTTATGTCGAGATATCTATTTTTATCCAGGTGGCCCATACCCTGGGCGTCCTGTTGACACTGGTGCTGGTGATCTTCACTTCGGTGATCGGGATGTCGCTGGTGCGTAACCAGGGCTTCAAGAACTTCATGCTGATGCAGCAGAAAATGGCGGTGGGTGAGAGTCCGGCAGCCGAGATGATCAAAAGCGTGTCTATCATCATCGCCGGTCTGTTGCTGTTGCTGCCGGGTTTCTTCACCGACTTTCTGGGGTTATTGCTGCTGTTGCCGCCAGTGCAGAACCACCTGACGGTGAAACTGATGCCTTACCTGCGTTTTTCCGCGATGTCCAGCGGTGGTTTTAGCGGCGGGAACAGCGGCGGAAATACCTTTGACGGAGAGTATCAGCGTAAGGATGACGATCGCGATCGCCTCGACCACAAAGACGACCGCTGACAGGCACGGCCCGGTATTCAGCCGGGCATTTTTTTATGCGGTAACCGTTTTGCGCTTCGGCAACACCAGCCACAGCACGACCAGCATGATAATGGCGTAGAGACTCTTCCAGCCCACCATCACCAGTAACAGCAGACACAGCGCGCCGCCGATGGCCGCCAGCAGTTTGTATTTCCCTTTCAGCAGCCGGCACCCCGCCACCATGCACAGCAAATAGATGATGATGAAAATGCCGTTGGCGTAGACGATGAGCGCATCGAGATTAATATTGAGCCAGTAGACGCAGACTGAGCTCAGCACGCAGCAGGCCAGTACGGCATTCAGCGCGTTGACGGGCAGATGACGACGGGAGAGTCTGGCGAGGCGGCTTTGCGGTGAATACATCGCCTGCGACCACACCAGACGGGCGAAGCTTTGAATATAGATGTTCAGGCTGGCGAAGCAGGCGAGATAACCGATCACACAGGCAATCCACAGCGCTTTTACGCCGAACAGGTTAACGACAATCCCCGGGAGCGATGCCGCCGCCGCGCGGTCCGCGCTGTAAGCGTTAAAATGCAGCACCACCACCGTACAGGCCCAGTAAACGGTGCCCGCCAGCAACAGGCCAATCATCAGCGCGCGAGGGAAGTCGCGCTCCGGGTTTTTAAATTCCGACGCCAGATGCGCGAAGGCTTCCAGGCCGACAAAGCACCAGAACATCACCGACAGGGCGGAAAACAGTTGCGGGACATTGACAGCATTGATCGCCGGGAAGGGAATATTCGTGACGGAAAGGTCGCCGGAATACCAGATTGCGACAATAAGTGCGACGATAAGAACCGCCACCACCGTCTGCAAATTAGCGCTGGAACTGGCGCCGCGTGAACCCACCCACCAGACAATCGCCAGCGTACCGAATTCCGCAAACAGCAGTTGCTCATCATGCCAGCCAAACAGCGCCTGACCAAAGCCAGTGGCGATATGCAGGGCGGCAGGCAATCCAACCGGGATCACCGAGAGAAACAGCCAGCCGGTGACCCTTTCCAGGCGAGGGCCGAACGCCAGCCCGACGAAGTGCGCCACACCGCCCGCGCTGGGGAAATGGCGACCAAGAATGGCGAACACGATCGCGACGGGAAACACCAGAACGATAAGCACCGGCCAGGCCCACAGGCTGTTATCCCCGGAAACCAATGCCGCCAGCGCCGGAACGGCAAAAACACCGGTTCCCAATAACGATGTCGCCAGTAAACCAATCCCTTGCGCGAGGCCAAGCTCCTGCTTTAATCCACCCATGCTTATCGACCACCCAGGTCCGCCAAAAACTACAGAAGATAAAGCGTATCACACCCGTTGGCCTTAGGCTTTAAGCGGATATTTCTTTCTTCGGTGCAATGAAATGGGATCCCAGAAACATTAAGAAAAATTTTTTTCTTATTACCCCTTGAAGGCCCAAAAACTTATCCCCATCTCTCTGGTCACTAGCCGGTAAACCGTTTACGGCCCGGCGTCACCCATAACTGATAATGACTTTCTCAAAGGAGAGCTATCAATGAGTATTCGTCCGTTACATGATCGTGTGATCGTCAAACGTAAAGAAGTTGAATCAAAATCCGCTGGCGGCATCGTTCTGACCGGTTCCGCAGCAGGTAAATCAACGCGTGGCGAAATCATCGCTGTCGGTAAGGGCCGCATCCTGGAAAACGGTACTGTGCAGCCACTGGACGTTAAAGTCGGCGACATCGTGATTTTCAATGATGGCTACGGTGTGAAATCTGAGAAGATCGACAATGAAGAAGTGTTGATCATGTCTGAAAGCGACATTCTGGCAATTGTTGAAGCGTAATTACGCACGAGAATTTGAGGAAATAAGAACATGGCAGCTAAAGACGTAAAATTCGGTAACGACGCTCGTGTGAAAATGCTCCGCGGCGTAAACGTACTGGCAGATGCAGTGAAAGTTACCCTCGGCCCGAAAGGCCGTAACGTGGTTCTGGATAAATCTTTCGGTGCACCGACCATCACCAAAGATGGCGTTTCCGTAGCACGTGAAATCGAACTGGAAGACAAGTTCGAAAACATGGGCGCGCAGATGGTGAAAGAAGTTGCCTCTAAAGCGAACGACGCTGCAGGCGACGGTACCACCACCGCCACCGTTCTGGCGCAGGCTATCATCGCGGAAGGTCTGAAAGCTGTTGCTGCAGGCATGAACCCGATGGATCTGAAACGTGGTATCGACAAAGCGGTCGTTGCTGCGGTTGAAGAACTGAAAGCGCTGTCCGTACCGTGCTCTGACTCTAAAGCTATCGCTCAGGTAGGGACTATCTCCGCGAACTCCGACGAAACCGTAGGTAAACTGATCGCTGAAGCGATGGACAAAGTCGGTAAAGAAGGCGTGATCACCGTTGAAGACGGTACCGGTCTGGAAGACGAACTGGACGTGGTTGAAGGTATGCAGTTCGACCGCGGTTACCTCTCTCCTTACTTCATCAACAAGCCGGAAACTGGCGCCGTAGAACTGGAAAGCCCGTTCATCCTGCTGGCTGATAAAAAAATCTCTAACATCCGCGAAATGCTGCCAGTGCTGGAAGCCGTGGCGAAAGCAGGCAAGCCGCTGGTGATCATCGCTGAAGACGTTGAAGGCGAAGCGCTGGCGACACTGGTGGTTAACACTATGCGCGGTATCGTGAAAGTGGCTGCAGTGAAAGCACCGGGCTTCGGCGACCGTCGTAAAGCGATGCTGCAGGATATCGCTACCCTGACTGGCGGTACCGTAATCTCTGAAGAGATCGGTATGGAGCTGGAAAAAGCGACCCTGGAAGATCTCGGCCAGGCAAAACGCGTTGTGATCAACAAAGACACCACCACCATCATCGATGGCGTGGGCGACGAAGCTGCTATTCAGGGCCGCGTTGGACAGATCCGCAAACAAATCGAAGAAGCCACTTCTGATTACGACCGTGAAAAACTGCAGGAACGCGTAGCGAAACTGGCAGGCGGCGTTGCTGTCATCAAAGTCGGTGCAGCAACTGAAGTGGAAATGAAAGAGAAGAAAGCACGCGTTGACGACGCCCTGCACGCGACCCGTGCGGCGGTAGAAGAAGGCGTGGTTGCTGGTGGTGGTGTGGCGCTGGTTCGCGTTGCTGCGAAACTGGCTCACCTGACTGCTCAGAACGAAGATCAGAACGTCGGTATCAAAGTTGCGCTGCGCGCAATGGAAGCACCGCTGCGTCAGATCGTCTCCAACGCCGGTGAAGAGCCGTCTGTTGTGGCGAATGCGGTGAAAGCGGGCGAAGGTAACTACGGTTACAACGCGGCGACTGAAGAATACGGCAACATGATCGACTTCGGTATTCTGGACCCAACCAAAGTGACCCGTTCTGCGCTGCAGTACGCGGCCTCTGTTGCTGGTCTGATGATCACTACCGAGTGCATGGTCACCGACCTGCCGAAAGGCGATGCGCCTGACTTAGGTGCTGCTGGCGGTATGGGCGGCATGGGTGGGATGGGCGGCATGATGTAATCTGCCCCCCTTCGCACCCTACATCCTTCAGGCTGCAGATGCGTTGGCTACGTTCGCGAACCCCAGTCACTTACTTCAGTAAGCTCCAGGGGATTCACAAACTTGCCGCCTTCCTGCAACCAGAATGATTTGGGTGCTTACTCCATCACACAGAATTGAAAAACCCCCGGTCAGAAATGGCTGGGGGTTTTTCTTTTGGTCATCTTTTTAGTATAACGTTCAACACGGACAAGTTGTGTCCAGCTCATTGATAACGAGGAATAACATGCGCGTAAAAGTCTGTGCAGGGATCGTCGGTGCCGCGTTGCTGCTGGCGGGTTGCAGTTCCAGCAGTGAACTGACCGCAGGCGGGCAGAACGTTCGCTTTGTTGAAGATAAACCCGCAGCGGATTGCCAGCTGTTAGGAACGGCGACCGGCAAGCAGAGCAACTGGCTCTCTGGTCAGCATGGTGAAGAGGGCGGCTCCATGCGTGGTGCGGCAAACGCGCTGCGTAACCAGGCGGCGGCAATGGGTGGCAACGTGATCTATGGCGTCAGCAGCCCGACACAAGGCATGCTCTCAAGCTTCGTGCCGACCGACAGCGAAATGATTGGTCAGGTTTATAAGTGCCCGAACTGATTTACGGGTCATGAAGATGCTGCGCCCTCGCGAGTTTGAGGGCGCATCGGTTGTTGCTCGCCATTAGTTTTGCGGAATGCTGGCCCGCAGGTGATGCAATGCGCGTAAACACTGCTCCAGGCTTAACGCCTGCTGTTGCGCATGAGGGATGGCGCGAATAAAGACCTGACAGGCGCGGCCTTTCAGTTTGCCCAGCCGTGGGCTGAAATTCATCAACCGGCGTGATATCGCTTTTGCCTCTTCGGAATCCGAATTGCTGCGCGTTTTTATAACCGCGCCGCAGGTGATGTCCTTACCCTCATTATCAGAAAACCGGTATATCAACGCCAGATAATGGCTGAACAGCGTCTGTTTCCAGTCGGGCTGATCGTAGCTGTCATATTCCAGCTCGCCCGTTTCGCGACAATCCACATCATATAATGGCAGGAAATCGAGCAGCGAGGAAAGACGTATCGCCAGCTCATGCATGCCTGCATTATTAATTGCCTGAACGATAGCAATGACCAGCAGTTCAATTTGTGTTTCTTCAACACATAATTGTGTCTGCGTGTCGTCATTCATCGTTAACGTGAATAATAAATGACTGTCGTTATTTTCCGTCAATGCGACGGAACTCACGCGTCGTGAAATATCCGCCTGCGCAAGCTCTGGCCCGGTCAGTTGAGGAATATGAGCGTGCATCTTCTTCACGGTGCTGCGCTTCGCTCTCTCCAGTTTTTCCTGTGGCAACCCGGAGAGGCTGGCGTGCTGAAAGAGACGGTGTTCGAGCGCAATCAACACATCTCTCAGAACCAGCGGCGGAAAGAAAAATAGCGTCTCTTTATTTCTTTGATATTTAACTTTGAGCGCAAGAGCCAGAAAGTTATTATCGTGACGAATAACACCAGTGTTAATTCCTTTTATCATGAGCGGCATGGTTACTCCCTGAACATTATCTAAATAAATAATGTAGGCGTTATATATAGATTGAATTAATGAAGTGATACTGTATTACAGCGACGGTAAAATAGCATATTGAAACGGGATGCAAAATAAATTCATGGAAGAATTTCCCATGAATTTATTTCTGCGAAAGATCAGAAGGGTTATTGCTGACGAAGCTGGAGATCGAGCGGCGTTTTGCTCGGCTCACCGCCAATTTCACGCGCCAGTTTGGGCACCATGTAGCCTGACACCAGCGTCAGCAGTTCGCGGACGATGCGGCGGGCTTCATCATCGCTCACCAGGAAGTGCGCGGCACCCTGTACTTTATCGAGCACATGCAGGTAATAGGGCATCACACCCGCATCAAACAACGCGTTGCTGAGATCAGCCAGCGTTCTGGCGTTATCGTTCACCCCGCGCAGCAGCACGCTCTGGTTCAGCAGCGTCACTCTGGCCTCGCGCAGCCGCGCCATGGCGGCACGGAACGTATCGTCAATTTCGTTGGCGTGGTTGATGTGGTTGACCAGCAGCACCTGTAACGAAGAACTCGCGAAGCGGGACGTGAGCGCGTCCGTAATGCGCGCAGGAATGACCACCGGCAGGCGCGAGTGAATGCGTAAGCGCTTCACATGCGGAATCGCCTCCAGTTGCGTTAACAGCCAGTCCATTTCATGGTCTTTCGCCATCAGCGGATCGCCACCGGAGAAAATGATCTCATCCAGCTCCGGATGCGCATCGATATACGCCATTGCCGTCTGCCAGTTGCGCTTGTTGCCCTGATTTTCGGCGTAAGGGAAGTGGCGGCGGAAACAATATCGGCAATTGACTGCGCAGCCGCCTTTCACCAGCAGCAGAGCCCGGTTCTGGTATTTGTGCAGCAATCCGGGAACTACGCTGTGCTGTTCTTCCAGCGGATCGGTGGAGAAACCGGGGGCGGCGACGAACTCCTCTTGTGAGGTAAGTACCTGACGCAAAAGCGGATCGTTGGGGTTGCCCTTCTCCATACGGGCGATGAACGCGCGCGGCACGCGCAGCGGGAACAGGCGCTTTGCGTCCCGTCCTGCCAACAACTGTTCATCAGCGTCTACATTTAAAAGACGCAGAAGTTCATCCGGATTGGTTACAACATCGGCAAGTTGCGATAACCAATCTTCTCTGGAAAGGGTGTTTAGGGTTACAATGTCTGCCATTTTTTGGCTAAGCTACCAAGTTTTCAAATTCAGAGGGCCTTATGGCGACTTACTATAGCAACGATTTTCGTGCCGGTCTTAAAATCATGATGGACGGCGAACCTTATGCGGTCGAATCCAGTGAATTCGTGAAACCCGGTAAAGGCCAGGCTTTTGCGCGCGTTAAACTGCGCCGCCTGCTGACCGGTACCCGCGTAGAGAAAACCTTCAAGTCTACTGATTCTGCCGAAGGCGCAGACGTTGTCGATATGAACCTGACCTTCCTGTACAACGACGGCGAATTCTATCATTTCATGAACAACGAGACTTTCGAGCAGCTGGCTGCAGACGCGAAAGCCGTTGGTGATAACGCAAAATGGCTGCTGGATCAGGCTGAGTGCATCGTGACCCTGTGGAACGGCCAGCCTATCTCCGTGACCCCGCCGAACTTCGTCGAGCTGGAAATCGTTGAGACCGATCCAGGCCTGAAAGGCGATACCGCAGGGACTGGCGGTAAACCCGCGACCCTGAGCACCGGTGCCGTGGTGAAAGTGCCGCTGTTCGTGCAGATTGGCGAAGTCATCAAAGTGGATACCCGCTCTGGCGAATACGTATCCCGCGTGAAGTAATTCATGTGACGCATTATCAGGCGTAGTCTCATGCTGCGCCTGAATCTCTCATTCTCCTAAAATCCGCGCCTTTTTCTTTCTTTTCCGGGATTTTGTCTATGCTTATAAGGCACAAATAACACGGGCTATAAAAGGAAGATATTATGGTTAAGAAAACAATTGCAGCAATCTTCTCTGTTTTAGTGCTTTCTTCACTCTTGACTGCATGTAACACAACGCGCGGCGTCGGACAGGATATTTCTGAAGGCGGGAGCGCGATCTCTGGTGCGGCGACGAAGGCGCAACAGTAGTACCGGCAGCAAGCGGTGCGGCGGTTCTGCCGTGCCGTTATCCCCTTCTCTCGGCGGTGGACAGAAACGGTGAAAACCGGTTTTCGACCTTCAGTTTGAGCCGAATATTCCGTTTATAGGTATAAACCGTTTTCCCGTTGATGTTCAGCATCCGGGCGATGGTGCCGTGACTCGTGCCTTCCATCCACAACGACAGTACTTTCTCTTCCTGCCGTGTCAGCAGCGGGGCAACGGTGCGTGCGTGGTTAATCCCCGGGCTTGAGCGTAACGCGCCATCCACGATGTTCATCATGTCGGTCAGGGCGATTTTCTTGTCGAGGATAGCCCAGGACGCGTCGTGCAGATCCGTCGAAGTGAAATCATCGTACTGCAACAGCACCAGCCGCGAACGGGGAGAGGAGCTGCGGATCAGCGAAGAGATCAGCGGGATCTGATGGCGTTCGGCGGCAAAACCGCTGAGATCGGCAATAATTAAATGGGGTTGCCAGCCTTCAATATGTTCTTTTGCCAGCAGCAAACTGCTCAGGCTGGTAATGGACAGCGGGGCCGCAAAAGCATTGACCTGCATCAGCCAGGATTCCAGCCCCTGACGGCTGAAGTGGCATCGATCAAGTAATAGAATCTTGTACATTCTGGCTTCGTAATGGGATGAATGAGGCTGACTGACGAAGTTTCCATCATAAAGAAGTCGATGCGG
Organism: Trabulsiella odontotermitis; assembly: GCF_001297775.1. Classification (GTDB taxonomy): domain Bacteria; phylum Pseudomonadota; class Gammaproteobacteria; order Enterobacterales; family Enterobacteriaceae; genus Trabulsiella; species Trabulsiella odontotermitis. Next base: position 102,591 of record NZ_LIFX01000007.1, on the reverse strand, counting down.
AATAAAGGCAGAATCTAAGCCGCTAAACAGGCCCATTTCCGGGTATAACGCTGAAAATCCGTGACTTAAGTCAAATGCCTTGAATCTCCTGGGTCGCGAGGTAAAATGATCGTGTTCAACCACCTTACGGGACGACCCGTAAGCGTATCTCATCACGGGGACGGCCCCACACTGGAGCCATTATGTCCTGGTTAATTCTTGTTGTTGCAGGTCTTCTTGAAGTCGTCTGGGCCGTCGGCCTGAAATATACCCATGGTTTTAGCCGCTTAGTGCCAAGTGTCATCACCGCCGTGGCGATGATTGCCAGCGTCGCGCTGCTCTCCTGGGCGATGAAAACGCTGCCGGTCGGCACAGCCTATGCGGTCTGGACGGGCATTGGCGCGGTCGGCGCGGCGATCACCGGCATCATCCTGCTCGGCGAGTCCGCAAGCGTGGCGCGTATCGCCAGCCTGGTGTTGATTGTCGCTGGCATTATCGGGCTGAAGCTCAGCACGCACTAAGGCGTCTGTCTTACCCAGATAAGCTTACTCACATCAAAACCCTGCCGGGTCGCGACGTCCAGCATCTGCTGTTTCATTTCTGCTGAAATGGTGGGCGTGCGGGCGAGGATCCATAAATAGTCGCGATCCGGTCCACAGACCAGCGCATGCTGGTAGGTGTTATCCAGCGCAATGATGTTATATCCGCCATAGAAAGGCCCAAAGAATGACACCTTCAGCGCGGCTCTGTCCGGCGAGCCGGTGAAATACGCCACGCCATCCGTCTTTTGCCACATGCCGCGGTCCGGGTTATATCCCTTGTTGATCACGTTCAGCCCGCCGTCATCGCGCAGGCTGTAAGTCGCGGTGACCCTTTGCAGGCCGCTTTCGAAACGGTGATCGAGACGGGCGATTTCATACCAGGTGCCGAGATAGCGCTGGGCGTTGAAAGGGGCGACGACGGTGACGCCAGGCGGTGGTGTCGGGTTACTACAGGCAACAACCAAAAACGCAACGGCAACGGACATGATGGCAGGGAGCACACGCATGATTTCTTCCTTGCGAGGTTTTTAGCTAAGTGTAGAACGCAGCGGGGAAAAAGGATGTGGCAGCAGAAGAAATTTGCCCTCTTACTGCGACGTAAGAGGGCAGGGAGATTACAGGAAGATCACGCCGACCAGCGTTACTACCGTCAGGATAGCCGCCAGACCGTAGAAGACCCATTTGCCGCTCGGCACATGGATTTTCAGATCATGCATCGCGTGATGGATACGGTGTAAACCGCACCACAGCGGCAGCACGATCATCACGAACAGGAACACGCGGCCGATAAAGCTTTGAGCAAACGCCAGGACGCGTTCATAGCTCAGCGCATCACCCGGAAAGAGTCCCAGCGGAAGCAGGATCCCCACCAGCAGCACCATTACTGGCGCAACAATGGCGCTCCACATGCCGCCTGCGCCAAACAGGCCCCAGAATACGGGCTCGTCAGAGCGTTTTGGATTTGGATTGATCACGTTAGTCTCCTTACCAGAACAGGGCGACAAGCAGCACGACGACGGTGACCACCACCGTTACCACCCAAAGCCCTTTAATGATCGGCCCTGGCCCCATTTTTTCATCTTTTACGATAATATTCGCCGCTTTTGGCGCCAGTTCGAACCAGGTTTTGGTGTGCAGCAATGCGCCTGCCAGAGTGATGAGGTTGAGGATCACCACCACCGGGTTTTGCAAAAAGCCCACGAAACCTGCCCAGGATTCAGGGCCGTTTTTCAATGCGAACAGACCGTAAATCAGGACAATACTGAACCAGACTGCCGGTACCGCCGTTCCTTCACGCAGCATATAGAAGCGATAAAACGGCAGATTTTTCCACCAGGTGGACGGCATCGGCCGTACATAGGCTTTGCGTTTAGTCGTCATAATGCACTCCTTAGCGTGGTTTCAGGGTGGCGATAAGAAAGTCTTTCGAGCTTTCCACTTTACCCTGCTGAATGGCAGCAGCCGGATCGACGTGCTTCGGACAGACTTCGGAGCAGAAGCCCACGAAAGTACAGCTCCATACGCCGTTCTGGCTGTTAAGTTGCGCCATACGCTCCTTCTTACCGTGGTCGCGGTTGTCTTCGTTGTAACGATGCGCCAGGGTAATCGCCGCCGGGCCGATGAATTCAGGATTCAGGCCAAACTGCGGGCAGGCGGCATAGCACAGACCACAGTTGATGCAGCCGGAGAACTGGTGATACTTCGCCATCTGCGCCGGGGTCTGGGTGTTTGGCCCTTGATCCGGCGTACGCGGGTTGCCGATGATGTACGGCTTAATCGCTTCCAGACTTTCGATAAAGTGCGTCATGTCGACCACCAGATCGCGTTCAATCGGGAAGTTCCCCAGCGCTTCGACCTTCAGCCCTTTCGGGTAGTCACGCAGGAAGGTTTTACAGGCCAGCTTCGGCACTTTGTTGACCATCATGCCGCAGGAACCACAAATCGCCATACGACAGGACCAGCGGTAGCTCAGATCCGGTGCCAGGTTATCTTTGATGTAGCCCAGCGCGTCCAGCAGCGAGGTCTGCTCATCGTAAGGCACTTCGTAGAAAGCGCTGTGCGGTGCGGAGTCCACTTCCGGGTTATAACGCACCACCTCAACTTTCAGGTTTTTCATCTCAGCCATTCGCCGTCTCCTTCTTCTCGGCTTCTTCCGCTTCTGCACCGTATACGCGTTTCGCCGGTGGCAGAGTGGTGATTTTCACGTCGCTGTAATCCAGGCGGGTTGTCCCGTCGGCATCGCGGAAAGCGAGGGTATGCTTGAGGAAGTTGACGTCATCACGCTCGGTGCAGCCTTCGTCGAGACGCTGATGCGCGCCACGCGACTCTTTACGCGCCAGAGCGGAGTGCGCCATACACTCGGCAACGTTCAGGCCGTGGCCCAGCTCGATGGTGTACAGCAGATCAGTGTTGAATACGCTGGAAGTATCGGTGATACGAACGCGCTTGAAGCGCTCCTGCAACTCTGCAAGCTTGTCGACGGTTTTCTGCATCAGTTCCGGCGTACGGTAGATACCGCAGCCTTCTTCCATGGACATACCCATTTCGTCGCGGATCTTCGACCAGTTCTCGTTGCCTTCCTGGTTGACCAGCGCTTTCAGGCGGTTTTCCACGTCAACGACCTGCGCATCAAGCGCCGCGCTGTTGGCCGGGCCTGCGGTTGACGCACGCTCCATCGCCTGTTCACCGGCCAGACGGCCAAAGACCACCAGCTCAGCCAGCGAGTTGGAGCCCAGACGGTTGGCGCCGTGCAGACCCACGGACGAACATTCACCGACGGCAAACAGCCCTTTGATGCGGCTTTCGCAATTCTGGTTGGTTTCGATACCGCCCATGGTGTAGTGCGCGGTTGGACGCACCGGGATCGGCTCTTTAACCGGATCCACACCCACGTAAGCTTTCGCCAGTTCACAAATGAACGGCAGACGCTCAAGCAGTTTCTTCTCACCCAGGTGGCGAAGGTCGAGATGCACAACATCACCGCGCGGTGTCGGAATGGTGTTGCCTTTACGCCACTCGTGCCAGAACGCCTGAGACACTTTGTCGCGCGGACCGAGTTCCATGTATTTGTTTTTCGGCTCGCCCAGCGGGGTTTCCGGGCCCATGCCGTAATCCTGCAGATAACGGTAGCCGTTTCTGTTAACCAGAATACCGCCTTCACCACGGCAGCCTTCCGTCATCAGGATCCCGGAACCCGGCAGACCGGTCGGGTGATACTGAACGAATTCCATATCACGAAGCGGAACGCCGTGGCTGAGCGCCATGCCCATGCCGTCGCCGGTAACGATGCCGCCGTTGGTATTGAAACGATAAACGCGACCCGCACCGCCGGTGGCAAGCACCACGGCATTAGCGCGAATCTGCACCAGTTCGCCTTCCATCATGTTCATTGCGACCAGACCGCGGGCCTGACCGTCATCCACCAGGATGTCGAGGACGAAGTGCTCATCGAAACGTTGGATCTGCGGGAACTGGAGTGAGGTCTGGAACAGGGTATGAAGCATGTGGAAGCCGGTTTTATCGGCGGCAAACCACGTACGTTCAATTTTCATCCCACCAAAGCGGCGCACGTTGACGGAACCGTCAGGACGGCGACTCCACGGACAACCCCATTGCTCAAGTTGGGTCATCTCGGTCGGACAATGATGGACAAAGTAATCTACGACATCCTGTTCACAAAGCCAGTCGCCACCAGCAACCGTATCGTGAAAATGATACTCAAAGCTATCGTGATCCTGCGCGACCGCGGCTGAACCACCTTCAGCGGCTACCGTATGGCTGCGCATGGGATAGACTTTTGAAATCAGAGCGATTTTAGCGTTAGGATTCGCCTGAGCTGCTGCAATAGCAGTCCGTAATCCCGCTCCGCCAGCGCCTATTACGGCAAGATCGGCTTGAAAGGTTTGCACGACATTCCTCCAGTTTATTGTTTTTTCGCAATGCGCCTAACCAAAGGTAGTTCATCGGTAACAGGCTGCCATTGCGAAAGCGTATCCACTACTCCTTTATGGGACGGCAGTATAACCGCATGGCGGGAGGGGAAATTTGATGCGTTCGATTTTTTTGTGGATCCGTGCGGGGATTTATCACACCTTTTGATGAATTTCGTACGTGTATCACCCGTGTTTATGGGGTGGCGGACCTTTGCTGGACAAAATTTGTCTCCCCGGGCGGTTGCGAGTAGACTTCGTGCCCTTAATACCAACTGGAGAAAAACTCATGAGCGAAACGGCAACCTGGCAGCCGAGCGCCTCCATCCCTAACCTGTTAAAACGTGCAGCGATTATGGCGGAAATTCGCCGCTTCTTTGCTGATCGCGGCGTGCTGGAGGTGGAAACGCCCTGTATGAGCCAGGCGACGGTCACAGACATTCACCTGTTCCCGTTTGAGACCCGTTTCGTCGGCCCCGGGCATTCGCAGGGGATGAGCCTGTATCTGATGACCAGCCCGGAATATCACATGAAGCGTCTGCTGGCCGCAGGCTGCGGCCCGATATTCCAGCTCTGCCGGAGTTTCCGTAATGAAGAGATGGGGCGTCATCACAATCCGGAATTCACCATGCTGGAGTGGTATCGACCGCACTTCGACATGTATCGCCTGATCAATGAAATCGACGATCTGCTGCAGCAGGTGCTCGAATGTTCCCCGGCGGAAAGTCTTTCTTATCAGCAGGTGTTCCAGCGTCATCTGGAGATCGACCCTCTCTCGGCGGATAAAACGCAGCTACGCGAAGCGGCGGCGAAACTCGATCTGAGCAATATTGCTGACACCGAAGAAGACAGGGATACATTACTGCAACTGCTCTTTGTCACTGGCGTTGAACCGCACATCGGCCAGGATCGCCCGACGGTGATCTACCACTTCCCGGCAAGTCAGGCGTCTCTGGCGCAGATCAGCACCGAAGACCACCGCGTGGCCGAGCGTTTCGAGGTTTACTACAAAGGACTGGAACTGGCGAACGGTTTCCACGAGCTGACTGATGCGCGCGAACAGCGCCAGCGTTTTGAGCAGGATAACCGCAAGCGTGCCGCGCGCGGTTTGCCGCAGCAGCCGATCGACCAGAACCTGCTGGACGCGCTGAGCGCCGGTATGCCGGACAGCTCCGGCGTGGCGTTAGGTGTGGATCGTCTGGTCATGCTGGCGCTGGGCGCGGATACCATCGGCGATGTGATCGCTTTTACGGTGGATCGCGCGTAATAGCAGTAGTATTGCCCTCTCCCTGGCAGGAGAGGGTTTTCGCTTACAAACTCCCCGGCGTTCTCGAACGTCTTCCTGCGGACGCAATGGTTTTCCCGGGCGTGTTACCGCCCAGTGTTTCGACCCGCATCTGGAATGGCGGGAATGGCATTTCGATGCCGTGTTCGCGGAAGCCAGCCAGAATCAACTGGTGGATCTCATGGCGCAGCGGCATACGGTGACCCATTTCGGCGGCGTAAATACGTAGCTCGAAAATCTGGATGCCTTGCTGTAAATCCACCAGGAACACTTCTGGCGCCGGGTTGTCGATCACCAGCGAGCAGCGTTCAGCGGCGGTATAGAGGATCTGCGTGACTTCTTCGCTGTTGGCATCCGACGGCGCAGGGACCGTCAGCACCACACGCGTCACCGAATCGGACAGCGACCAGTTGATAAACTGCTCGGTGATGAAAGCTTTGTTCGGCACGATGATCTCTTTGCGATCCCAGTCGCTGATCGTCGTCGCACGGGTGTTGATCTTCGTGATACTGCCGGTTAAATCGCGGATCGTGACGGTATCGCCAATACGAATCGGTTTTTCAAACAGGATGATCAGGCCGGAGATAAAGTTGGCGAAAATCTCCTGTAACCCAAAACCGAGACCGACACCGAGTGCGGCCACCAGCCACTGCAGTTTTGACCACTCGATACCAATCATTGAGAAACCGACCAGACCACCGACCAGCAGCAGCAGGTATTTGGTGATGGTGGTGATGGCATAACCCGTGCCCGGCGTCAGATCCAGATGCTGGAGGATCGCCAGTTCCAGCAGGGCAGGGAGGTTACGCACCAGTTGGGTGGTGATGATCAGCACCAGGATCGCGATCAACACCGCGCCGAGGGTGATCGGTTCAAGACTTTCCACTCCCTGTACCGTTGAGGTCACATCCCACAGCGAAATGTTTTCCAGGAAGCCAAAAGCGGAATGAATTTCAGACCACAGAACAATGACCGACACCAGCGCAATCAGCATCAGTATTGACCGCACCAGTCGCAATGACTGCACGCTGATGGCGTCGAGATCGACCTCGCTGACTTCCACTTCGGCAGAGCCCTCAAGGCTTGAGGCGTGGTGATCGTCCTCGCCACGGGCGCGCTGCGCCAGCATCTCTGCACGACGGTGTTTGGCGCGATCGAAGGCCAGACGGCGACGCTGGATCAGCATCCAGCGGCGGATGACGTGGTAGATCACCAGCAACAGGAACCAGATGGCGACCGAGGTTTCCAGACGCGCCAGTAACGCCTGAGACGTTACCAGGTAACCCACACCGGCGGCCAGTATCGCGGCCAGCGGCGCACCCATCAACAGGTTCCAGAGCAGGCGGTTGACCATGTTGTCCCCTTCGCCCTCTTTATCGAGGTAGAGGGGAATGCCCGCGCGCTTAAGGCTCAGCGTGACCATCGCCATCGCCCCGCAAATCAGGATAAAACAGAGCCTGCCGAGCGAGGCGGAGAATTCGCGATCGTTCAGGTTGTCGAACATGATCAGCGCCATGATGAGCGGCACAATCAGCCCGATGCTCATCAGGTAGTAGCGCATCGCCCGCGCCACGCGTTCACGCGGCCAGCTAAAGTGAGTGATGAACAACCCATTGGGGCGGGCAAAGGTGGCGCAAATCATCACCACCCACAGCAGCGGCACGGTAGCGGTCACGCCATCGCCAATAGCCACCGCCAGCGGATAAGGCCAGGCTTCCTGTAACCCATAACCCAGCGTCATCCACAGCACAGGAAGCGGCGAGGCCACCAGAATCGACCAGAACACGGTGCGTAACGTCAGCCAGAAATGGTCCTGCGTTACCTTGCCGACGCGGGCGCTGGAACGCTCCAGAAAACGGGTGAAATGCTTGCGCGAGCTGATGCTGAATCCGACCAGGAGCAGCGCCCCAAACAGCGGGAACAGCGTCGTTTTGCTGGTGAGCATCATCACTGTGGCTTTGCCTAACTGGCTGAAGGTATTGAGTGAGATCAGCCGACGCAGATCCTGCACGATTTCAATTGGCCAGCTGAAGGTGATGGGGCTGACGTCCGACGTCCAGAACAGATAGCGGTGCGTGGCTTCGTTCACCTCTTTCAGCGCATCTTCAAGCTGGCCGTTGGAGACTTTCAGCTTGGTCAGTTCGAGGATCAGCGTATCGCCGCCCTGTAACAGGGAATTCAGCAGTTCGCGCTGGGTGCGCAACTGTGCATCCAGAATGCGGCTCTGCTCGCGGGTCAGCTCCTGACCGTCGGCCTGACGAATTTGCTGGAGTTGCGGCTGCTTGTTGAGCTGTTCTTCATAACGCAGACGCTGCACGCGCAACTGCGCCATTTCGGTATCCAGTTGCTGCGGTTTGGGCATCTCCGGCAGACGCGCCACCTGGGCGCGCAACGCTTCGCCCAGCAGGTTCGAGGAGCCGAGCCATTGCGCCTGCTCGCGCAGCGTATTCAGCGCCTGGCGAACCTGTAGCGTCTGATTGGTGGCCTGACGTTGCTGCGACGCGACCAGATCCATCCGCTGCGCCTGTTGATTCAACGCCTGCGACAGCTCGCGGTTGGTTTTGAACTGATTAACGATACCAGCGGGAAGGTTGGCGCTGTTTTCCGCCAGCAACTCACTGCTTTCGAGGGCGCGTTCCGCTTCACGCTGACGCTGGCTGTTAAGCTGATTACGCAGCGCCTGCAGGTAAGCATCAAGCTGTTCGCTCTGCTTTTGCGCCAGCTCGGAACGCATACGCGACAGTTCCTGGCGGTTATTGGCAGACAACTGCGCCAGCTCCAGTTCATCGACCAGGGCTTTCAGACGGGCGGATTCAGCCTGTTGATTGAAATTTTGCGCCTGTGCCAGTGAGGTGTTTCCGGCAGGTGCGTTAACGCGTCGCTCTACGTCGTTTAGCTGACGACGGGCATCGGTTTGTTGCTGGGGAAGCTGACTGAGGGAATCGGCAATTTCGCGCGCACGATCCTGCTCCTGCTGCGCCAGACGGCTTTTTTCCAGCAACTGGCTGCTGACCTGCAGGATCTCCTGATTCAGCGCATCACTTGTCAGCCCGACGGGCACCTCGCGGGGTTCCGGGCTCAGGTTGTTGAGCTGGGTGCGCAGAGTTTGAGAAAGTTTGGGGAAGTTGTCGATAACTTGCTGATATTGTTTCGCGCGCTCAAGGGAGCCTTTTCGCTCCTCAAGCGCGTTCAGTGCAGCCTGGAGTGCTTCGACGGTCTCCGGCTGCGCGGGTTTCGCCGTTTTCGCCTGCTCCAGTTCCTGGGCGATTTGTCTGGCGTCGGGGGCCGTCGCTGCGTACGCCCCCAGGCTGAGGCTCCAGGCCATCAGGAAAGTGATAATCAGGCGCACGGGATACCTTTTTTGTCAGGAGTTAACCTTCGTCATTCTTCTCATCAACCAGCGGGCTGGTGTCATGTTCGGCTTTGATTTCTTCGGCAGAAAGCGGCGCAGGTTCTGCATCCGGCGTGACCATCGTTTCGGTGGAGTACGCCAGCGGTTGACCGAGTTTGGTGACCGACAGACTTTGCAGTTGCTCAACCAGCGCGACTTTACCCGGCGCGAACAGGTTGATCACTGTGGAGCCCAGTTTGAAGCGGCCCATTTCCTGGCCTTTCAGCAACGCCACGGAACCTTCGCTTTCACCTTCCGGCCATGTCCAGCGCTTGATGATGCCTTCGCGCGGCGGCGTGATGGTGCCTGCCCAGACGGTTTCGATGCTGCCAACAATGGTCGCGCCAACGAGGATCTGCGCCATCGGGCCGAATTCAGTATCAAACAGGCAGATCACGCGCTCGTTGCGGGCAAACAGATTCGGTACGTTCTGTGCCGTCAGATGGTTCACGGAGAACAGATCGCCCGGCACATAAATCATTTCACGCAGAATACCGTTACACGGCATGTGTACGCGGTGATAGTCTCGCGGCGAAAGATAGGTTGTGGCAAAGGTCCCGTTGCGGAACAACTCCGCCATCTGGTAATTACCCGCGAGCAGCGCTTCCAGCGTGTAGTCGTGGCCTTTGGCCTGCAGAATTTTGTTGTCTTCGATGTTACCAAGCTGGCTGATCACGCCGTCGGCGGGCATCACCAGCACGTTCGGGTCGGTATTCAGCGGGCGGACTTCGTCACGCAGCGGGCGGACAAAGAAGTCGTTAAAGGTGCGATAGCTGGCGGTATCCGGCTTTTGCGCCTCTTTCATGTCGACCTTGTAGTACTTTACGAACAAATCGATGACCAGTTTGGTCAACCAGCCTGCTCGTTTGCTCGCACCCCAGCCTGCCAGGCGAGTGAGCCACAGTTTCGGCAGAATGTATTGCAGAGAAAGTTTAAGATCGTTTAACAAGGTAGCCTCCAGGCCATGATTTTTATCATTCCCAATCCGCGACGTTTTCAGCGGATCTTACAGAAAGGTGGCCGATTTTAACGATGGCGGACGTAAATGTCAGTCATCGCAAGCATAATTCTCAGTTATCGGTTTCCGAAAAGTTTTTACGCGTTTTTACCTGCGACATACTTTCAAGGATGCGGTGATAATTGTCGAAGCGGCTTTCCGCAATGTCCCCGTTTTCTACCGCTTCGCGGATAGCGCAGCCGGGATCGGTATCATGCTTACAGTCACGGTATTTGCAACGGCCCAGATAATCATGAAATTCGACAAAGCCGTTGGTGATTTGTTCCGGCTCGAGATGCCACAACCCGAATTCGCGAACGCCGGGTGAGTCGATGACATCTCCGCCGTGCGGGAAGTGATACAGACGAGCGGCGGTGGTGGTGTGCTGCCCCAGACCCGAGTTGTCGGAGACGTCGTTGGTCAGGATCTGGTCGTCATGCAGCCCCAGCAGGGCGTTAAGCAGGCTGGATTTCCCCACGCCGGACTGCCCGGCAAAGATGCTGATGCGGTCCGTCAGCGCGTCTTCCAGCGGTTTTAAACCGTTCTGAGTGCGGCTGGAGACCATCAGTACGCGATAACCAATGTGACGATAGATGTCCATTTGCTTGTTGACGAAATCCATCCCGTCATCGTCCAGCAGATCGATTTTGTTCAGCACGATAAGCGGTTCAACGTCGAGGGTTTCGCAGGCAACGAGATAACGATCGATAATATTCAGCGACAGTTCCGGCAAAATCGCGGAGACGATAATGACCTGATCGATATTGGCGGCGATCGGTTTAACGCCGTCGTAGAAGTCCGGACGGGTCAGCACCGAGGTGCGTTCATGCACCGCTTCGACGATGCCTTTGACGTTGACCCCTTCCGCCGCGGCTTTGCCCGGACGCCAGACCACGCGATCCCCGGTCACCAGGGAGCGGATCGTACGGCGAATATTGCAGCGGTGAATGTCTCCATCGGCGGATTCCACGTCAGCGTGCATGCCAAAGCGACTAATGACGATCCCTTCAGACGGTTCGCCAAACAGGTTGTCATCGAAATCGATCTTCTCCGAAGTCGTTTTGAGACGGCGCTGATGATTCGCTTTCACGCGGCGCTGCTGACCTTTGGAGAGTTTATTTTTACTCAATCGTTCTGGCTCCTGGTCGCCCTGTACGGGCAAAACCTCTATGATACACGCTATCTTTGATGAATATCGACCCGTCGTCTTTCAGGACACTGGTGGGTCCGGCTTGTGAAATTATGGTGGAAAATAGCATGAGTGCAGATGAAAACAACCTGATTTGGATCGATCTTGAAATGACCGGACTTGATCCTGAGCGCGATCGTATCATTGAAATCGCGACGCTGGTGACCGATGCGAATCTGAATATTCTGGCGGAAGGGCCGACCATTGCTGTTCACCAGTCTGACGATCAACTGGCGCTGATGGACGAGTGGAACGTGCGTACCCACACCGGCAGCGGGCTGGTGGATCGGGTCAAAGCGAGCACGCAGGATGATCGCGCGGCAGAACTGGCAACCATCGAATTTCTCAAACAGTGGGTGCCTGCCGGTAAATCGCCCATTTGCGGCAACAGCATCGGTCAGGACCGTCGTTTCCTGTTTAAATACATGCCGGAACTGGAAGCGTATTTCCACTATCGTTATCTTGATGTCAGCACGCTGAAAGAGCTGGCGCGTCGCTGGAAACCGGAAATTCTCGACGGTTTTAAGAAACAGGGCACCCATAAAGCGATGGATGACATCCGCGAGTCCGTGGCCGAACTGGCATACTATCGCGAGCATTTTATTCAGCTGTAAGGCAGGTGCACAGCGGCCCGGCAGGCTTGCACCGCCGGGCATTTGGCGCTAAATTGTGCATCTTGCTGATAAAAGCATCACTCAAACGGAAAACACAAAAAATTGCGGTTGAGGGGGTTGCAGCTCCACGGTTTTCTCGTATAATGCGCCTCCCGTAACGACATAGATTTGTTGCGTTACGGCAATCAAATTTAATCGAGTATTTCGCGTTGCAATGAATAGCGGCATGAAAGACGAAGATTATGCGGGAATAGCTCAGTTGGTAGAGCACGACCTTGCCAAGGTCGGGGTCGCGAGTTCGAGTCTCGTTTCCCGCTCCAAATTTGAAAGTATCGAAAGATACGAATCACCCTAAGCGGGAATAGCTCAGTTGGTAGAGCACGACCTTGCCAAGGTCGGGGTCGCGAGTTCGAGTCTCGTTTCCCGCTCCAAAATTTGAAAGTATCGAAAGATACAGCTCCATCCTGATCACAGGATTTCGCGTTGCAATGAATGGCAGCGTGAAAGACGAAGATTAAGCGGGAATAGCTCAGTTGGTAGAGCACGACCTTGCCAAGGTCGGGGTCGCGAGTTCGAGTCTCGTTTCCCGCTCCAAATTTCTTTTCTTTACGATTATCCACAGCGCGTTTAGCGGCTGGCGGCGTTTTATTTCGTGCCTGAAACACTCTTGTGAACAGAGTTATCCACAGAAAAAAGATCTCAACCTGTAACGACTAATCGTTAGCAGGGTGAAGTATATATTGGTATTTTATTGATATATAAAAAGAAAATTTGATTGCAAAGTGTTACTGCGATCACTTGACGATTTTCTGAGCCTTGAATCTCAATGCCTTTTTAATTTTATTCACATGCTGTGAATGAATCAGGCGTCACGCGGCAAACCTTTTTCTACGACACGAACCAACCGCAGTTTTTTCGGCGGCTGCACCTCGATAACGCAGCTATTTCGTTTCTCGATCTGCCTGGCGATCGCCCACGCAATATGCTCATCAAGAAGTGGGTGCTCACCTCGCCGGCTTTCCAGCGCCCGCATGTTTGCTTCATTCCAGGGAGCATTCCCCAGCGCGACCGCGATATTGCGCAGCCAGCGCAGATGACCAATCCGGCGAATCGCCGACCCTTCTGTCACTTTCAGGAACGTCTCTTCGCTCCAGCCGAACAACTCAACCAGCTCCGGCGCATGCAGCGCTTTACGCGGGCTGAAATCGTCTTCATCGGTTAACTGCGAATAACGATTCCACGGGCAGATGAGCTGACAGTCGTCGCAGCCGTAGATGCGATTGCCAATCAGTGGGCGAAATTCTTCAGGAATGGCGCCTTCAAGTTCAATGGTCAGATACGAAATGCAGCGGCGGGCGTCAACGGTGTAAGGTTCCACGATGGCGCCGGTCGGGCAAATGGTCATGCAGGCGACACAGCGCCCACACTCTTCTTCAATGGGTTTATCCACCGGTAAAGGGATATCGACCAACAATTCGCCAAGAAAGAAAAAAGAGCCCGCGTCCCGGTTGAGGATAAGTGAGTGCTTACCCGTCCAGCCAAGCCCGGCTTTTTCTGCAAGTGGGCGCTCCAGAACAGGCGCAGAATCCACAAAAGGTCTAAAATTTAGCGAAGCATATTGTTCCTGAATCTTTTCGCCGAGCTTTTTGAGGCGGTTGCGCAAAAGCTTATGATAATCACGCCCAAGGGCATAACGGCTGACGTAACCGAGCGCGGGATTTTTCAGGGTACGGGCAAAAGCGGCATTCGCGGGCAGATAGTTCATCCGCACGCTGATCACGCGTAACGTGCCGGGGACGAGTTCATGAGGGCGGGCGCGCATCATGCCGTGACGCGCCATCCATTCCATCTCGCCGTGGTATTGTTTATCCAGCCATGCCTGCAGTTTTGGCTCGCTGGCGCTGAGATCGGTATCGGTAATACCGACCTGCTGAAAGCCGAGTTCAGTGCCCCACTGTTTGATTTGCTGCGCTAATTGATTGAGATCGAGGGGCTGTGACATGACGGACCATACATTGACGAGGAACCTCGCAAGTATACCACATTCCATTTGGCCTGCGGATGACCTGCGTCGCGCCGAAAAAGCGGCGGCAGACAGTCTGGGGCTGACCCTGCATGAACTGATGTTCCGTGCGGGCGAGGCTGCCTTTACCCTCGCTCGTGACAATTATCCTGACGCGCAACACTGGCTGGTGCTGTGCGGTCACGGCAATAACGGCGGCGATGGCTATGTGGTGGCGCGACTGGCCGCCGCGCAGGGCATTCGCGTGACGCTGCTGGCACTGGAAAGCGACAAACCGCTGCCGGACGAAGCCCACGAAGCGCGTGACGCCTGGCTGAACGCTGGCGGCGTGATCCATGCCCCGGACATCCTCTGGCCGGAGGATATCTCTCTGATTATCGATGGTCTGCTCGGCACCGGCCTCAACAATGCGCCGCGTGACGATGTGGCTGGTCTTATTGAGCGAGCGAATAAATCCCCCGCGCCGGTGGTGGCGCTCGACATTCCTTCCGGGCTGATTGCACAGACGGGCGCGACGCCTGGCGCGGTGATTCATGCCGCGCATACCCTGACGTTTATCGCCCTGAAACCCGGGCTGCTCACCGGCAAAGCGCGCGATGTGGTGGGAAAACTGCATCATCATTCGCTGGGGCTGGATAGCTGGCTTGCCGGTCAGCCGACCGCTATTTCGCGTTTTGATGCTTCACAACTGGCGCACTGGCTGCCGCCGCGCCGCCCAACCTCGCACAAGGGCGACCACGGACGACTGGTGATCATCGGTGGCGATCATGGCACTGCCGGGGCGATTCGGATGACCGGAGAAGCCGCATTGCGGACAGGCGCTGGCCTGGTGCGGGTGTTGACGCGCGTCGAAAACATCACCCCCATCATCACCGCGCGACCAGAATTAATGGTCCATGAGCTGACGCCGCAATCGCTCGATGAGAGCCTGGAATGGGCTGATGTCGTGATCATTGGGCCGGGGCTTGGGCAGCAATCCTGGGGGCAACAGGCCTTGCGCAAGGTCGAAAATGTTCGCAAACCGATGCTGTGGGACGCCGATGCGCTGAACCTTCTGGCAATCAATCCCGATAAACGTCACAATCGGTTATTAACTCCGCACCCCGGCGAAGCCGCCCGTTTGCTTGGCTGCCGTGTGGCAGACATTGAAAGTGATCGCGTAGCGGCGGCACAGCGTCTGGTAAAACGCTACGGGGGCGTGGTGGTGCTGAAAGGCGCGGGCACCGTCGTGGCAGACGATGCCGGGCATGTTGGTATTATTGACGCCGGAAATGCCGGGATGGCCAGCGGCGGGATGGGCGATGTGCTGTCTGGCATTATCGGCGCATTGCTGGGACAGGCGTTGACGCTTTATGATGCAGCCTGCGCGGGCTGTGTGGCGCACGGCGCCGCCGCTGACGTGCTTGCTGAGCGTTCCGGTACCCGCGGAATGCTGGCGACCGATCTTTTTTTCACGTTGAGGCGTGTTGTTAACCCGGATGTAATTGACGTAAACCATGATTAATCGAGTGATTTCTTTACCCGACGAGCAGGCCACTTTAGAACTGGGACACCGCATCGCGCAGGCCTGCACAGGCGCAACAGTGATTTATCTGTACGGTGATTTAGGCGCGGGTAAGACAACGTTCAGTCGCGGCTTTTTGCAGGCGCTGGGGCATAAGGGTAACGTAAAAAGCCCAACGTACACACTGGTCGAACCTTACACGCTTGAGCAGTTGAACGTGTACCACTTTGATCTTTATCGACTTGCGGATCCAGAGGAGCTCGAATTTATGGGGATCCGCGACTATTTTGCCGATGATGCCATCTGCCTGGTGGAATGGCCGCAACAGGGCGCGGGTGTGCTGCCTGACCCGGATGTCGAAATTCACATAGACTACCAGGCACAAGGGCGGGAGGCGCGGGTGACCGCCGTCTCCACGCTGGGCGAGTCATTACTGGCACGTTTAGCCAGTTAATTTAAAAGGGATGGCGGGATGATGTTTCGCGTTAAAAGTGCGTTGATGGCTGCACTGATGCTGCTGACCCTGCATGCAACCGCGGCCAGTTTATCCGACATTCAGGTGTCGAATGGCGACAAACAAGCCCGGATCACCTTCAGTTTTATGGGCGATCCGGAATATTCCTTTAGCCAGGACGGCAAGCGCAGCGTGGCGCTCGATATCAAACAGACTGGTGTGATCCAGGGGCTGCCGTTGCAGTTCAGTGGCAATAACCTGGTCAGAAGCATCCGTTCGGGAACGCCGAAGGACAGCCAGTCTCTGCGGCTGGTGGTCGATCTGACCGAAAACGGTAAGACGCGCGTGGCGAAGCAGCAGAATGGCTCGAACTACACCGTCGTCTTTACCATCAATGCCGATGCGCCACCGCCACCACCGCGCGTTGTTGCGAAGCGCGTCGAAACGCCTGCGGTGGTCTCTCGTCCGTCAGAACCGGCACGAAATCCGTTTAAAGCCAATAACGATCGCATCACTGCGGCAACTAGCAGCGATACGGTGACGCGCCCGGCGGCATCTGCCCGCGCGGTGGCGCCTGGCGATAAAGTGATTATCGCTATTGATGCGGGTCACGGTGGTCAGGATCCTGGCGCGATTGGCCCCGGCGGCACGCGCGAGAAAAACGTCACCATTGCCATTGCCCGCAAACTGCGCACGCTGCTGAACGCGGACCCGATGTTCAAAGGGGTGATGACCCGCGACGGTGATTACTTTATTTCGGTGATGGGCCGCTCTGACGTGGCGCGGAAGCAGAACGCCAATTTCCTGGTGTCGATTCATGCTGATGCCGCGCCGAATCGCGATGCGACTGGGGCTTCAGTGTGGGTGCTCTCGAATCGTCGCGCTAACAGTGAAATGGCGAGCTGGCTGGAACAGCATGAGAAGCAGTCGGAACTGTTGGGCGGCGCGGGCGACGTGCTGGCAAACAGTCAGTCCGATCCCTATCTGAGCCAGGCGGTGCTGGATTTACAATTCGGTCATTCCCAGCGCGTCGGGTATGATGTCGCAGTGAATGTGCTGGGGCAGATGGAGCGCGTGGGTAGCCTGCATAAGCGTCACCCGGAACATGCCAGCCTCGGGGTACTGCGTTCCCCTGATATCCCGTCAATCCTGGTGGAAACGGGGTTCATCAGTAATACCAGTGAAGAACGCCTGCTCGCGAGCGATGCATTCCAGCAGCAAATCGCCGATGCGATTTACAGCGGGCTGCGGAAATATTTCGCAGCCCATCCGATACAGTCCGCGCCGCAGGGTGAAAGTGCGCAAACCGCCAGTGCCGCATCGCCGGGTGCGCTGGTGAATTAAGGAGCGATCATGCCGATTCAGATTCTGCCGCCGCAGCTCGCGAACCAGATTGCCGCAGGTGAGGTGGTAGAGCGTCCTGCATCGGTAGTGAAGGAGCTGGTAGAAAACAGCCTCGACGCAGGTGCCACGCGGATTGATATCGATATCGAGCGTGGCGGCGCGAAGCTTATCCGCATTCGCGATAACGGTGGCGGCATTAAGAAAGAAGAACTGGCACTGGCGCTGGCCCGGCATGCCACCAGTAAAATCGCCACGCTTGACGATCTGGAAGCGATCATCAGCCTCGGTTTTCGCGGCGAAGCGCTGGCGAGTATCAGCTCTGTTTCGCGTCTTACGTTGACCTCCCGCACCGCTGAACAGCAGGAGGCCTGGCAGGCCTACGCGGAAGGGCGCGATATGGAGGTGACGGTGAAACCCGCCGCGCACCCGGTCGGTACGACGCTGGAAGTCCTCGATCTCTTCTATAACACCCCGGCGCGCCGCAAGTTTATGCGCACCGAAAAAACCGAATTTGGTCATATTGATGAGGTGATTCGCCGCATTGCGCTGGCGCGATTTGATGTCACCATCAACCTTAACCACAACGGCAAAATGGTGCGCCAGTACCGCGCCGTTCAGCCGGATGGTCAGCAGGAACGCCGTCTGGGCGCCATCTGCGGAACGCCTTTTCTTGAACACGCGCTGGCGATTGAGTGGCAGCATGGCGATCTATCGCTGCGCGGCTGGGTGGTTGATCCGCAACACATCACTTCTGCGCTGGCGGAAATCCAGTACTGCTATGTCAATGGCCGCATGATGCGCGACCGCCTGATCAATCATGCGATTCGCCAGGCGTGTGAGGACAAACTGGGTGCGGATCAGCAACCTGCGTTTGTGCTTTATTTGCAGATCGATCCGCATCAGGTGGATGTTAACGTTCATCCGGCGAAACACGAAGTGCGTTTCCATCAGTCACGACTGGTGCATGATTTTATCTACCAGGGCGTGCTGAGCGTCCTGCAACAGCAACTGGACGCGCCGTTACCGCTGGCGGAAGAAGACGCGCCCGCGCCCCGGCAGATCCCCGAAAACCGGGTGGCCGCCGGACGTAACCAGTTTGCTGAGCCTGTCACGGCGCGCGAGCCAGCGGCTCCGGCGTATACCGCATCGTCTGGCGGAGCAGCTCGCGGGCAGGGCGGGGCATCATGGCCCAATGCCCAGCAGGGATACCAGAAAAAGCAGGGGGCGCTCTATCGTCAACTGCTGGATACACCCGCTGCCACGCACAACGCGCCGTCACCGCAGCCGGTACAGGCGAACCTCGACGGGCACAGCCAGAGCTTTGGCCGGGTGTTGACTATCGTCGCGGGGGATTGCGCGCTGCTTGAGCGGGAAGGCCGGTTGAGTCTGCTGGCGTTGCCGGTGGCGGAACGCTGGCTGCGACAGGCGCAGCTTATGCCGGGCACAGAGTCGGTTTGCGCGCAGCCGCTGTTGATCCCGCTGCGGTTAAAAGTCTCCGCACAGGAACAGCAGGCGCTGAAAACGCACCAGACGGTGCTGACTGAGCTGGGTATCGACATGCAATCCGATGCGCAGCATGTCACCGTCAGAGCGGTGCCTTTACCCTTAAGACAACAAAATTTACAAAACTTGATTCCTGAACTGATAGGCTACCTTGCGCTGCAAAAAACGGTGGTCGCGGGCGATGTTGCCCAGTGGATTTCCCGCAATCTGGCGAGTGAACATGACCACTGGAATATGGCGCAGGCGATAGCCGTACTGGCCGATGTGGAGCGTTTATGCCCACAACTGGTCAAGGCGCCGCCGGGTGGCTTGTTACAATCCGTTGATTTGCATTCGGCGATGAACGCCCTGAAAGATGAGTGAAGCAGTAGAAACCAGCCTGCCAAAGGCGATTTTTTTGATGGGGCCAACGGCCTCCGGTAAAACCGCATTAGCGATCGAATTGCGTAAAGTTTTGCCAGTAGAGTTGATAAGCGTTGATTCTGCCCTTATTTATCAGGGGATGGATATCGGAACGGCAAAGCCCGACGCGCAAGAGCTTCGCGCCGCGCCGCACCGGTTGCTGGACATCCTCGATCCGGCGCAAGCGTATTCGGCGGCAGATTTTCGTCGCGATGCGTTAGCGGAGATGGCGGAGATCACCGCAGCAGGACGGATCCCGTTGCTGGTGGGTGGAACGATGTTGTATTTCAAGGCCTTGCTGGAAGGATTGTCGCCGTTACCATCGGCGGATCCGGAGATCAGAGCCAGAATTGAGCAGGATGCCGCAGAGCGCGGATGGAATGCCCTGCACGAGCAGCTTCAGGAGATAGATCCGGTCGCTGCCGGGCGTATTCATCCGAATGATCCGCAAAGACTTTCCCGAGCACTGGAAGTTTTTTTCATTTCGGGTAAAACTTTAACGGAACTGACGCAAACGTCAGGAGACGCTTTGCCGTATCAGGTGCATCAGTTCGCCATCGCCCCGGCGAGCCGTGAACTGCTCCATCAGCGCATCGAGCAGCGTTTTCATCAGATGTTAGCTTCAGGTTTTGAAGCAGAAGTGCGGGCGCTTTTTGCCCGTGGAGATTTGCATAAGGATATGCCTTCCGTTCGTTGTGTGGGATACCGCCAGATGTGGTCTTATCTTGAAGGCGAGATTTCATATGATGAAATGGTTTATCGAGGTGTTTGCGCCACGAGGCAGCTCGCCAAGCGCCAGGTGACCTGGTTGCGCGGTTGGGACGGTGTTCACTGGCTTGACAGCGAACAACCGCAACAGGCGCTCAACGAAGTGTTACAGGTAGTTGGTGCGAGTGCAGGCTGAATGTGTACAATTGAACCGTATCGTGCGCAATTTTCAGAACCGCAGGGTTCTAAGTACAAAACAAGCATATAAGGAAAAGAGAGAATGGCTAAGGGGCAATCTTTACAAGATCCGTTCCTGAACGCATTGCGTCGGGAGCGTGTTCCGGTTTCTATTTATTTGGTGAATGGTATTAAGCTGCAAGGTCAGATTGAGTCTTTCGATCAGTTCGTGATCCTGTTGAAAAACACGGTCAGCCAGATGGTCTATAAGCACGCGATTTCTACCGTTGTTCCGTCCCGCCCTGTATCTCATCACAGCAACAACGCAGGTGGTGGTACTGGTACCGGTAGTAATTACCACCATGGCAGCAACGCGCAGGGTTCTGCTGCGCCACAAGACAGCGACGAAACCGAATAAGGTTGATGGCTGTTTTTCTATGTCGGGGAGCCAGGTTTTCTGCGTTCCCCGCTGATCTTTTTTGAGGGTTGACGCTTGTTTGACCGTTATGACGCCGGTGAGCAGGCGGTACTGGTACACATCTATTTTTCGCAAGACAAAGATATGGAAGACCTCCAGGAGTTTGAATCTCTGGTCTCTTCCGCCGGTGTCGAAGCAATGCAGGTGATTACCGGTAGCCGTAAAGCACCGCACCCTAAGTATTTTGTTGGTGAAGGTAAAGCTGTCGAAATTGCGGACGCCGTAAAAGCGACGGGCGCGTCCGTCGTCTTGTTTGACCATGCATTGACCCCGGCCCAGGAACGTAACCTGGAGCGCCTTTGCGAATGTCGTGTGATCGATCGCACTGGCCTGATTTTAGATATTTTTGCTCAGCGTGCGCGAACCCATGAAGGTAAGCTGCAGGTTGAGCTGGCGCAACTGCGCCATCTGGCAACGCGCCTGGTGCGCGGCTGGACCCACCTTGAAAGGCAAAAAGGCGGGATTGGTTTGCGCGGTCCGGGTGAGACCCAGCTTGAAACCGACCGTCGTTTGCTGCGCAATCGCATTATGCAGATCCTCTCGCGGCTGGAAAAAGTGGAAAAACAGCGTGAGCAGGGGCGCCGTTCGCGAACCAAAGCGGATATTCCGACCGTCTCGCTGGTGGGTTACACCAACGCCGGAAAATCAACGCTGTTTAACCAGATAACCGAAGCTCAGGTGTACGCGGCAGACCAGTTGTTCGCCACCCTGGATCCGACGCTGCGCCGTATTGATGTCGCCGATGTCGGCGAAACGGTGCTGGCGGATACCGTCGGTTTTATTCGTCATCTGCCGCACGATCTGGTGGCGGCGTTTAAAGCGACGCTGCAGGAAACCCGCCAGGCGACGCTGTTGCTGCACGTCATTGATGCGGCTGATGTGCGGGTGCAGGAAAACATTGATGCCGTGAATACGGTTCTCGAAGAGATCGAAGCGCACGAGAACCCGACGCTGTTAGTGATGAACAAAATCGATATGCTGGACGATTTCGAACCACGTATCGACAGAGATGATGAGAATAAACCGATTCGGGTCTGGCTCTCTGCGCAGACCGGAGTGGGTGTACCACTGCTTTTCCAGGCTTTAACTGAGCGTCTTTCCGGGCAAATCGCGCAGCACACGCTGCGTTTGCCGCCGAAAGAGGGGCGTCTGCGAAGCCGGTTTTATCAGCTTCAGGCGATAGAAAAAGAGTGGTTGGAGGATGACGGTAGCGTTGGCATACAGGTGCGTATGCCTGTTGTTGACTGGCGTCGCCTCTGTAAACAAGAACCGGCACTGTCTGACTACATCGTCTGACGGTGCAGCTTGCCTGAAGATATTAACCCCGTTTGGGGTACCCAAAACAAATATGGAGCATAAACATGGCGTGGAATCAGCCCGGTAATAACGGACAGGACCGCGACCCGTGGGGAAGCAGCAATAATCAAGGCGGCAACTCTGGGGGAAATGGAAACAAAGGCGGTCGCGATCAAGGACCGCCGGATCTGGATGATATCTTCCGCAAACTGAGCAAAAAGCTTGGTGGTTTTGGCGGTGGTAACAAAGGGAGCCAGGGCGGCGGCAGTAATCCGCAGGGGCCTCGCGTTCAGATGGGCGGTCGCATTGTCGGTATCGTTGCCGCTGCCGTGGTCATCATCTGGGCCGCGACAGGTTTCTACACCATTAAAGAAGCAGAACGTGGTGTGGTCACGCGCTTTGGTAAATTCAGCCATCTGGTTGAGCCGGGCCTTAACTGGAAGCCGACGTTTGTTGATGACGTCACACCGGTTAACGTTGAAGCGGTGCGTGAACTGGCCGCGTCTGGCGTGATGCTGACCTCCGATGAAAACGTGGTCCGCGTTGAAATGAACGTGCAGTACCGCGTGACCGATCCACAACGCTACCTGTTCAGCGTGACCAGTGCTGATGACAGCTTGCGTCAGGCGACCGACAGCGCCCTGCGTGGTGTTATCGGTAAATACACCATGGACCGTATTCTGACGGAAGGTCGTACCGTTATTCGTAGCGATACCCAGCGTGAGCTGGAAGAGACCATTCGTCCGTACAACATGGGCATCACGCTGCTCGACGTGAACTTCCAGGCCGCCCGTCCGCCGGAAGAGGTGAAAGCCGCGTTTGACGATGCGATTGCGGCGCGTGAGAACGAGCAGCAGTACATCCGTGAAGCGGAAGCGTACACCAACGAAGTTCAGCCGCGTGCGAACGGTCAGGCGCAACGTATCCTCGAAGAAGCGCGCGCGTACAAGACCCAGACCATCCTGGAAGCGCAGGGTGAAGTGGCTCGCTTTGCGAAGATCCTGCCGGAATATAAAGCCGCACCGGAAATCACCCGTGAACGTCTGTATATCGAAAGCATGGAAAAAGTGCTGAGCCATACCCGCAAAGTGCTGGTTAACGATAAAGGCGGAAACCTGATGGTGCTGCCGCTGGATCAGATGCTGAAAGGCAACAGTGCTCCGGCTGCCCGGAGTGACAACAGTGGCGCAAACAACCTGCTGCGTCTGCCACCTGCGTCTTCATCCAGCAGCGCCAGCAACACATCGTCCTCCAGCCAGGGCGATATTATGGACCAACGCCGCGCCAACGCGCAGCGTAACGACTACCAGCGTCAGGGGGAATAACGATGCGTAAGTCAGTTATTGCGATTATCATCATCGTGCTGGTAGGGCTGTATACGTCTGTTTTTGTTGTTAAAGAGGGCCAGCGCGGGATTACGCTGCGCTTCGGCAAAGTCGTTCGTGACGATGACAACAAACCGCTGGTGTATGAGCCGGGCCTGCATTTTAAAGTGCCTTTTATTGAATCGGTTAAAACGCTGGATGCCCGCATTCAGACCATGGACAACCAGGCCGATCGTTTTGTCACCAAAGAGAAAAAAGACCTGATCGTTGACTCCTACATCAAGTGGCGCATCAGCGATTTCAGCCGTTACTATCTGGCGACGGGCGGCGGCGACGTTTCTCAGGCCGAAGTGCTGCTGAAGCGTAAATTCTCTGACCGTCTGCGTTCTGAAATTGGTCGTCTGGATGTGAAAGACATCGTTACCGATTCCCGCGGTCGTCTGACGCTGGAAGTGCGTGATGCGCTGAACTCCGGCTCTGCGGGTACTGAAGATGAAGTGACCACGCCAGCCGCGGATGACGCGATTGCCAAAGCGGCAGAGCGCGTTCAGGAAGAGACCAACGGCAAAGTGCCGGTGATCAACCCGAACAGTATGGCTGCGCTGGGTATCGAAGTGGTGGATGTGCGTATCAAGCAGATCAACCTGCCAGCGGAAGTGTCTGAAGCGATTTACAACCGTATGCGCGCTGAGCGTGAAGCGGTTGCCCGTCGCCATCGTTCACAGGGCCAGGAAGAAGCGGAAAAACTGCGTGCTACCGCGGACTACGAAGTGACCAGAACGCTGGCGGAAGCCGAGCGTCAGGGGCGCATCACGCGCGGTGAAGGCGATGCCGAAGCCGCAAAACTGTTTGCCGACGCTTTCAGTCAGGATCCGGATTTCTACGCCTTTATCCGTAGCCTGCGTGCTTACGAAAACAGCTTCGAAAGCAACCAGGATGTGATGGTCATGAGCCCGGACAGCGATTTCTTCCGTTATATGAAGACGCCGGGTAACGCGACGCGTTAATATCGGCTCCGTTGTCCTGTCAAACCACCGCGTCCTTTAAAACGCGGTGGTTTTCTTTTGTAAGGAATGAAAATGAACTCAACAATATGGCTGGCGCTGGCCCTTGTGCTGGTACTTGAAGGGCTTGGCCCGATGCTCTATCCGCGCGCCTGGCGTCGGATGGTCGCCACCATGAGTCAGTTGCCGGATAACCTGTTGCGTCGTTTTGGCGGTGGTCTTGTGGTTGCCGGGATTGTCATCTACTACATGTTGAGGAAAACGATTGGCTGATCAATTTACAGTCAGATTTGCCTGATTTTAGGGTCAAAAAGTGCTGTAACTCTGAAAAAGCGATGGTAGAATCCATTTTTAAGCAAACGGTGATTTTGAAAAATGGGTAACAACGTCGTCGTACTGGGCACCCAATGGGGTGACGAAGGTAAAGGAAAGATCGTCGATCTTCTGACTGAACGGGCCAAATATGCTGTACGCTACCAGGGCGGACACAACGCAGGCCATACTCTCGTAATCAACGGTGAAAAAACCGTCCTCCATCTTATTCCATCAGGTATTCTTCGCGAAAACGTCACCAGCATCATTGGTAACGGCGTTGTGCTATCGCCTGCTGCGCTGATGAAAGAGATGACAGAACTGGAAGACCGTGGTATCCCGGTTCGCGAACGTCTGCTGCTCTCTGAAGCATGCCCGTTGATCCTCGATTATCACATTGCGCTGGATAACGCCCGTGAGAAAGCGCGTGGCGCGAAGGCCATCGGCACCACCGGTCGTGGTATCGGGCCAGCGTATGAAGATAAAGTCGCACGTCGCGGTCTGCGCGTGGGTGATCTGTTCGATAAAGCCACTTTCGCGGACAAACTGAAAGAAGTGATGGAATATCACAACTTCCAGCTGGTGAACTTCTACAAAGTGGAAGCGGTTGACTACCAGAAAGTGCTGGATGATGTGATGGCGGTTGCCGACATCCTCACCGCGATGGTGGTTGACGTGTCCGATCTGCTGGATCAGGCGCGTAAGCGTGGCGATTTCGTCATGTTTGAAGGCGCGCAGGGTACGCTGCTGGATATCGACCACGGTACCTATCCGTACGTGACCTCGTCCAACACCACCGCCGGTGGCGTGGCGACAGGTTCCGGCCTCGGCCCGCGTTACGTTGATTACGTGCTGGGTATCCTGAAAGCCTACTCCACTCGTGTGGGTGCAGGTCCGTTCCCGACTGAACTGTTTGATGACATCGGTGAGTTCCTGTGCAAACAGGGTAACGAATACGGTGCGACCACAGGCCGTCGTCGTCGTACCGGCTGGCTGGATTCCGTCGCTGTACGTCGCGCTGTACAGATCAACTCCCTGTCGGGCTTCTGCCTGACCAAACTGGACGTCCTGGACGGCCTGAAAGAAGTGAAAATCTGTGTGGCTTACCGTCTGCCGGATGGTCGTGAAGTCACTACTACACCGCTGGCGGCTGATGACTGGGAAGGCATTGTGCCAGTCTACGAAACCATGCCGGGCTGGTCTGAATCGACCTTCGGTGTGAAAACGCGTAGCGGCCTGCCGCAGGCAGCGCTGAACTACATCAAGCGTATTGAAGAACTGACGGGCGTTCCGGTTGATATTATCTCCACCGGCCCTGACCGTACTGAAACCATGATCCTGCGCGACCCGTTCGACGCATAATCATGCCGGGGCACGATTGCCGTGCCCCCTTCATTCCTGCTTTTTTACTTCCCCGTTCGAATTAATTAGCCCGTTACTATCTGGCTGGTTTATCATCAATAGTAATATTCTCCGCTTTTCCCCTGTTTTGAGGTTGATGTGCAGTTAACGAGTTTCACCGATTACGGATTACGTGCGCTAATCTATATGGCGTCGTTGCCCAACGGACGCATGACCAGTATCTCTGAAGTGACAGAGGTTTACGGTGTGTCCCGTAATCACATGGTTAAAATAATCAACCAGCTTAGCCGCGCTGGCTACGTTGCCGCTGTGCGCGGAAAAAACGGTGGGATCCGTTTAGGCAAACCGGCTGCATCCATTCGTGTGGGAGATGTTGTACGCGAACTTGAACCGCTTTCGCTGGTGAATTGCAGCAGTGAGTTTTGCCACATTACCCCTGCCTGTCGTCTGAAACAGGCTCTTTCTAATGCCGTGAATAGTTTCCTTAAGGAACTGGATAACTACACACTGGCTGATTTGGTTGAAGAGAATCAACCGCTTTATAAATTATTGCTGGTGGAAGAATGACAAAAAAAGGCTTTCACCAGAGATGACAACGGAGGAACCGAGATGTCACAAGATCCTTTCCTGGAACGCGAAGCAGAAAAATACACCAATCCTATCCCGAGCCGGGAATTCATCCTTGATCATTTATCTAAACGCGAAAAACCCGCCAGCCGTGAAGAGCTTGCGGTTGAACTGAATATTGATGGCGAAGAGCAGCAGGAAGCGCTGCGCCGTCGTCTGCGCGCCATGGAGCGCGACGGACAACTGGTCTTTACCCGCCGCCAGTGCTATGCGCTGCCGGAACGTCTTGATCTGCTGAAAGGGACCGTCATTGGCCACCGCGATGGCTACGGTTTCCTGCGCATCGAAGGGCGCAAGGACGATTTGTATCTCTCCAGCGAGCAGATGAAAACCTGTATTCACGGCGACGTGGTGCTGGCGCAGCCGCTGGGCGCTGATCGCAAAGGCCGCCGCGAAGCGCGTATTGTGCGTGTGCTGGTACCGAAAACCAGTCAGATCGTGGGCCGCTATTTTACCGATGCTGGCGTGGGCTTTGTCGTGCCGGATGACAGCCGCCTGAGCTTCGATATCCTCATCCCGCCGGAAGAGATTATGGGCGCGCGCATGGGCTACGTGGTGGTGGTTGAACTCAGCCAGCGTCCGACGCGCCGCACCAAAGCGGTGGGTAAAATCGTTGAAGTGCTTGGCGACAACATGGGTACTGGCATGGCTGTCGATATGGCGCTGCGCACCCATGAAATTCCTTACGTCTGGCCGCAGGCGGTGGAAAAACAAATTGCTGGCCTGAAAGAGCAGGTACCGGAATCGGCAAAAGCCGGACGCGTCGACCTGCGCAGTCTGCCGCTGGTCACCATCGACGGTGAAGACGCCCGCGACTTTGACGATGCGGTCTACTGCGAGAAAAAACGCGGTGGCGGCTGGCGCTTGTGGGTGGCGATTGCCGACGTGAGCTATTACGTGCGACCCGGCACCGCGCTGGATAACGAAGCGCGCAGCCGCGGCACCTCCGTCTATTTCCCGTCACAAGTGGTTCCGATGCTGCCGGAAGTGCTCTCCAACGGCCTGTGTTCGTTGAACCCGCAGGTCGATCGCCTGTGCATGGTCTGCGAAATGACGATTTCGTCAAAAGGCCGCCTGACGGGCTACAAATTCTACGAAGCGGTGATGAGCTCTCATGCGCGTCTGACCTACACCAAAGTGTGGCACATGCTGCAGGGCGATCAGGATCTGCGTGAGCAATACGCGCCGCTGGTGAGGCACATTGAAGAGTTGCACACCCTCTACAAAGTGCTGGACAGCGCCCGCGAAGAGCGCGGCGGCATCTCGTTTGAAAGCGAAGAAGCGAAGTTTATTTTCAACGCTGAACGCCGCATTGAGCGCATCGAGCAAACCCAGCGTAACGACGCGCACAAGCTGATTGAAGAGTGCATGATTCTGGCGAACATTTCTGCGGCGCGTTTCGTGGAAAAAGCCAACGAGCCTGCGCTGTTCCGTATTCACGACAAGCCGAGCAATGAGGCGATCACCGCATTCCGTTCGGTGCTGGCTGAGTTAGGGCTGGAGCTGCCTGGCGGTAATAAGCCGGAGCCACGCGATTACGCCGAACTGCTGGAATCCATCGCCGATCGTCCTGACCATGAAATGCTCCAGACCATGCTGCTGCGTTCCATGAAACAGGCGGTATACGACCCGGAAAACCGTGGTCACTTCGGCCTGGCGCTGCAGTCGTACGCTCACTTTACCTCGCCGATTCGCCGTTACCCTGACCTGTCGCTGCATCGCGCCATTAAGTATCTGCTGGCGAAAGAGCAGGGGCATAAAGGCAACAGCACCGAGACCGGCGGCTGGCACTACAGCATGGAAGAGATGCTGCAACTGGGCGAGCACTGCTCGATGACCGAGCGTCGCGCCGATGAAGCCACCCGCGAAGTCTCCGACTGGCTGAAGTGCGACTTTATGCAGGATCAGGTCGGCAACGTCTTCCCTGGCGTCATCGCCAGCGTTACCGGTTTTGGTTTCTTCGTGCGGCTGGACGATCTGTTTATCGACGGTCTGGTTCACGTCTCCACGCTGGATAACGACTACTATCGCTTTGACCAGATCGGTCAGCGGTTGATCGGTGAATCCGGTGGCCAGACCTATCGCCTGGGTGATCGCGTTGAAGTGCGTGTCGAAGCGGTCAACATGGATGAGCGTAAGATCGATTTCACGCTGATCTCCAGCGAGCGCGGCCCGCGCAACGTTGGCAAGACTGCCCGTGAGAAAGCGAAAAAATCCGCCAGTGGCAAGCCAGCGAGCCGTCGCCGGAATGCAGGCAAAAAGGTGAATTTCGAACCGGACAGCGCTTTCCGTGGTGAGAAGAAACAAAAGCCAAAGGCGGCAAAGAAAGACGCCAGAAAAGCGAAAAAGCCTTCCGCTAAAACGCAGAAAATTGCTGCCGCGACCAAAGCGAAGCGCGCTGCGAAAAAAACGACCGCGCAGTAATATCCCCCTCAATAACCCCTTCCCATCGGAAGGGGTTATTCTTTTTCGCTGCAAGCCATTCCACAACAGAATAACTGTTGACCTTACTCCCCCTGTTTTCCTGCTTATTCGTTTTCCGGTAATCGTTATTTATTATTCTTTATTAGCCAAATCAGGCAGATGTGTATAGTGAATTTCACTTCTGAAATACCCTCTTGATGAATAGGGAGCGTTTATGCATCTGGCCCGGTTTCCACGCATTTCACTTGGTCATTTTCCGACTCCGCTGGAGCCGCTGAATAATTTAACCCGGTTATTAGGCGGCCCCAAAATCTGGATTAAACGCGACGACGCAACCGGTCTGGCAACGGGCGGAAATAAAACCCGCAAGCTGGAGTTTCTGCTGGCGGATGCGCTGCAAAAAAAAGCCGATGTGGTTATTACCCAGGGGGCAACGCAGTCTAACCATGTGCGCCAGACTATTGCAGGCGCCGCGCGCCTCGGGCTGAAAGCGAAAGCGCTGCTGGAAAAACGCGTCACCGATTTTGGAGAGGATTATCAGCGTTCAGGCAACGTGTTGCTTGATAACCTGCTGGGCGGTGAAATCGTCGCTCATCTGCCAGGCGGCACCGATATGCAGCAGGCGATGGAAGAGTACGCCGCGACGCTACGCGAGCAGGGGCACAACCCGTATATCATTCCTGGCGGCGGCTCGAACCCGACTGGCGCGCTGGGCTACGTGGCCTGTGCGGAAGAACTGCTTTATCAGTCTTCAGAACGCCGTCTGCGCATTGATCACGTTGTTCACGCTACCGGCAGCACCGGTACGCAGGCCGGGTTAGTGGCCGGTTTTACCGCCACGAACAGCCATATTCCAGTACTGGGTATTAGCGTGCGTGCGCCAAAAGCGAAACAGGAAGAGAACGTCTGGAATCTGACCTCGCGAACGCTGGAACTGCTCGGCGTGCCGGGAGAGCTGTCGCGGCATGCGGTGGTGGTCAATAGCGATTATGTCGGCGACGGGTACGGTTTACCGACGGAAGGGACGCTGGAAGCGCTGACGCTGCTGGCCCGCCATGAAGGCATCCTGCTTGACCCGGTCTATTCCGCAAAAGGAATGGCCGGGCTTATCGATCTCATCCGCAAAGGCCATTTCCGTCAGGATGAAAACGTCGTCTTTATCCATACCGGCGGCTCGGCGGGGCTGTTTGGTTATCGTCAGGTGCTGGAGCATGGCTAAGCCCTTTTTGCTTGGCGTGCTCGGCGGGATGGGGCCGCTTGCGACACTGGATTTTCAGCGTCGCCTGCTGGACGCCACACCCGCGCAAAGCGACCAGCAGCAGTTGCCCACGGTGGTCTGGAATGTGCCGCAAATCGCGGATCGCCAGAAAGCGCTGGCGGGCACCGGGCCGTCGCCCCTGCCGCAGCTTATCCACGGTATTCAGACATTAAATCAGGCTGGCGCCAGTCACATCGCCATTCCCTGCAATACGGCTCACCACTGGTATGACGCGCTCAGTGAAGTGAGTGAAGCACCCATTCTGCACATCGTTGATGCCACGCTGGATGCGCTGGCGCAGTCTGTGGAAAGACCGCAGCGGGTTGGCGTGATTGCGACCAAAGGCACGCTGGAGGCGGGCTGGTATCAGCGCCGTCTGGCTCAGCAGGATATTGAGGTTGTGGTGCCAACGGACGAAGAACTGGCGCAATGGTTTGTGCCGGGCTGTTACGCGGTAAAACGCGGGGCGCTGGCGGAAGGGGGCGCGTTGCTGTCACAGCAGGCTAACGCGCTGTTTGCCCGCGGTGCGCAAAAACTGGTGCTGGCCTGCACCGAGGTGCCTGTCGCGCTTGAGGCCGTCAACTCGTCGTTTCTTCCTCTCACCTGGGATCCGGCGCAGGCACTGGCGGAGCGATGTTCGCATTTATGGCAATCCCAGGGCGTTTTAAACAGATAAGCCGTCCGGTGCGAGTTCGGACGAAATATTCAGATCCAACACAGGAAAATAAAATGAAAAAAAGTCTCTGCTTATTAATTGCAGCGGGTGGCTTATGGGCAAATATGAGTTTTGCCGATACGCCTGCTGAAGTTCGTGTAGCCTATAGCGGCGGTTCTCAGGTATTGATGCTGGCGAAAGCGGACGGGTCTCTGGATAAAGCATTAAACAGCAAAGTGAAATGGGTGCAATTTGCTTCTGGTGCCGATGCCCTGAATTATTTCGCCAGCAATGCGATTGATATTGCCAATTTTGGTTCAAGCCCGGCGACGGCAGGTATTGTGCGTAAATTACCGGTCGAAATAATTGGCGTTTCGGGGGTGATTGCCAGCTATGAGCGGCTGATTGGCAAAGATGGCATTGTGAAAATTAATGATATCGAGGGCAAGCGTGTCGCGTATCCACCAAATTCGACGGCGCAGTATGCCCTCGAAGCCGCGATCAGCGTCAATAAACTGGATCGCAGCAAAATCACGTTGCTGCCGCTGCGCCCTGCTGAGATGGTGGCCGCCTGGAAACGTGGTGACATTGATGCTGGTTACGTCTGGGCGCCGTTTGCGCAGGAGCTGGAGGCGTCGGGCGGTCATCAGGTGTTCGCCACCAAAGATCTGCAGAAAGATGGCTACCTGATTTACAACAACTATGTGGTTCGCAAAGCTTTTGCGGAACAGTATCCGGAAACGGTCACCGCTTTCCTGCGCGTACATCAGCAGAAAGTGGATGAGTTCAGGAAAGATCCGGAACGCGCGGCGGCGATCGTCGCCAAAGAGGTCGGTGCGCCGGTCACCACGGCGGCGAACACCCTGGGGGGGCTGGAATACCCCACGCTTGCCCAGCAGGGTACCGCTGACTGGCTGGGTAACGGCACGCAAACCACCGACAGCGGGATTGGTAAAGCGTTGACTAAAACTTCCGGTTTCCTCGCCGGTATCGGTGAGATCCGCAAGCGTGATATTCCAGCCAACTGGGATACCGCGATTGATTCCCGCTACATTCGCGACGCGGCGGTGGCGGCGCAATGAAATTGAGTCAGCATATCGCCATCAGCGTGTTGTCGGTGGCGGTTTTCTTTATCGTCTGGCAGGTGGCGGCGACGCGGCAGTGGGTCGATCCGCTGCTGTTGCCGTCGCTCACCGACATCGGGCTTACTACCGAAGAGCTACTGGCGGACGGTTACCGTCAGGTGCCGCTCTGGGAACACATTGCAGTAAGCCTGGCGCGTGCCCTGAGCGCGTTTGCCGTGGCGATTATTATCGGCATTCCGCTGGGTCTGTTGATGGGGCTGTCAGATGGCCTGGCGGCGGTACTTAACCCCTTCGTGCAATTCCTGCGGCCTCTGCCAAAAATAGCGCTCATCCCGCTGGCGGTCGTCTGGCTGGGGATTGGCGAGGCGTCCAAATTCTTCCTGATCTTTATCGCCACGTTTTTGAGCGTGGTGGTCGGCGCGTCGGCGGCGGTTGAGCGCATTGGCCGCTCGCGTATTCGTGTCGCGCAGACGCTCGGGGCGACACGTCGGCAGATTTTCCTGCGCGTGGTGTTACCGGATGCGCTGCCGGATCTCTTCACCACGGTCAGGCTGTCCATCGGCATTGGCTGGACGTCGTTGATTGCCGCTGAGATGGTCGCGGCCAGCTCCGGGCTGGGCTGGATGGTGATAAACGCCAGCTCTTATCTGCGCACCGATATCGTCATGCTCGGCATTTTATTGCTGGGCGGCATCGGCTATCTGCTGGATCTGTTACTGCTGGGGTTGCAGCGCCTGACGGTGCCCTGGGCGGGGAAAGAATAATGAGTGCTATCACCCTGGAAAATGTGTCGCTCTCTTTTGCGGCGAAACCGCAGCCGTTTACGGTGCTGGAAGATATCAGCCTGACCCTGAACCGCGGCGAGTTTGTGGTATTGCTCGGGCCGTCTGGCTGCGGGAAATCCACCATCCTGAACCTGGTCGCCGGGTTTACTCAACCGGATCGCGGGCGGGTGGCTGCGGGGGGGAAAACGGTACGACAACCTGGCCCCGACCGAGGAATGATCTTCCAGCAACCCAATCTGTTCCCGTGGCTCTCCGTTCTGGAAAACGTTACCTTTGGCCCGCGGCTGGGTAAACATCGTAAGGACGACATCAACGCGCAGGCACAGGCGTGGCTGGAGCGTGTGGGCCTGAAAGGTTTTGAACATCACGCCCCCTGGCAACTTTCCGGCGGCATGAAACAGCGGGTGGCGCTGGCGCGTGCCTGGCTTCCCGGCCCGGAAGTGCTGCTGCTTGATGAGCCGTTTGGCGCACTGGACGCGCAAACCCGGCTGATGATGCAGGAGTTGCTGCGCGAAGCCTGGCTGACGACGGGCACCACGCTGCTTTTCGTCACGCACGATGTGGAAGAAGCGCTCTTTCTTGCCGATCGCATCCTGATCATGTCAGCGAAACCGGGGAGAATCGTTGATGAGATCATACTGCCCTTTGGGCGGGAACGGGATATCGAAACGCTTGCCGAACATCCCGCTTACAGTGAGATCAAACACCGCGTTCTGCATCGGGTGCGCCAGGAGGCAAAGCGACACTTACGTTAGCGGAAACGTGCGACAGGGTCGATTTGAACGCCGGGTCAGTTATAATAGGCGCCAGTGATTTGCCTCACGGCCTAATTTAACCCGGCGCACACCGCCCAAACCGAGTACGTTTAATGAGTGAAATGATTTACGGCATCCATGCGGTGCAGGCCCTGCTGGAGCGCGCCCCGGAACGCTTTCAGGAAGTCTTTATTCTGAAAGGGCGCGAAGACAAACGCCTGCTGCCGCTGATCCACGCGCTGGAAGCGCAGGGCGTGGTGATCCAGGTTGCCAGCCGCCAGTATCTCGACGAGAAAAGCGAGGGGGCGGTGCATCAGGGGATCATTGCGCGCGTGAAGCCGGGTCGTCAGTATCAGGAAAACGATCTGCCCGATCTGCTCGCCTCGCTCGATCAGCCATTCCTGCTGATCCTCGACGGCGTCACCGATCCGCACAACCTCGGCGCCTGCCTGCGTAGCGCTGACGCCGCAGGCGTACATGCGGTGATCGTACCGCGTGACCGTTCCGCACAACTGAACGCGACGGCGAAAAAAGTGGCCTGTGGCGCGGCGGAAAGCGTACCGCTGATCCGCGTGACGAACCTGGCGCGCACCATGCGTCTGTTGCGGGAAGAGAATGTCTGGATCGTCGGAACTGCGGGCGAAGCTGACCATACGCTGCATCAAAGTAAAATGACCGGCCCGCTGGCGCTGGTGATGGGGGCGGAAGGCGAGGGCATGCGTCGTCTTACCCGCGAACATTGCGACGAACTCATCAGCATTCCGATGGCGGGCAGCGTCTCCTCGCTGAACGTCTCGGTGGCCACCGGTATCTGTCTGTTTGAAGCCGTGCGCCAGCGTGGCTAATCGCCGCTAACCTCACAAAACCATCCTGCGGGATGGTTTTTTTTGCCCTCATTTCAGGCATGACTGACAAAGGCTAACCATACTTATCAGGACAGCCATTGAAGGAGGGAAACGCAATGCACTGGCAAACGCATACCGTTTTTAATCAACCCACCCCGCTCAATAACAGTAACCTTTTCCTTTCCGATACCGCGTTACGGGAAGCGATACAGCGTGAAGGCGCTGGCTGGGACAGCGAGTTGCTGGCCAGCATCGGGCAACAACTGGGCACTGCGGAGTCGCTGGAGCTGGGGCGGCTGGCGAACATTAATCCCCCTGAATTGCTGCGCTATGACGCCACCGGCGCACGCCTTGATGATGTTCGTTTCCACCCCGCCTGGCATCTGCTGATGCAGGGGCTGTGCGCCAACCGGGTACATAATCTGGCGTGGGAAGATGAAGCTCGTGCCGGATCGTTTACCGCCCGCGCCGCCCGCTTCATGTTGCATGCGCAGGTGGAAGCAGGAACGCTGTGCCCGATTACCATGACCTTTGCGGCAACGCCACTGCTGAAACAGTCTCTGCCCGCGCCCTTTGCCGAGTGGATGACACCGCTGCTGAGCGATCGTTATGACGCTCACCTGATCCCCGGCGCCCAGAAGCGCGGCCTGCTGATTGGCATGGGGATGACGGAAAAGCAGGGCGGATCGGATGTCCTCAGCAATACGACGCGGGCGGAAAAAACCGACGACGGCAGCTGGCGGCTGGTGGGGCACAAATGGTTTTTCTCGGTGCCGCAAAGCGATGCGCATCTGGTACTGGCGCAGGCGAAAGGGGGATTGTCCTGCTTCTTCGTTCCGCGATTTCTGCCGGACGGGCAGCGAAACGCCATTCGTCTCGAACGTCTGAAAGACAAACTGGGCAACCGCTCGAATGCCAGCAGTGAAGTGGAGTTCCTCGACGCTTCAGGCTGGCTGCTCGGCGAAGAGGGCGACGGCATCCGGCAGATCCTCAAAATGGGCGCCCTGACGCGATTTGACTGTGCAATAGGCAGCCACGGCCTGATGCGACGTGCGTTGTCGGTGGCGCTGTATCATGCGCACCAGCGGCAGGTGTTCGGCAAAAACCTGGTCGATCAACCGATGATGCGCGAAGTGCTGGGCCGCATGGCGCTACAACTGGAAGGGCAAACCGCATTTTTGTTCCGCCTGGCGCGCGCGTGGGATCACCAGCAGGATGCGCAAGAAATGCTGTGGGCGCGGTTGTTCACCCCTGCGGCGAAATTTGCTGTCTGCAAAGCCGGGATGCCGTTTGTTGCGGAAGCGATGGAAGTGCTGGGCGGCGTGGGCTATTGCGAGGAGAGCGAGCTGCCACGTCTGTACCGTGAAATGCCGGTCAACAGCATCTGGGAGGGTTCCGGCAATATCATGTGCCTTGATGTGCTGCGCGTGTTGAGTAAACAGCCTGGCGCTCTCGAATTACTGAATGCGGAGTGCGCGGAGGTGAAAGGGCAGGATCGCCATTTCGATCGCGCCTGGCGTCAGCTTCAGCAACGGCTGCGTAAACCGTCGGAGGCGCAGGGGCGTGAAATCACTCAGCAACTCTGGCGGCTGGGCGTTGGTGCGCAAATGCTGCGCTATGCGTCGCCACCCATGGCGCAGGCCTGGTGTCGGATGATGCTGGATACGCGAGGGGGATCGCTGCTGAGTGAACAGGTCAAAGACGATTTGCTGTTGCGGGCAACGGGGGGCGGACGCTAGTCCTGTGCGGGCAGACGGCGTGATGTCTGCCCGAAAAATCAGGCGTACAGGATGGCTTTTACGCGCCAGTTGTCGGGCTGCTGGTCTTCGTACATCTGTATGATGCGGTACCAGGACGCACCCTGTTCGTCTGCCTTGGACGCAATGACTCGCTCAACATCCTGTTGACTACCAAAAATACTGTTGACGGAGATCAGTCCAATTTCATTTAACCCGGTGACACAATCCGCGCTGGCAAACTCTGCAGATTGCGCGACGGTGGTATTCATTCCTGCGCATAGCAGGAACGGGGATAAGGCAATTGATCGTTTCATCGTCAGCTCCATTTCACTTTACCCTGCGGTAAACCAGGGCATTCCATCGCAGGCGCTTCTCCTCAGATACTGCGCATTATGTCCCAGGAAACGTGAAGAGGCGCAAAGCCATGTAAAGCGACTGAAAAGATTCGGAATGTCATTTACGATACAAAATGGCCTGTGAATACCACTGACCCGGGAACTGCGTATCGTCAATCATTACAATGACGTAGTAATCCGCTTTGGCTGCAACGACTTTCTGTTTGATGGCCGCTTCGACGTCCATCGGCGAACCATGAACCAGCGCGCTCACGGTACCCATTCGCTGCAAACCCTCCGTCTGATTGCGGCGGATTTCCTGCGGATGATCGGATAGCGGTGGAGGAGGTTCGGGTGTGCCTTCAAGCAGGGTACAACCACTCAATAATACTGCCAGCATCAAGGGCGCAAACCGTCGCATAGCCATATCTCGTTTCCTGATAGTCTTAGTGTAGTGGGTAATTTATTCCCATTTGGGGGAATGTTCCCGAAGTGTTATCTCGAACGCGATTTTCGAATGAAAACGTTACGAAAGCGTAATCCACATCTCAACATTATGATTCATTCCTTTCGCCCGAGGCTTGCGGAATATCATTTCGCGTGGCATACCAGCATAAAAGAAGGAAATAATAAATGATTGAACTTGAAACACGCACCCTCGCTGGTGGTGAAATTCTTCATGCTTATCCGAAAGATGCGGCGAAGGATGCGCTTCCCTGCGTGGTGTTTTATCACGGCTTCACGTCATCAAAGCTGGTGTACAGCTATTTTGCCGTTGCGCTGGCGCAGGCGGGGTTTCGCGTCATCATGCCGGACGCCGCTGAACATGGTGCGCGGTTCAACGGTGATGAACAGAGCCGAATGGCACGCTTCTGGCCGATCCTGATGCAGAATTTTCACGAGTTTCCGGCGTTGCGTGATGCGCTAATGGCGGAAGGCTGGGTGAGTGAAGGGCGTCTGGCGGTGGCCGGTGCCTCGATGGGCGGCATGACCGCGCTGGGCATTATGACGCATCACCCTGATGTTTCCTGTGTCGCCAGCCTGATGGGCTCAGGGTATTTCAGCAGCCTGTCGCGAACGCTGTTTCCTTCCACCGATGGCTGGACGCCGCAGGTGCAGCAGCAACTGGCGGAATGGGATGTCAGCCGTCATCTGGCGTCGCTGGCGAACCGACCGCTATTGCTCTGGCATGGCGAAGAGGATGATGTTGTTCCGGCGGCGGAATCATTCCGCTTGCAACAGGCGTTAATCCGCCAGGGGCTGGACGGCCGACTGACCTGCGCCTGGCAGGCCAACGTTCGTCATCGCATCACCCCGGAAGCCCTGGCGTGCGCGGTGGATTTCTTTAAAAAACACCTCTAAACGAGGATCACCTTAACGCCCTGTGCGTCCAGTTTTTTCAGGATTTCCGCATCGGCCTGTTTACCGGTGATCACTATATCGATTTCGTCGGCACGGCTGAACAGCATGCCAGCGCGCTCGCCGACTTTGCTGCTGTCGACCAGCACCACCAGTTTGCCCACCACGTTCAGCATTTTCTGCTCGGCCATCGCCGTCAGCATATCGGTTTTATACAGCCCTTCGGTGGTCAGCCCTTTGCCGCTGGTGAACATCCAGTGCCCGGCATAGAGGCTGTTCTCGCTCCCTTGCGGGCTCAGCGTGATGGCGTGGCTTTTATTGTACTGGCCGCCCATGATGATCACGCTGTCATGTTCCTGATCAATAAGGTAATTCGCCAGCGGCAGATAGTTGGTGATGATCTGCACTGGTTTACCGCAGATTTCCCGCCCGAGCAGAAATGCCGTTGAACCGCAGTTAATCACCACGCTTTCGCCGGGCGTCACCAGTTGCGAGGCGGCTCTGGCAATGCGCACCTTTTCATCGTGATTCTGCGCCTGATGAATATTCAGCGGCGTCCAGCGCGGGCGCGGCTGGTTCATGGCTTCCGCACCGTTACGCACTTTTTTCAGCTTGCCGCTTTCATCCAGCTTGTTGATATCCCGGCGCGCCGTCGCCGGTGAAATCCCCAGCCGGGCAATCACCTGTTCGACCGTGACGAAGCCCGTTTGCGCCAGTAATTCCAGCAGGATTTGATGTCGTTGTGCTTCCGTCATGAGCTGATCCGATAAAAAATGATGGATAAAGATGATATTTGAAACGGCATGAAATTACTAAGATTTCGTGTGGCGCGGGAAGCGAAAAGCCTCCCGCCCGACAGTTTACAGGAACGATTTAAACGGCAGATCCGGCTCCTGGCTAAAGCAGTCGTCAAAGCCGCGAGGGTAATGATATTCGAAGCGGTCTTTATCCAGCGGCCAGGTAAACTTACCGCCCACCTGCCAGATAAACGGCTTAAAGCCATATTGCAGCCGATCTTTTTTCATTTCCCACAGCATGCGGATCTCTTGTGGATCAGCCTGAAAGTTTGACCAGATATCATGATGGAAAGGGATCACCACACGCGTATTCAGCGCTTCCGCCATCCGCAGGATATCGGCGCTGGTCATTTTGTCGGTAATGCCGCGCGGGTTTTCACCGTAGGAGCCGAGCGCCACGTCAATCTGGTGATCGTTGCCGTGCTTCGCGTAGTAGTTCGAGTAGTGAGAATCCCCACTGTGATAGAGCGTGCCGCCAGGGGTTTTGAACAGGTAGTTAACGGCTCGCTGATCCATGCCGTCCGGCAATACGCCCGCCGCTTTTTGATCCGCGGGAAGGGTGATCAGCGCCGTACGGTCAAACGCATCCAGCGCATGAATTTCGATGTCCTTGATTTTTACAACATCGCCGGGTTTGACCACGATGCAACGCGAGGCCGGTACGCCCCAGCCAGTCCACAGATCCACGCAGGTTTGCGGCCCGATGAAGGGAACATCGTCCGCACAGTTTTGCATCACGGCGGCGGCGACATTCACATCGATATGATCGTTGTGATCATGCGTGGCCAGCACGGCGTCGATCTGACGGATAGCGAACGGATCAAGCACAAACGGTGTTGTGCGAAGGTTAGGCTGCAGTTTTTTTACCCCTGCCATGCGTTGCATCTGATGGCCATTTTTCATCAGCGGGTTGCCGTGGCTCTGCTTACCGGTGCCGCACCAGAAATCAACGCAGACGTTGGTTCCGCCCTCGGATTTCAGCCAGATCCCGGTGCAGCCGAGCCACCACATGGCGAAGGTGCCTGGCGCCACCTGCTCCTGCTCGATTTCCTCGTTCAGCCAGCTTCCCCATTCCGGGAACGTGTTCAAAATCCAGGATTCACGGGTGATGGTGTTCACTTTACTCATCGTCTCTTCCCTCAGGTTTAATCAACTTGAATCATAATATGATTGAATTTGATTTATCCTGACATCGTTTTTGCCTGAATGCAATAACCGGATCCGCCGCTTTTGTGTTCATACCCTGACAGTTAATACGTAAGAGTAATACGTTGTATTTCTTGTAATTATAATTTAATCAATACGTTGTGGCTGATTTTATCCAGAGAGACGACGTCACAGCAAACCCGCATGAAACGCGAGGAAATAAATTGCGGCGCGAATCACATTTAATCAAATTTAATCTTGTTGTGATTATTTTTGATTATTAGAGTGTGGGCACAAACGAAACCGGGTGGGTCAGCCGTCCGGCGTTGCCCCCTAATGGAGAGCGTTATGGAGATCCTTTACGACATCTTTACCGTGTTCTTTAACCAGGTAATGACCAACGCCCCGCTGCTGCTGGGTATCGTGACGTGCCTGGGCTACATCCTGCTGCGCAAAAGCGTCAGCGTTATCATCAAGGGAACGATCAAAACCATCATTGGCTTCATGCTGTTGCAGGCGGGGTCCGGCATTCTGACCAGCACCTTCAAACCGGTCGTGGCGAAGATGTCCGAGGTATACGGCATCAATGGCGCCATCTCTGATACTTATGCCTCGATGATGGCTACCATCGAGCGCATGGGGGAGGCCTACAGCTGGGTGGGGTATGCCGTATTGCTGGCGCTGGCGTTAAACATTGTTTACGTGTTGCTGCGCCGGGTGACGGGGATCCGCACCATTATGCTGACGGGCCACATCATGTTCCAGCAGGCCGGGCTTATCGCCGTGTTTTTCTACATCCTCGGCTATCCGATGTGGACCACGATCATCTGCACCGCGGTGCTGGTCTCGCTGTACTGGGGCATCACCTCCAACATGATGTACAAACCCACGCAGGACGTCACGGAAGGCTGCGGTTTTTCCATCGGCCATCAGCAGCAGTTCGCCTCCTGGCTGGCGTATAAGCTGGCACCGTATCTCGGTAAAAAAGAGGAGAGTGTTGAAGATCTTAAACTGCCGGGCTGGCTGAACATCTTCCACGACAACATCGTCTCCACGGCGATCGTCATGACGCTCTTTTTCGGCGCGATTCTGCTCTCGTTCGGTACCAGCACCGTACAGGCAATGGCGGGAAAAACTCACTGGACAGTCTACATCCTGCAGACCGGTTTCCAGTTTGCGGTAGCGATTTTCATCATCGTGCAGGGCGTTCGCATGTTTGTGGCCGAGCTTTCGGAAGCCTTTAACGGGATTTCCCAGCGCCTGATCCCTGGCGCGGTGCTGGCGATTGACTGCGCCGCGATTTACAGCTTCGCGCCGAATGCCGTGGTGTGGGGGTTCATGTGGGGCACCATCGGCCAGTTGATTGCGGTCGGCATTCTGATTGCCTGCGGCTCTTCCATCCTGATTATCCCGGGCTTTATCCCGATGTTCTTCTCCAACGCCACCATCGGTGTCTTTGCCAACCACTTTGGCGGCTGGCGGGCGGCGCTGAAAATTTGCCTGGTGATGGGCGTGATTGAAATCTTTGGCTGCGTCTGGGCGGTGAAACTCACCGGTATGAGCGCCTGGATGGGCATGGCGGACTGGTCGATTCTGGCGCCGCCGATGATGCAGGGGCTGGCGTCGGTCGGGCTGGCGTTTATGTCCGTTATGATCCTGATTGCCCTGGCTTACATGTTCTTCGCGGGCCGCACGCTACGCGCCGAAGAAGATGCAGAAAAACAACTCGCAGAACACTCTGCGCAATAAGGAGTTCCGATTATGACCGTACGTATTCTTGCCGTCTGTGGTTGTGGGCAGGGCAGTTCCATGATCATGAAAATGAAAGTCGATCAGTTCCTGACACAGCAGGGCGTTGACCACACCGTCAACAGCTGTGCGGTGGGGGAGTACAAAAGTGAGCTGAGCGGCGCAGACATTATTATCGCCTCAACCCATGTGGCCAGCGAAATCACCGTGACGGGTAACAAGTACGTGGTGGGGGTGCGCAACATGCTCTCCGCTGCGGATTTCGGGCCAAAGCTGATGGAAGTGATCGGTACGCATTTCCCGAAAGACATGAAATAAGGACTCGCCATGAAATTACGTGATTCGCTGGCGGAGAACCATTCCATTCGGCTGCAGGCGGAGGCCGATAGCTGGCAAGCGGCGGTGAAAATCGGCGTCGATCTGCTGGTGGCGGCGGATGTGGTCGAGCCGCGTTATTACCAGGCCATTCTTGATGGCGTCGAACGTTTCGGCCCGTATTTCGTTATCGCGCCGGGGCTGGCGATGCCGCATGGTCGCCCGGAAGAGGGCGTGAAAAAGAACGGCTTTGCGCTGGTGACTCTGAAAACCCCCATGGTGTTTAACCATGAGGACAATGACCCGGTCGATATCCTGATCACCCTGGCAGCGGTTGACGCCAGAAGCCATCAGGAGGAGGGCATCATGCAGATCGTCAATCTGTTTGAAGATGACGCTAATTTTGACCGACTTCGCGCCTGCCGCAGCGAGCAGGACGTACTGGATTTAATCGACCGCGCCACCGCAGCGGCTATTTAAGAGGGAAAACACATGTCTCATTCATTACCGATGCTTCAGGTGGCGCTGGATAACCAGACGCTGGCCGATGCTTACGCCACCACACGCCTGATTGCCGAAGAGGTCGATATCATTGAGGTCGGCACTATTTTATGTATCGGCGAAGGCGTACGCGCCGTGCGTGACCTGAAAGCGCTGTATCCGCATAAAATCGTGCTGGCGGATGCCAAAATCGCCGATGCCGGAAAGATCCTTTCCCGCATGTGTTTTGAAGCGTAGGCCGACTGGGTGACGGTGATCTGCTGCGCAGACATTAACACCGCCAAAGGGGCGCTGGACGTGGCAAAAGAGTTCAACGGCGACGTGCAGATCGAACTGACCGGCTACTGGACCTGGGAACAGGCGCAGGCGTGGCGCGATGCCGGTATCGGGCAGGTGGTTTATCACCGCAGCCGCGATGCGCAAGCGGCCGGGGTCGCGTGGAGTGAAGCTGACATTACGGCGATTAAACGGCTGGCAGAGATGGGCTTCAAAGTGACTGTCACCGGCGGCCTGGCGCTGGAGGATTTGCCGTTGTTCAAAGGCATTCCTGTTCATGTCTTTATTGCTGGTCGCAGCATTCGTGATGCCGCAAGCCCGGTGGAAGCCGCACGCCAGTTCAAGCGCGCTATCGCCCAGTTATGGGGTTAAGGAGCGGTTATGACGGCGAATCCGGTGCCGCTCGGCATCTATGAAAAAGCGCTCCCGGCCGGGGAGTGCTGGCGGGAACGGCTGCGGCTGGCGAAATCACTGGGGTTTGATTTTGTCGAAATGTCGGTGGATGAAACCGATGAGCGGCTGTTGCGC
This sequence comes from Trabulsiella odontotermitis, assembly GCF_001297775.1. GTDB lineage: Bacteria > Pseudomonadota > Gammaproteobacteria > Enterobacterales > Enterobacteriaceae > Trabulsiella > Trabulsiella odontotermitis. Next base: position 59,594 of record NZ_LIFX01000007.1, on the reverse strand, counting down.
CTCGACTGGTCGGCAGAACAAAAGCTGGCACTGGTTAAAGCGATTGCCGAAACCGGCGTTCGGGTGTCATCGATGTGCCTGAGCGCGCACCGTCGTTTTCCACTCGGCAGCGAAGATAACCATGTTCGCGCGCAGGGGCTGGCGATCATGCAAAAAGCCATTCGCTTTGCGCAGGATGTCGGCATCCGCGTGATCCAACTGGCGGGGTACGACGTTTACTACCAGCAGGCTAATGACGAAACGCGTCGCCGTTTTCGCGACGGGCTCAGGGAGAGCGTCGACATGGCCAGCCGGGCGCAGGTCACGCTGGCGATGGAAATCATGGATTACCCGCTGATGAACTCCATCAGCAAAGCGCTGGGTTACGCGCATTATCTGAATAACCCGTGGTTTCAGCTTTACCCCGATATCGGTAATTTATCGGCGTGGGACAACGACGTGCAAATGGAGTTGCAGGCCGGGATGGGGCACATCGTGGCGGTACACGTCAAAGATACCCGCCCGGGCGTGTTTAAAAACGTACCATTCGGCAGTGGAGTAGTGGATTTCGAAGCCTGTTTCCGCACGCTGAAACAGAGCGGCTACTGCGGCCCGTATCTGATTGAAATGTGGAGTGAAAACGCAGACGATCCCGCCGCCGAAGTGGTCAAAGCCCGCGACTGGGTACGTGAACGGATGACCCGCGCCGGGCTGGGGGAGGCCGCATGATGCAGCAGCTTAAGCAACAGGTCTTTGAGGCCAACATGGATTTGCCACGCTACGGGCTAGTGACCTTCACCTGGGGCAACGTCAGCGCTATCGACCATGAACGTCGTCGGGTGGTAATCAAACCCAGCGGCGTGGCGTACGACACCATGACCGTTGACGACATGGTGGTCATTGATCTGGAAGGCAGGGTCATTGAAGGCCAATGGCGTCCGTCGTCCGATACCGCCACGCATCTGGCGTTGTATCACCGTTATCCGACGATCGGCGGTGTGGTACATACCCACTCGACACACGCCACGGCCTGGGCGCAAGCCGGGCTCGCTATCCCCGCGCTGGGGACGACACATGCCGATTACTTCTGGGGAGATATTCCCTGCACCCGCGCACTCAGCGAACAAGAGATCGCCGAAGAATATGAGCGGCATACCGGCACGGTAATAATAGAAACGCTCGGCGACCGCGAGCCGCTGCATACGCCGGGTGTCGTGGTGTACCAGCACGGGCCTTTTGCCTGGGGAAAAGATGCCCACGACGCGGTGCATAACGCCGTTGTCATGGAAGAGGTGGCGAAGATGGCGTGGATTGCGCGCGGGATAAATCCGCTATTGAACGCGATTGATCCGGCATTAATGCAGAAACACTTTCTGCGTAAGCACGGGCCAGAGGCGTATTACGGGCAAAAATAAGCGGCCGGAAACCAATGCCAAAAAAAGCCCCCGGATACGGGGGCAAAAATAAAGGGGATGGTTAACTTCTCGTTGGGATATTCCTGGTGCTAGCGGTAAATTTCGGCGCTGGCGTGGATAAGGCCATTACTCTCCGGTTCATGCAGCAGTACCGGGTAGAAATACCTTGCGCCTCGCGCGTCACTCTCTTCGTTAAGGGCTTGATCCGCTTCGCTTTCAGTGGCGAGGTTATGATTAATGTAAATAACGCCTAAGCTATGCACATCGTCCATATTTTTGGCCTGTGAGCCGGTAATTTTCACGGCTGCCATCGCATTCATATTTAGCAATAACGCAGCCAGTACAGCCAGTGCGATGCGTTTCATAATGTCTACTCCTTACACCCTCTCCTTTCTTGCCGGATGGGGTATGATGTAAGTGTAATGCCTCCCCGCAGGTTAAATAGCGACCATTTCTGATGCAGTTGTTCAAAAAAATGCCGCATCCGTCACTGATTAATTTTAAATCACCGACTTAAACCCGCTTCTCGCTTTGTGCGAATTATTTAGACAATCACCTTGTCTTTACCGGGCGCCGCAAGTAGAATGACGCGTCAATTTTTCAGCCGCCCTTTAATCACGTTCCTTGCCTCCATGGGCCGCGGCTGACCCAGACAGGAGGCTGAATAATCCGTAAGGAGCAATTCGATGCGTCATTACGAAATCGTTTTTATGGTCCATCCTGACCAGAGCGAACAGGTTCCGGGCATGATCGAGCGCTACACCGGTGCAATCACTGGTGCAGAAGGCAAGATCCACCGTCTGGAAGACTGGGGCCGCCGTCAGCTGGCTTACCCGATCAACAAACTGCACAAAGCACACTACGTTCTGCTGAACGTTGAAGCGCCGCAGGAAGTGATCGATGAGCTGGAAACAAGCTTCCGCTTCAACGATGCCGTTATCCGTAGCATGGTAATGCGTACTAAACACGCTGTTACCGAAGCATCTCCGATGGTTAAAGCGAAAGACGAGCGCCGTGAGCGTCGCGATGATTTCGCCAACGAAACCGCAGATGATGTTGATGCTGGGGATTCTGAAGAGTAATCCTGATGACCAACCGTCTGGTGTTGTCCGGTACCGTGTGCAGGACGCCACTTCGTAAGGTCAGCCCATCAGGAATTCCTCACTGTCAGTTCGTGCTTGAGCATCGTTCTGTCCAGGAGGAAGCCGGTTTTCACCGGCAGGCGTGGTGCCAGATGCCCGTTATTGTTAGCGGACACGACAACCAGGCCATTACTCACAGTATAACGGTCGGTAGCGCAGTGACCGTTCAGGGGTTCATCAGTTGCCACAAGGCAAAGAATGGCCTGAGCAAAATGGTTCTGCATGCCGAGCAGATTGAATTGATAGATTCTGGAGACTAGCCAAATGGCACGTTATTTCCGTCGTCGCAAGTTCTGCCGTTTCACCGCGGAAGGCGTTCAAGAGATCGACTATAAAGATATCGCTACGCTGAAAAACTACATCACCGAAAGCGGTAAGATTGTCCCGAGCCGTATCACCGGTACCCGTGCAAAATATCAGCGTCAGCTGGCACGCGCTATCAAACGCGCTCGCTACCTGTCCCTGCTGCCGTACACTGATCGTCATCAGTAATCGGTCACGGTCCATTAATACGACTTTGAGAGGATAAGGTAATGCAAGTTATTCTGCTTGATAAAGTAGCAAACCTGGGCAGCCTGGGTGATCAGGTTAACGTTAAAGCGGGCTACGCTCGTAACTACCTGGTACCGCAGGGCAAAGCTGTCCCGGCAACCAAGAAAAACGTTGAATATTTCGAAGCACGTCGCGCTGAACTGGAAGCTAAACTGGCTGACGTTCTGGCGGCTGCTAATGCTCGCGCTGAGAAAATCAACGCGCTGGGCAGCGTAACCATCGCGTCTAAAGCAGGCGACGAAGGTAAACTGTTCGGTTCCATCGGTACTCGCGACATCGCTGACGCTGTTTCTGCAGCTGGCGTTGAAGTGGCTAAGAGCGAAGTTCGTCTGCCGAACGGCGTTCTGCGTACCACTGGTGAGCACGAAGTGAACTTCCAGGTTCACAGCGAAGTGTTTGCTAAACTGGTTGTAAACGTTGTTGCTGAGTAATTCATTACTCGCATCAATATCGAAGCGCCGGCCTTGTGCCGGCGTTTTGCTTTTCTGCGTCAGGCCTTTTATTGGTCTGGCCTGCACCACCGGGGCGGTGTCGTTTATCGGGCGCGAATAAAGCTGCCGTCAGACTGACGGGTAAACAGCACCTGCTGGTCGTTTCCGGTATCGATCGTTAACCCGGTCACCACACCGTTAGCATTCTGACGGATCTGGATCATCTGCCCGCTTTGCAGGTTACTCAGCGGCTTGCCGCTGCCTTCCACTTTCGCCATCGCGTAGACGTCGGTCGCTGGCAGGTTATGGTCGCGGAACACCTGTGCGAGGGTTTTCCCCGACTCAACGCGATAAGAACGCCATTGTTGTTCGATGCCCGGTGTCGCTTGCGACGAAGGCGGTGGTGTTTGTGCCTGCGTCTGAGGATCGTCTTCCTGCACCGGTTCCGGCGCGACGGGCGCCACCTGCTGCGGATCATTGGCTGACGGGGTCACCAGTTGCGTTTGCAGCGGCGGTTGTGTGTTTTGCGGTTGGGATGAGGACTGGAGATTTAACTGCGCATCGCGCGTTACAGGCGGTGAGGATGTGTTGTCATCCCCTGACGGAAGCAGTACGCCAATCACCACCAACAGAGCACCGATAATAATACCGCGGCGGTGCAGCGGCGGCAGCGGATCCATCAGACGAATGTCATCCGGTGCATGCCAGATTTTCAGCAAAGTCTGTTGTAACGGGTTTCGCCCGGGCATGGCTTCCTCCTGCTCCGCGTTCCAGATTCCTGTGCCCTCAGTATATACATAATTTTCTCGGGGCCACATTTACTATCTTCACGTTACACAAAGTTTTACCCGAAACGGCATGGCTGCTATGCTGCCCGCTACTTTATACCCGATGAAAGGAAAGACGATGGCAACCCCGACTTTTGACACGATTGAAGCGCAGGCGAGTTACGGTATTGGCTTACAGGTAGGACAACAGCTTAGCGAATCCGGTTTACAGGGGCTGCTGCCAGAAGCACTGGTAGCGGGGATCGCCGACGCGCTGGAAGGTAAACAGCCGCAGGTTCCGGTTGATGTGGTGCATCGTGCGCTGCGCGAAATCCACGAACGTGCGGATGCCGTTCGCCGTGAGCGCTTTGAAGCGATGGCCGCCGATGGCGTGAAATATCTGGAAGAAAACCGTGAGAAAGAGGGTGTGAACAGCACCGAATCCGGTCTGCAATTCCGCGTGATTAACCAGGGCGAGGGCGCTATCCCGGCGCGTACTGACCGCGTTCGCGTGCACTACACCGGTAAGCTTATCGACGGTACCGTCTTTGACAGCTCTGTCGCCCGCGGCGAACCGGCAGAATTCCCGGTGAATGGCGTTATTGCTGGCTGGATTGAAGCGCTGACCCTGATGCCGGTTGGCTCGAAGTGGGAACTGACGATTCCGCACAACCTGGCCTATGGCGAGCGTGGCGCAGGCGCGTCCATTCCGCCGTTCAGCACGCTGGTCTTTGACGTTGAGCTGCTGGAAATTCTGTAAGGCAGGACGAATCCTCTCCTCTTGCGGGGAGAGGATGAACAAAATCAGAGTAAAATCCTCAAGTTAGAACTTTATTAAAATTTAATGCTGTTAATATTGTTTTTGTACGTTTTATTTTGAAGTAAATCGCGTTTTAAGAGTGATATAACACTCACTTTAAACATAAAATTAACATTTAATTCATTTCCTGGTATTCAACCCGCCGATTCTTACCTAATATCGATAAATCCCTGAACAGGGGCCAGAACATAAAAGGCCGCAGAGCCAGCACAACACAACAGGAACACAGGAAGAAAATCACATGGTAGATCAGGTTAAAGTCGCTGCTGAAGAGCAGGATCCGGCTGAACAATCGCTACGGCGAAATCTTACTAACCGTCATATCCAGCTTATCGCCATCGGCGGTGCCATCGGAACCGGACTGTTTATGGGCTCCGGGAAAACCATCAGTCTTGCCGGGCCGTCGATCATTTTTGTCTATATGATCATCGGCTTCATGCTGTTTTTCGTCATGCGGGCGATGGGCGAACTGCTGCTGTCGAATCTCGAGTACAAATCCTTTAGCGATTTCGCCGCCGATCTGCTTGGCCCCTGGGCGGGTTATTTCACTGGCTGGACCTACTGGTTCTGCTGGGTGGTTACCGGTATGGCGGACGTTGTCGCCATCACGGCGTATGCACAATTCTGGTTCCCCGGACTCTCCGACTGGGTGGCATCGCTGGCGGTGGTGATCCTGCTGCTGAGCCTGAACCTCGCCACGGTGAAAATGTTCGGTGAGATGGAGTTCTGGTTTGCGATGATCAAAATCGTCGCCATCGTGGCGCTGATTATCGTGGGTCTGGTGATGGTGCTGACGCACTTCCAGTCACCGACCGGGACCGAAGCTTCATTTGCACATCTGTGGAATAACGGCGGCTGGTTCCCGAAAGGGCTTAGCGGCTTCTTTGCGGGCTTCCAGATAGCGGTGTTTGCCTTCGTCGGTATCGAACTGGTGGGTACCACGGCGGCGGAAACCAAAGATCCGGAGAAATCCCTGCCGCGCGCCATCAACTCCATTCCGATTCGTATCATCATGTTCTACGTGTTTGCGCTGATCGTCATTATGTCGGTCACCCCGTGGAGCTCAGTGGTGCCGGATAAGAGCCCGTTCGTTGAGCTGTTCGTGCTGGTCGGTCTTCCGGCAGCGGCCAGTATCATTAACTTCGTGGTGCTGACTTCCGCAGCCTCTTCCGCCAACAGCGGCGTGTTCTCAACCAGCCGTATGCTGTTCGGTCTGGCGCAGGACGGTGTGGCGCCGGGGGCTTTCGCTAAACTGTCTAAGCGCGCGGTACCGGCGAAAGGGTTGACCTTCTCCTGTATCTGCCTGCTGGGCGGCGTGGTGATGCTGTACGTTAACCCGAGCGTGATTACCGCGTTCACCATGATCACCACCGTATCGGCGATCCTGTTCATGTTCGTCTGGACGATTATTCTTTGCTCGTACCTGGTGTACCGCAAACAGCGTCCGCAACTGCATGAGAAATCAATCTACAAGATGCCGTTGGGCAAAGTGATGTGTTGGGTCTGCATGGCGTTCTTCGTCTTCGTCATCGTGTTGTTGACGCTGGAAGATGACACCCGTCAGGCGCTGATCGTGACGCCGTTGTGGTTTATCGCGCTGGGCTTAGGCTGGCTGTACATCGGTAAGAAACGCAGGACAGACCTGCGTTAATGATTTGCCCGGTGGCATTGCGCCACCGGGCAATGTTGTTATTCCCCGGCAAGCGCCCGCGGGAACAGCACGTTATTTTCCAGACTGATGTGCTCCATCAGATCATCAATCATCTCGTTAATGCCGTTGTACATCGCTTTCCAGGTGGTACAGGCTTCCGGCGGCGGCGTGACGTTATTGGTGGTGTGCTTAATCACTTCCAGCAGTTCACCCGCCTCATCATGCTCGCTTTCCATCACGCTGATGGGCCCCATCGCCTGACTTCCCATGCCCTGTTTGATCATCGGGAACAGGATCTGCTCCTCTTTCATCATGTGGCTGGAAAGCTCCTGATGCAGCATGGTCAGGTATTTCGCCAGACCGCGCGGCACGGTGGGTTTGTCGGCATGGACGCGTTCCACTTTGGTGGCCTGCAGAATCAGCTCAGGAAGTTGTTCGCGATGACGATCGTGATAACGCACGATGATGTGATTGATGATTTCGCCGAGCGGCGCGACACGCCAGTCTTTCTCCACCGGCTGCTCAGCCAGTGTTGCCAGCTCTGCTTCGATGGCGTCGAGATCCAGCTCCTTACGGGTCGCAGCGCGCTCAAGCGTCTGCTTGCCGCCACAGCAGTAATCCATATCGTATTTACGAAACAGCGCAGAGGCGCGCGGAATGGAGAGCGCCAGTTCACCTAAAGGTTGGTCACGGAAGGCCATAGCAGTTACCTCATCATGAATAATATAAGATGCATATTAAATGCATCTTTAAGATAACGCTATACCTCTTTTGAGGTGCAGGATTTTTGCGCGTTACGATCCCTGTTCGGTCACGGGCACCACGACCGGGTGTGTCGGTTTGGCTATGACCGCTATCACCACGCCGATGACCAGCAGCAGGATGCCGCTCAGCGTGAGCAACGGCGGGACGCTCTGACGCAGCATAAACGTGTAGAGCAGTCCCGCCAGCGTTTCGAAAACGATCAGCGGCCCGACAATCACCGTCGGTAATCGCTGACTGGCGATGTTCCAGCACAGCGCGCCCACCCACGAACAGAAAATCGCAATCGCCAGCATCAGGGTGACAAATACGACCGGACGCGGGCCAAACGGCAGCGGGAACGCCACATCCTGTACGCTCAGCCAGCCACAGGCCGCGAGATAGCCTGCCAGCGACACCGGCAGTGTCACCAGTGCCTGCGCTGTCGCCCACATCATCGGGTGTTTATCCGGATTTTCCCGCAGCCAGCGCGCGTTACGCAACGCATACCACGCCCAGCAGACCACTGAAATCAGCGCCAGCCCGACCCCGGAACCGTAGCGCCACCCGCTAAAATCCGGCAACCCGTGGCGCAGTTCGGCGATATTCACGCACAGTAATCCAGCGGCGATGCACACCAGTGCAGGGATCATGCGTGCCCAGGACAGTTTGCCGTCACGTCGGCTGTAGAGCAGGTTGGCAAACACCGGGATCACCACCGGCAGGGTGCCGATAATCATGGTGGAAACCGGTGCTCCGGCGCGCTGAATGGCGCTCGCGAGGCACAGGTAATAGATAAGATTGCCCATCATGGTGAGGCCGAGCGCGGTCAGCCAGTCCTGGCGCGTCAGCTGTTTCAGCCGTCCGCGTCCCAGCCACGCCAGCGGCAGGGCGATTAACCCCAGCGCCAGATAGCGCCCCATCGACTGCAACACCGCCGGATATTCCGGCACGATCAACGGGCCGACGAAAATGAGTCCCCACATTAACCCTGCCAGCAGGGCGTACAGCACACCACTTATCATCTCTCAGCCCTTAGCGCCTGTTGAAGCCAAAGTGTAAGCAGGGAAGGGGGACGCGTATTGTATGAGATTGCGCATCAGCGCCGGGCAACCTGTTTCTGGTAGCGGACAGGGGTGATGCCGTAGCGACGCGTGAACGCGCGGGTCAAATGCGACTGATCGACCAGCCCCGTGGCAGCAGCGACGTCGGCGGCAGGCATACCGTGGGTGAGAAAGTTTTTGGCGCGCCAGAGACGGATCGCCATCAGCATCTGATGCGGCGTAACGTGGAAGTGGGCCTTAAACTGGCGCTGAAAATGATACGGACTGAGCGACACCACCTGCGCGAGTTCATCCAGCGTGACGGCGTGCATATAGTTGTCATGGAGATAGTCGCGCGCCCGGTCAAAACGGTGACCGCTTTCCTGGATGTGCGGTGCATGGCGGGCAAAGGGGCGAAAGGTCTCAACCAGATCGAGCAACAGCCCTTTTTGCGCCAGCGGATCGTCGGTATGCCACATCGCATAAATCAGTGCGTTAATCTGCCTGGCGTTCAGCGGATCTATCCGTAAGACATCGCTGAACCACCAGTGACGAATGCCCGTCACCTCTTCGAGCAGATCCGGCTCCAGATAAACCATCCGGTAGCGCCAGCCCTCCGCGGTTTCCGCCTCGCCGGTGTGCAGTTCGTCAGGATTCATGGTGATCACGGAATTGGCTGGCGCGATATATTGGGTGCCGTGATAGCGAAAACGCTCCGCGCCCAGCTCAATGGCGCCGATACCAAAGGCTTCGTGCGTGTGAGGTTCAAACGCGTAGCGGGAGATATGGGCATGATAAAGCTCAACGCCGGGCACCTGCGCCAGATGGCGAAAGCGGGCGCTGTCTGTTTCATCGGTAAACTGCTCGGGTACGCCTTGCACGGTGTCCTCCACGCGGGTCATTTTCCCATTATCAGAGATGACCCGGTGGAGTGCCACAAAAAATAACCAGTTGTTAACAATTACAGACTACGTTCGATGCTTTTCACAAGCGTCGTGGTCGGGCGGCCAATCAGGCGGCTCAGGGTATGGCTGTCATCAAACAGACCGCCTTTCGCGGCGCCGGAGTCGGAATCGGCCAGCATGTCGGCGATGGGCGCAGGCAGGCCAACGCCTTTCAGCGCGGCGGCGAAATCCGCTTCGCTGAGGTTATGATAGGTCACCGGTTTACCGCTGTGCTTACTGAGTGCGGCGGCCAGCTCGCTCAGTGTCCAGGCGCTGTCACCCGCCAGTTCATAGATTTTACCGGCATGGTTGTCCTCGCTGATGACGCGGGCCGCAGCGGCTGCGTAGTCAGCGCGAGTGGCTGAGGCGATTTTGCCGTCCCCGGCCGCGCCAATAAACACGCCGTGTTCAATGGCAGGCGGCGCGCTGGCCAGATAGTTCTCGGTATACCAGCCGTTGCGCAGCAGGGCAAACGGAATGCCAGAGGCCGCCAGCTGTTTTTCCGTATCAACATGTTCAACGTGCAGGCCGAGCGGCGAGGTATCCGCATGCAGCAGGCTGGTGTAGGCGATAAATTTAACCCCCGCTGTGCGGGCGGCATTAATCACATTGCGGTGCTGCGCCGCGCGTTTGCCGATTTCGTTGGACGAGATCAACAGCAGTTTATCAACGCCCTGCAATGCCGCCGTCAGCGCGGCCGGATCGTTATAATCGCCCTCGCGGACGACAATCCCCTGCTGGCGAAAAGCATCGGCTTTCGCCGGGTTACGAACGATCGCCACAATCTGGCTGGCGGCAACGCGGGTTAACAGTTCAGCGATCACAAGCTGGCCCAGCTGGCCGGTCGCTCCGGTAATAGCAATCATGGTTTTCTCCTTCGTGTTCGTCATGTGTTGTGCTACGCTAGCACCTTAACTAACTTTTAGTAAGTACGTACAAAAAGGTAAGTGTGAAAATGACAATGCCGACTCTGAGCGAGCAGATGCGCGACGGCAATCTGTTTGCCGAACAGTGTCCGTCGCGGGATGTGCTGAAGCATGTCACCAGTCGCTGGGGCGTGTTGATTCTGGTTGCCTTGCGTGACGGCACCCATCGTTTCAGCGATCTGCGGCGCAAAATGGGCGGGGTGAGCGAAAAGATGCTGGCGCAGTCGTTACAGGCGCTGGAGCAGGATGGTTTCGTTGACCGTGTCGCTTACCCCGTCGTGCCGCCCCATGTTGAATATAGCCTGACACCGCTCGGTGAACAGATCAGCGAGAAAGTCGCGGCGCTGGCGGACTGGATCGAAGTGAATTTGCCGGACGTGCTGGCGAAGCGCCGTCCGGCATAAACCTTATTTGCTCAAATCCAACTGATAAACCGCAAAACCAATTTCGTCGGTGGCGACCTGTTTCATCGGGTATTGCGCGTTTGCCTTGATAAACGCGGCGGCTTTTGCCGACGGTGAGGTTTCAAAGCGGATATCCAGTGGCGTGCTGCTGTGGATCGGCGCCAGACGCCAGTTGTTATCCGCCGCCGGGTGAATTTCACCGTTTTTCTTCGACTGCTCGCCAATCCACGCCGCCAGCACCGAACGGTTTTCGTCCGGCGAGGCAAAGGCGATATGGCTGTCGCCGGTACCCGCGAATTTACCGCCATAGGCGCGATAGTTGTTCGTCGCCACGAGGAAGGTGGCGTTCGGATCAATCGGCTTGCCGTTAAACGTCAGGTTTTTGATACGTTCCACGTCAGCGTTGATGGTCTGGCATTCGCCGTCATAACGGGCTGGCTGCGTGACATCAATCTGGTAGTTCACCCCGTCGATGACGTCGAAGTTATAGGTACGGAAATCATCCCAGTTAATCAGTGATTGCGGCTTGCTGCTGGTCGGGTCTATCTGATTAAACTGCCCGGCGGAACACTCCAGCCACGCTTTCACTTCTTTGCCGCTGGCTTTCACCACAATCAGCGTGTTCGGGTAGAGATAAAGATCCGCCGCGTTACGGAAGGTTAACTGGCCTTTCTCGACTTCGACGAAGCTTGCCGGATCGTTTTTACGTCCGCCGACTTTAAACGGCGCCGCCGCCGACAGCACCGGCAGTTTTGCCAGATCAGGATCGCCCTGAATGAAATGCTCGACGTAGGCCTTCTGCGCCATGTTCACCACCTGCACGGTCGGGTCGTCCTGCACCAGCGCCAGATAGCTGTACATATTGTCGGCCGCTTTGCCGATCGGTTTGCTGACGAACTCGCGGGTGCCGTCGTGGGAAGGCTTGAGGATTTTCACTAAGTCAGCGTCTTCCGCGGCCAGCGATTTCTTGCCCACCGCGTCGTAAATCGGCCGCGCTTCGGCTTTCGCCTGCGTCACCTGCCATTTACCGCTGTCGTTGTTCAGCACCAGATCGACAACCCCGAGGTGATCGCCCCACATGCCCGGCATCACCGCCGGAACGCCGTTCAGCAGCCCTTTGTCGATGTCCGCGCCCTTGATGCTGGCGAAATCTTTCCCCGGGAATACCGCATGCGCATGACCAAACAGAATGGCATCAACGCCGGGAACCTGGCTCAGGTAATACACGGAGTTCTCCGCCATCGTCTGGTACGGGTCAGCAGAAAGGCCCGAGTGGGCGACCACCACCACCAGATCAGCTCCTTTCGCCCGCATCTCTGGTACGTATTTGCGCGCCGTTTCGGTGATGTCATTTACCGTCACTTTGCCGTCGAGATTGGCTTTATCCCAGGTCATGATTTGTGGCGGTACAAAACCGATGTAGCCGATGCGAAGAGTCTGCGTTTTGCCGTCGCTGTCCTGCACCGGCGTCGCTTTGATCAGGTAAGGCGTGAACAGCGGCTGACCGGTTTTCACGTCGATAATATTGGCGTTCACATAGGGGAATTTCGCGCCCGCCAGCGCCTTGTGAAGATAGTCGAGACCATAGTTGAATTCATGATTACCGAGGTTGCCGACGGCGTAATCCAGTGTGTTCATCGCCTGATAGACCGGATGGACGTCGCCCTTTTTCAGCCCTTTCGCGGCCATGTAATCGCCGAGCGGACTGCCCTGAATTAAGTCGCCATTATCCACCAGCACGCTGTTTTTCACTTCGCCACGGGCGGCGTTGATCAGGCTGGCTGTACGCACCAGTCCGAATTTTTCCGTCGCGCTGTCTTTGTAATAATCGAAGTCCATCATATTGCTATGCAAATCCGTGGTTTCCATGATGCGGAGATCCACGGTGGCGGCGTGTACGCTGGCGGCAATCAGCGTCGCCAGGAGCGTTGCGCTAAACTTAATCATCAGAGGCATCCTTTTGTTGATCTGTTCGGCAGAAATAAATGTAATTACAGCGAGTTGCTTACAGAATTGTGAATCTTGCCATAAATGAAACTCAGGAAACTGGCAACGTCTCACAGATAGCGGATTTCGTCGCGATACGATATAACTAAAACAATGAGTTAACGCAAAAGCGACCACGAGAGGTGGGTATGTTAGATAAAATTTGCCAGCTTGCACGGGAGGCAGGCGATGCCATTATGCAGGTGTACGACGGGAAACAGCCGATGGAGCTCGCCAGCAAGCAGGACGACTCCCCGGTAACGGCGGCGGATATCGCGGCTCACGCGGTGATCCTGAAAGGGCTGCAGGCGTTGACGCCGGAGATCCCGGTGCTGTCGGAAGAAGATCCCCCCGCCTGGGATGTGCGTCAACACTGGCAGCGTTACTGGCTGGTCGATCCGCTGGATGGCACCAAAGAATTTATCAAACGCAATGGCGAGTTTACCGTCAATATCGCATTGATTGATAAAGGGAAAGCGGTAATGGGCGTAGTGTATGCCCCGGTCATGAAAATGATGTACAGCGCCGCCGACGGTAAGGCGTGGAAAGAGGAGTGTGGGGTACGTAAGCAGATTCAGGTGCGTGACGCCAGGCCGCCGCTGGTGGTGATCAGCCGTTCGCACGCCGATGGCGAACTGCAGGAGTACCTGCAACAACTGGGTGAGCACCAGACCACGTCGATTGGTTCATCGCTGAAGTTTTGCCTGGTGGCGGAAGGGCAGGCACAACTGTACCCGCGCTTCGGGCCGACTAACGTCTGGGATACCGCCGCCGGGCACGCGGTGGCCGCTGCCGCCGGGGCGCACGTTCACGACTGGCAGGGGAAACCGCTGGATTACACCCCGCGTGAATCGTTCCTCAACCCCGGCTTCAGAGTTTCAATTTATTAATCTTTCAGTAGTTTATGCAGCAGGGCAATCACCTGCTGCACCTCTTCCTGCGTCAGGGCGCCGTCTTTCGCCCACGCCACGCGACCGTCTTTATCCAGCACGGCGATAGCCGAACTCTCTTCGTCCAGTTGCCAGGCTTTGCGCGCGAGGCCGTTACTGTCGACGATAAACTGCGACCACGGATAGAGCTTTTTATTGCTCTCAAGGCTACTGCGCACGAACATGCCGGAGCCGGGGATCGCGTCATCGGTGTTGACAATCGTGGTGGTCTGATAGCGATCGTGAGGGAATTTCGCCGCTTTGATCGCTTCAATCAGCGCGGCATTTTTCTCTTTTGCCGAGGTACGACCGGCGATGTGCTGCACCACGCGCACTTTTCCAGGCAACTGCGCGCTATTCCAGTTTTTATAGCTAAACTGATCCTTATCAAGCATGAGTTCACCGCGGTCGGCAATCCCCACCGGCGGGACGCGCTGCCCCTCCTGAAAATCGTGTGCGGAGGCCATCAGCGGCAGTAAAAGGCACGAAAGCGCCATCAGCTTACGTAGGGTCATGGTGTTTCCTTATTTTATGCAGGTGATCCGACCACTTGGTTCGAACCATAATCATAAGTGCGATTTCGCCGCTTTACCCGCAATCCCGATGCCAGTTTGCGGGCGAACGCACATATATGAGAAAAAACGAAGACTTATACTGCCTTCTGCGTATGGCTGAAACGAAAATTCTGAATTACTGTAATCAAAAGGTAAATAAACTTATACATACTGGGTATCTTCCCGGTTATGAACTATAGTTTTAGAGCTTTAAATTTTGCGCCCCGACACGTTGGACCGATTGTGGTACCACAGGAGCGCAATACTGCAGGAGAGAAAAGAATGAAAATTTTCCAACGCTACAACCCGCTTCAGGTGGCGAAGTACGTGAAGATCCTGTTCCGTGGACGGTTGTACATCAAGGACGTTGGGGCTTTCGAGTTTGATAAGGGCAAAATCCTTATCCCGAAGGTGAAGGACAAGCAGCATCTCTCTGTGATGTCTGAAGTCAACCGTCAGGTTATGCGTCTGCAAACGGAGATGGCGTAACCAGCAGCTGTGCTATGCAGTAGTTTATAAAAAAAACGGCTCCCACAGGGAGCCGTTAATGTTTCAGGGGTGGGATTACGCGGCGCCTTTCTTCTGCTCTTCCGCATCCGGCAGTTTCGGCGTCAGTACTGTCGGTTTGCTGTCAATGCGCGTCACCAGCAACTGATCGATGCGGTAGTTATCGATATCCACCACTTCGAACTTGTAGCCAGAGAATTTCACCGCATCGGTGCGTTTCGGGATTTTACGCAGCATAAACATCATGAAGCCGCCGATGGTTTCATAGTTGCCCGACTGCGGGAATTCGTCGATATCCAGCACACGCATCACGTCGTCAATCGGCGTGCCACCATCGATGAGCCAGGAGTTTTCGTCGCGTGCGACAATCTGCTCTTCCAGCCCCTGACCGACCAGGTCGCCCATCAGCGTGGTCATCACGTCGTTCAGGGTGATGATCCCCACCACCAGCGCGTATTCGTTCATGATCACCGCGAAATCTTCACCGGCGGTTTTGAAACTTTCCAGCGCTTCGGAGAGCGTCAGCGTATCCGGCACAATCAGCGTATTGCGGATCTGCACACCGCCGGTCAGCGCCAGGCTCTGGTTCGCCAGCACGCGGTTCAGCAGGTCTTTAGAATCAACGTAACCAATGATGTGGTCGATGTCTTCTTTACAGACCAGGAACTTCGAATGCGGATGTTCCGCCACTTTGTTTTTCAGGCTCTGCTCATCTTCGTTGATGTCGAACCAGATAATGCTCTCACGCGACGTCATGGAAGACGGCACGGTGCGTGATTCCAGTTCAAACACGTTCTCGATCAGCTCATGTTCCTGCTTACGCAACACCCCGGCCAGCGCACCGGCTTCCACCACCGCGTAGATATCATCAGAAGTGATGTCGTCTTTACGCACCATCGGCAGTTTGAAGATGCGGAAGATGATGTTCGCCATGCCGTTAAAGAACCAGACCAGCGGGCGGAAAACGAACAGACAGAAGCGCATCGGGTTGATGATACGCAAAGCCACAGCTTCGGGCGCAATCATACCGATGCGTTTCGGTGTCAGGTCGGCGATGAGAATGAACATGCCGGTGACCAGCGAGAAGGAGAGTATAAAGCTCAGTTGCTCTGCCAGCTCGGACGACATGTAGTTACTTAAGATACCGTAAAACGCCGGAGAGAACGCCGCGTCACCCACGATACCGCCAAGGATAGCAACGGCATTGAGGCCAATCTGCACCACAGTAAAGAAGGTGCCGGGGTTTTCCTGCATTTTCAGCACGCGTTGTGCATTGATGTCGCCATCATCGGCGAGCAGTTTGAGTTTGATTTTTCGTGAGGCTGCAAGCGAAATCTCGGACATCGAGAAAAAAGCGCTGACGCCAATCAGACAAAGTATTACTAAAATACTGTTTAACATATCTTATCCAGCCGTTCAGGCCAGATCCTCGGAAGGGAAGTTGCTCACTTTTATACACCTCATTTATGAATGATCATGTGTACTAAGGGTGAGATTTGACAAGAAAAACCGGTCCGAAGGCAATGGACCGGCAATTTCGAGGTTAGTATAGCGTAAAGGGCTGTAAAGTCACCAGAGGGCGCTTCAGGCTTTGTTCAGCTGGCGGATCAGCGCCATTTCGGTCTGGCTGAACGCTTTCCCATCCGCCGTCAGGACGTCATGAAACCACAACGACGGTTGCGGGTTTTCACGTGCGATATCGGGCCAGGGCAGCCAGGTTTGTGTTTTCCCTTGCACCAGTCCCCAGTGAAAAGCACTCACGCGCTGCGCTCTGAACATCGGCAACTGCTCCACTATCGTACTTCCCACATGCCGCGCCAGCCACTCGGTACAAAAAATGGGGCGTTGATGACGAGAGAGTTGTTTCAGGATCTCCAGTTGCCCCGGCGTATCCACATAGGCGTGATAGCTGATGACGTCGGAAAGGTGCAGCGCGGCGGCATCAATGGGGTGAGTAAAGGCGTGGCGACAGTCGTGGCGATCGGCAATATGCCAGGCACCCACTGTCAGCGGTTGCTGCGGCCGCTCTTCCCGCACCCACTGAAACAGCCGGGTCATGAGTGAAAGGGCATACAACTCCAGCGTATCGTCGAACTGACGGCATTCGCCATCATCGGTGAAAAAACCGCCGTTGCCGGGTTCATTGTAGAGATCCCACAACAACACTCGCGGATCGTCACGGAAATGGCGCACCACGTCACGCACGTAGCATTCAATCTCCGGCCAGCGATTGCGATCCATCACTTGCTGGCGACCCGGGCTGGCGGCCGCCTGGCTGTTATGAATGCCCGGACGCGGCGTTTTTTGCGGCCCGAGAAACGGTTCATCGCCGGAAAAGGCGCAGTCATCCAGCAGGGTCAGCATCACCCGGAGTTGATGGCGGGCGGCGATCGCTAAAAACTGGTCGATGCGCGACAGCAGCCCGTCGCGATCATGCTGCCAGACAATAAACGGCAGGTTGGTGCGCAACTGGTTATAGCCGTAACGGTTGGCCCAGCTCAATTCCTGGTCGAGGGTGGCGGTATCGAAACTCGCCTGTTGCCACATTTCTGTCCAGTTCACCGCCGTACGCGGAAGATAGTTAAAGCCGCAGCCCCACGGGAGTTGCTGATACCACGCCCGGGCCTCTTCGATACTCCATTGTTGATACATACGGGCTCCTTACTCCATTCCGGACACGCGCACGGTCTGTTGACGATGACCGGCACGCGCGCCGCCCCAGACTTCATCGTAGGTATAGCCGGTTAGCTGTTTAATCACCTCACGGGTCGCAGGCTCGCAGTCACGGTAATCACCCCCCAGCTTGCGGCGGGCGATCTCTTTGAGCAGCAGCTTGTGTGTTTCACGGGTCAGTTTAAAGCGATACGTAGTGAAGAAACTGACGGCCAGCAGCACGGCGGTGGCAAAAATCATCAGACCGATGATCGCCTGCAGGGCGCTTTCGGGCTGAATGCCACTCCCTTTCACAAAACCGGCCTCTTCCAGCACCAGGCCGATTATCAGGATCGCCAGTGCCACGGTACTTTTGCGCGTCAGCACCATCACGCCAGCAAATATCCCCTCACGGCGTTGTTGGGTGACCATTTCGTCAATGTCTGGAATGAAGCTATAGATGTTCCACGGAATGTAATACAGCCCCGAACGCGCCACCCCGAGCAGGATAAAGATCGCGGAAAACAGCAGATTCGAGACCACGCTTTGCGTGAGATAGATGTAAAACAGAAACGCCAGCACGAAGAAAATACAACCGTAAGCGAGGCGCAACGCGGCGGACGGCGTGACATGAAAACGGTTAAGTAGCTGCATAAAGCACCAGGTACCGGGCACCGACGCAAACGCGGCGATGCTCAGCCAGCCGGAAACGGCGGCGGTATCCTGACTCAGGCAATAAACCACGTAATAGGTGAAAACTGAGCCAAAGACATCCATCGCCGTAAATGAAAAGATATAAATAATAATATGCAAACGAAACGCACGAATACGAAAAGAGGAGAACAGATCCAGTACCAGATATTTTAAATGATTCAGTAAACCGCCACTTCGTTGTATTTCAGGCTGAAACGTATTTTCCTCCTGAACATCTTTTGCCTCCCAGGTACAACGCCAGGTAATAAACACCGCAATGCAAAAGATGGCGGAAAATAGCAGGCCAGTCAGTGTATAGGTAAAGGGATTATCTTTGCCGGTAAACTGCATTATTACCCCCGGCACAGAAACTGCGAGAAAACCACCGACCTGGGAGCAGATCATGCGTACGCCGGAAAGGCGACTGCGCTCTTCGTAGCGGTTGGTCATTTCGGCGGCCAGCGTCTCCCATGGCACCAGCACCATCGCGGAGAGCAGTTCGATAGAAAGATAAGTGCCCAGGTAATACCAGTAACCCATATCCGTCAGCCACAGCAGGGCGTATAAAAACATTAACGGTGAGCTGAGTAATAAAAAGAAACGTCGACGGCCAAATTTACGGCCGAGCCAGGCATTACCGAAATTATCTGTCACGTAACCCATAATCGGGCTTAATAACGCGTCAATCACACGGGCAATAGCAAATATCGAACCGGCCTCTAATACGCTCAGGCCGCAATAAGTGGTATAGAAAAAGAGAAGCCAGGTGCCGATGATGGCGAAGGCGCCTCCGCCAAATAAGTCGGTCACGCCATAGCCAATAGCGATCCCGTAACCGACTCTGCGTTCAGTGGGTTTAGTCATATTTTTTTTCCAGGGTGTAGGGTTTTTATGGCTGGAATTAATCGATTACATCAGTGAGATTTATCCATCGTCGTAACTGGGATGAGCGGTATATCGCCTCCACCAGTTGTAAGGAACTGGCCGCCGCGTCAAGATCCACCACGCCGTCAGCCTCGGGGTGGCGAAGCGCATGATAAAAGTGTGCGATCGCCTGTTGATGCCCTGTGCCCCAGTAGCTTTTGCCGCCATCCGGAGCGGTGTCGCGGGCCAGCTCGCGCTGACCGTTGCGGGTGAAAAGCCACAGAATGTTGTCCTGTAGCCGCAGGGTGCCGTGCTGGCACTGGATCTCCAGCAGCAGCGGTGAATCGGTGACATGGGCGTTGCTGGCATAGAACAGTCCGCGTGCGCCGTTATGAAATTCGAATGTCGCCATGGCGCTGTCCTCCGCCTCCGTGACATCGTTCAGGGTGGCGTTATCTACCACGCCTTTTACCCGTCTGACGCCGCCGCCAAACCACTGCATCAGATCGAGTGTATGGATGGCCTGATTGATGAGCAGACTGCCGCCTTCGGTGGCAAACCAGCCACGCCAGTCGCTGTCGCGATAATAGGCGTCACCCCGCGACCAGGTCAGAATGGCTTTGATGCTGTGCATCTCGCCGAGCGTTCCCGCTGTCAGCAACGAGTCAATGGCCTGGCTGGTGGGGTTTACACGGTTCTGATAACAGATCCCGAGCCGCCCGGTTGCGGCGTAAGCGGCGTGGCGGATCTCGGCAATATCGTTGCCGGTCATGGCGACCGGCTTCTCGCTGAAGACATGCTTTTCCGCCGCCAGCGCCGCCATAATCATCGGTTTGTGCAGGTAGTGCGGCGTGCAGATATGGACCACATCAATGTCATGGGCCAGCAGCATCTCCTGGTAGTCGCGATAAAACCGGCAACCGTACCTCTGCGCCAGATGCTCGCCTTTCGGCACATCCACCTCGGCAATGGCCCGCAGATCCACATCAGGTAGCAGGCGAAGGGCATCAATGTGGTTACGGTGGATGGCGCCACAGCCAATAATGGCGGCGTTTAACGAGGTCATCGCGCGCCTCCAACGGAAGCATTCGCCAGCATCTGTGCTTTCACGCACAGCTCAGCGGCTTTAAACGCATGCGCCTGGCTCATGGCGTGTTCAGTGCGGTTCAGGCAGTCGAGGATCAGCTCGCCAAAGAAGGGGAAGCCTACCTGACCAGCAACCGGGTAGCGGAATTCACCGTCGCGGTTGACCAGATAGACCACATCCTGCTCGCCTCGCGTCAGATCAACGTATTTGCGGATCTCAATGTAACCCTCGGTGCCGAGCAGCGTCAGACGCCCGTCGCCCCAGGTTGAGAGGCCATCCGGGGTGAACCAGTCGCAACGAAAATAACCGGTGGCACCGTTTTTGCCGCGCAGCAGGGCATCACCGAAATCCTCAAAACGGGGGTGCTGTGGATGGTTAACGTTGCGTGTCTGACTGGCGACGATGGTGGCGTCATGATTGCCGGTGAAAAACAGAAACTGCTCAATCTGATGGCTGCCGATGTCACAGAGAATGCCGCCAAAATCGTGGCGTTCGTAAAACCAGTCCGGACGGCCCTGACCCTCCCGGTGCGGCCCGGTGCCGAGTGTTTGTATGACCTGACCAATCGCTCCCTGTTTCACCAGTTGCCCGGCGAAAACCGCGCTTTCAACGTGCAGACGTTCGCTGTAATAGACGGCATATTTGCGCTCGGTGCGGGCCGCCATGGCTTTGGCATCGTCCAGTTGTGCAAGGGTGGTTAGCGGCGCTTTATCGGTGAAATAGTCCTTTCCGGCTGCCATTACTTTTAGTCCCAGCGCGCAGCGCTGTGCGGGAATGGCCGCCCCGGCGACGAGTTGCACGTCATTGTCTGCCAGAATGGTTGCCAGCGAGTCAGCAATCTTCACCTGTGGATACTGGCGAATAAAGTCTTCGCATTTCTGACGGTTAGCGTCCCAGACCCATTTCAGGGTGGCACCTGCTTCCAGCAGCCCGTTGCACATACCGTAAATATGCCCGTGGTCGAGGGCCGCGGCAGCAAAGACAAATTCGCCCGGTTTGACGACCGGTTGCGGTTTCCCCGTCGGGGCGTAATTCATGCCATCATTTTTGTTCATCGAGGGTTCTCTCATCCAGATTTTGGCCAAGGGGAATCACTCCCACTTCGCGAAAGCGGGTCACGGAGGCGGTTTTTTCGTGAAAGCGCGGGGCAAGGGCGGTAAGGCCACCGGTACGGTAAAAAGGATCGTCAGGGGGGATGGGCAATGACACGATGCGGCCGGTAATCGCCGACGTATAGATCGCAGTGATCACTTCCAGCGCCCGTTTGCCCTGCAGGCCGTCGACCAGTGGCACCGTATTGTGCTCAATGGCGCTGAGCAGGTTGTCTATCTGCCCGGTGTGAAGCGTCCAGGGGAGCGATGGCGTGGCGGCATAAAGGGCGTTGAGGCGCGCTTCGCGGTCTGTGTCGTGCACATCTTCGGGAAAACCGTTGTCCGCACTCTGAAAGGCCACAGTTTTCCATGGGGCGGAAATACACGCTTTCTCTCCCTGAATCACGATCTTTTGTGCTTCGCCGTGATGTACCACCGACGCAGTAAGCTGCGCCAGCGCGCCATTGGGGTAACGGAAAATGGCCGACGTGAGGTCTTCCACTTCGGCGTTATCATGAGCCACGTTGCTCATCATGGCGCTGACGTCGTCGGGAAAACCGAGCAACCACAGCATGGCGTCGATGTGATGTACCGCGTGGTTTAGGGTGCAGCCGCCACCCTCTTTTTCCCAGGTGCCACGCCACCAGAGGTCGTAATAACTGTGACCACGCCACCACAATGAATCTACTTGTGCATGGCAGAATTTCCCCGCGAGCCCGGAATCCACCGCCGCTTTCAGTCGCCAGAAGGCATCGGTAAAACGGTTCTGGGCAATAATCGACAACTGTTTTCCGCTGGCCTGTTGCGCCGCTATCATGGCGTCGCACTCTTCCAGTGAAGCAGCCATTGGCTTTTCACACAGTACATGTTTACCGGCATGTAGCGCAGCGATGCTGATTTCCGCATGCACATACGGCGGCGTACAGACGTCGACAATATCGATATCCGCGCCGTCTTCCAGCAATTGCTGGTGGCTGGCGTAAACACGGGCATGGCTCAGCCCATAGTGGGCTTTTTTCTCCCGTGCTTTCTCCGGGTAGATATCCACCAGCGCGACGATCCGGCAGCGACCCGGGAACTGCAAATAGCCCTGAATATGGTGGTGTGAGATATTCCCGGTTCCCACAATGGCGATATTTAGCATTCTGTTTCCCCTGTGATTACCAGCTACCTGAGGCATCCAGCGTGCGGCTGGCGACCGGTTTTTCGATGGAGGCCGCGATGCGCTGTCGCAGCAGGGTGTAGTAGTGCTGTTCGTCAAAGGGGAGACTGACCCAGTCATCGGTCCAGGTGGAAAGGTGCATGGCGTTGGAGAGCGTCAGCCCGTGAATGCCGTCATAACCGGGGGCAATCAGCGGTTCGCCGCGCAGAATAGCGGCGGTAAAGTTGGCGGTAATGACCTGATGATCGCTGCACTCTGGCGCGCAGGGGATCGAGACTTCCCAGCATTCTGGTTCGCCGAAGCCGTTTTGCCAGCGGGCGTTGAAGTCGGTTTCGGATTCACGCAGCCGCCAGAAGCGGAGCTGGCCCGCTTCGACCACCACTTTGCCGCGGCTGCCGACGATCTCCAGACGATTGGTGCCGGGCGTTTCGGCGACGGTTGTGATGAATACGCCAGTGGCGCCGTTGGCGTATTCCGCATACGCGGTCACCTCGTCTTCCACTTCGATATCCCGGTGTTTGCCAAACTGGCAGAAGGCCCGCAGCCGCACCGGCATGCCAACCAGCCACTGCCAGAGATCCAGTTGATGCGGATCCTGATTCAACAGCACGCCACCGCCTTCGCCTTTCCAGGTGGCGCGCCAGCCGCCGGAGTTGTAGTAACTCTGCGAGCGATACCAGTTGGTGATGATCCAGTTGGAACGGCGGATCTCACCCAACTCGCCGCTGTCGATGAGATCCTTCACTTTCTGATACAGCGGGTTCGGGCGCTGGTTGTACATGATGCCAAACTGCACGTCGCACTCGCGGGCGCAGGCATTCATCTCCTGCACCTGCGCGGTGTAGACGCCGGCTGGTTTTTCGCACAGCGTGTGGATGCCCGCGCACATAGCCATCATCGACAGCGCCGGGTGGTCATAGTGCGGGGTGGCGACAATCACCGCGTCAATTAAACCGCTGTTGATCATCTCTTGTGCATTATCAAACAGCGGAACGTCCGGGCCAGTGAGCCGACGGATCGCGGTATGTTTTTCGGGGTTGTGATCGCAGACAGCAGCAAGGCTGGCGCCCTCGATCTGGCCTGCCAGCAGGTAACGCGCGTGGACCGTACCGATATTACCGACACCAATAATGCCAAAACGTACTTTCTCCATTTCTTACCTTCATTCAGCGTCAGAGGGGAATGTGCGGAACATAAAAAACGAAGAAAAAAGCGACAATTAGAATTTGTGAGAACGCTCGCAGGGTGGATAAGAAAATCACTAAGCGAAGGAAATTTGGTTTAAAAAACAGAACGCTGGATCTGCAAATAATTGCAGAAATTGATTGCGAGGGAGGTCACACAATGCCAGGTAAGCTGAAAATGGAGGAGATTGCGGCGCTCACCGGCTACTCCATCAGTACCGTGTCCCGGGTGCTAAGTGGTAAATCCTACAGCAGCGACAAAGCCCGTGAAGCCATCGTGCATTGCGCACGGGAACTGGGCGTGCTGGATGAGCTGGCGTCTGGTCGGCTGCTGATCAACGGTATTGCCGTCTTCGCGCCTGGCAGAACCTTCAATGCTCGCGGCGATATCTTTTATCTGGAAGTGACGCGCGGGATTGCGCAGGCACTGAAACCGCACAATGTCTGGCTTAACTACTGTGGACTGGAAGAACAGCGGGCGGATATTAAGCTCTTTCTGGAAAAGGCGAATCACAAAGATATCAACGCGATCATCATCATTGGCTGCGATGACGACACGCTGTTTAACGTTGCCGCCACGCTGAACAAACCCTGCGTATTAATTAATACTTATGATCGCGAAATGCGTCTGGATGCAGTTTCGCCGGATCACCGTGCCATCGGTTTTTACGCGCTGCGTTACGTCTTCGGGCAAGGACACCGGCGGGTGCTGTCTATCACTACGTTGCGTCGGGAGACGCTGTATGAGCGGCTTAACGGCATCAAAGAAGCGTATCGTAGTTGCCATGTGCCGTTCGATCCGCAACAGGATTTGCTGGTAACCGAAGGCTTTTCTGCCAGCGAGGCAGAGCAGACGCTGGAGACGTGGCTGGCCGCACGACCACGTGAATACTGGCCGGAGGTGATTTTCCCTGGTTGCAGTGATATGACCTCGGGTGTACTGCGGGTGCTGGCGCGGCACAACCTCCGCGTGCCGGAAGACATTTCGCTTATCACCACCGATTTTATGTGGAATCTGGAAAATGGGCTGGCGACACCGGTCAACGGGATTGCGGTACCCTGTCGCGATCTGGGGATAGAGGCGGTGCATTTGTTACAGCAACGACTGAACCGGCCACAGGCACCGGTGTTTAATCTGTTGCTGCAGGGGCAAATGCGGGATTTTGGCTCAGTGATGAGTGCCACGCGCCACGCGGCCCGCGTGGCGCTTGACGCATAATCATGCCGTCTGTGGGGGCAGGCAAACGCCGATGCCGCCGATACCGCAATAGCCGTACGGATTCTTGTGCAGATACTGCTGGTGATCGTCCTCTGCGTAATAAAACGGTTTTGCGGCGGCGATCTCCGTGGTGACCTGGCGGTCATCCCCGGCCGCACGCATCGCGGCCTGGAAACGTTCGAGGCTGGCTTTCGCCGCCGTTTCCTGCTCCGGCGTCAGTGGATAAATCGCTGAACGATACTGCGTACCGTGATCATTGCCCTGGCGCATGCCCTGCGCCGGATCGTGGTTTTCCCAGAAGACCTGCAGCAGTTGTTCATAGCTGATGACCTTCGGATCGTACACCACGCGCACGGCTTCCGCATGACCGGTGTCCCCGGTGCAGACTTCGCGGTAGGTCGGGTTTGGCGTAAAACCGCCGGTATAGCCCGCCGCGGTGCTGTATACCCCCGGCAACTGCCAGAACAGCCGTTCCACGCCCCAGAAGCATCCCATGGCAAACAGCGCGATTTCCATACCGTCCGGCACATTGGTCATGGAGTGATTGTTAACAGCATGCAACGTCGCCACTGGCATTGGTGTATTGCGCCCGGGTAACGCATCCGACTGGCTAACAAGATGGTTTTTATCGAAAGGGCTCACGATTTGGCCTCCGGGAAAAGGAAATTGTGGTTAAGGTTGTCACAGCCTGCGTCTTTTAACACAATAAGCACTGCGAATATGACTAGATTTAAACATACGAGAATATAACTAAGTTGTCTTTTTTTCAGTCCAATGATAATGGATTGTTACGTCGTGGATCGACGCTTGTGTTTCCTGTAGGGGAGGAAACAAGGACATTCAGGAGAAAACGTGCCAAAAATTCGCCAGTTATGTATGGCCAGCCTGGTGATGGTCAGCGGGGTCGCCAGTGCGGCGAATATACGTTTGCAGGTTGAAGGGCTATCAGGAAACCTGGAAAAAAACGTTCGTGCCCAGCTTTCAACCATTCAGGGTGATGAAGTGACGCCTGACCGCCGCTTTCAGGCGCGTGTGGACGACGCCATTCGCGATGGCCTGAAAGCGCTGGGGTATTACGAACCGACCATTGATTTTGAACTCAAGCCGCCGCCGAAAAAAGGCCGTCAGGTGCTGCTGGCGAAAGTCACTCCTGGCGAGCCTGTGCGTATTGGCGGTACCGGGGTGATCCTGCGCGGCGGCGCGCGTACCGACAGGGATTATCTCGACCTGCTAAAGAAGCGCCCGGCGGTCGGTACCGTGCTGAATCATGGCGATTATGACGGCTTCAAGAAAGATCTCACCAGCGTGGCGCTGCGCAAAGGGTACTTCGACAGCGAATTCAACAAAAGCCAGCTTGGCGTGGCGCTCGACCGGCACCAGGCCTTCTGGGATATCGACTACGACAGCGGCGAACGCTATCGCTTCGGCGCGGTCACCTTTGAAGGCTCGCAGATCCAGGACCGCTACCTGCAGAATCTGGTGCCGTTCAAACAGGGGGATTACTACACCTCCGCGGATTTAGCCGAACTGAACCGCCGCCTGTCGGCCACCGGCTGGTTTAACTCGGTGGTCGTGGCGCCCGAATTTGATAAATCCCGCAAAACCAAAGTGCTGCCACTGCATGGTGTGGTATCGCCGCGCAGCGAAAACACCATTGAAACCGGGGTCGGTTACTCTACTGACGTCGGGCCGCGCGTGAAGGCGACGTGGAAAAAGCCGTGGATGAACTCTTACGGTCACAGCCTGACCTCCAGCGCCAGTATTTCCGCGCCGGAGCAGCAGCTCGATTTCAGCTATAAAATGCCGCTGCTGAAGAACCCGCTGGAGCAGTATTACCTGGTGCAGGGCGGCCTTAAGCGTACCGATCTCAATGACACCAAATCTGACTCCACGACGCTCGCTGTCTCACGCTACTGGGATCTTTCCAGCGGCTGGCAGCGCGCTATCAATTTGCGCTGGAGTCTCGACCACTTTACCCAGGCCGACGTCACCAATACGACGATGCTGCTCTATCCGGGGGTGATGATTAGCCGCACCCGTTCACGCGGCGGCCTGATGCCGAACTGGGGCGATTCACAGCGTTATTCTGTCGATTATTCCAACACCGCCTGGGGCTCCGACGTGGATTTCGTCGTCGTGCAGGCGCAAAACGTCTGGATCCGCACGCTTTATGATCGTCATCGCTTTGTGGCGCGCGGTAATCTCGGCTGGATAGAAACCGGTGATTTCGACAAAGTGCCGCCGGACCTGCGTTTCTTCGCCGGGGGCGACCGCAGCATTCGCGGTTACAAATACAAATCCATCGCGCCGAAAGATGACGACGGCAAGCTGATCGGTGCGTCAAAACTGGCGACCGGCTCGCTGGAATATCAGTACAACGTGAGCGGCAAATGGTGGGGCGCGATGTTCGTTGACGGCGGTGAAGCAGTAAGCGACATCCGCAAGAGCGATTTCAAAACCGGCGCCGGTGTTGGCGTTCGCTGGCAGTCACCGGTCGGGCCGATCAAGCTCGATTTCGCCGTTCCGGTCGGCGACAAAGAAGAGCACGGTTTACAGTTTTACATCGGTCTGGGGCCTGAATTATGAGTTTATGGAAGAAAATAAGCCTCGGCGTACTGATTTTTATTGTTCTGCTGCTGGGGGCGGTGGCGTATCTCGTGGGCACCACGTCCGGGCTGCATCTGGTTTTCAAGGCGGCGAATCGCTGGGTGCCGGGGCTGGAAATCGGCCAGGTGACGGGGGGCTGGCGTGATCTGACGCTGAAAAACGTGCGTTACCAGCAGCCAGGTGTGGCGGTGGATGCCGGGCAGTTGCATCTGGCGGTCAAACTGGATTGTCTGTGGAACAGCGCGCTGTGCGTGAATGACATTTCGCTGCGCGACATTAACGTCGCTATCGACAGCAAGAAAATGCCGCCCGCGGCGCCGGTCGAAGAAGAAGAGAGCGGCCCGCTCAATCTCTCCACACCGTATCCCATCACACTCAGCCGCGTGACGCTGAATAACGTCAACATCAAAATCGATGACACCACCGTGTCGGTGATGGATTTCTCCACCGGGCTTAACTGGCAGGAGAAAGATCTGACCCTGACGCCAACATCGCTGCAGGGGTTGCTGATTGCCCTGCCAAAAGTGGCAAAGGTGGCGCAGGAAGAGGTGGTCGAGCCGAAAATTCAAAACCCGCAGCCGGAAGAGAAACCGCTGGGCGAAACGCTGACCGAACTGTTCTCGAAACCGGTGCTGCCGGAGATGACCGACGTTCATCTGCCGCTGAATCTCAATATTCAGGAATTTCGCGGCGAGCAACTACGCCTGACCGGCGACACCGATCTGACCATCTTCAGCATGTTGCTGAAAGTGAGCAGCATTGACGGCAATACTCGCCTGGACACGCTGGATATCGATTCGAACCAGGGCACGGTGAACGCCTCAGGCACCGCACAGTTGCAGGATAACTGGCCGGTCGATATCACGCTCAACAGTACGTTGAATATTGACCCGATGAAGGGCGAGAAGATCAAACTGAAAGTGGGCGGCGAGCTGCGTAAACAGCTGGACGTTGGCGTGAATCTCTCCGGCCCGGTAGATATGTCGCTTCGCGCGCAGACGCAACTGGCGGAGGCCGGGCTGCCGTTAAACGTGGAAGTGCTGAGCAAGCAGCTCTACTGGCCTTTCACTGGCGAGAAACAGTATCAGGCCGATGACCTGAAGCTGAAACTCAGCGGCAAAATGACCGATTACACCCTGTCGTTCCGTACTGCTGTGAAGGGGCAGGGCGTGCCGCCCGCCACCATCACGCTGGACGCGAAGGGCAATGAAAAGCAGGTAAATCTCGACAAACTCTCCGTGGCAGCGCTGGAAGGCACCACCGAACTCAAAGCGCTCCTGGACTGGCAGCAGGCGATCAGCTGGAACGGTGAATTAACCCTGAAAGGCATTAACACCGCGAAAGAAGTGCCTGACTGGCCATCGAAGCTGGACGGGCTGATTAAAACCCGCGGCAGCCTGTACGGCGGTAGCTGGCAGATGGACGTCCCTGAACTGAAAATCACCGGTAACGTCAAACAGAACAAGGTCAACGTTGAAGGCTCGCTGAAAGGCAACAGCTATTTGCAGTGGACCATTCCGGGGCTGCATCTGGCGCTGGGGCGCAACAGCGCTGACGTGAAAGGCGAGCTGGGGGTGAAAGATCTCAATCTGGATGCCACTGTCGACGCCCCCAGTCTTGATAACGCCCTTCCGGGACTGGGCGGTACGGCGAAAGGTCTGCTGAAAGTTCGCGGCACGATTGATGCGCCGCAACTGCTGGCGGATATCACCGCGCGAAGCCTGCGCTGGCAGGAGCTTTCCGTCGCGCAGGTGCGTGTGGAAGGCGACGTTAAATCGACCGATCAAATTGGCGGTAACCTGAAGGTTCGCGTTGATAACATCGTCCAGCCGGGCGTTAACATGCGCCTGGTGCAACTGGACGCCAACGGCAACGAGAAACAGCACGACCTGCAATTGCGTCTCCAGGGCGAGCCGGTGTCGGGTCAGCTGACGCTGAAAGGCAGTTTTGATCGTAAAGCGGAGCGCTGGAAAGGTGAACTGAGCAATACCCGTTTCCAGACGCCGGTCGGGCCGTGGTCGCTGAGTCGCGCCATTGCGCTGGATTACCGCAATCAGGAACAAAAAATCAGCATCGGGCCGCACTGCTGGAACAACCCGAATGCCGAGTTGTGTGTACCGCAGACCATTGATGCCGGGGCGGAAGGTCGCGCGGTGGTGAATCTCAACCGTTTCGACCTGGCAATGCTGAAATCGTTTATGCCGGAGGCGACGCAGGCCAGCGGTGTCTTTAGCGGTAAAGCCGATGTCAGTTGGGATACCACCAAAGAAGGGTTGCCGCAGGGCAGCGTGACGCTCTCCGGGCGCAACGTTAAAGTGACGCAGGTCGTGAACGACGCGCCGCTACCGGTGGCGTTCGACACGCTGAATCTGAATGCGGAACTGCGCAACAATCGCGCGGAACTGGGCTGGCTGATTCGTCTCACCAATAATGGTCAACTGGATGGTCAGGTGCAGGTGACCGATCCGCAGGGACGCCGCACTCTCGGCGGCAACGTCAACATCCGTGATTTCTCGCTGGCGATGATCAACCCGATCTTCTCGCGGGGCGAGAAAGCCGCCGGTAAACTCAGCGCGAATCTGCGCCTTGGCGGTAACCTGGAGGGGCCACAACTGTTCGGTCAGATGCAACTGAGCGGCATCGATATAGACGGTAATTTTATGCCATTCGACATGCAGCCCAGCCATTTAACGATGAACTTCAATGGCACAAGTTCTGTGTTGCAGGGATCGGTACTGACACAACAGGGGCAGATCAACCTGAGCGGCAATGCCGACTGGAGTCAGATTGATAACTGGCGCGCCAGTATCGCCGCCAAAGGCAGCCGGGTGCGGATCACCGTGCCGCCGATGGTACGGCTGGACGTCTCACCGGACGTGGTATTTACCGCCACACCAAGCCTGTTCACGCTGGAAGGTAATGTGGATGTGCCGTGGGCGCGCATTGTGGTGCACGAGCTACCAGAAAGCGCGGTTGGGGTTTCCAACGACGAGGTGATGCTGAACAATAATCTGCAACCGGAAGCGCCGAAAACCGCGTCGATCCCCATCAACAGCAACCTGAATATCCATGTCGGCAACAACGTGCGTCTGGATGCGTTTGGCCTGAAAGCCCGTCTGACGGGCGATCTTAAAGTCGCGCAGGACAAACAGGGGCTGGGGCTGAACGGGCAGATTAACATCCCGGATGGCCGCTTCCATGCTTACGGTCAGGATCTGATTGTGCGTAAAGGCGAACTGCTGTTCTCTGGTCCGCCGGATCAGCCATTACTGAACATTGAAGCCATTCGCAACCCGGAAGCCACAGAAAACGACGTGATTGCCGGCGTTCGCGTCACCGGTTCTGCCGATCAGCCAAAAGCGGAAGTGTTCTCCGACCCGGCAATGTCGCAGCAGCAGGCGCTCTCTTACCTGCTTCGCGGGCAGGGTCTGGACAGCGAACAGAGCGATAGTGCAGCAATGACATCCATGCTTGTCGGTCTGGGGGTTGCACAAAGTGGTCAGGTTGTGGGTAAAATCGGCGAGACGTTTGGCGTAAGCAATCTGGCGCTGGACACCCAGGGAGTCGGCGACTCCTCACAGGTGGTGGTCAGTGGCTATGTCTTGCCGGGCCTACAGGTGAAATATGGCGTGGGTATTTTTGACTCACTGGCAACACTCACGTTACGCTATCGCCTGATGCCTAAGCTATATCTGGAAGCCGTGTCTGGCGTTGATCAGGCACTGGATTTGCTCTATCAGTTTGAGTTTTAGCAATGCGAATATTTGTTTACGGCAGTTTACGACGCAAACAAG
The DNA here is from genome assembly GCF_001297775.1 of Trabulsiella odontotermitis. GTDB lineage: Bacteria > Pseudomonadota > Gammaproteobacteria > Enterobacterales > Enterobacteriaceae > Trabulsiella > Trabulsiella odontotermitis. Next base: position 28,450 of record NZ_LIFX01000007.1, on the reverse strand, counting down.
GCAACAGCCACTGGATGACCAACGCTCAGTGGCTGGGTGCGCACAGTGTCGATGATTATCAGTTGTACAGCCTGGGCCACTATCCAGGCGCGGTGCCGGGAAAGGGCACAGTACATGGTGAAGTTTATCGTATCGACGCCTCGACCCTTGCCGAGCTTGATGCGCTGCGCACTAAGGGCGGGGAATACGCTCGCCATTTGATTCAAACACCGTACGGAAGTGCATGGATGTACGTGTACCAACGTCCGGTCGACGGGTTAACGCTGATTGAAAGCGGAAACTGGTTAGACAGAAACCAGGACTGAAAAGCCACGCCACCTTCGGGTGGCGTTGTTTTTTGCGAGCGCCTGCGCACTTTTTTCTGCAACAAGTCTGATATCTCCTTCCATCTGGAAAGCGCTTTCTGCTTTCACTCTTTGTCTGGATCCAACACTGGTGTTCTTTTGTGGTGAAGTCCACAATGACATCGCCACTTCCTGAGTTATACTTTGTCTAACTCAGGAGGGCGAGATGCGTATAACCATTAAGAAATGGGGGAACAGTGCAGGCATGGTGATTCCCGGTGTAGTGATGAAAGAACTCGGCTTAACGCCGGGCCAAAGCATGGAGGTGATGGTGAAAGATAAACAACTGGTGCTTACGCCAGTCAGTAAGCGCTATTCGCTGGAGGAGTTGCTGGCACAATGCGACATGAACGCACCGGCGATCCGCGAAGAGGATATCTGGGGTAATGATGGCCCTGTTGGTGACGAAGTATGGTAACGCGCCCGCAATATCAGCGGGGCGATATCGTCATCGTCGGGTTTGATCCCGCGAGTGGGCATGAGCAAAAAGGCGTGGGCAGACCAGCACTTGTGCTGTCGCCGCAGGCGTTTAATCGGTTGGGAACCGTGTTGGTCGCGCCAATCACACAGGGCGGAAACTATGCGCGTTATGCGGGTTTTGCCGTGCCGGTGAGCAGTCGCAATGGTGATATTCAGGGTGTGGTGCTGGTTAACCAGTTGCGTATGTTGGATCTGCAAGCCAGGCAGGCAAAAAAGGTGGATACCGCGACGGGTGAAGTGATCGAAGAGGTGTTGTTACGTGTGCAGGCAATTGTTGAATAAGCCCATGAAACAAAAACACCGCCCTCAATCAGGCGGTGTTTTATGTTCAGCGGCGGTAAGAATTACTTCTTAGCGCGTTCGAAGGAGGCGATGATTTCTGCTTTTGCCGCTTCAGCGTCGGCCCAGCCTTCCACTTTCACCCACTTGCCTTTTTCCAGATCTTTATAGTGCTCGAAGAAGTGAGCGATCTGCGCTTTCAGCAGTTCCGGCAGGTCGTTTACATCTTTGATGTGATCGTATTCTTTGCTCAGCTTGGTGTGCGGTACGGCAACCAGTTTCGCATCTTCACCGGCTTCGTCAGTCATTTTCAGCACGCCAACCGGACGGCAGCGAATAACGGAGCCCGGCTGCAGCGGGTACGGAGTCGGAACCAGAACGTCTACCGGGTCACCGTCCAGAGACAGGGTGTGGTTGATGTAACCGTAGTTGCACGGGTAGAACATCGCAGTAGACATGAAGCGGTCAACGAACAGTGCTCCACTCTCTTTGTCGATTTCGTATTTGATAGGATCTGCGTTAGCCGGGATCTCGATGACAACGTAGATATCTTCGGGCAGATCTTTCCCCGCCGGGACGTTGAGTAAGCTCATGTCTGTTTCCTTAAAAATGTGTGGCAATCTTGTGCCCGGTATTATAGCCAACTCACAAAGAATGTCTTTTCCTGTTTTCCAGTTCATCGCGTTGAAATTGTTCTTTTCAGACGAATTTCATAACTGGAAAATCCATAAACTCAGCCGCTTTTTTCATAGCGAAGTGGAAACGATTACAAATTTGTGATTAACATTTTATCCACTTTTCTGAAGTGTGATGTAACGCATTCTGTTACATCCCGCCTTGTCTATATTTATCCCGCAGGCGAAGTTTTATCCAACAATAACCCTACGAGGATACCTTTATGTGGAAGCGCTTACTTCTTGTCACGGCAGTTTCCGCAGCCATGTCGTCTATGGTAATGGCTGCTCCTTTGACCGTAGGATTTTCGCAGGTCGGTTCTGAGTCCGGCTGGCGAGCCGCTGAAACCAACGTCGCGAAGAGTGAAGCCCAGAAACGTGGCATCACGCTGAAAATCGCGGACGGACAGCAAAAACAGGAAAACCAAATCAAAGCTGTACGCTCTTTTATCGCTCAGGGCGTGGATGCCATCTTTATCGCCCCTGTCGTCGCAACAGGCTGGGAACCGGTACTGAAAGAGGCAAAAGAGGCAAAAATCCCGGTATTCCTGCTCGACCGCTCTATTGATGTAAAAGACAACTCGCTCTATATGACCACGGTGACCGCCAACAACGTGCTGGAAGGTCAGCTGATTGGCGACTGGCTGATCAAAACCGTTGATGGTAAGCAGTGTAACGTTGTGGAACTGCAGGGGACAGTCGGCGCAAGTGTCGCGATCGATCGTAAAAAAGGTTTCGCGGAAGCGATCGCCAAAGCCCCGAATATTAAGATCATCCGTTCTCAGTCCGGCGACTTTACCCGCAGTAAAGGGAAAGAAGTCATGGAGAGCTTCATCAAGGCAGAAAACAACGGCAAGAATATTTGCATGGTTTACGCCCATAACGATGACATGGTGATCGGTGCGATTCAGGCCATCAAGGAAGCGGGTCTGAAACCGGGTAAAGATATCCTCACCGGCTCCATCGATGGCGTGCCGGATATCTATAAAGCGATGATTGCTGGTGAAGCTAATGCCAGCGTCGAGTTGACCCCGAACATGGCGGGCCCGGCGTTTGATGCGCTTGAGAAATTCAAGAAAGACGGCACCATGCCGGAGAAAGTGACACTGACCAAGTCCACGCTCTACCTGCCGGACACGGCGAAAGAAGAGTTAGAGAAGAAGAAAAATATGGGTTACTGATAGTGGATCACTCCTTACCCTGGCCCTCTCCCCTGAGGGGAGAGGCGTCGCAGGCGCTCTCCCTTTTAGGAAGCGGGTCAGGGTAGGGAACTTTTGGGGGAGGCGATAATGACCGAATCAATCCATCATCAGGATGTTCTGCGTACGGAAGGCCTGAGCAAATTCTTCCCCGGCGTGAAGGCATTAGATAATGTCGATTTCAGTCTGCGGCGCGGTGAAATCATGGCGCTGCTGGGGGAAAACGGCGCGGGGAAATCAACGCTCATCAAAGCCCTGACCGGGGTTTATCATGCCGATCGCGGCACCATCTGGCTGGAAGGTGAGCCAATCTCACCAAAGAATACCGCGCATGCTCAACAACTGGGCATTGGCACCGTCTATCAGGAAGTGAACCTGCTGCCGAACATGTCGGTGGCGGATAACCTGTTTATTGGTCGCGAACCGCGCCGTTTCGGCTTTCTGCGGCGCAAGGAGATGGAAAAACGTGCCACCGAACTGATGGCCTCCTACGGTTTTTCCCTCGACGTACGCGAACCTCTTAACCGTTTTTCGGTGGCCATGCAGCAGATCGTCGCGATTTGCCGCGCCATCGATCTCTCCGCCAAAGTGCTAATCCTCGACGAACCGACGGCCAGTCTCGACACCAAAGAGGTCGACATGCTGTTCGGTCTGATGCGCCAGTTGCGCGATCAGGGCGTCAGCCTGATTTTCGTCACCCACTTTCTCGATCAGGTTTACCAGGTCAGCGATCGGATCACCGTGCTGCGCAACGGCGGTTTTGTCGGCTGCCGGGAGACCCGCGAGCTGCCGCAGATTGATCTGGTGAAGATGATGCTGGGCCGCGAGCTTGAGCATCAGGCGCTGCAGCGCGCCGGGCGTACGCTGCTGAGTGAAAAACCGGTGGCGGCGTTTGAAGGCTTCGGCAAAAAAGGCACCATCGACCCCTTCGATTTGCAGGTTCGCCCCGGGGAAATCGTCGGGCTGGCGGGCTTGTTAGGATCCGGTCGCACCGAAACCGCAGAGGTGATTTTCGGCATTAAGCCTGCCGACAGCGGTACGGCGTGGATCAAAGGCAAAAAACAGCTTCTGCGGTCGCCGCATCAGGCTTCCTGTCTTGGCATCGGGTTCTGCCCGGAAGACAGGAAAACCGATGGCATAATTGCTGCGGCGTCGGTCAGGGAAAATATCATTCTGGCATTGCAGGCGCAGCGTGGCTGGCTAAAACCGATTCCCCGGCGTGAACAACATGAGATCACCGAACGTTTTATTCGCCAGCTTGGCATCCGTACGCCCAGCGGGGAGCAGCCGATTGAGTTTCTCTCCGGCGGCAATCAACAAAAAGTGCTGCTCTCCCGCTGGCTTTTGACCCGCCCGCAGTTTCTCATTCTTGATGAGCCGACACGCGGTATCGACGTGGGCGCGCACGCGGAAATTATCCGTCTGATAGAAAGCCTGTGCGCTGATGGGCTGGCGTTGCTGGTCATCTCGTCAGAGCTGGAGGAACTGGTGGGCTATGCCGACAGGGTGATTATCATGCGCGATCGCAAACAGGTCGCGGAGATCCCGTTGGATGCGCTCTCGGTCCCGGCGATTATGAATGCTATTGCGGCATAAGGAGTAAACCGTGATGCCTCAATCCCTTCCGCAAACGGACGCCGCAAAGCGCCGTTTTCGCTGGCCCACCGGGATGCCGCAACTCGCGGCGCTGATCCTGGTGCTGGTGGTTGATAGCCTGGTGGCGCCGCATTTCTTCCAGGTGGTGCTGCAGGACGGGCGCCTGTTTGGTAGCCCGATTGACATTCTTAACCGCGCCGCCCCGGTTGCGCTGCTCGCCATTGGTATGACGCTGGTGATCGCCACTGGCGGTATCGATCTTTCCGTCGGTGCGGTGATGGCGATTGCGGGCGCCACGGCTGCATCCATGGCCGTCGCCGGACACTCGCTGCCGGTTATTCTGCTGGCGACGCTGGCAACAGGCGTGCTGGCGGGGCTGTGGAACGGCATTCTGGTGGCGATACTGAAAATCCAGCCTTTCGTCGCCACGCTGATCTTAATGGTCGCCGGACGCGGCGTGGCGCAACTGATCACCGCCGGGCAGATCGTCACCTTTGATGCGCCGAACCTGGCGTGGATCGGCAGCGGCAAATTCCTGTTGTTCCCGACGCCGGTGATCATCGCCCTGGTGACGCTGATCGTCTTCTGGCTGTTCACCCGCAAAACCGCGCTGGGGATGTTTATTGAAGCGGTCGGCATCAACATTCGCGCCGCAAAAAACGCCGGGGTGAATACGCGCATTGTGGTGATGCTGACTTATGTTCTGAGCGGCGTGTGTGCGGCGATTGCCGGAACCATCGTTGCCGCCGATATTCGCGGCGCTGATGCCAATAACGCCGGGCTGTGGCTGGAGCTGGACGCCATTCTGGCGGTGGTTATCGGTGGCGGTTCGCTGATGGGCGGGCGTTTTAACCTGCTGCTGTCGGTGGTCGGGGCGCTGATTATTCAGGGTATGAATACCGGCATCCTGCTTTCCGGCTTCCCGCCGGAGCTCAACCAGGTGGTGAAAGCGGTGGTGGTGCTCTGCGTCCTGATCGTCCAGTCACCGTCTTTTATCAGCATACTGAAAAGGATCCGCCGCCATGATCAAACGTAATTTACCGCTGATGATTACGCTCGGGGTGTTTATCCTTGGCTATCTCTATTGTCTGACGCAGTTTCCGGGGTTCGCTTCGACGCGCGTCATCTGCAACATCCTGACCGATAACGCGTTTCTTGGGATCATCGCTGTCGGCATGACCTTCGTGATCCTCTCCGGGGGGATAGATCTTTCCGTCGGCTCGGTGATCGCTTTCACCGGGGTTTTTCTGGCGAAAGCGATCGGCTTCTGGGGGATCTCCCCGCTGCTGGCGTTTCCGCTGGTGCTGGTGATGGGTTGCGCGTTTGGCGCGTTTATGGGGCTGTTGATTGACGCGCTCAAAATCCCGGCGTTTATCATCACCCTTGCCGGGATGTTCTTCCTGCGCGGTGTCAGCTATCTGGTTTCTGAAGAGTCGATCCCGATTAACCATCCGGTGTATGACTCGCTTTCTGATCTGGCCTGGACGATTCCCGGCGGCGGGCGTCTCAGCGCGATGGGGCTCCTGATGTTGCTGGTGGTCGTAGTGGGGATTTTCCTCGCTCACCGCACCCGTTTTGGCAATCAGGTGTATGCCATCGGCGGCAACGCGACGTCGGCCAACCTGATGGGGATTTCGACGCGCAGCACTACCATTCGCATCTACATGCTTTCCACCGGGCTGGCGACGCTGGCAGGCATTGTGTTCTCGGTGTATACCCAGGCGGGCTATGCGCTGGCGGGCGTTGGCGTGGAGCTGGACGCGATCGCCTCGGTGGTGATTGGCGGCACGCTGCTCAGCGGCGGCGTCGGTACGGTGCTGGGAACGCTGTTTGGCGTGGGAATCCAGGGGCTGATTCAGACCTATATTAACTTTGATGGCACACTCAGCTCGTGGTGGACCAAGATCGCCATCGGCATTTTGTTGTTCATTTTCATTGCCCTGCAGCGTGGCCTGACGGTGCTGTGGGAGAATCGCCAGAGTTCGCCGGTCACGAGGGTTAATAACGCAACAACCCGGTAACATATTGAAATTGCATTAAAACTAAACTTTTTCCGGTAGCCGCCGATAAATTTATTTTATGCCGAAGTCCCCTGCTACCGGAAATAACATCATGCTAAAAACGCTATCGATTCGAACCGGCCTGCTCTCTGTACTCGCCGTGATGACGCTCCTGCTTTTGCTGGTGAGCGGCATGGGCATTTATGCCCTCTCTCAAAGTTCCTCCTCTTTGCAGCGCATCAACCAGCTCCAGGGTGAGCAGATGGTGCATCTCAATGAAGGCTATACCCTGATTTTGCGGGCGCGTAACGAAGCCGGTCAGGCGGTACGTCTGATGGAAATCGGGATGCTGGATGACGCCACTAAAGCGGTCAAAAATATCAATACAGAAGTGGCGCAGGCGCAAAAGGTGTTGGCTGCGGTGCTCAGCACGCCGATGCAGGACGAGCAGGGCGATAAGCTGTTGAAAACGGTGGCGGGCAGCTACGCCGCTTACAGCGAACAGGGCATTAAGCCGATGCTGGACGCGCTGAACAAACAGAGCGCGGACGGCTATTACGATCTGCTCGAAAAGAGCCTGATCCCGGTTTCCCGCCAGTTTGACAACGACATGCAGGCGTATCAGAAGTGGGTCGACCAGCGCGGAAAAGCAGAGGTCAGCGCGGTGCAGAGCAGTAAAACGCGGGTGATGATGTTTATCATCATTGTCGCACTGCTGACGGCCGGGGTGATCGTTCTGGCATGGATGGCGCTGCGTCAGATGCTGCTCAAGCCGCTGAATGCGTCTATCGCTCAACTGGAACATGTCGCCGCCGGGGATCTCACCTGGGAAACGGACAAACAGGCGAGCCACGAAATTAACCGCCTCAACGCGGCTATCGACGACATGCGCCAGTCGCTGATGTCTTCCGTGCTGCGGGTGCGTGACGCCAGCTCACAAATTGATACCGGCAGCCGCGAACTGGCGGCGGGTAACATGCACCTGGCACAGCGGACAGAATCCACCGCGACCTCCCTTGAGCAGACGGCGGCGAGCATGGAAGAGATCACCGCGACGGTGAAACAGAACGCTGAAAATGCCGAGCAGGCGCACCAGCTGGCGAAAGCGGTCTCTGACACCGCCGATCGCGGCAGCGAAATGGTGTGCTACGTCATTGAAAAAATGCGCGATATCTCCAGCAGTTCCGATCGTATTGCCGACATCCTCAGCGTCATCGACGGCATCGCGTTTCAGACCAACATCCTGGCGCTCAACGCGTCGGTGGAAGCGGCGCGTGCGGGTGAGCAGGGGCGTGGATTTGCGGTGGTTGCAGGTGAAGTGCGCATTCTGGCGAGCCGCAGTGCGGATGCGGCGAAAGAAATTCGTCAGCTGATTAGCGATTCCCGCAGTCACGTGGGCGAGGGGAGCGATCTGGCGCTGCAGGCGGGTGAAACGATGGATGAAATCGCCACCGAAGTATTGCGAATGACCAAGCTGATGCGTGAAATCGCCAGTGCGTCGCAGGAACAAAGTCGTGGCATTGAGCAGGTGAATATCGCCGTCAGCCAGATGGATGAAACCGCTCAGCAGAACGCCGCGCTGGTACAGCAATCCTCCGCGGCAACGCGCTCGCTGGAAGAGCAGTCGCAGGAGCTGATTGAAGCGATGGCCTCGTTCAGGCTACAGGGCGCAGGCGCGGTCTGATGCCTCACACTGACCCTCTCCCCATCGGGAAGAGGGTCAGACGTTCAGGTATTACGCGTCCGGGAACTCACGAATAAAGCGTTCCACATCTTCCACCATATGATCGGTGCCGACGAAGAACGGACGGCGCTGGTGCAGGCTATCCGGGATAATATCCAGAATGCGCGCTTTACCGTCGCTGGCTTTACCGCCCGCCTGTTCGGCGAGGAAGGCCATCGGGTTGCACTCATACAGCAGACGCAGTTTACCCTGCGGGTGGCTGGCGGTGCTTGGGTAGAGATAAATCCCGCCTTTCAGCAGGTTACGGTGAAAATCGGCCACCAGAGAACCGATATAGCGTGACGTATACGGACGCTGCGTGGCCTTATCTTCTTCCTGACAGAACTTGATGTACTTCTTCACGCCCATCGGGAATTTGATGTAGTTGCCTTCGTTGATGGAGTAGGTGTTGCCTTTTTCCGGGAAGCGCATGCGCTCCTGGCTCAGGCAAAATACCCCCAGCGACGGATCGTAGGTAAAGGCGTGAACACCGCAGCCGGTGGTGTACACCAGCATGGTGGAGGAGCCGTAAACCACATATCCGGCAGCGACCTGCCTGTTGCCCGGCTGCAGGAAATCCTCTTCGGTAACCGGGGTGCCTACCGGCGTCACGCGACGGTAGATTGAAAAAATGGTGCCAACAGAAACGTTAACATCAATGTTGGATGAGCCATCCAGCGGATCCATCAGCACGACGTACTTCGCATGCTCACAGCCTTCAAAGACGACGATCTCGTCTTCTTCTTCCGACGCGATGCCCGCGACGATGTCGCGCGCCTTAAGTGCAGCTTTCAGTTTTTCGTTCGCGAACAGATCGAGTTTCTGCTGAACCTCGCCCTGCACGTTCTCAGCACCGCTGGCACCCAGGATATCGACCAGACCGGCCTTATTGATATCGCGGTGGATAATTTTGGCGCCCAGTTTTATTGCCGACAGCAAAGCAGTGAGCTCACCGGTAGCATGAGAGAACTCGTGCTGCTTTTCGACAATAAATTCACCTAACGTTTTCATAACACTTTCCCTGCATTTTATGTGGAGTAAAGCGACCGCAACAATCTTAACAAAGATTCAAATAGTAGCGCACAGGTGAATCGCGCCAGCAAAATACGGATTTAACTGAAATGCGTTTCGCTGCTGTCGAACATATGAGTAAAATACGCGCCAGCTAAAAGAAAGGACGTAACTATGCGCATTCATATTTTGGGAATTTGTGGCACTTTCATGGGCGGACTGGCGATGCTGGCACGCACCCTGGGCCACGAAGTGACGGGTTCGGACGCCAACGTGTATCCGCCAATGAGCACGTTACTGGAAAATCAAGGTATTGATTTAATTCAGGGTTACGATCCTGCTCAACTCGATCCGCAGCCGGATCTGGTGATCATCGGCAATGCCATGACGCGCGGCAACCCGTGCGTGGAAGCGGTGCTGGAGAAGAATATTCCGTACATGTCCGGTCCGCAGTGGCTGCACGATTTCGTGCTGCGTGACCGCTGGGTGCTGGCCATTGCCGGGACTCACGGCAAAACCACCACCGCCGGGATGGCAACCTGGATCTTAGAGGCCTGCGGTTACAAGCCGGGCTTTGTGATCGGCGGTGTGCCGGGCAATTTTGATGTGTCTGCCCGTCTCGGCGACAGCCCGTTCTTCGTTATCGAAGCTGACGAATATGACTGTGCGTTCTTCGACAAGCGCTCCAAATTCGTCCATTACAGTCCGCGCACACTGGTGCTCAACAACCTTGAGTTTGACCACGCGGACATCTTTGATGATCTGAAAGCAATTCAGAAACAGTTCCACCATCTGGTGCGCATCGTGCCGGGTCAGGGGCGCATCATCCTGCCGGAAAACGACATTAACCTGAAACAGGTGATGGCGATGGGCTGCTGGAGCGAACAGGAACTGGTGGGCGAACAGGGTCACTGGCAGGCGAGAAAGCTGAACACTGACGCGTCCGAGTGGGAAGTGCTGCTGGACGGCGAGGTCGTCGGTCAGGTGAAGTGGGCGCTGGTTGGCGAACACAACATGAATAACGGCCTGATGGCGATTGCCGCCGCGCGTCATGTGGGCGTCACGCCTGCGGATGCCGCGAATGCGTTGGGGTCGTTTATCAACGCCCGCCGCCGCCTGGAACTGCGTGGCGAAGCGAACGGCGTCTGCGTGTATGACGATTTCGCGCATCACCCGACGGCGATCCTCGCCACGCTGCAGGCACTGCGCGGTAAAGTGGGCGGCACGGCGCGCATTATCGCGGTGCTGGAGCCACGCTCCAACACCATGAAAATGGGCATCAGCAAAAGCGATCTGGCGCCGTCGCTGGGGCGCGCGGATGAAGTGTATCTGCTACAGCCGCAGCATATTCCCTGGCAGGTGGCGGAAGTGGCGGAAGCCTGCGTCCAGCCAGCCTTCTGGAGTGCGGACGTTGACGCGCTGGTGGAGATGATTGTGAAATCCGCGCAGCCAGGCGATCACATTCTGGTGATGAGTAACGGCGGTTTTGGTGGGATCCATCAGAAACTGCTGGACGGTCTGGCGAAAAAAACGGACGCGGTTGAAGCGTAGTTTACTGCCCGGTGGCGCTTTGCTTACCGGGCCTACGATCCTGTAGGCCGGATAAGCGCAGCGCCATCCGGCAAAACGGTTACTGCTCGTTCTCTGCCAGTTCGCGCAGATACTGGAAAATCAGGCGCGCGGATTTTGGCGGCTTATTCCCTTCTTTCTCTTTCTTCGCATTGCGGATGAGTGTGCGCATCTGCTGGCGATCGGCATCCGGCCACAGATTCAGCACTTCCGCCATGGCATCGTCGCCTTCGTCGATCAGGCGATCACGCATCTGCTCCAGCTTGTGAAACAGCGCAACCTGCTGGTTGTGACGGTTTTTCAGCTTATCCAGCGCCTGGCGAATTGGATCGACATCGCGTTGACGCAGCATTTTGCCAATCAGTTGCAACTGACGGCGACGGCCTTCTTTCTTGATACGCTGCGCCAGTTCGATGGCGTCACGGAGATCCTGGTCGAGCGGGATTTTATCCAGCGCGTTTTTCCCCAGATCGACCATTTCCGCGCCAAGCTGTTTTAACTCTTCGGCGTCGCGTTTAATTTCACTTTTACTGACCCAGATGATTTCATCATCTTCATCCTCGATGTCATCACCGGGAACATCGTCGAGCCAGTCTTTGGGCTGCTTGGTCATCTCAGGCTCCTTAAAAAAAGAGGCACATGTTACCAGTTAAGGCGCGCACTGGAAAACGGTTCTCTGTTAGACTTCATTGAAACTCTCTTTACATTATGGCATTGACGATGAAAGTAATCACACAAGTTGCAGAGCAGCGTAAAGCACTGGAAGAAGCGGTCTCTACCGCGCTGGAACTGGCGTCGGGCAAGTCAGATGGCGCCGAAGTGTCGGTGTCGAAAACCACCGGCATTGGCGTCAGCACGCGTTACGGTGAAGTGGAGAATGTCGAATTCAACAGCGACGGCGCGCTCGGCATTACGGTGTATCACCAGAATCGCAAAGGCAGTGCCTCGTCGACCGATTTAAGCCCGCAGGCGATTGCGCGCACCGTGCAGGCGGCGCTGGATATCGCCAGTTACACCTCCGCCGATCCTTACGCCGGGGTGGCGGATAAAGACCTGCTGGCCTTTGACGCGCCGGATCTGGATCTCTTCCATCCGTCAGAAATCTCACCCGATGAAGCCATCGAACTGGCGGCCCGCGCCGAACAAATCGCCCTCAAGGCCGACAAGCGCATTACCAACACCGAAGGCGGCAGTTTTAACAGCCACTACGGCATCAAAGTGTTCGGCAACAGCCACGGCATGCTGCAAAGCTACTGCTCGACCCGCCATTCGCTTTCCAGTTGCGTTATTGCGGAAGAGAACGGCGAAATGGAGCGCGATTACGCCTACACCATCGGCCGGGCGATTGATGATCTGAAATCGCCGGAGTGGGTCGGTGAAGAGTGCGCGCGTCGCACGCTGGCGCGTCTCGCGCCGCGCAAACTGTCGACGATGAAAGCGCCGGTGATTTTCGCCAGTGATGTGGCGACCGGGCTGTTTGGGCACCTGGTCGGCGCGATTGCTGGCGGCGCGGTCTACCGCAAATCTACGTTTCTGCTGGATTCCCTCGGCAAGCAGATCCTGCCGGCGTGGCTGACCATCGAAGAACATCCGCATCTGCGTAAAGGGCTGGCCTCGACGCCGTTCGACAGCGAAGGCGTACGCACAGAACGTCGCGATATCATCAAAGACGGTATCCTCACGCAATGGCTGCTGACCAACTATTCAGCCCGTAAACTGGGCCTCAGAAGCACCGGGCATGCGGGTGGCATTCACAACTGGCGCATTGCCGGGCGTGGCCTGAGTTTTGAAAAGTTGCTAAAAGAAATGGGCACCGGGCTTGTGGTGACCGAACTGATGGGGCAGGGTGTCAGTGGCGTAACGGGTGATTATTCGCGCGGTGCGTCAGGCTTTTGGGTTGAGAATGGCGAAATTCAGTATCCGGTGAGTGAAATCACCATCGCCGGGAATCTGAAAGACATGTGGCGCAATATTGTCACCATCGCCGACGATATTGAAACACGTAGCAATATACAGTGTGGTTCTGTGCTGTTGCCGGAGATAAAAATCGCCGGGCAATGATTCACTTATTGGCGCGACCTGCCGCGCCGTTAATAACAAAAAAGGAAGTGAGCAATGCGTAAAAAACTCCTCGCGATGTTAGCGGTGTCTTCCCTTGTCCTCAGCGCGACAAACGTCTTTGCCGCCGATCTTGAAGACGATATGGATACCCTCAACGCAAACCTGAAAATTGTACAGAAGACCGATAACGCCGCGGACATGAAGGACGCGCTGAGCAAAATGCGCGCCGCTGCGCTGGATGCGCAGAAACAGACGCCGCCGAAGCTGGAAGGCAAAGCGGCTGACAGCGCCGAGATGAAAGATTTCCGCCACGGCCTGGATACGCTGGTCGGGCAAATCGACGGCGCGCTGAAACTGGCTAACGAAGGTAAAGTGAAAGAGGCGCAGGCTGCGGCTGACGGCTTTGTGACGACGCGCAATACCTATCACAAAAAGTATCGTTAAAATAGGTGCTTGAGCCTTACGCCCTCATTGTGTGGGGCGGGGGGAGTTCGGAACTCCCCCCGGTATAGCTCCTTACTTGTCAGATTTGCAATCCAGACGTGCTGCAACTTCCTGCGAACCGTTGCGATATCGAATTTCGCAAAGCGATCGCCGGGTAATCAGAGTCACTGCGATGATTGTCATAGCAATTATCAGCAGCGCCCGTATAATTGGTTGCGGTCGTTTCATGGATGCCTCCTTGCTTCTGCAGGTAAGGCACTAACCTCCACGGTTGAGACGTGAAGTTTAGGGCCCCACCTTGATTTATAGTCAGGTGGGGCTTTCCACTTTCCGTCCCATGCCTGAGACGGAAAGTCTCAAGCACCCGCAAGCATCTTAGCGATTTTTTATAAGCAAACCTTATCGACATCACATTTTTACGAGAAGCCTCGCAAGGTTTTTCGCTGCGACACGCCATGATTTGCCGCCAATCCCCGTGATATTCATCACATAATTCCAGTCAATTAAACTTATTCACCGCAATTATGTGGCACAGATCACTGCTGCCTGTTTCCTTTCCACTTCGAAGTGGAAAACAACTGTCTACAAACTCCGGTTTCCCAACGCTACTTTTATCTCAGAGACATTAACGGGGTAAGACGAGTGATTAACGGAGCGGTAATGAACGACGTTGGGGACCAGGCAGTTCAGACAGAGAAACTTGCCGATACCATGCTGAAGCAGACCTTTGCGCTGCTCAGCCGCCACAACATTCTCCCCAATGCAGTACAGGAGCAGATGCTGACCTCTCACGTCCGCGCGATGGCGCATCGGTCAGTGACCGGTGAGCCGCTGCCTGAAGTGGACGCCAGCCTGTTCGAAGAAATTTCACCAGATTCAATGACGCTCGCCCGAGAAGTGGTCGCGCAGTTCGGCAATCTCCCTGAGGAAGAAGCCTGGCTGCTCTCCGTTCACTTCGAAGTAGCGAAAGACAACCTTTAAGGAGCAAATGATGGAACAGATTACCGTTGTGATTGGCGATCGCCTTGGCAAAGGACAGAAAGTGGCTGCAGGCGTTGAGAAAGCCGGTGGCCGTGCCGTGGTTGTTCCGGGCGTAGCGGCAGACATGAAGCTTGGCGACGTGATGAAAGCGGAAAACGCCACCTTCGGCATCTCTTTCTGCGGTAGCGGTGGCGCGGGCGCCATTACGGCACAAAACAAATATGGCTACAAAGCGAAATACGGCATGCGTTCTGTGGATGAGGGCGTAACGGCCATCAATGAAGGCTGCAACGTTCTGGGTTTTGGCTTTATGGATAAAGAAGAGCTGGGCGAGCGCCTGGTGGAAGCCTGGAAAAAGAAATACGGCGCATAACTATGAAAGAGCAGTTCACCACCACGGTGAGGGTTAAGGGCAAAGGCGACTCAAAAGCACGTGCTTTTTCCGATGCGCTTAACCAGGTGCAATCAGCGGTGATGAAGAGTTCACCGCACATTTTACTGCGTATTGAGCCACAGGATGTGCAAGTTGTTCATGCGCGTGAAGCGGTGCGTAAGGAAGCGTTTTTGTTCTTCTTTCTGCGCCGGGAAAGACGGTCGTACAGCGTGGAGCTGGATGTCACCGTCAACGTGACCGCCATCAACCTCGACAGGGTAGATTTTGTCACGCAACGCTGATTCTTACTAAAAGGGCAGACTAATGTTCCTGATAATTTTAATAAAATCACTCATCATCGGTGGCCTCGTGGGCGTCGGCGTGGGTGCTGGGGCTGCACGCATGTTTCATGCGCCCACCACACAGGGGATGGGCGCGTTTCGTACGTTGGGGGAACTGAACTCTTGCGAAGGGGACCCTGCGTCTCACTTCTCCTTTGGGTTAGGCTTCTTCTTCAACGCGTGGGCCTCCTCTGTTGCGGCGGGTTCTTTCACACAGGACGTCGACCACCGCATTATTCCTAACTGGGGTGCGGCAGCGCTGATGCTGAAAAACCGCAATGTCGGTGAAACGCTGCATGATCCGAAGAAAATGGCGATCGCCTGCGGCGTGATCGGCATGATCGTGGTGACCTTCCTCAACCTGACCGCCTCGTCCGTACCGGAAGCACTGCAGGTGACGGCAGTGAAGGTACTGGTACCGGCGGCAAACCTGCTGGTGAATACCGTGATGCCGGTGATCTTCTGGCTGGCGGCTATCGACGCGGGTAAAAAATCCGGCTTCTGGGCAACCGTCTTCGGTGGCGCAGCGCAACTGATCATGGGTAACGCCGTGCCAGGTCTGGTACTGGGTATTCTGATCGGTAAAGGCGTTGAAGAGAGCGGCTGGCATCGTGTGACCAAAGTGATGATGGTGGCGATTGTAGCGCTGTTCGTTCTGAGCGGCTTCTTCCGCGGCTTCGACATGAAGATGATCGAATCTTTCCATCTGACCGTCCCGAACTGGCTGGATGTGATCCATAACTCTCTCAGCGGTAAATAACAGGAGCCTGAAATGGAAGAGAAAAAAGGTTTTTGGTATGCCGACTGGTCGTTCCCGATCTTTGTTGGCCTGCTCTCCTCCGGCGTGTTCGCCGGGACGCACATGTACTACCTCTACGGTATCGGCGCGTTTAACGAAGTGGCCTTCGTGGCCATGCTGAAAGCGGGGATTGATACCGGCGTATACGGTGCGGTCGCGGCGTTTGGCGCGAGCTTCCTGTTTGCCCGTATCATCGAAGGTTCGCTGGTGGGGATCCTTGATATCGGCGGCGCTATCCAGACCGGTGTGGGTCTTGGGGTTCCGGCGCTGTTGCTGGGCGCGGGGATCATGTTCCCGGTGACCAATTTCATTGCGTCGCTGATTACCGGTCTGGTGATTGGTCTGGCGATTGGTTACATCATTATTCTGGCGCGTAAGTTCACCATCAACCAGAGCGACTCCACCTACGGTGCTGACGTCATGATGGGTGCCGGTAACGCGTCAGGCCGCTTCCTCGGGCCGTTGATTATCCTGAGCGCAATGACGGCGTCCATTCCGATCGGCGTGGGTTCACTGATTGGCGCGCTGCTGTTCTACCTCTGGCAGAAGCCGATCACCGGGGGAGCCATTCTTGGCGCCATGATCCTCGGTTCTATCTTCCCCATCGCTATCAGCTAATGTTTTACGGGCGCTCCGGCGCCCGCCTTCACAGGAGAAAGGTATGTTTGATTTACTCCTGCGCCGTGCGCGCCTCGTCGACGATACCCTGACCGATATCGCCATTCTGGACGGCAAAATTGCCGCACTGGGCGATATCACCGCACCCGCGAAAAAAACGGTAGAACTCCACGGCGAGGTTTATGTCAGCGCAGGCTGGATTGACTCCCACGTCCATTGCTACCCAAAATCCCCGATTTATCACGATGAACCTGACAGCGTCGGCATCGCGACGGGTGTCACCACGGTCATCGACGCTGGCAGCACCGGTGCGGACGACATTGACGACTTCTGGCAGTTGACCCGTCAGGCCAGCACTGACGTCTATGCGCTGTTGAATATATCCCGCGTCGGGCTGATTGCCCAGAACGAACTGTCGAACATGGCGAATATTGATGCCGCTGCGGTTCGCGACGCGGTCAAACGTCACCCGGATTTTATCGTCGGACTGAAAGCGCGTATGAGCAGTAGCGTGGTCGGCGAAAACGGCATCACGCCGCTGGAACGCGCCAAAAGCATCCAGAAAGAGAACGGCGATCTGCCGCTGATGGTGCATATCGGC
The DNA here is from genome assembly GCF_001297775.1 of Trabulsiella odontotermitis. GTDB lineage: Bacteria > Pseudomonadota > Gammaproteobacteria > Enterobacterales > Enterobacteriaceae > Trabulsiella > Trabulsiella odontotermitis. The sequence goes on along the minus strand of NZ_LIFX01000007.1, from coordinate 11,357 downwards.
AACAATCCGCCGAATCTGGATGAGATCGCGGAACTGCTGACCTCCGGCGATATCATTACTCACTGCTATAACGGCAAACCAAACCGCATTCTGACGCCCGCGGGCGAACTGCGTGCCTCCATTACCCGCGCCATTCAGCGCGGCGTGCGCCTCGATGTGGGCCACGGCACGGCCAGTTTCAGCTTTGAGGTGGCGCGACGCGCCATCAGCATGGGCATTCTGCCGCACACCATCAGCTCGGATATCTACTGCCGCAACCGTATTGACGGCCCGGTACATTCTCTTGCGAGTGTGATGTCGAAATTTCTCGCCATTGGCCTGTCGCTGCCGCAGGTGATCGCCTGTGTCACTGACCATGCGGCAGAAGGGCTGCGCTTATCGCGTAAAGGACGCCTGGCAGCAGGCTTTGACGCTGATCTGACCCTCTTCACGCTGAAACATCAGCCCACCGTGATGGTGGATGCCGAAAACGACAGCCTGCAGGCTGACAATATTCTGGTGCCGCTGGCCGCTATTCGTGCGGGCAAGGGCTATATGACCGAACAAGGGAGCACGGAACATGCCTTCGATTTTTGAAAAATACAATTTAAAACAAGTGATTAATACATCCGGTCGCATGACGGCGTTAGGGGTTTCCACGCCGCGTCCGGAAGTGGTCGAGGCCGTCATGAGCGGCATGAACCACTACTTTGAAATGAAAGATCTGGTCAACAAAACCGGGGAATACATTGCAAAACTGCTGGAAGTGGAAGGGGCGACGGTGGTCTCTTGCGCTTCTGCGGGGATCGCGCAGTCGGTCGCGGCGGTGCTGGTAAAAGACAGCGACTGGTTGCTGGAAAATCTCCACGTCACGCCGATTGAAAATAACGAAATCGTGCTGCCGAAAGGGCACAACGTTAACTTTGGCGCGCCGGTGGGCACCATGGTTGCGCTCGGCGGCGGTAAGCTGGTGGAAGCGGGCTATGCCAATGAATGCTCTGCCGATCAGCTCGCGGCGGCTGTCACGCCACGCACTGCGGCGATCCTGTATATCAAATCTCACCACTGCGTACAGAAAAGCATGCTCAGCGTTGAGCAGGCCGCCGTGGTAGCGCGTAAACACAACCTGCCGCTGATTGTTGATGCGGCGGCAGAAGAAGATTTGCAGTGCTACTACCGCATGGGCGCCGATCTGGTGATCTACAGCGGCGCGAAAGCCATCGAAGGGCCGACCAGCGGACTGGTGATCGGTAAAACGCAGTACGTCGAATGGGTGAAACGCCAGACGGCAGGCATCGGCCGGGCGATGAAAGTCGGTAAAGAGGGCATTCTCGGCCTGACTTGCGCCATCGAACATTACCTCACCGCCAGCAAAGAGAGCGGTGATGAGATGGTGGCGAAGATGACGCCATTCATCAACCAGCTCAATACCCTGAAGGGTGTGACTGCCCGCGTGGTATGGGACAGCGCCGGACGCGACATCGCCCGTACCGAAATCAAATTTGATGAAGCGGTGACCAACGTGGCGACCGGCGATCTGGTCAACGCTCTTAAGCAAGGGCAGTACGCCATCTATTTCCGTGGTTACAAAGCGAACGAAGGGATCATCGAAGCGGATGTGCGTAGCGTTAACGCCGATCAGCTTGAGATCGTCGCGCGCCGCATTGCCGAAGTACTGAACAAGGAGAAAAAAGCATGAAACTGACCCCGAATTTTTATCGTGATCGTGTCTGCCTGAACGTGCTGGCGGGAAGCAAAGCGAATGCCAGCGCCATTTACGAAGCGGCAGAAGGCCACGTGCTGGTCGGTGTGCTTTCCAAAAATTACCCGGATGTCGCCACGGCGGTGGCGGATATGCGCGAGTATGCGGCGCTAATCGATAACGCGCTGTCCGTCGGGCTGGGCGCGGGCGATCCGAACCAGTCGGCCATGGTCAGTGAAATCTCCCGTCAGGTACAGCCGCAGCATGTGAACCAGGTTTTCACCGGCGTCGCGACCAGCCGTGCGCTGCTGGGGCAGAACCAGACGGTGGTAAATGGGCTGATTTCCCCGACCGGCACGCCGGGCATGGTGAAGATCTCCACCGGTCCGCTGAGCAGCGCCGCCGCGGATGGCATCGTGCCGGTTGACACCGCGATCGCCCTGCTGAAAGACATGGGCGGCAGTTCGGTGAAATATTTCCCGATGGGTGGCCTCAAGTGCCGTGACGAATACAAAGCGGTGGCGGAAGCCTGCGCCCGTCATGATTTCTGGCTGGAGCCGACCGGGGGTATCGATCTGGAAAACTTCGGCGAGATCCTGCAGATCGCGCTCGACGCCGGGGTCAGCAAAATCATTCCGCACATCTATAGCTCCATCATTGATAAAGCCAGTGGTGATACCCGCCCTGACGATGTACGCCAGTTGCTGGCGATGACCAAACAACGGGTTAAATAACCTGCCCCTTCGCCCCCTCTCGTCGGGAGAGGGCGGGAGTGAAGGGAAAATAATTTCAGTCGATCCATCAAGGAGTTAATATGCTTTCTGCACGTCATCTGCTTGTTGCTTCATTTTCTCTGCTCGCCACCGCCGCCACGGCGCAAACGCAGTTTGCCTGGGTGGGCACCTACAATCCGAATGGTGAAGGGCTGTACCGTTTTTCGGTTGATCCACAAACCGGCGTACTCAGCGACAAAACGCTGGTCAGCACGCTACCTAACGCCGCCCAGCTCACCGTTTCCGCAGACGGCAAAACGCTGTATGCCGCCAGCGAAGTTGAAAAAGGCGTCGTACAGGCCTGGCGTATTAATGAAAAGGGTGAGCTGAGCGAGTTGAATCAGGCCGCTTCCGGTGGTGCCGGGCCGGTCTATCTCTCGCTGACGCCGGACGGTAAACATCTGCTGGTGGCGAATTACGTCAGCGGTTCGATCGCTGTATTGCCGGTGAAAGCGGATGGCAGCCTGGGCGAGGCGAGTGATACGCATCAGGATGAAGGTCCGGCGGGCGCGGCAAAACCTGAAGGTGCCGTCGAAGGCAGCTTTGCTATCAGTGACCATAACGGTCCGCATGCCCACATGATCGCCGCTGATCCCAGCGGGAAGTATGTCTTTTCAACCGATCTGGGGCTGGATCGCGTCTATCAGTACCGCTTTGACGCAGCGAGCGGCAAGCTGACGCCGAACGATCCGCCGTTTGTCGCGGCATCCTCGAACGGTGCCGGTCCGCGCCACTTTGTTTTCACTCCGAAAGGCGACGGCGTGTGGCTGATTAACGAAGAAGCCTCTACGCTAACTTACTATCAACTGGATACGGCCACCGGCACCCTGCGCGAAGGTAAAACGATTTCGGCATTACCGGACGGCTACAAGGGCACCAGTTTTGCCGCCGGTCTGGTGTTAAGCCACGACGGAAAACAGCTGTATGTTGCCAACCGTTTGCATAACAGCATTGGTCACTTTACTGTAACGGCCGACGGTACGCTGACACACCAGCAGGATATCTGGACGCGCGGCGACTATCCGCGCACGCTGACGCTCGATGCACAAGGCCGCTGGCTGTATGTGATGAACCAGCGCAGCGACAATATCACCCGTTTCAGCGTGTCGCCGACCGATGGCAAGTTAACCTTTGCAGAGGACTACACGGCGGTGGGAAGCCCATCGCAAATGGTCATATCATCAAAACCCTAAGTGGTAAGGCGGGTGCGAGAGGCGCCCGCCCATCAGAGAGGAAACTGACGTGCGATTCCCCAACCAACGTTTAGCGCAACTGTTTGATTTGCTGCAAAACGAAACGCTGCCGCAGGATGAACTGGCGCAGCGACTGTCGGTTTCCACACGTACCGTTCGCGCTGATATTACCGCGCTGAATTCACTGCTGCTGCATTATGGCGCGCAGTTTATTCTGACGCGCGGCAGTGGTTATCAGCTGAAAATTGATGACCCTTCACGCTACCAGACGCTGGAAGCCTCACGCCCGAAAGCGCTGCGCATCCCGCGCACCGCCCATGAGCGGGTGAATTACTTATCCGTACGTTTTCTCACTTCCGCCTTTTCCCTCAAGCTGGAAGATTTAGCGGATGAATGGTTTGTCAGCCGCGCCACGCTGCAAAGCGATATGGTTGACGTGCGCGAGCGTTTTCAGCGCTATCAGTTGACGCTGGAAACCCGCCCGCGTCACGGCATGAAGCTGTTTGGCAGCGAAGTCTCCATTCGCGCCTGCCTGACGGATCTGTTGTGGGAGCTGGCGCAAACTGACAGCAACAACCCGCTCATCACCGAAGAGGCACTCAACGCCGGAGTCCCGGAGCGACTGGCGGAAGTATTACAGGAGGCGTTTACCCGCCACCATGTGCGCCTGACGGCGGAAGGCGAGCGCTTTGTGCGTATTTACTGCGCGGTGGCGGTTCGCCGCATCAGCGAAGGCTACCCGCTGTCGGAATTCAGTGCGGAAGATGTCGCGCAGAACGTGCGTGATGCGGCGCAGGACATCGCTGCATCGTTGCAACAACTGGCAGGGAAGGCGCTGTCACCGGCGGAAGAAGAGTGGCTGTGTGTGCATATCGCCGCCCGCCAGGTGCAGGATGTCGACCCGGAAACCATCAGCGCCGACGATGACGAAGCGCTGGTGAACTACATTCTTCGCTATATCAACACGCAATATAACTACAACCTGTTGAACGACGCGCAACTGCATGCGGATTTGCTCACCCATATCAAAACGATGATCACCCGGGTGCGCTACCAGATCATGATCCCCAATCCGCTGCTCGACAACATCAAGCAGCACTACCCGATGGCGTGGGACATGACGCTGGCGGCGGTTTCCAGTTGGGGAAAATACACGCCGTATGTGATCAGCGAAAACGAAATTGGTTTCCTGGTGCTGCATATCGGCGTCGGGCTTGAGCGTCACTACAACATCGGTTATCAGCGCCAGCCGCGTGTCCTGCTGGTGTGCGACGCAGGCAACGCGATGGTCAGAATGATCGAAGCGGTGCTGCTGCGCAAATATCCGCAGATTGAAATTACCGATACGCTTTCACTGCGCGACTATGAAGACCGTGAAAGCATCACCGAAGACTTTGTCATTTCCACCGTTCGCATCAGCGAAAAAGACAAACCGGTGGTGACGATTGCGCCATTCCCGACTGATTATCAACTGGAGCAGATCGGCAAGCTGGTGCTGGTGGACAGAACGCGCCCGTGGATGCTGGAAAAGTTCTTTGATGTCGCCCATTTCCGGGTGATCAACACACCGATGGATCAGCAAACCTTGTTCCGCGAGCTGTGCGACAGCCTGTGCGAAGAGGGCTTTGTTGATGCTGAATTCCATGCCTCAGTGGTTGAGCGTGAAGCCATCGTCAGCACCATGCTCGGCGAAGGGATCGCCCTGCCGCACGCCCTTGGCCTGCTGGCGAAAAAAACGGTGGTCTATACCGTACTCGCACCGCAGGGTATCCGTTGGGGAGATGAAACCGCGCACGCGATTTTCCTGCTGGCGATCAGCAAAAGCGAATACGAAGAGGCGATGGCGATTTACGATATTTTCGTCACCTTCCTGCGCGAGCGCGCCATGCAAAGACTCTCTGCCTGTCAAAGCTTTAGCGAATTTAAAGCGGTGGCAATGGAGTGTGTAAGCCGTTTCTGAGTGCAGGTTAAGTTCTGCGAGCCGCTTTCCAGAAATGAATGTAATGCAGATGTAATGCTATAATGCATTACATCTTTTCTTTTTCCGGAGGCATAATGGCCACGCTTAACGTCAGACTCGATGACAAACTTAAGGAAGAGGCATACGCCGTGCTGGATAAACTCAATCTCACCCCAACAGAAGCCGTTCGGCTGCTGTTTCAATACCTCGCAGAAAACGGTCGCATGCCGGTGAAAACAGTGACCGTCAGCGATACCGAAGACGCCTTACTGCGCACCGTGCGTGAACGGCTGGCTAATCCGCAAAAGGGCATTAAGGTCAGGTTGGATGAGCTATGAACTGGAGTTTGATCCCCGCGCCTTGAAAGAGTGGAAAAAGCTTGGGAGTACCGTTCGTTCACAGTTCAAAAAGAAACTGGCTGAGGTGCTTGTTCATCCGCGGGTGGAATCCGCCAGACTGCATGATTTGCCGGACTGCTACAAAATAAAATTGAAAACAGCAGTTTACAGACTGGTTTATCAGGTCAGAGAGGAAATTGTTGTGGTGATGGTCATTGCGGTGGGGAAACGAGAAAAATCAGCCGTCTACGCCAGTGCGGACAAACGGCTGGATGAGTAAGCACTACCGCAGGTGATGCACGACCTGGTTACTGCTGCCGCGCCAGATTAACGCCGGGTCTTTTAAGTCCTGCACGAATTTACCGTCCACCAGCACGTTGATCAGGTTGACCACCGCCATTTGCGCATCGGTGAGTTCGTCCAGCTTGTAGCCGGTCCATACCCAGATGTCTTTGCCGGGGCATTCGGCGCGTACCCGTTGTACCAGCTTCAGAATATCCGGTACGTTCTGCGGGTGCAGCGGATCACCGCCCGACAGCGACACGCCCTGGCGATGAATGCGCGTATCGTTCAGGTCGTTGATGATCTGGTCTTCCATCGCCTGGGTAAACGGCTGCCCGGAGTTCAGCCGCCAGGTGCTTTTGTTGTAGCACCCGGGGCATTCATGGACGCACCCTGAAACAAACAGGGTGCATCGCGTACCAGGCCCGTTGACGATGTCGACGGGGTAGTACTGGTGATAGTTCATCGCGAATAACCACGCCGGGTGGCGCTGCGCTTACCCGGCCTACAAAAGAGAGCGGTCCGTAGGCCCGGTAAGCGCAGCGCCACCGGGCATTAACGTGGCAGCGGATTAACCGATCTGCCCATTCCCCAGATGCTTAACGCGGCGTTTCACCTCTTCCTGCTTACCGGCGTTGAACGGACGCGCATCCGGGCTGCCGAGGTAACCACAAACACGGCGGGTGACTGACACGCGGGAGGCGTCGTGGTTGCCGCATTTCGGGCAGGTAAAGCCCTTGCTGGTACACTCGAATTCACCGGTAAAACCGCACTCGTAGCATTCATCAATCGGCGTGTTGGTACCGTAGTACGGCACATGCTGATAGCTGTAGTCCCAGACATCTTCCAGCGCTTTCAGGTTGTGCTGAATGTTCGGGTACTCGCCGTAGCAGATGAAACCGCCGCTCGCCAGCGGCGGGTAGGGCGCTTCAAAGTCGATCTTGTCGTACGGGTTCACCTTTTTCTCCACGTCGAGGTGGAAGCTGTTGGTGTAGTAGCCTTTGTCCGTCACACCCTCAACAATACCGAACTCTGCGGTATCCAGACGGCAGAAGCGGTCGCAGAGGTTTTCGCTCGGCGTGCTGTAGAGGCTGAAACCATAACCGGTTTCGTCTTTCCACTGGTTTACCGCGTCACGCAGACGCTGGACAATCGCCACGCCTTTTTCACGCAGCGCAGCGCTGTCGTAAATGTGCTGATTGCCAGACAGCGCGTTGATGGTTTCATGGATGCCGATATAGCCCAGGGAAATCGACGCGCGACCGTTTTTGAAGATGCCGGAAACGTCGTCGTCCGCTTTCAGACGTACACCGCAGGCGCCTTCCATATACAGAATGGGCGTCACGCGGGCTTTGACCCCTTCCAGGCGGGCGATACGCGTCATCAGCGCCTTACGCGCCAGTTGCAGACGATCGTCGAGCAGTTTCCAGAACACGGCTTCGTTGCCTTTTGCTTCCAGCGCGATGCGCGGCAGGTTAAGGCTGATAACGCCGAGGTTGTTACGGCCATCGTGAATTTGTTCGCCGTTTTCATCTTCGTACACGCCGAGGAAGCTGCGGCAGCCCATCGGGGTTTTGAACGAACCGGTGACTTTTACCACCTGGTCATAGTTCAGAATATCCGGGTACATGCGCTTGCTCGCACATTCCAGCGCCAGTTGTTTGATGTCGTAGTTCGGATCGCCAAACTTATGGTTCAGGCCGTCGCGGATCGCAAAGACCAGTTTCGGGAACACCGCCGTTTTACGGTTTTTACCGAGGCCCGCGATGCGGTTGCGCAGAATCGACTGCTGGATCATGCGCGATTCCCAACTGGTGCCGAGACCAAAGCCGAAGGTGACGAATGGCGTCTGACCGTTGGCGGTATGCAACGTATTGACTTCATACTCCAGCGACTGGAACGCGTCATAGCACTCTTTCTCGGTGCGCGCGTGGGCGTAGCCGTCGGCATCGGGGATCTGCCACTCTTCAGCGACCTTACGGTGCTTTTTGAAACTGGCGGTAACGAACGGCGCCAGCACTTCATCAATACGGTTAATGGTGGTGCCGCCATAAATATGGCTCGCGACCTGAGCGATGATCTGTGCGGTGACAGCCGTTGCTGTCGAGATCGATTTTGGCGGTTCGATTTCCGCGTTCCCCATCTTGAAGCCCTGCGTCAGCATGCCTTTCAGATCGATCAACATACAGTTGAACATCGGGAAGAAAGGGGAATAGTCGAGATCGTGGTAGTGAATGTCGCCACGCTCGTGCGCCTGCACCACGTCGCGTGGCAGCAGGTGCTGACGGGCATAGTGCTTGGCGACAATACCGGCCAGAAGATCGCGCTGCGTCGGGATCACTTTACTGTCTTTGTTCGCGTTTTCGTTCAGCAGCGCGGAGTTGGTCTGCTCGACCAGTCCACGAATTTCCTGGTTCAGACGACCGCGTTTCTCACGCTGGATGTCGCGATCGTGTCGATATTCAATATAAGCGCGCGCCAGTTGCTTGTAGGCGCCTGACATCAGCTGGTTTTCCACGGCTGTCTGGATTTCGCTGATATCGACTTGTGTGCGGCCCTGCATTTGTTGACTCACCACTGCCGCGACGGTGGCGCAGTAATCTGCGTCATCGACTCCCGCTGCTTTTGCCGCACGCAGAATAGCTTCCTGAATGCGTTCTGATTTGAAAGGCACTTTACAGCCGTCTCGTTTCATCACATGCGGTGTCATGATCACTCCATATAAAAGAACAGGTTATCCACAGAGGCGGAACGATGGCGGAAGGCGTTATTCATAGTGCAACCAAGCACTTCCTTCGGCCATGACCCGTTTTATCCACACCCATCACCGCCATAGTTCGATGGGATCTGATGACATAGTAGACGATTAATACTATATGTTGGGTCGGAGTGCATTCTAAATTCTATATATAGTGATTTGCATCAAACAAGTTTGCATTTTTATTGATTCAAAACAAAGTAAAAATCGCGGGGCGCAGTGGGCGGGCATTGGCGGGTATGTAAATTTTGATGAGAATATTCTGAGTAAAACTTCAACAAAAACACGGACTCACGTCACTTAGGGGGAATTTTTAATACCCCGGCAGGCATCCGTGTCGCCGGGGATATTAACGGAGGACTTTCGTCACACCGGTTCAGGAAAGGAACGCTGTCACCGGCCGTCATCCTGACTGCCGGGGTATTTGATATTGTTTAGAACGTTTTCTTGAAGTTCAGCATCATCCCCTTATCGCTGATGCCGTCCTCCTTCCAGTGGAACGCGTCAAGCTGCAGGGCACTGCTTTCGCCGCTGTACTTCACGCCCACCGTCGCGAGACTGTTAACGCCGCCGCCGCTCTGGCCGTCGTCCACCGCAAAGCGCTGGCTTCCGGCACCCGCCAGTGTCGCACTGCGCTGGCTCTTCGAATAGCTCAGGTTCGGGCCGCCTTCCAGGGTGGCGCTCGCTCCCCAGCCATCTTTCCCGGCATAATCCAGCTTCATCCCGACGATACTGTCCACCGCCGTTTCACTGCCGCTGTTCATGTTCAGGTTGAAGTCTCCGGCGTTACGCTCCTGATAACCGTCTTCCAGCGTATGGCGCAGTTTGACACCCGCATACGGGGTGACGGTCAGCGCCTCGCTCAGTTCAAACGTCTTCGCCCCTTCGCTGCGGAACTCCAGATACTGCTGTTTCGCGCTGCTGTCAGCGGTCTTGTTGGTGTCGCCGTAGGAAACAGAGCGGTTGCTGTCGAGGTTATGCACGTCATAACGCAGGGCGTTGTTCCAGCTCAGGCCGTTGTCAAACGCCATCTGATGCTTCAGACCGAAGAACTGGCTGTAGCCGCCGGTGATGCCGTTGTTACCGGCACTCTGGCTGCCGCTGCCATCAAGGCGCGCGATACCGTACTCCATCGTCAGGTTCTGGCTGTCCGTGAGGGCGAGTTTCTGACGCAGGGCCATCATGTCGTAGTCGGTGTTTTTACCGAGTTCGGCACGCGGGTCGCCTTTCGCCACCACGTTGAATGCCAGACCGCTGCTCACCTGCGGTGCCGCGTCGGCCAGCATGTCAAAGCGGTTGCCCAGCATCCGTGCTTCACGGAACACGTTCGTTGCCTGGCTGCCGCTCACCTGTTTCAGGGCGCTGTTGAGCTCTGCGGTGCTGCCGACGTTGAGGCTGCTGTACAGTTCATTGCTGGTGTAACCCGCGTCCAGCGCGGTCGCCACGCTGCTGACCGAACTGTCGGTTGCCACATCGGCATAGGCGTTTTTGGTCATGGTGACGTCCACGTTGCCCTGGGCATCAGTGCTGCCCTGCGCGTTCCACACCACCGAGGTGGAGGTGATGGCGTCCGCGTCGGTCAGGTTGCTGCCCTGCACCACGTTGTCGAAAGTCATGGTGGTGGCCGACGTGCCGGAGGTGAAACCGGTGTTGACGCTGACGCCGTCCATGCTGGCATTGCTGACCATCAGTTGCCCGGCACTGCCGTCAGCGTTGGTGCCGACCACGTAACCGTTCAGGCTGTTGCTGTTGTCGTGGCTGTAGTAGTGCACTTCGCTGGCGTTGCCGTCATTGCCGTTCAGCCCTTCGATGGTGGCGGAGTCCTGGGCAATCAGGCCGGAGCCGGTGACATCATCAGCGATATACACGGTGCCGTTGTTGACCACATGGCCGTTCGCACCGGCCTTGCTGAAGGCATACGAGTTGTCGGCATAAATATTGATGGTGCCGTTGTTCTCAATCACCGCGTCTTCGGTGGCGTCAGCCCCCAGCTGCATACCGATAAGCCCGGAGTCACTGCCGCCCTCGGTGCCGAGGTTAATGGTGCCGTTGTTGACTGCCTGGTTACTGCCGCCCACGTACATCGCCACGGATTTGTTGCCGCTGATGTTAATGGTGCCGTCGTTCTGCGCTGAGTAGCCGCTGCCCCCCATTTTGACGCCCCAGCCGTTGTTGCCGCTGAAGTTGAGCGTGGCGCCCTGCTGGTTCCAGAAGAAGGCATCAGTGGCTGAGCCTTCTGACACAATACCGTCAGCCACCCCGGTGACATTCATGGTTCCGGCGTTAATCACCTGGGCATTGCCGTTGAACCGCAGTGGCTTGCTGCTCTGTGCGGCGGTGAACTCCAGGGTCCCGGTGTTAATCAGCGAGGC
>NZ_LIFX01000006.1 GCF_001297775.1 Trabulsiella odontotermitis | reverse complement strand
GCTTTCAGCGCTTCCAGCCCTTCGATACTCTCAATCAGCAACCCCTGCTTGAGCGAGATTTCACGGATGTTCTCTTCCATGTAGCGGCCCAGCGGCCACTGAATAATCACGCTGGCAATGAGGATGATGGGGATCGCCGCCAGCGGAACATACGCCAGCGCGCCGCCAATCATGTAGATGATGAACATGAACAACGCACAGAACGGCAGATCCGACAGCGTCGCCAGCGTCGCGGAGGTGACGAAATCGCGCACCGCTTCAAAATCACGCAACTGGTTGGCAAACGTCCCGGACGACTGCGGTTTATTCTCCATGCGCATCGCCATCACCTGGCGGAACAGCTTCGCACCGAGGATCAGATCCGCTTTTTTCCCGGCGACATCAATCAGCCAGGTGCGCACCTGGCGGGTGGTAAATTCAAAAACGATGGCGATGATCACGCCCACCGCCAGCGACCATAACGTGACGTATGCCTGCGTCGGGATCACGCGGTCGTATACGTTCATGGTGAAAAAGGTGCTCGCCAGCGTCAGCACGTTCGCCAGCAATGCTGCCAGTGCTGCGCTGTAGAAATAGCGGCGATAGCGCCAGAGGGTCGAAAACAGCCAGTGGCCTTCGCCCGGCCCTTTTGGTAACAGCTGATCATCCGCGCGCGCATCCAGTTTGGGTTTCGGCGTCGCCACCAGGGCGTACCCGGCGTAGATTTCCAGCAGATCCGCTTCGGCAAGCATTAATGCGCCGCCGCTTTCCGGGACCACCACCTGATACAGGTAATGACCGCGTTTTCCCCGGCGGGCCGTCAGAATGCAATAGGTTCCGTCTTTACGGGCAATCAACAACGGAAAAAGATAAGAAGACAGTTTATTCAGATCACGCTTTACCCAGCCCGCAGAAATACCGACCTGTTCCAGCATGCGCAAGGCAGTTTCGGGATCAAGTCTTTCTGTACGGGGTAAACCGGAATATAAAACTTCCTTACTTACCAGTTTTGTGTGATGCGCGCAAATCCACTCCACRCCCCACAGAAGTGAATCTTTTCCGTGGTCTTCTATATTTTCAAAATGAGAAGAGGAGGACAATTCAGCCGCAGAATTCTGAACATTCATCTAATCTTCCAGTTTCCTTATCTTTTCCATATCTTCAATAAGATATTCAATGCAAATTTGATGTACAAAGCAACGGTTGTGGGGCGTAACATTTTTTTTGAGTTCTAAAAAATCTTTCCTGTCTTATTTGTGCGTTTGTTGTTGCGGTTGCTGTTGTAATTGTTCACAACCTTCATTAATGAAAGGGAAAAGTTTATTTATATGTTAAATTGTCTTTGTTTTTATCTTTTAAAAGATGTTAAATAATTAATGTTTATAAACTAACATGATCTTTAAATTGAATCATTAAGGATGATTCATTGTCTATATGGGATTATGCTATAATCATTTAGGAATATTCTATTAATTTATTGTATTGGCGTTGGGTGAAAGCTGTTTGTTAATCTTATTGTATGTCATAGGGATCATGTTATGACGTTTTATTATTATATATTTAGTTGTTTGTGAATATATTCAATGTATATTATAAAGTGTTATTTTCTTGGGTTTTATAAAATGTTGACACTTTTTAAATGAATAGGAAACGCAAACAATTGCATTCACGTTAGAAGGAACTTTCGTCATACAGTTTTCTACATGTAAAGAAAAATGCTATCATAAGTACTGTCTAGTTGTAGACCACACAGTATCTGTGTAGCTTTCTCGACCTGCGCTGTGCATGATAAAGTCAATTTTCATTTTCAGTATTCATGACCTTACTTCGATTAAAGTGTGTATTGTATATGCAGTAATACTATTTCTAAGTAGTGCTGTAGTTTAAGTGGGTATGGTATAGAAGCGTTGAGACAGCAGTGAGAAATAAAATGCGAAAGGCATAATTTCTACATGTATACATTATTTCGATACCTCATTTTATTGTTTTTAATCGCCTGTGTGAGGTTAGCTAGTAGTTCCTGTAAAAGTGTAATATTCTTATGAGTATAGAGAATATTCCCTTTTTATTGCATTTGTTTATGTGTTTATAATACGTTAAAAGGGAGGGATAGCTTCCATGCATAGTAATCACTGCAAATGAGTTTATCTGTGACAGGTACAGGAGGGAGAGTGATAAATTTTACTGTGATCATATCTAGATGTAATTTTAGTGCTGAGGGGTTATTGCATTTAATTACAGGTAAATATGGAAATGATAATATTGTCTCTTTTAGAGAACTTAATGAGTTTGATGGCTGGTGTAAGAGAATCCGTGGGGATGTATCACTAAAGTTATACATAATGATATCAGCCAATTTCAATGATGTTCAGGGTTTTGATTGTTTAATATCATCTTCGGATATGCTGAAAAAAAATAATGTTTTTGAAGTTATTATTTTAAATGAGGCGAGGTTGTTACCCGATTTATTTGTTTCTATTTGTTATTGCTACGGATGGAAAATTATTAACATATATAAGTTGCCATGCGTTGAAATTATTAATAAAATAATCGAGCTCGAAAGGATGGGGGGGGGGAGAAATGATATAATACTAACTCATAGAGAATATCTTGTTCTTGGGTATCTCTTAAAAGGCCTTACCTTGCGAGAAATAAACAGAATCATAGACGTTAATATGAAAACAACATATACATTCTGCACTAACTTAAAAAAGAAATTAGGGGTGATGTCTACCTGTAAAGTATATGACTACAGAAATATTATCAATAAAGCAATAACGAACGGTATCATTAGATTAAAGTAAATTCTGAGTCTTTGATTATTTATTATATTTAATGACTCTCAAGGCTCAGAGTTGGCTATTTTGTATTTGCCAGATGATTATTCTGGAATAATAATTAGTATATGTAATAAAATCGGATGTGTGAGGGTTTTTATAGTGTAGTTGTAGGGAACTGTTTTTTCTTCTGTGCAAGTTATTATGTGTATAATAACTGCATTGTGACGCTTGCATTATAGTCTTTTGGGGGATATGGCGATGACATATTTTATTGATATTATATATGCTTAACGTATTGATATATCTTTTGAAAAATAAAAAAGAGAGATTTGTGTGATGCAGATCATGTGTTCATAATTTGTTGAGGGATATATGTAATTTGTCATTTTCTTGGATGGTGTATTATTTAACATAAATTAAACATTAAGCCGCGTTTCAATATGGCTATGATTAGGATTAGTTAACATCGATATAGGAATGATAGAAAGAAGAGTTCTCTTGCATAATGCTTAAAACTAAAATAATAGAAGTATTACAATCTGGAAGGAAAAACGTATCTTATTGTAGGTGTGGTTTTCACATTTACACAATGCACTAATATTTATGCTGCAACACGGCTTATTTGGGATGATGGTCCAAGTAAGTGGTTTGACCGTGGGGACATTATTGTTACAGGTAAGAGGGTAAAACAGAAATTACCATAAATGGTGGTATCAGTTGGCGATATCCCAGCAATGACCAATCGACAGCATTTTTTGATGGTATCAAAAAAATAAATTTTAATATTCTCAGCAGTACACCAAATGTGACAATGTCTGCATTTTATGGAGGGACTGCCAATCTTATTGCCAGTGATACTGATGTTAATATTAACACTGTTTACAATAATAGCGATATATTAGGTCGTGGTAGTGAATACGGTATTATTGCCGGATCGAGTGTTGATGCAGGAGTTGCGGTAGATGATGATAAATTTACATCAACGCATTTTGCAACAACAGAGGTGAATAATTTAACTGTTTCTCAAACTATTAATACAAGTGGTCTGGTTGGGACAACTTTAAATTCTGCTATTCGTTCCATTCAAGGTGCATATAAAGATTCTGGCACTGGACCCGCCGGTCTGGTAAGAGTTAACGGTGAACTGTCAGTTTTGCTAGATGGTGGGCGTCAGGAAGCTATTTATATTTCAGGAAAAGGTAATGCTGCTGATTCAAAAGTCAGTACTGTTATATTAAATGGTAACTCATCCATTACCCTCAAGAACGGAAAAGGTACCGATAACAGTGCTATCAAAATAGGTAAGTCAAGGAGTATCGAAACTGGTGAGGGCTATCTTGAATCACATGGTCAAATGGATATTGATATGACAAATACTCCTGGCGCTGCTATTAAAATGGCTGTATCCGGGAGTACTTTGAAGGCTGGCTTCGCTAATAGTTCTACAAGCATAAAAACTAATGGTAACGCAATAAATGTTGGTCAACAGGACTGGGGAACACAACGTTCTGCTTCCGGTATTTCAGCTTTGTTTAAAGATGCTGTTTTTGTCACTTCCTCATTAAAAGATGCACTTCTGAAAGTGTATAAAAATCAAGGTGATGTAAACTTCATTTTTTCAGGTGATAAAACTGATTTATCTATGCAGGAGGATCAGTCGTCGATTGTTGATGTCGATGCTAATGATGCAGCAGATGTATTATATCATAATAATGTAAATTTTAATCTTAGTGATAGTGCTAAAATGTCGGGTTTAACAAATATACAGGGAGATAGTAAATTAACTATTAATCTCGACAATAACTCTGAATGGAACATAAGGAAAAACAATGCAGGGACAACATCTACATTTACTGATTTAACCATTAAGCAATGGGTCGATGTTGAAATCGAACTCTGATAATTATACCCTCGTTGGTAATGTAAAAAATCAGTCAAACTCAGTTACTCAGATTTATGATCCGGAAGAAAAAGGTTTTCATACATTAACCATTAATGGTGACTATTCCGGTTCGGGTGACACTTCCGTAATATTTGGAACTGCACTTGGTGATGATAGTTCTCCAACAGACAAATTGATTATTACGGGGAATGCAACAGGTACAACGAAAGTCGTTGTAAACAATGTCGGCGGTGTTTGAGCCGAGACTCTCGAGGGCATTGAGCTTATAGAGGTAGGAGCCCCTAATGCGACTGATACGTTCGTGCAAAGTTCTCGTATTGTTGCAGGTGCATGGGATTATCATTTGCAACAAGGGACAAAAAGCGGTCAAAACACGAATAACTGGTATCTTACCAGTATGAAAAGCCCAGAAGAAAAACCGGAAAATCCTGAACCACCAAAACCTGAGGAACCAAAGCCACAAAAACCAGAAGAGGAGCATAACTTTCGACCTGAAGTAGGTAGTTATGTATCTAACATCCAGGCTGCTAATAGTATGTTTAACCTTCGCCTTTACGACCGTCTGGGGGAGACTCAGTATACTGATGCTCTGACCGGGGAGCAGAAAGTGACGAGTATGTGGATGCGGCATGTAGGTGGACATAATCGTTCATCCGCAATGTCCGACAACTAGGTGAAAACACAAGCTAATTACTACGTTGTCCAGATCGGTGGTGATATCGCGCAATGGACTAGTACAGGTAATGATCGCTGGCATCTTGGATTAATGGCCGGTTATGCGCAGCAAAACAGTCATTCTAAATCCGTGTTGAGTGGTTACCATTCGCGTGGTGAGGTGAACGGATACAGTACCGGTATTTATGGGACATGGTTCAGTAACGATGAGGAACGATCCGGACCTTATTTGGATACCTGGCTTCAGTACAGTTGGTTCCGGGACAATGTTTCAGGCCAATACCTCCCATCTGAATACTATAAATCTAAGGGATTATCCGCTTCTGTAGAGTCTGGGTATCGGTTTCGTGTCGGGGAAAGAAAAACCAGTACAGGCGTTCATGAAACGTTCTGGTTGCAACCAGAAGCACAGGTCATCTGGTCTGACGTAAAGGCTGACCATCATACCGAGAAAAACGGTACGTCAGTGGAGAGTTTCGGTGACGAAAATTTCCAGACACGAATCGGCCTTCGTGCAAGTATGATGAGTCATAATGTCCTTGATAGTGGAAAGGACAAGGAATTTGAACCCTTTATGGAGATTAACTGGTTGCATAACACCAGAAATTATAGTGTAAGGATGAACAATACATATGACTATTTATCCGGCCCCCGTAATACTGGTGAAGTAAAAGTCGGGGTGGATGGTAAGGTCAGTAATCATCTTAACCTATGGGGTAATGTTGCTGTCCAGGCTGGTAAAGAAGGATACAGCGACACGAAGGGGATGGTTGGTCTGAGGTACATGTTCTAACTTGTTGCTTATGGAGGACTGGTACGTACAGACCTCCTTTTTTATAGTATTTTGGTTGTTATACGCAAACCTTCAGGGGTATTCAGGATAACATGGTGGATCTGAGTAGGGATGGCTGCAGTCTGCCCTTATATTGAACAGTTTACTGGTTTAGACGCAAAATTTTGTATTCTGGGTGCCTGGAGCACAGAATTTACCAGCAGATCGAGGTTAAATGTACACAGATGGCCGGAGCAAGCTTTGAATCACCACGGGTTTAACAGCCGTTTCTCAGTCATTTAACATGACTTAAAAAAGTGGTGTTCATCAGTAGTAAGCTTTATCCCGCAGAGTCAAAAATCGAAGCTGTCAATCAAAGGTTATTGATCACGTCCATTCTGTTTCCATGGGGCAACTCGCCTTGATATCGCTCCCCGTAGTTCTTACGTCTGGATGAAGAAGTACGGATCGGACCCCTCTATCAACAAAGAACAGACAAATATTCAGGTTAAGATCTGGCAACTCCAGAAAGAACTCAAGCGGGTGACTGACGAGCGGCTCATATTAAATACTTCGCAAAGCTGTCTGGAGATGGCGGGTCAAGATCACTTCGCAAAGTTGTCTAACTGAGCTACGTCTTCACGGGTTCACACAGATCAGGGAAGTCAGTTCACAAGTCATGAATGGTAGTTGTTACTTAAATTACAGGGACTGGAAGCCAGCATGCGCCGTCGAGGTAACTGCAACGATAATGCGGCTGCTGAAAGTTTTTCCAGCTACTGAAACGTAAAAGGATAAAATTCAGCGAGAAAGTTTATTCTCAGCTCTGGTCGCTCGATATACTTCCTCTTTTAGAGAATAGAACCGGATATTGGTTAGGTTGTTATGAATGCAAATATAAATTATATTTCACTCTTGTATGAAATTACTTTTCGTATTAATTATTTTTGCGGGCTGTTGTATGCCAGTGGCGTAATTACAGTTACGCACTCATGATGTCATGAATGCGTAACTGTTGACGCAGTATTATGTGTCATATTAAATGGTTGCAAGGTTATTAGCATTGAAATAATGAATCTGTCTTTTACCCACGACATATCTTATGATTATACTATGATAACCATTAGTTGATGTTTTAGATATTAAGATAAATGCAGGAGCATTAATTCGAAAGTCTTGAGATTAGAACTCCAAGTTTGAGCTCTATTCTTTTCTTCATTGCATATACATTTTTAACACTGGTTTCATTTTTTAGTGCTATCTTTTTGGGTAACTCACCTTTATAGAGAAAAGAAAACAGTGAGTACTCATTTGTACTTAGTTTTGGTTTATTTTCTGCTGGCTTTGTGATTTTAGCCAGAAAGGAATTTTTCACCTTCGCAACAATTTCATCTTTTGTGTCATCATAGAAAATAACTGCACTAATGATTGTGTCAACCGTATCATTGTAAAACCAGTAATGTGCAATAGCCGTCATTTTTTTATCTGCCACAAGAATTAATCTCATGTTTTTAAAACAGTCAAGCCAGTTTTTTGATAAGAAACAATCAATGTTTTTGTGGTTGAAATCAATAATCACAATCGGTTGAGAAATTAACTTGTCATTAACCTCACGGACATAAGGGAGTATTCCCTCAACAAGATATGAGTTATTGTCGGGCCAAATATAAAATTCGAGCCCATTACAATCTTTGTTTTTGTTCAACTTAGCACATTCAGTAGAACATCTTCTATCACATCCATAGCAATACATTAATGGTCTCTTGTTATCATATTTTTTATTTTCTGAATGAAATGCGGCGTTCTGGATACTCTGTTGTAAACTGTTTTGCATAACATACCTTATGTATACTTAGCGTAAAAAAATATACCAGCATCTGTAATACTGGCGCACCAAAGATGAGTCATCATTTTGTTAGGATTATCCTGCATTTGGTTAAGAGCGCTTACTAAAATGGTATGAATCATGCTGGCAAAAATTTTATTAAAATTTTTTATTTTTAATTATCAACTTGTTACGTTTCTCTTGAAAGAGGGAGTTGTGCGTGATTACGCGGCAGTAGCCAATGACAGTCGCTAATTTTAGAGGCGGAAGGCATTTATTTGATGGGCGGAATCCCATACCTATAGTGTGGTTTACTGACTTTAAGTGTTGAGGAAGTTAACACTTGGTGATGACAGAAGGATGTTACATATACTTGGTATTTATCTTTATCTGAGTGCCAGTAAATGTTTTCATGGTTCCTGTAAGAGTCTAAAAAATGAAGAGTTCTATACCTGACCTGAGCCAGTAGGGATATAATGTAGTGGATGTAACTAATTGTTTTTATCTGCATATGGCGGCATGACAGAAAAGAAGATCTTTTAACGTAAGGGAATGGGGTGTTTAGAATAAAGTTATAACGACCTTGAGGCTAATTCTTTTGGCTATAAAATGGTTTGCTATTCATAATATAAAAAGTATTGAATTATGATTTTCGTTTTTTATTTTCATGATTAGCACAGGAGCTGGAAATAGGGTTTGTTGATAACTCTATGTTACATTTTTATCCCTAATGGTTTTATAATAAACATACTTTTCTGTCAGGCATCGTTGTTTTCTGTCATTTTGTATGGTTGATCCTTTCTTGGTGAAATGCTAATCTGCACATAAAGATTTCTTTTTGCTCTTCATGCATGTTCCCCGCTACACACTTAGGATCCAGAAATGTTCCATTTTGCTGGATCTTTGCAACACTGCGAGCCAAAAAGTCTAAACCTGTAAATGAGCATGAAGAATCAAATCTCATCTGGTGGTTATGTTTGGTATGCATTTCTTATTTCCTTATGTGGTTCAATATGAGAAGTATTATGATTATTTTGTATTCTTCAGTCTATCTCTTGCTAACCATTCTTATGGTAAACGTGGACTAATCCTATGAGGTGGTGGTCTTGTCTAGATGTCTGAATTATATTCCAGTTGTTCTGTTTTATGAGTCTTTTTCCAGACATGTAAGTCAATAAAACGCTCTTTCTTCTTTGGAATATAAATCAAGGATGACGATGGCTGGTAGTCATGGGCTTCATAGAGTTGGGGCATAAATGATAGTGACTGACTGAACTCGGTATACTATCTCTGAATCATATTTTTCAATAACACAATGTCTGCACGTAACAGACTGTGACAATCAATGATGAGGATATAAATATGAAGAAAATCTCCACCTTGTGTTAAGTGTGCTGTTCCTGGTCCCAGCCGTATCTATGGCCGCGGACAAAAGTAAACCTGTCAATGACTGGACTTGTGAAGACTTCCTGGCGCTGGATGAGTCTTTCAGGCCAACAGCGGTTGGTGTAGTAGAGGCGCTTAACAATAAAGACAAACCTGAAGATGCTGTTATGGACGTACATGGTATTGCAACCGTGACACCCGTGGTCGTGCAGGCCTGTACTGATGATAATAAATCCAGTTTTAAACAAAAAGTTATTGGTGAGTGGAACAAGCTTAAAAAGCATTTGTAATTACAAATAATTGGATGTTTGTGTCATCTAATTAACCCTCCATGAACAGTATCTGATGGCCATCAGATACTGTTCTGTTTGTGATGCTCTTGCTCGTAAATCTTGTTATTATTATTCTCATGTACTTGTTGACTGAGACTCAAATTTTGACCTTTGCGAAAGTGTGGGAATGCTGAATATCTCTCCACTATAAAATCTACATATGCAGGTTACACCTGCATGCTGGTGTCCTTACCAGATGAGATTCCGGTTCTGCTGTCAATACAATTTATATTCCTTTCTAATGCATAACCTATTGATTTTAATTTATTTAGTGACTCGGAAATAAAGTGGGTATAAATTTTTTTGATTTTTTCTTTTTATGAAACAAAAAATGTACTGATATTATGACACTTCACTGCCGTGCAGACTGCTTAGAAAAGTATATATAATTACAGATAACCAGGAACAGCGTTGACTGCCGTGCGGGCAGTTGTAAGAGTCCAGCGAGAGCCGTATTGACAGAAGAACACGGATATTATTCTCCGGCTGCGTGATTTATCGTAGCAATAGTTCGCCATCGAAATCTCCATAATGGTGCTGTTGGATGAAGTGATAGCGCGAGTGTACGAAATTCACTTTATAGGGGACTGTCAGTGAACAACTTCGGCACCGGTTTCCCAGCTTGTCAAAGCTCGCTAGGCTATGACCTCGAGGTGAAAATTGACAAAAGTTTTATCGATAAAAGTGTCGTAAAGAAGAGGATTGAGTTGCTGGCGGCGGTGATCGGCTTTTGGCACAACTGGCGATGATGGTGGCGGTTGAAGGGGGAGAAAACGATGCTCAGTGGCAACTTCTGCGCGAGCTGAACTGTCCGGTGTTGCAAGGCTATCACCTCGTCAAATTGCTGCCGACGCAGGTGGTTACCGACTGGATTAAGACGTTTATTCCGGCACATATAGGATAATAACCTATGAATAATAAATGGTTACCAGCTCTCAATTTGCGGTTGTTGATAGTGTCGTTTGCACTGCTGATCACTCTCATCACCCTCTGCAACAGCTTTTACTCCGCTTACCGGGTGCAGCGGCAGGTATTGATCGACCATGCGCTGGAGCAGAATCAGGCGTATGCCGAGCGGGTGGCCTCTTCTATTGAACGGTATCTGAACGTCGCGCAAGAGCGGCTGGCTTACGGCGCGCGATTCTGGGCAACAATTTTCATAATCAGAGGGTGCTCGATGGCGAGTCGAAGCGCCTGCAACAGCAGGATTCTGACTTTGACACCATCAGTGTGGTTGGCGCCGATGGTCGGATATTGTCATCCTTCCCGCCGGAGCATGATCTGGTGGGGCAGGTGTTGATCGCACCTGATAGCCAGCAAGGGGTGCAGGAGCGCAAGCCAGCGGTGAGCAACGTCTATAAACTGAATTCCGGTACTCTCCTGGTATACGTTTCCCAGCCGATTACCGACAGTCGGGGAACCTATCTGGGGTTTATCAGTGGAGCGAACTACCTGCAGAAAAAGAACATGTTGTCGGCGCTGGTCAGTAATCATTTCCACCAAGATGACACCCAGGTCTATGTGGTGGATCGGAACGGTCAGATGCTGTCCCATTCCGATACCTCGAGGGTCGGTAATAAAGAAAGAAGTGCTGTGGTGAAAGCGGTAGTGCAGGGTAACCATGGTGCTATGGAAGTGGTGAACTCGTACGGTGTTCGCATGCTGGCGGGTTATGCCAGCGTGCCGTCATCGGGGTGGGGCGTAGTGGCTCAACAACCGAAGGAGAAGACGTTGACGGCTCTGGGCGGGTTGATGCGACAGATGTTGATGGGGGCGTTACCTCTGGGGCTGGTCGGGCTGCTGATTCTGTGGTGGCTGGCGAATGAGATTGTGCGGCCGCTGCGTCAACTGGCGGACAGTGCGGCAGTCATCGACAGCACCGACAGCGTGGAGCGGGTGCAGGCGGTGCGCTCCTGGTATTTCGAAGCGGCACATATTAAGCTGGCGTTACTGAATGGCATTAACCTGATACGGGAGAAGATTAACTGGCTGAACAGCCAGGCGCATACTGACCCGCTGACCGGGTTACTGAATCGCAGGGCGATGGAGGCGGCGCTGGTACAGATGTCTGAGACGCGGCGGCCGTTCGCGGTGATTTCGATGGATGTCGACCACTTCAAACAGGTGAACGACACCTTCGGGCACGACGTGGGGGACACCACGTTGCGTACCTTAGCCCAACTGATACAGCTGTGCTGCCGGGACGTGGATTTAGCCTGTCGGGAGGGCGGTGAAGAGTTTACTCTGCTATTGCCAGATACTACTACTGCCGATGCTGCGTTGGTTGGTGAGCGATTACGCGCGCTAGTAGAACATACCGAAATCGAAACGGTGGGACATATCACTATTTCGCTGGGAGTAGCCAGTTGGCCACATGACGACGAGATGGTAGTTGAGGTGATGAAAAAGGCTGACGAACTGATGTATCAGGCCAAACGAACCGGTCGCAACCGACTGGTGGCTTCGATAAAGTAAGAGGGAATGCCAGTAGTTTGACTTACTCGTAATGTGCCGATGAATACAGTGCGTATAGCGAGGTGGGAGGGGCCTGCGATGCAAAACAAAGGTCATGAAAAACTTGAGTTAATGTAATGAGGCATTCAGTTACAGTGGAAAGAGAATAGGGGAGCAGTCACTTGTCATTGTCTTCATATTTATCTCTATCTTGACGAAGTGATTCGATGAAATCACGCTGCTCTTGTGTCAGTTCAAGCTCATCCATCAAGCGATCCAGCTCGGTTTCCGGAGGTTTCTTTTTATACAGTGGTTCTTGATTAGGCATCTAATTTCTTAGATTATTAGGATTAATCTTAGGCTATAGGACAGGAATGAAGAATGCAATAACAAATAATAGATAGCAACTGGTCGACCTGAAAATACCAATTCATCAAAAGATGATTAAAGCCATCCGTGGCCTTTAAATCCTATTTTTTACTTTGGGCGAATTCAAACGGTGTAATGTGTTCTTCTTTGTTGGCATCAAGGTAGTCTGCCCACCATTGCAGCATAAGTTTTCTCTCTTCGAGGTGCTCTGCTTTATGAATGTATGCAGCCCGAACTGAGTTACGCTCTTGGTGGCTCATTTGACGTTCAACTGCGTCTCTTGACCATAACCCTGACTCAATCAATGCACTACAAGCCATGGTTCGAAAACCATGACCACAAACTTCTGTTCGTGTGTCGTAACCCATCGTGCGAAGAGCCTTGTTTACGGTATTTTCGCTGATTGGTTTATCATCACGACTAAAACCAATGAACATAAGATCTTTATCACCACTGATAATATGGAGCCTTTCGAGCAGAATTTTGGCTCGATTACTGAGAGGTACAAGGTGAGGAGTTTTCATTTTTGAACCTCTTCCCGAAAACCTTACCCCTTTCAACTCCTGTCGCTCCGCTGGGATCGTCCATAACGAGTTTTTGAAATTCACTTCTGACCAGCGAGCGAATCTTAATTCGCTGGAACGAATAAAGGTAAGCAGAGTCAACTGAACCGCGATTTGAGTGATACCTTTGCCTTTATAAGCATCAATCCGTTTAAGAAGAGCTGGAAGCTGTTCAAGCGGAAGGGCAGGGCGATGATTGCTCTTGGCTGTAATTACAGCACCTGCCAGGTCGTAGGCAGGGTTTTGTTCAATTAATGCATTATGTACAGCATATCGCATGATTGCTGTGATTCTTTGCTGTAAACGAGCAGCCAATTCAAGATGTCCCGTAGCTTCAGCTTTCTTTAATGGTACCAGCAGATCACGAGTTTTTAGTTCACAGATATTTCGTTTACCAATTACTGGAAACAGGTGAGTGATTAAGCTGTTCAATACCGTAGTTCGGTGACTTTCAGACCAGGTTCTGTTGCTTGAATGCCAGTTACGAGCCACAGTCTCAAAGGTGAGCAAACCTTTTTCTTCAATCTTATCTGCTTTTCTCTGTTCACCTGGGTCAACATTGTTGGCAATGAGTTGTCTTGCTTCGTCCCTTCTACGTCGGGCTTCTGACAAAGACACATCTGGGTAAACACCCAGAGCCAACATTCTCTGTTTTCCTCCGAAGCGATACTGGAGTCGCCAGTACTTGGAACCTGTCGGGTGAATCAAGAGATGCATGCCATTTCCATCAGTTAGCTTGACGGGTTTTTCTGCAGGTTTCGCCTTTCTGACTTTTACCTCTGTTAGCGCCATTGGAACTACCCCGCTGTTGGTATCTTGATTATCGAACTTACAATACCAACAGTCATACCAACAAAGCAATGTGGATGCCTGTATAACCCGGTAACCTTTGATAGACTATGTTTGATAGTAAGTGATTTAAAGTTAAGGGGAAAAATAGACTTTGATGTACGTTCGTGGACAGTATCCTGGCGTCCCCTGCAGGAATCGAACCTGCAATTAGCCCTTAGGAGGGGCTCGTTATATCCATTTAACTAAGGGGACGAAGCGGCACGAGTATAGCGTTTTTCAACCGGGGCGTTAAGTGGCTGCGCGGCTGAATGCTCAAACTCTCGCCACCGCCTTACTTTTCTTCTTCTTTCGCCTGCTGTCGCAGACGCGTTTCCTCTTTTTGTTTCGTGCTCATATCGTTACGGATCTGCGCGTGGCTGAGCAGGGCGAAGATAAAGGTGCCGCCGCAAATATTGCCCGCCAGCGTCGGCAGGGCGAACGGCCAGATAAAATCGTACCAGGAGATCGTGCCGTTAAAGATCAGGTAAAAAATCTCAACCGCACCGACCACAATATGCGTGGTGTCTGCCAGCGCGATAAGCCACGTCATGAGGATGATCACCACGATTTTCGCGGCACCGGCAGCGGGAAACATCCACACCATGGTGGCGATGATCCAGCCGGAAATAATGGCATTGGCGAACATCTCGCCGGGGGTGTTTTCCATCACCTTCATACCGATGCCGACAAACGCGTCGCGGGTCTCCTCATTAAATATTGGCATATATTCAAATGCCCACGCGGCGATGGCGGTGCCGATAATATTACCGAGCAGCACCACGCTCCACAGGCGCATCAGCAGACCGACGTTACCGGCCGTCGGGTTATGCATCACCGGCAGTACCGCGGTCACTGTGTTTTCGGTAAACAACTGCTGTCTGGCCATGATGACAATAATAAAGCCGAAGGTATAACCGAGGTTCTCCAGCAGAAAGCCGCCAGGCAGGTCTGCCAGATGGACATGAAAAATCCCCTTCGCCAGCAGCGACGCGCCCATTGACAGCCCGGCGGCGATGGCCGACCACAGCAGCGCCATCGCGTCGCGTTCCAGCTCTTTTTCCCCATCCTGACGAATATGCTCATGAATCGCCATCGCGCGCGACGGCAACCGCTCCTCATCAAGTTCTATCTCTTTTCCCTGTAATTTCTCGTCGCTTTCCACTTTCAGATCGTCGGTGTGCTTATCGATTTTGTCGTCTTTGGGTTGAGGCATATCGGTAATACTCCGCAGGATGGGCCAGTTGTAAGCGTAGTGGTTTTTTCGAACGGGGCGGGAGGGCGTAATTCTTAATTTGCCCGGATGGCAAGAATAGCGATACGGGTATGTCAAAATATGTATAAAATCACCTCAGAGCTGAGATGACTCGCTCCACGCTATGCTGAACGCTGATGTCTGCCTTTTCGGATATAGACTTCATGCCGTGCGCTGTTACAATTTGCGGCTAACATAAGACGGAATTTCAAACGGTTCCGTCATGGACGGCAATCAGCACGAGCCATACTAATCAGGGAGACCTCTATGAAATTTCGCCTGTCAGCGCTGGCGCTGGGTGCGACATTACTGGTGGGTTGCGCCAGTTCCGGTGAGCAACAGCAGGGTCGTTCAGATCCGTTTGAAGGGTTCAACCGCACCATGTACAGCTTCAACTTTAACGTACTGGACCCGTATGTTGTGCGCCCTGTGGCGGTGGTGTGGCGTGATTACATCCCGCAGCCAGCGCGCAACGGTGTGAGCAATTTCACCAGCAACCTCGAAGAACCGGCCATCATGGTCAACTACTTCTTGAAAGGCGATCCGTATCAGGGGATGGTGCATTTTACGCGCTTCTTCCTTAACACCCTGCTGGGGATGGGCGGCCTGATGGATGTCGCTGGCATGGCTAACGAAAAACTCCAGCGCGTGGAACCGCACCGTTTCGGCAGTACGCTCGGTCATTATGGCGTGGGCTATGGGCCGTATATGCAGCTTCCGTTCTATGGCAGCTTTACGCTGCGTGATGAGGGCGGCGACATGGCGGATGGCCTGTATCCGGTGCTGTCGTGGCTGACCTGGCCGATGTCTATCGGTAAATGGGCGGTGGAAGGTATCGAAACGCGCGCACAGTTGCTGGATTCCGACGGCCTGCTGCGTCAGTCTTCCGATCCTTACATCACCGTGCGTGAAGCGTATTTTCAGCGTCACGATTTTATCGCCAGTGGTGGTCAGTTGAAGCCGGAAGAGAACCCGAACGCGCAGGCGATTCAGGACGAACTGAAAGAGATCGATTCCGAGTAATCGAATCGGCAAAGAAAAAGGGTGAGCTGGTGACGCTGATGCTTGTCAGTTAAACCCTGAAGGAAGCCGTAATGCGTAGCGTTACGGCTTCTTTTTTATTGCGCGCGAATAGTATCGCACCCTGTGTGTCGACAGGGCAAAACTCTCCGCCATTGTCAGTATCTCATTTATTATCTTCGGGATTTTCCTCTGTGATATTGCAGGTCGCAGACTCAGTTGCGCCGTCATGTAATGGTGTTCTTAAGTAATTACCACTCCGGACTGTATGAGTTATTTATAGTCGGTTCTCGCATGCGATTTATGAGATCCCATAAGCGCTAAAACACAATTAGTGGATGGAAACAGCTATTGCCGATATAATAAATGATTCTGGATTGTACATCAGAATACCAGGAAAGGTAGTCACATGAACTGATTCAGATTACTTTGAATAGCCTATTGATTATAAGACCGTTTTTCAATGGCATAAAATATGTGAATTATAAGGGATATAAGTATATGGAAGATACTAAATTACCCGCTGAAATTATCCAATCATCAAATTATGTATTAGCGAAGTACTTTGACGCATTTATACAAAAAACAGGCGGTGCTTTGCGGGATGGAGTAAGAGATATTGAAACTGGTACGCTGCGCACTCTGGTAATGTTGAATTCATCCCCCCTTGGGATAGATGCCTCTATAGGACTGAAACATAGGGATCTCCTGTTAGCATATGGTAATATGGTTCGAGCCGAAGATAAGCGGATGATGTTCGCTATTTACTCCTTACTAACTAAGCATGATGTCATTTATGATATGACCGTCACCATCGTGAAATTCTTGTTTGCAAAAATGCCTGCAAGGGTTAAAAAGGATTTCACTGAAAGATATCATGAGTTTGCAAATAAACTAACTGATACCATAGCAAGCCAGGCGATAAAAGCAGCGGTGAAAATTGCAATAATTGAACTCATCATTACTATAGTATCAATCAGAATAGCAAGATCGCCTGAAGTCGTTCTCCTTATGAGAAAAACTGTTGCACGAATGCTGACAGCGTTTCAGATATATAGCTATTTTGAGAAGGCAGCCATAGCAGCGAGAAAATTGAGACGGGAAAACAGGATTATTTATGATATCCTGTACTCTCAGGAAATTGAAATGCTTTATTTTATTATAGCGGATAAAATTGATCCATTAATTAATGTATCCACTTCAAAAGACAGTACCAATGCTGATGAATTGATGATTGCTTTAGCAGAAATTATTAACAAAAGGTGATGATTATGTTTAAGATATTTGGGATACTCTCGTTGCAAATGATTAATTTGCTATTATTTTTAATTTTTCTTGTGATAATTATCGTGGTTGTTGGTTCTTTTACAAAAGATTATCTCTTCCCACTTACAATTTTGGGCGGTATGCTTGCGTTTTATCTAAGTAATATTATAACAGGCGCGCTGGAGAAACGGTTTAAACTACATTAAATTGCCTGCATTCAGGCAATTTAATGTAAACAATAAAAACATTAGAAAACCCGATCGGCCCACAAACTGTAACCGGATGTTCCTGCTACCTTGTGCTCCCATGAGATTGATTCATATTTAAGAGATATTTGTTCATATGGCATTATCTCTGAGCTATTAATTACATGCGGGTAAGTTGAGCTTACATTGGTGATGGTGGCATTTGTCAATTTGACTTTATAAAAAACCTCCATCATTCCGGCCTGATTCAGCCAGTGGATTTCAAAAACAGCGGTAAGTTTTTCATTGTTGGACACAGCAACCCCTATTAGTGGGGAGGATTTATCTATAGGTTTTATAAATTCTATCGGGTGATGATTACAGTTCTCCTCCCGGGATATGCTATGATTTAAAGACAGTACCAGTATTTCGTCAAAATGATTCTTCTGGTATTTATTACCAATTGAATCCAAAGAGTTACATCCAGCTGATATCAGACCCTGCTGATCTCCAGTTAAACTTAAAAAAATATTAAAGCTCACAATAAACTCCTTTTTAAATGTGCTGTAGACTGAAGGCAGCTCCTGGTTGTATGAAGAAGCGACCTGACACCAATGGTCTTTGAAGTATACGGACAAAATGCCCACTACATAAATATGGTTTTTCAGGTGAATTTACAATATCTAATTCGAAATCGCCAGACGATACGAAGACGTAATTCACACTGGCGGAGAAAAACCATGACTATGAATCAGCTCACCCAGACTGGTCACTTCCATCTGACAGGCCATAGGCAACTTATGTACGGTATTGAGAGCCGGGCTGAGTAGCATAAAAAAATCCGTAATCCATGGAGAGATTACGGATTCTTACACAGCGACTGGAGCGTTCAAACGATCCTTAGCTGGCTGGCATTACAGCACTTCTTATCAGAAGCGGTAGTTGAAGTTGGTACCGAACAGCCAGGCTTTACCTTCAGAACGGAAGGTGTATGGGCCTTCCTCGATGGTCACGTGCTGGCCGTGCATGTAGGACGCGCCCACATCAACAGAGGCATCTTCGTTGAACGCATAGGTTGCCCCGGCGCTCAGCCACAGACGGTCCTGATCCGGGATGGAGATAGAACGGTTGTTCGCCGGAACCGGGCTGTCATCGAACGCGATACCGGTACGGAATGTCCAGTTATCATCGTAGTAATAGGTGGTACCCAGCGCGATGCGGTAAGAGTCTTTAAAGCCTTCGTCTTTATAGAACAGCGTCTGACCCTGAGAACCGGTCGCTTTCAGCTCCTGGAACTGGCTCCAGCTGGTGTACGCCACGCTGTAGTGAACAGCCCACTGCGGCGCCACGCGATTGTAACCAGAGATTTCCCACATTTCCGGCAGATGCAGGCTCAGAGAACCCGGAATGGTCGAGCCGGAAGTGCCCCACGGGAAGGCGGTGCCTGCACCCGGAAGACCGTTTGCCAGGGAGTTGATGTTGCTCTTATAGTCGCCGTCGAAATCGATTTTCACTTCAGAGCGGTAGGTCAACGCATAGCGGTTGTTTTTGTCCAGCTCATACAGGATACCGGCGTTCCAGCCAAAGCCCCACTCGTCCCCTTTCAGTTTGGCAATCTGGGTGCCCGGCGCCGCCAGACCTGCGCCAGCCGTCTGCTCGCCCGCGTAGCGTTCGATTTTCGCATCCGCATACACGGCGTTGAAACCGAGGCCGAAGCTCCAGTTATTGTTCAGCCGATACGCGCCGCTCAGGTTCAGGTTGATGGTTTCCAGATCGGTTTTACCGCCGTATTCACCCGCCGCGTAGTTATTGTTGAACTCGGTGGACAGACCGTAGTTAGAGGTTACAGACGCGCCCCAACCAAACTGATCGTTAATTGGCGCCACAAAGTGAATGTTAGGAACCCAGGCGGTCGGCGCGATATTGTCCGCATTGGTGTTGCCACCTGGCGTCAATGATTTACCGGTAATATTCACATCCGGATCAATATAGATAGCACCCGCGGAGAATGTCGGGCGATCGAACATGGTAATCAGTGCCGGGTTGCGGCTGACGTTACCTGCGTCATCCGCAATGGCGCCTTCGCCTGAATAGGCGCGGCCAAGGCCAGATGTCGAGAACTCGTTTAGCTGGAAACCTGCAGACCAGGCGTGTGTTGAAACTAGTGCCACTGCGACTGCGAGAGCAGACTTGGTAAACCGGGTTTTCTGGCTCATGACCATAACCTCAATGAGTTTTTTTATTCAAAATTTGTTACATGCCGTAACAGAAGCGCGAAGTGTAGGGTCTGGAGTGATTCAGAGAAATCAGACCAGTGCGCAGAGTATAGGTCTGACCAGATGAAATGTTGCAACTTTGTTTATGAGATTTTTCAATTGTGATCTCAAAAACGCGATCCCGGTGGCAAAAACCGGGGAATCTTGTTACACAAATGAGGGTGGTTTTTGTTTTAGATCATTTTTAATTGTGATTTAACTCACAAATACGCATTCAGCACATAATCAACTGGAGAGCACACTTTTCGGGGCGTAAAATATCAGCATTGTTTATCTGGCACCCTGGGTGCAAATGCAGAGGAAATCTACAATGAGTAAATGCAGTGCTGATGAAACCCCTGTTTGCTGCTGTATGGATGTTGGCACCATTATGGACAACACCGATTGCACCGCATCGTACAGTCGTGTTTTCGCCAATCGCGCAGAAGCAGAAGAGACGCTGGCGCAGCTGAGCGCGAAAGCGCGCGGCGTGGAATCTGAACCCTGTAAGATCACCCCGACCTTCACGGAAGTGAACGGTGGTGTGCAACTGGATATCGATTTTGTATTCTGCTGCGAAGCTGAAACGCTGATTTTCCAGCTCGGTCTGCGTTAATCCCGCCCGAACGCCTCTGCACGACAGGGGCGTTTTCATTTTCTCACCCAACTTTTTCCCTATGTGTTTTAGCTCCCATTTTTTCGCTTCCCTGATTGGCTAAATGTAAAAAATTAGTTAAGTATGTTATCAGGTCAGACCACTAGCGTTTTATCGGTTAACAGGGGAGTGTTATGAGTCAGGCATTACCGCTAATCACCCGCCAGGGCGATCGCATTGCCATTGTCAGCGGGTTGCGTACCCCTTTTGCGCGTCAGGCCACCGTCTTTCATGGCGTCCCGGCGATCGATCTGGGAAAAATGGTCGTGGGGGAGATGCTGGCTCGCAGCGAAATTCCACCGGAAGTGATTGAACAACTGGTGTTTGGCCAGGTGGTTCAGATGCCGGAAGCGCCCAACATTGCCCGTGAAATCGTACTGGGAACCGGCATGAGCGTGCATACCGATGCTTACAGCGTCAGCCGCGCCTGCGCGACCAGCTTTCAGGCGGTGGCCAATGTCGCCGAGAGCCTGATGGCGGGCACTATCCGCGCCGGGATCGCCGGTGGCGCCGACTCCTCTTCCGTATTGCCGATTGGCGTCAGCAAAAAACTGGCGCGGACGCTGGTGGATGCGAATAAAGCCCGCACGCTGGGTCAGCGGCTGAAACTCTTCTCTCGTCTGCGTTTGCGCGATCTGCTGCCAGTGCCGCCTGCGGTAGCTGAATATTCCACAGGGCTGCGGATGGGCGATACCGCCGAGCAAATGGCAAAAACCTATGGCATCACGCGTGAGCAGCAGGATGCACTGGCACACCGCTCGCATCAGTATGCGGCACAGGCATGGGCGGACGGCAAACTGGCCGACGAAGTGATGACCGCTTACGCGCCGCCGTTTCGCGATCCCATCGAGCGGGACAACAACGTCCGTAACAATTCCACGCTGGCGGATTACGCGAAATTGCGCCCGGCGTTTGACCGCAAACACGGCACGGTGACGGCGGCTAACAGCACACCGCTGACCGATGGTGCGGCGGCGGTGATCCTGATGACCGAATCCCGCGCGAAAGAACTGGGCCTGACCCCGCTGGGTTATCTGCGCAGCTATGCGTTTACCGCCATCGACGTGAAGCAGGACATGCTGCTTGGCCCGGCATGGGCGACGCCGCTGGCGCTGGAGCGCGCCGGGATCACCTTAAACGACCTGACCCTGTTTGATATGCACGAAGCGTTCGCCGCACAGACGCTGGCCAACCTGCAACTGCTCGGCAGCGATCGTTTTGCCCGCGAGGTGCTGGGGCGTTCCCAGGCGACCGGCGAGGTCGACGACAGCAAATTTAACGTGCTGGGCGGGTCAATCGCCTACGGACATCCGTTCGCCGCGACAGGCGCGCGCATGATCACGCAGACGCTGCATGAACTGCGTCGACGCGGCGGCGGACTGGGGCTGGTTACCGCGTGTGCCGCGGGTGGTCTGGGTTCAGCAATGGTTCTGGAGGCTGAATAATGACAACGACGTCTGCATTTACGCTTGAAATTCGCCCGGACAACGTGGCGGTGATCACCATCGATGTGCCAGGCGAAAAGATGAACACCCTGAAAGCGGAGTTCGGCGGCCAGGTGCGTGAGATCCTGCGTCAGCTGCGCGAAAACAAAGATCTGCTCGGCGTGGTGTTTATCTCCGCCAAAGAAGACAACTTTATCGCCGGAGCCGATATCAACATGATCGGCAACTGCAAAACGGCGAAAGAGGCCGAAGGGCTGTCGGTACAGGGCCAGCAGATGATGGCCGAAATCCATGCGCTGCCGTTCCCGGTCGTGGCGGCGATCCACGGTGCCTGTCTTGGCGGTGGGCTGGAGCTGGCGCTGGCCTGTCACTCACGCATTTGTACCGATGACAGCAAAACGGTGCTGGGGTTGCCGGAAGTGCAGCTCGGTTTGTTGCCGGGTTCTGGCGGCACGCAGCGTTTACCGCGTCTGGTGGGTGTCAGCACCGCGCTGGAGATGATCCTCACCGGCAAACAGCTGCGTCCGCGTCAGGCGTTAAAAGCCGGGCTGGTGGATGATGTCGTTCCGCGCGCCATTCTGCTGGACGCCGCTGTTGAACAGGTGAAAAAGGGCAAGCCGGGCCATCGCCATTTGCCGGTGCGAGAACGTGTTCTCGCCGGGCCGTTGGGCCGCGCGGTGCTGTTCCGCATCGTCGGTAAGAAAACCGCACAAAAAACGCAGGGCAACTACCCGGCAACAGAACGCATTTTACAGGTGATCGAAACCGGGTTAGCGCAGGGGAGCCGTAGCGGTTATGAAGCGGAAGCACACGCATTTGGCGAGCTGGCAATGACGCCGCAATCCCGGGCGCTGCGCAGTATTTTCTTTGCCAGTACCGAACTGAAAAAAGATCCCGGCGCCAGCGCAGACGCAGGGCCGTTGCGCACCGTGGGCGTGCTGGGCGGCGGTCTGATGGGTGGCGGCATTGCTTTCGTCACCGCCTGTAAAGGAAAGTTGCCTGTTCGCATCAAAGACATTAATGCGAAGGGAATCAATCACGCACTGAAGTACAGCTGGGACTTGCTTGATAAAAAGGTGCGCCGCCGCCATATCAAAGCCACTGAGCGCGACAGCCAGCTGGCGCTGATTAGCGGTACGACGGACTATCGCGGTTTTTCGCAGCGTGACGTGGTTATTGAGGCGGTGTTTGAGGATCTGGCGCTGAAACAGCAGATGGTGGCGGAAGTCGAACAGCATTGCGCGCCGCATACGGTGTTTGCGTCTAATACGTCATCGCTGCCGATTGGCGATATCGCTGCCGGGGCGCAGCGGCCGGAACAGGTGATCGGTCTGCATTTTTTCAGCCCGGTAGAAAAAATGCCGCTGGTGGAGGTGATCCCCCATGCCGGAACGTCGGCGCGCACCATTGCCACTACCGTGCAACTGGCAAAAAAACAGGGCAAAACGCCGATCGTCGTTGCCGATAAAGCCGGTTTTTACGTGAACCGCATTCTTGCGCCGTACATTAACGAAGCGATGCGCCTGCTGACGGAAGGGCAACGCATTGATGCCATTGATAAAGCGCTGGTGAAGTATGGCTTCCCGGTCGGCCCGATCCAACTTTTGGATGAGGTGGGAATCGATACCGGCACTAAAATTATCCCTGTACTGGAGGCGGCCTATGGAGAACGTTTTAGCCCGCCTGCAAACATCATAAGTGCAATTTTGAATGACGATCGCAAAGGCAGAAAAAATAGTCGGGGTTTCTATCTTTACGCCGCAAAAGGGCGTAAAAGCAAAAAACAGCCTGATCCGGCTATCTACTCGTTAGTCGGCGTATCGGCTCCGCAGAGCGCCATTTCACCGCAGCAGGCGGCGGAACGTTGCGTGATGATGATGCTGAATGAAGCGGCTCGCTGCTTCGATGAAGGCGTGGTGCGCAGCGCGCGTGATGGTGACATCGGTGCGGTGTTTGGTATCGGTTTTCCGCCCTTCCTGGGTGGCCCGTTCCGTTATATGGATTCGCTGGGGGCGGGTGAAGTGGTTGCGATTCTGCAACGGCTTGCGGCGCAGTATGGCCCGCGGTTTACGCCCTGTGAACCTCTGTTGCGTATGGCAGAGCAAGGGCAGACCTTTTGGCCCGCTAAGGAAACTGACGCGCTAAGTTGAGGTCTAAAAAAGGGTAATCCGTCGACGGTAGCGTACACCCCTGGCGAAAATGTAAACAGAGATTGACTATACTTACGCCATTAAGGTAAAACACAACGTTTCATTCGTTGGATGGATAAGGCACAATGCCCGGCCATCGGGTTACCCTCTGACATGACGATGTCATGACGTGGGGTATGCCTGGTGCTTCTGTTTAACAAAAGCGGTGCAATATGCAAGTTTTCATTATGCGTCACGGCGACGCTGCTCTCGAAGCAGCCAGTGACTCGGTTCGCCCACTTACGGTATGCGGTTGTGATGAATCCCGTCTGATGGCAACCTGGCTGAAAGGCCAAAAAGTGGATGTAGAGCGTGTACTGGTCAGTCCGTTTCTGCGTGCTGAACAAACGCTGGATATTGTCAGGGAGTGCCTGAATCTCCCCAAAGAGGTCGATGTTCTGCCAGAACTGACACCCTGCGGTGATGTTGGACTGGTCAGCGCGTACTTACAAACGCTGGCTAACGAAGGCGTAGCGTCTGCGCTGGTGGTTTCCCACTTACCGTTAGTGGGCTACCTGGTGGCAGAACTGTGCCCGGGTGAAACACCGCCGATGTTTACGACATCAGCAATTGCAAATGTGACCCTCGAAGCCGACGGGCGCGGGGTATTTAACTGGCAGATGAGCCCTTGTAATCTGCGAATGGCGAAAGCTATTTAACAGCGATTTCTGCAAAGCGAAAAAGCGGGTAAGCCTTGTGCTTCCCGCTTTTTGTTTCAGGGTAATTCCGGCGGTTGCCACTCTTCGACTTCAATCAGCACCAGCAGCGCGGCGTCGCCGCCGTACTCTTTTGGCGCCTGATGAAAAGCCATTACATGCGGATGCTGCGCCAGCCACAGCGGGGTTTGCTGTTTAAGGATATGTTTCCCGTGGCCGTGCATCACGCAGGCGCAATAAACATGTTCCCGACGGCAGGCGGCGATCAGCGCCCCTAACTCCTGCTTCGCCTGCAACTGTGTTAATCCGTGCAAATCAAGAAACAGTTCTGGCGAGTAATCTCCGCGCCGCAGTTTTTTCAGCTCAAAATGGCTGACGTCGTCACGCACATATTTCACTGCGCCTTCGGTGTTCAGCAGCGGCTGAAACTCATCCGAAAAATAGTGGGTTGCGTCTGCCTGTTCCTGCAATAAGCGCTTCACTGGCACGTCGTTGATTTTCTTACGCTGCGGGCGATGAACGATGGTGTCCTGTTTAATCTGCTGCGTCCCGACCATCAGTTGCCGGAACAGCGTCTTGTCCTCCACGCTGAGCGAGGGTTTCTTTTTCATTAGTGACTCTCATCTTTTCTTTCAGGTAGTTTACCCGACTCGTTGCGCATCGGGCAGGAAAAACGTGTTTTTTCCTGGTTTGAGATAAGCAAGAGTGCTGATTTCTCGGCGTCTTCGTGGCAAACTAGCCGCCGAAAATAACGCGATGCGTGCCCTGGAGGAAAGCGTGGATAAAATTTTTGTTGATGAAGCAGTGAATGAGCTGCAAACCATTCAGGACATGCTGCGCTGGTCCGTCAGCCGCTTTAGTGCCGCCAATATCTGGTACGGTCACGGCACCGATAACCCGTGGGATGAAGCCGTCCAGCTGGTGCTGCCGTCGCTCTATCTGCCGCTGGATATCCCGGAAGACATGCATACCGCGCGCCTGACTTCCAGCGAGAAACACCGCATTGTTGAGCGGGTGATCCGCCGCGTCAACGAGCGCATTCCGGTGGCCTATCTCACCAATAAAGCCTGGTTCTGCGGTCATGAATTTTATGTCGATGAGCGCGTGCTGGTGCCGCGTTCACCGATTGGCGAACTGATTAACAACCATTTCAGCGGCCTGATCCAACATCAGCCACAGCATATTCTTGATATGTGCACCGGTAGCGGCTGCATCGCGATTGCCTGCGCGTATGCTTTCCCGGAAGCGGAAGTGGACGCCGTTGATATCTCCACGGACGCGCTGCAGGTGGCTGAGCAGAACATTGACGATCATGGTCTGATTCACCACGTCACGCCGATTCGTTCCGATCTTTTCCGCGACCTGCCAAGAACGCAGTACGATCTTATCGTGACTAACCCGCCGTATGTCGATGCGGAAGACATGGCTGATCTGCCGGGCGAATATCGCCATGAACCGGAACTGGGGCTGGCGTCCGGCACTGACGGGCTGAAACTGACCCGCCGGATCCTCGGCAATGCGCCGGATTATCTCAGCGACGATGGCATTCTGATTTGTGAAGTCGGGAACAGCATGGTACATCTGATAGCGCAGTACCCGGACGTCCCGTTCACCTGGCTTGAGTTTGAAAATGGCGGTGACGGCGTCTTTATGCTGACCAAAGCACAGTTGGTGGCTGCGCGCGAACACTTCAGTCTCTATAAAGATTAATAACGATAATTCGGAGCCGTAATGGCAGGAAACACAATTGGACAACTCTTCCGTGTGACCACGTTCGGTGAGTCGCACGGTCTGGCCCTCGGTTGTATTGTGGACGGCGTGCCGCCAGGCATTCCGCTGACCGAGGCCGACCTGCAACACGATCTCGACCGCCGTCGCCCTGGCACGTCCCGCTACACCACGCAGCGTCGCGAGCCGGACCAGGTCAAAATTCTCTCCGGCGTGTTTGAAGGGGTCACCACCGGCACCAGCATTGGTCTGCTGATTGAAAACACCGATCAGCGCTCGCAGGATTACGGCGCCATCAAGGATCTGTTCCGCCCGGGGCACGCTGATTACACCTATGAACAGAAATACGGTCTGCGCGACTATCGCGGCGGCGGGCGTTCTTCCGCCCGTGAAACGGCCATGCGCGTGGCGGCTGGCGCTATCGCCAAAAAGTTTCTCGCCGAAAAATTCGGCATTGTTATTCGCGGTTGCCTGACGCAGATGGGCGACATTCCGCTGGCGATCAAAGACTGGTCGCAGGTTGAGCAGAACCCGTTTTTCTGCCCGGACCCGGATAAACTCGAGGCCCTCGATGAACTGATGCGTGGGCTGAAAAAAGAGGGCGATTCCATCGGCGCGAAAGTGACCGTGGTTGCCGACGGCGTACCGCCAGGACTCGGTGAGCCGGTGTTCGATCGCCTGGATGCGGACATCGCTCATGCGATGATGAGCATTAACGCGGTGAAAGGCGTTGAAATCGGCGACGGGTTTGGTGTGGTGAATCTGCGCGGTAGCGAAAACCGCGACGAGATCACCAAAGCCGGATTCCAGAGCAACCATGCAGGCGGTATTCTTGGCGGTATCAGCAGCGGTCAGCAGATTGTGGCGAATATCGCGCTGAAACCCACCTCCAGCATTACCGTGCCGGGGCGGACGATAAATCGCCAGGGTGATGAAGTGGAAATGATCACCAAAGGGCGTCACGATCCCTGTGTCGGGATCCGTGCGGTGCCAATCGCCGAAGCTATGCTGGCGATTGTGTTGATGGATCACTTTATGCGTCAGCGTGCGCAAAACGCGGACGTGACGACCTCGATTCCTCGCTGGTAAACATGAAAAACATCGTTGTAGCGCTGCTGGCATTGCTGGCAACCACGACCGCTCTGGCGGCAACGCCATGGCAGAAAATCACCCAGCCGATCGGCGGCAGTGCGCAGTCGATTGGCGCGTTCTCCAATGGCTGCATCGTTGGCGCCGAGGCGCTGCCGTTGCAGTCGGATAACTATCAGGTGATGCGCACCGCGCAGTTGCGCTACTTCGGTCATCCCGATCTGGTTCTCTTCATTCAGCGTCTCAGCAATCAGGTATATAACCTGGGGCTCGGCACGGTGCTGGTCGGTGATATGGGCATGCCAGCGGGCGGGCGCTTTAACGGCGGGCACGCCAGCCATCAGAGTGGCCTCGACGTCGATATCTTCCTGCAGTTGCCGAAAACACGCTGGACCGCATCACAATTGATGAGACCGCAGGCGCTGGATCTGGTCGCCGCAGATGGCAGGCATGTGGTGCCGTCACTGTGGAAACCGGAAATCAGTAGCATGATCAAGCTGGCGGCGAAAGATAACGACGTCACGAGGATTTTCGTCAATGCGGCGATTAAACAGCAACTCTGCCTCGATGCCGGTACCGATCGTGACTGGCTGCGCAAAGTTCGCCCGTGGTTCCAGCATCGCGCGCATATGCATGTGCGGTTGCGCTGCCCGGCGAACAGTCTCGAGTGTGTAGATCAGGCACCGCCACCGCCGGGAGACGGCTGTGGTGCGGAACTGCAAAGCTGGTTTGAACCACCAAAACCGGGATCAACCAAACCTGTGAAGAAGACGCCGCCTCCGCTGCCGCCTTCCTGTCAGGCATTACTGGACGAACACGTACTCTAAATGGAAAATTTCGTAGAGATATTTATGGTGTCACCGCTCGTGCTGGTGACGCTTTTTTTTATTGCACTGGTGGCAGGGTTTATTGATTCACTGGCGGGCGGCGGCGGTCTGTTGACCATCCCGGCGCTGATGGCGGCAGGAATGTCACCGGCGCAGGCGCTGGCGACCAACAAGCTGCAGGCCTGCGGCGGCTCCATCTCCGCGTCGTTCTACTTTGTTCGCCGTAAAGTGGTGAATCTTGCGGATCAAAAGCTCAATATCCTGATGACGTTCATCGGCTCAACCACTGGTGCGCTGCTGGTGCAGCACGTACAATCAGAGATACTGCGGCAAATCCTGCCGTTGCTGGTGATTGGCATCGGTCTCTATTTTCTGCTGATGCCTAAGCTCGGCGAAAATGACCGGCAGCGTCGGCTGCACGGTCTGCCGTTTGCGCTGGTCGCGGGCGGCTGTGTCGGTTTCTACGACGGTTTTTTCGGCCCTGCGGCAGGGTCTTTTTATGCCCTGGCGTTTGTGACGCTGGCCGGGTTCAACCTCGCCAAATCAACCGCGCATGCCAAAGTGCTGAACGCCACATCAAACATCGGCGGGCTGCTGCTGTTTATGCTGGGCGGCAAAGTCATCTGGGCCACCGGTTTTGTGATGATGGCCGGGCAGTTTCTGGGGGCGCGCATGGGCTCGCGGCTGGTACTGAGTAAAGGGCAGTCGCTGATTCGCCCGATGATCGTGGTGGTATCCGCCGTGATGAGTGCCAAACTTCTTTATGACAGCCACGGGGCCGAAATCCTTCAGTGGCTGGGGATCAACTAATGGAACAGCAACATCATTATCAACAGCTGATCGACATTTTTGACCGCTGTTTCGCCGATGATTTTAATACCCGTCTGATTAAAGGCGACGACGAACCGATCTATCTTCCTGCTGATGACGACGCACCGTACAACCGGATCGTCTTCGCCCACGGCTTTTATGCCAGCGCGCTGCATGAGATTTCGCACTGGTGCATCGCGGGTGAAGCGCGGCGCAAACTGGTGGACTTTGGCTACTGGTACTGCCCGGACGGGCGTGATGCCGCCACCCAAAGCCAGTTTGAAGATGTTGAGGTGAAACCGCAGGCGTTTGACTGGTTGTTTTGCGTGGCGGCGGGCTTCCCGTTTAACGTCAGTTGCGACAACCTGGAAGGCGACGTTGAACCTGATCGCATCGTGTTTCAGCGGCGGGTACATGCGCAGGTGATGACTTACCTCGCGGAGGGGATCCCGGCGCGTCCGGCGCGTTTCATCAGGGCTTTACAGAATTATTACCAGACGCCGGAAATGACGGCGGAACACTTCCCGTGGCCGGAAGATTTAAACTGAGGAAAGAAGATGATCGCAGAATTTGAAACCCGTATCCTGGCGCTGATTGATGACATGGTTGAGCACGCCAGCGATGACGAACTGTTCGCCAGTGGCTATCTGCGTGGCCACCTGACGCTGGCGGTGGCAGAGCTGGAAGCCGGAGATGATCACTCCCCGGAAGCTGTTTATCAGAAAGTGACCCACAGCCTTGAGAACGCGATTCATGCAGGCGAACTGTCACCGCGCGATCAGGCGCTGGTGCTCGGCATGTGGGACACCCTGTATCAGCAGGCGAAGTTTAAATAATCCACGGGTAATAAATATGCCCGGCGTGTTCGCGTGCGGGCATCTCATCACCTTCCAGCCGCGCGGCCAGTGTCAGCGCAAAATCAAACACCCGCCCCAGACCTCTGCCGCTCAGCAGATTACCATCCTCCACCACATCGGCATCGACATAGACGCCATCGGTGACCTGTTGCCATAAATCCCCGGAACAGGTATAGCGACGCCCCTTCAGCAAGCCGTTCTTTGCCAGCACCCGCGCTGCCGCCGAGCAGATCGGGCAAATCAGCTTACCGAGATCATCGTGACGGCGAACAAAGGCCACCACGTTGTCGCTGTTGCCTAAAAACACGCTGCCCTGCGGACCGCCAGGCAGCACCACCGCGTCGTAGGTTTTGTCAAAACAGACCTGTAGCGTGTTATCCGCCATCACCGGAATGGTGTGATAGCTGATGACGTCGCGGGTGTCCCCGCAGGAGAGCGTCTCAACCTGAATATTCAGGCGACGCAGGATATCAATGGTGACGATGGCTTCGCCTTCTTCGAAGCCTGGCGCCAGCAAAACAGCGACGGTTTTCATGTTGTTCCTTACCAGTAAAGTGACCAGACCTGGCGGACGCGGATCAGCGCCTCCAGATAGAAATAATCTCCCCAGCTACAACACTCATCGACACCTTTGCCGCTCGCCATGTGATACACCGAATGTTTAAGCAGCCCTTCGCACGGTTCATCGTCGCGGCTGAGATAGTGTTCGGTCAACGAGGCGATAATGCGCAGCGCCATCTCTTCATAATGGGCGCGATGCGTATCCAGCACCGGCAGTGTGTTGACCAGTTCCAGCAAACCGCAGGCCGCGATAGCCGCCGCTGAGCTGTCGCGCACGGCATCGGTGCCGAGTAACGCCAGATCCCAGTGACAGACGTCATCGTCCGGCAGACGGTTGAGGAAATAATGCGCCAGGCTGCGGGAAAGTTCGACCATTTGTTTATCACCGGTGTGCAGGTAGCTCAGCAGGAAACCGTAAATGCCCCACGCCTGACCGCGTGACCAACAGGAGGTATCGCTGTAACCCTGGTGGGTATTGCCAAAGCGTGGCTCGCCGGTGGTCACGTCCATGTAGTACGTGTGCCAGGTGGAGGCATCCGGGCGTACGATATAATTCGCCGCCTGATTCACATGCGCTGTCGCGGCGTCGGCATAGCGTGGGTCGCCGGTCTGCTCACTGGCCCAGTACAGCAGCGGCAGGTTCATATTGCAGTCGATGATCATCCGCCCCTGTTGCTCAGGATCGGTTAAATCTCCCCACGCCTGAATGATCCGGGCAACCGGATTAAAGCGTTCCATCAGCGTATCGGCGGCCTGTAGTGCGGCGCGGCGGGCGGTTTCGTTGCCGGTCAGTCGCCAGGCGCTGACGCAGGAGAGCGAATAGAGAAAGCCGAGATCGTGCGTCGCGGTATCAATGCGTTTTTCAATGCGCTCCACGAAAGAGGGCAGATAGCGCTCCGCCGCCTGA
This sequence comes from Trabulsiella odontotermitis, assembly GCF_001297775.1. Lineage (GTDB taxonomy): Bacteria > Pseudomonadota > Gammaproteobacteria > Enterobacterales > Enterobacteriaceae > Trabulsiella > Trabulsiella odontotermitis. The sequence continues at coordinate 311,961 of NZ_LIFX01000006.1, read as the reverse complement.
CGGTATTTCTCCTCACCACTCAACTCCCAGGCCAGCCACAGCTGTCCGGGCCAGAAGCTGGTGGTCCACTCGACATTTTCCGTGCGCGGCCAGACGCCATTTTCGCAGGCTTCACCCGGGAAGCGGTCGCCAAAGGCCACGATGTTCTTATCAAGCTGGCGCAGGGCACGTTGCAACGCGGTCTCCAGACGCGCTTTTAACGCGAGGCGATCGACAGCGTGCAGTTCAACGGGGCGCAGCGGCTCGGTAACGACAGAACGGGTCATAATCTCTCCTGAATTAATGTTTCGACGGCTCTGCGGGAACGGTATCCAGCACAGGCGTAAACGGGGCGGCAGTGTCACGCGCCGAGTGGCAGCGTGACAGGGTGAAAGCGGAAATCAGCGTGAACAGCAGGGCGCAACTGCCCATCAGCAGATAGGTATGCTCGAAGCCGATACGGTCATACAGATAACCGGCGGGCGGCGCGACGACGATCGAGCCCACGTAAATCATCGCCTGATAGCCCAGCAGATACATGGTGGCATTCACTTTTTTGTGAAAATGCTCGGCGATGTATTTGAAGACTGAGATCAGCAGCAGCGAGATCTCCACGCCATACAGCGGTTTGATGATTGAAATCACGACAGGATCGGTCGTCAGGCCGGAGGCGATCAGCCGTGCGCCAACGACCATCCCGCAGAACAGTAAGCCTTTTTTGGCGCCGTACTGATTCACTAGCCACGGGATAAACATCATCATGATAAATTCCGTGCCCGACTGGACGGTGCTCAGATAACCATACCAGGCGTTGCCCTGCTCTTTGGTGGTGAAAAACGACACGAAGTAGCGCGGGAACTGCTGCTCGGCAATAAACATCATCCATGCGACGCCCGCCACATAGAGGCTGAACATCCAGAACTTGCGGTTTTGCAGTAGCAGAATGACGTCTTTAAAGACGATCTTGCTGTCGGAAATCACGTTGTTGCTGTGCAACTGTGCGTCGCCGATTTTCAGGCTGATCAGCACCAGCAGCATCAGAACCGAGGTGCCGCTACTGAGGAGAAAGTTCGCCATCGGCGTGAAGTTAAACAGGATGCCGGACACCGACGCCGCCATCGCCCATCCCAGCGAGCCCCACATGCGAATGCGGCCAAACTCCAGGTTGTACAAGCGGCTGAAACGATCGGCGTAGGACTCAGACGCCGCGACTCCGGCATACCAGCCCAGACTCAGATAGAGCGCGCCAGTGACGATGCCGATGGTGGTGTGGCTGAGCAACAGTGGCTGGTAGACGAAGACAAAAAACGGCGCCATCAGCGCTGACACCGCGCAGACAAAATAGAGCAGCCATTTGCTCATGCCGATTTTGTCCATGATGTAGCCGTAGATGGGCTTGAGGATCACCGCGAAAACGCCGTTGATGGCGAAGACGCTGCCGATGGTAATACTGTCCAGCCCCACTTTCTGGCTGAGCCACAGCGCATAAAGCCCGAAACTCGAAGACCAGGTAAAGAAAAAGAGAAAGATAAACGTGCTCATTTTGAGCTGTGCACGGCGTGTGGTGGTCGTGTTCATGCTTTCATCCTCAACATCACGGCAGTTCGGTTAATGTGACCGCCGTGTCGCCTGCGGCAGTGCAGATGCTGACAATCCGGTCATTGATGGATACCTGCGGTAGCGACGCGCGGCTAAAATCGGCGCGATCACCGGCCCACACGGCGCTGATCAGCAGGTGTTTTCCTGCCGGTAATGCGCCTCGCAGCAGTGGAACAGCAGCGCGATCCGCAAACAGCAGGTTGCTGTTGGGCGGCGTCAGAACCATCTCGCCCTGGCGCGGCCGGGGGGTAAGGCAAAAAATGGCGGTTGTGTCTGTGTCCCCCGTCAACCGGCTTTGCCCGGCGGTACAGTGCTGTTCCGGCAGGGGACGACTGCGCAGGCTGAACCCGCCTTCCGCGCTGTCGAGGCTGCGGGCGGTGTTAATCTGATGGAGACGAATCTGCCAGTCGCCGGACGCTACCAGCCAACTATCGACAGTCACGTCGTGCCAGGGCAGCCAGCGGCTGTAAATCTGGTTATCACTCACCACCACCTCCTGACATTCGCGGCGACCGCGCCAGTAGTTGTCGTGCTCGCTTAACAGCAGCATCGAATCCGGCGAGGCATGCGCTAACCCGAATCGCCCGCGCTCAACAGTAAAACCAAAGCGGGCGGAGTAGGCGAACTTGCAGTATTTCGCCTCGGTGTTGACGAAATTATTTAGTTCCAGCTGGCCGGAGGTCAGCATCCATAAATGGTGATGTTGATGCACGAGGATCTGCGCAGCGTGCGGGATGGCGTGTGGTGTACCGCGTTCTGGCAGCGGTAGTTCTTCGGCCTGCCAGAATGCGCTGTTTTCACCCAGCGCCAGTACCAGCGCGGTTTTCAGCCCCCAGTAGGGCGAGCCTGGCGCGTTGTAATCTTCCGCCATTATCAGGTTCGGATAGCTGTAACCGACGCTGAGGACGCCATCACGATCATACGGCTGTTGTTTCAGCCACCAGCGCAGATGGCGCAGAACAATCCCTTTGAGGACGCCCGGTGAAAAGATATCAAGCTCAGCCCAGGCTGCCGCGCTCCAGAACGCGGCCTGCGCGAAGCGGTAGGTGAGGCTGCGACCAAATGCAATGGCGGCGCCATCGTCAGCAAAGAAGTGGATGAAATCACTGGCGAAGACGGCCGCCCGCTGGCGCAATGTCGCGCAGCGTTCAGGATCCACGTCCGCCATCAGCGTGGCGTAAAGTAATCCGTAGAAATGAAACCCCATCGAAATGTAATAATCGCGCGGGCGTCCCGGCCCATCGCTGTACCAGCCATCGCCGAGCCAGTAATGTTCCATCGCGGCGAAATGGCGCTCAATGGCATCTCTGTTGACCGGCATGCCGCATTGTTGAAAACCGACCTGCACCAGAATGGGGAAAAAGTGCCAGTTATTATCAGGAATAGCGGCGGTTTCGCTCTGCTTCAGCCACTGCCAGAGCTGCGTTTTTTCCTGTTCGCTAAAATGCGGAAGCAGTGTGTTATGCGCCAGCGCCAGCAGCAGTCCATAAACCGCCATTTCCACCACGCGCTGGTCGTAATCTCCAGGCTCCCCCCAGTAATCGGCATGGGCGGGATTCGTGCCGTTTTTAATCGCCTGAATGTAAAATGAAAATTGCGCAGGTTCCTGTCCACCCGCCAGTAACGGCGTGACGCCCCACAGCAAACGTGAAAAGGCTTCCATGCTGGCGATCGACTGGCCGTAGTGCGTCGTAAAATTCGCCAGATCGACGCGGCTGGCATCCTTTTTAAAAAAAGGTGTAACCGCATCAAGTACTTCGTGGACCCATTTCGCAAGGTCGCTTCGCTGCTGTAATGGATTCGTCAGGGTAATATTTTCAGGTTGCACGATGTCCTCCCGTCAGACACGAGATTTATTTAACGTGTTGTTATTCAATGTTTCTTATCACCCGGGGTGGCTGCGGAACAAAGCGTAGTCGTTTTTTATAGCATCGCCGAGTGAGCAGCTTCACAAAATTGAACCGCTATTTCATTCTGGCTGGATTTTTACTGAAGAGAGGGCGATAAATTACAAACCGTAGTGCAAAAATTTAATTTTATTGTCATGGTGGTTGAATGAACGAAACGCAGCAACTGGAGAGGATCACGCTGGCGCAGCAGGCGATATCGTTTAACCGCATGCAGGGTTCCAGCGCCCGATATTATCACTGGCACCAGTGCGTCGAGTTTCTCTATATTTCCCGTGGCTATGGTATTGTGGTGGTGGATAATCAGCACTACACCGCACGCCCTGGCAGGTTGTTTCTCTTTCCCCCGTTCCGGCTGCACAAGGTGCATGTCGATGACAGTGAACGTAACCAGTATTTCCGCACCACCATGCATATTGACCAGTCGGCAGTAGAAAGCACGCTGCATCATTTTCCGCGTTTTCAGACCCAGTTTTCTCTTGCCACCGCCAGCCATGCTCCGGCGCAGGCGTGGGATCTCAGCGAATATGCTGCATTCATGGAAACCATCCTCGCGCGTTTCGAGGCGCTGAATACGTCACGACAGTATCCGGCGGAAGAGGTAGCTTTCCTGGTGATGCAGATGATGGCGCTGCTGCCCGCGCAGCCGGTGATGATGAAGCCGCAGCAGCAAACGGCGGCGGCGCGCATTATGCAATGGGTGGAAAACCATTATGGCGGGAAGTTTTCGCTGGATGCGCTGGCGCGGGATATCGGCTATTCGCGCAGCTATACCTCGCGCATTTTTCGCCAGCAGACCGGGGGCAGCATCCATGAATACCTGATGACCCGGCGGTTAAAGCGCAGCTGTGATTTGCTGCGCTCCACCTGCATGAGCATTGATGCGATTGCGGAAGAGGTGGGATTCTCTGAGGTGACCTACTTTATCACCTGCTTTAAAAAGATGATCCGCCAGACGCCGTTACAGTATCGCAAGCGGGTGTCTGGCGACTAATTGACTCACTTCACCGCTTTACCTTTCAGCAGCTTACGCACCCACAGCCGGTTCGGGTTGAGCGCGGCAAGCGTCTCGCCATCAAGCGGAATGGGTTCATCGCTCATCTGCGCCGCCAGAATTTCGGCTGCCAGCGGTGCGGAGCAAAGCCCGCGCGAGCCGAGCGCCCCGAGCATAAACAGGTTCGGATATACCGGCGCGCTGGCCGCTGTCGCTTTGTTTTCCGCCAGATCCGCATATTGCGTCAGCGTGGCGGCATAATCCGGCACGTTGCCGACCATGGGCAGGTGATCGCGGGTGGCGCAGCGAACGCCGCAGCGGGCGTCGTTATCGCTGACATCCACCTCCTGCGCCCAGTCAGCCTGGGGCAAACAGTCGATGAGCCGCTGGCGGTTGTGCTGCTGATCGTCCTCGCTGAAGGTCATTTCCGCGCGACCGCGATGGTAACTGGCGCCAATACAATGGTGCTGATTGTTAGGGTTCTGCGGCGTCAGGTAGCCGTCATAGCACAATACCTGGCGCAGCCGGGAGAGCGTGGTGGTGGTCGGAATGTGGCTTACCTGACCGCCAACCGGGTACACCGGTAATTGCGCTGTCTGGCTGAACTGGTTGATGTTGTGACCGTTCGCCAGCACGACCGCGGAATGCGTCTGTGATCCCCCCTCCGCAAACCGGAGTTGCCAGCCGTTTTCTGTCTGTTCCAGCGTTTCCAGCGATCGGTTCCAGACGGTTTTCAGGCCACGTTCACTGGCCAGCGCGACAACTGCTGTGGTTAGTTGCGCCGGGCACAACCAGCCGCCGAGCGGATACTGCACGCCGCCACATTCCAGTTCAACGCCGGTCGCTTTCGTTGCCGCCTGCGCAGACACCGCAGTGGCAATCTCATCAGGCAGGCCGAGCGCCAGCATCTGTTCAATTTTTTGCTGACTTTTTTCATCCCAGCCCAGTTGCGTTACGCCGCACCAGTCGTGATCAAATGCCACAGGCAGAGCATCGTACAACTGTCGCGCAAAGGTGAATGCCAGCGGGAAAAAGTGCGCCAGAGCAGGATCGTGGGCGCTGAGCAGCGGGTAGAGCGCCCCCTGACGATTACCGGAGGCACCTTCCGCCGGGGCGTTGTCGGCGCAATACAACGTGACTTGCCAGCCACGGCGCAGCAGGGCGAGCGACAGTAACGCGCTGGCAATGCCACCGCCGATGATGGCCACTTCCTGCGCGGTCGATCCCGGACGGGCAAACCACGGTGCGCGCGGGGTAACGTCCGGCGTTTGTATCATTTCACCGGTCAGCATTTCACGTTTGCGACCAAAGCCTTTGCGTTTGTGCATGGTGAATCCCGCGTCCTGCAGACCGCGACGGACAAATCCGGCCGAGGTAAAGGTCGCCAGCGTCCCGCCGGGACGTGACAGCCGCGCCATCGCCGAAAACAACGCAGGCGTCCACATGTCCGGGTTTTTCGCTGGCGCGAAGCCATCAAGAAACCAGGCGTCAACCTTTTGATTCAGCGTGTCGTCGAGGGTTTCGGTCAGCGTGTTGATATCCCCGAACCACAAATCCAGCGTGATGCGACCCCCCTCAAGCAACAGGCGATGACACCCGGCGATGGGCAGGGGCCACTGCGCCTGTAGTTGTTCCGCCCAGGGCGCGAGTTCCGGCCAGTGCTGATGCGCCAGTCGCAGATCGTCTGCCTGCAACGGAAATTTTTCAAAACTGATGAAATGTAACCTTTGTAAGGTAGCGTCCGGGGAGGTGGCGTGAAAATCGTCAAACGCCTGCCAGAGTGTCAGAAAGTTGAGCCCGGTGCCGAAACCACTTTCTGCTACGACGAATAACGAACGGGGATGTTCCGAAAAACGCGCTGTCACCCGGTTTCCGCCGAGAAAAACATAACGTGTCTCTTCCAGGCCGTTATCATTAGAGAAGTAGACGTCATCAAAATCTCGGGAAACAGGTGTACCCTCATTGTTGAATTCGAGGTTGGCAGATTGTATGGCGTTATGTTTCACGTAAGTTACTCGTATCACGGGAAGTCTGACGATCTTAACGATGTGTGGGTACAGGAGCAAATTTCACAGAAACTGGCTGATCGGACTTGTTCGGCGTACAAGTGTACGCTATCTTGCGACTCGAAACTTCAAAATAGTGCGACAAACAGAGGTATTGAATGAAACGTGCAGTGATTACTGGCCTGGGCATCGTTTCCAGCATCGGTAATAACCAGCAGGAAGTCCTGGCATCTCTGCGTGAAGGACGCTCCGGGATCACTTTCTCGCAAGAGTTCAAAGATTCTGGCATGCGTAGCCACGTATGGGGAAACGTCAAACTGGACACCACCGGTTTGATCGACCGTAAAGTGGTTCGTTTCATGAACGATGCCTCTATCTACTCCTATCTCTCCATGCAGCAGGCGATTGCAGACGCCGGGCTGAAAGACGAGGTTTATCAGAACAATCCGCGTGTGGGCCTGATTGCAGGTTCTGGCGGTTCGTCTAAATCTCAGGTATTCGGCGCCGACGCGATGCGCAGCCCGCGTGGTCTGAAAGCAGTGGGGCCGTATGTCGTGACCAAAGCGATGGCATCTGCGGTCTCTGCGTGCCTCGCCACGCCGTTCAAAATCCACGGTGTAAACTACTCTATCAGCTCCGCCTGCGCCACCTCTGCGCACTGCATCGGTAACGCGGTTGAGCAAATTCAGCTGGGCAAACAGGACATCGTCTTTGCTGGCGGCGGCGAAGAGCTGTGCTGGGAAATGGCCTGTGAGTTCGACGCGATGGGCGCACTGTCCACCAAATTCAACGAAACGCCAGACAAAGCTTCCCGTACTTACGATGCGCACCGTGATGGTTTCGTTATCGCTGGCGGCGGCGGTATGGTCGTTGTGGAAGAGCTGGAACATGCGCTGGCGCGCGGCGCGCACATCTATGCGGAAATCGTCGGCTACGGCGCGACCTCTGATGGCGCTGACATGGTTGCACCGTCAGGCGAAGGCGCAGTGCGCTGCATGCAGATGGCGATGCACGGTGTCGATACCCCAATCGACTACCTGAACTCGCACGGCACGTCTACACCGGTAGGCGACGTGAAAGAGCTGGGCGCCATCCGTGAAGTGTTCGGTAACAACAGCCCGGCAATCTCCGCCACCAAAGCGATGACCGGCCACTCTCTGGGTGCGGCGGGTGTGCAGGAAGCGATTTACTCCCTGCTGATGCTGGAGCACGGTTTTATCGCGCCGAGCATCAACATCGAAGAGATGGACGAGCAGGCGGAAGGTCTGAACATCGTCACGCAGCCGACTGAACGCAAGCTGACGACCGTGATGTCCAACAGCTTCGGCTTCGGTGGCACTAACGCCACCCTGGTGATGCGCAAGCTGAACGCGTAATTTCCGCGCGAGACAGTGAAAGGGAGCCTGATGGCTCCCTTTTTTAATTACGGGTACCGACCTTCCCGTACCCGTTGTTCTGACCAGGCCTGAGCGGCAGTAATATCACCGCTACTGTAGATGGCGTGTTCATAGTGATTTGTCAGATCCCTGACGCGATATATTTTCCACTGATTATTTTCCTTGCGGGTATAAACAAGCCGTTGGGTAAAACGATGATTCGCCTCGGCCAGAAAAACCTCAACCGTTTCGCCACCTAAAAATGGTGTGACCCTGCCAGTGTGAAATTCAGATATCCATTCTGGCGCGTAGTCCTGCACATACAGGAAATAATCTGAGCTGACAATTTCCTGCTCATAATATCCATCGATTCTTTTCAATCTCTGAATAGTATCAGCTGAAACATATTTATCATAAACAGGATTCGAATAGTCAATGAGACTCTGATTCTGGTCGCTGGTATATAGCCTCATATATTGCTGATAAAACTGCGTGACGATATCCCGACTTGTTGATTCCCCGGTAGCTGCACATCCGGTTAAAAGCGTCATCAGAAGAACGAAGATAAATCGCATTAGTCTTTCCTGTAAATGATGTAATCGGGTTTTGCCGCCCGGTAACCAGGGCCTGACCACATATCTCGTTGCCGAAAGTCTGAATACCAGTCCTGCCCATCAAAAATGGCCATATGCCCGCTGGGATTTCCACCCTCATAAGGTTGCAGGATAACGACATCTCCGGCTTTCGGCGATTCGTGAGGAGAGATAGCCCTGAAGCCTGCATTGATTAACAGGGAGCCATAATCTTTAGCATGCCCGGTATTCCCTAAAATAATTCCTCCAGCGCCTATCGCTTTCCGCGTATATTCCGCGCAACGATGGACAGAATGTGCATGGGCGTGATTTTTTGCATAACTGGTTGCGGTTCTGATATCCCAGGTCATAACACATCTCTTTTTATTGAGTGAGAGCGTTAATGACTAACACTACTGATACTTTTTAAATAAACGTTGTGTGCTATAGAAATTTTTTATTAAAGCCCTGTAAAAGGGCGACAAATTTATAATATTTATTTTATAAATAAATTAATGCACCGGTTTACGTGAGCTGTATTATTATTCTCTGCTTTGAAATATATTTTGTTTGGCTGGATGCCGGAACGCTGTGGCGGGCGCCATTTCCGCCGTGGTCGGCATCATCATTACGTCCGCCTGTTTCCGCAAGGGTTAAATCACGATCCACACCAGCGCCATCGCGACCAGCAGCGCAATCAGCAACAGACCCGGGCGTGCCGACATCGTTTTTACTGCCTCGATGAACGGTGTGAACGGGCTGTAGATGGGCTGAATATCGCGAATTTCGAGAGTATCCTGCGAACGTTCGACGCGTCTGAGGAATATCTGATTTAACAGATCCTGTACCTGGGCGATGGTCAGAACGGATTGCGGTGTGACGTTCCAGGTCTGCTGGGCGTAATCCTGCAGCGTCTGCATTTCACGGGGTTCCAGCGGTTGTTTAAGCGCTGCCTGTATCGAGTGCAGTGTTGGCGTCGGCTGGCTGCTGAGTGTTTGCCGCGCCTGCAGCCAGGTCACCAGTTGGGCGAAGTGCTTAGCCGGGATCAGCTCACCGGTTTTCACGCCCGAGAGTTCCAGCATTGATTGCCAGATAAGCTTGCTGGACTCGCCGGTCGCCGCCGCCAGGCGGGTGACCAGTTGGTTCAGCGTATTATGCTCGGCGGGCGCCAGCGGGCGATCCGTGGCCGGGCGTTGCAGCGGTTGTGGAATAGAAAGCTGACCGTTCTGCAACAGATGCAGTACGCTTTTAAGCTGCTCAGGCGTCAACTGGCTCAGCGCGGTTTGCCCGAACTGCTGACGCACATAGTCGCTCACTGCCTGACGGTTATTGCCCTGATTCAGTAATTCGGTTAATTGCGACAACGTCTGACGGGTGCTGAGGTTCTGCTGCGCCGTGGTCAGTCGCTGGTTTAAATTCTGTTCGGCTGCGGGGAAATGACGCGAGAGCAGGGGCGCATCGCCTTTCAGTCCCAGATCATGCTTAATGCCCGCCCACACTTCTGCGCTCTGTTGCGACGTCAGCGCCACCAGACGGGTGATCAAACGCTCCAGCACCGTACGTTGCTGAGTTGAAAGCGGTTGTTCGCCGGACGTGGATGTGGCGGGAACGCCTTCACCGGGCGGGCGAGCAGGCAGGCCTGAAATGGGTTGCGTCATGAAAAATCCTTACCGTCGGGGCTGTGTCCGCCAGGTTGCAGGTATGCCTGGCGGCGAGATTATGGCACACTTCTGCGGTTAACTCTCGTTCTCAGACAGGTACAAACTGTGAAAATCCTCGTTGATGAAAATATGCCTTACGCCCGCGAACTGTTCAGTCGCCTGGGCGAAGTCAGGGCCGTGGCTGGTCGTCCGCTTCCCGGGGAAGCGCTGGATGACGCGGACGCACTCATGGTGCGCTCAGTCACGAAGGTCAATGCCGCATTGCTGGAAGGCAAACCGGTGAAATTTGTCGGCACGGCCACGGCAGGAACGGATCATGTGGATGAGGAGTGGCTTGCGCAGGCGGGGATCGGTTTTTCCGCCGCGCCAGGCTGTAACGCGATTGCCGTGGTGGAATATGTATTTTCCGCGCTGCTGATGCTGGCGGAACGAGACGGTTTTGCGCTGACTGACCGCACGGTGGGTATTGTCGGCGTGGGGAACGTCGGCGGACGTCTGCAAAAACGGCTCGAAGCGCTGGGGATCAAAACGCTGCTGTGCGATCCGCCGCGTGCCGATAAAGGCGACGAAGGACATTTTCTGCCGCTGGAAACACTGGTAGAACAGGCCGATATCCTCACCTTTCATACACCGTTATTTAAAGACGGTCCGTACAAAACATTGCATCTGGCGGATGAGGCGCTGATTAGCCGCCTGAAACCGGGCACCATTCTGATTAACGCCTGCCGTGGCGCGGTGGTTGACAACAGCGCGCTGCTGGCGCGTCTCAACGCCGGGCAACCGTTAAGCGTGGTGCTTGATGTCTGGGAGCCCGAGCCGGATCTCAATACCGAACTGCTGGCGCAGGTGGATATCGGTACCGCGCATATCGCGGGCTATACGCTGGAAGGTAAGGCGCGTGGCACCACGCAGGTGTTTGAAGCCTATAGCGAATTTATCGGTCAACGCCACCAGATTTCGCTGGATACCCTGTTACCGGCGCCGGAGTTTGGCCGCATTACCTTGCACGGTCCGCTCGATCAGGCAACGCTGAAAAGGCTGGTGCATTTGGTGTATGATGTGCGCCGCGATGATGCGCCGCTGCGACAGGTAGCGGGCAAAGCGGGCGAGTTTGACAAGCTGCGCAAAAATTATCAGGAACGCCGTGAATGGTCCTCGCTGTATGTGCAGTGTGATGATGCCCTGGCAGCGGAAACGCTGAAAAAACTGGGTTTCAACGCCGTTCATCACGCAACGCGTTAATGTCTTCTTAATACGCTTCGCCGACGATAGTGGCGGGGCGGCTATTTTTTTCTGGAGTAACCACCATGTCTGAAGGCTGGAATATTGCCGTACTGGGCGCCACCGGCGCCGTGGGTGAAGCCCTGCTCGAAACCCTTGCTGAGCGTCAGTTCCCGGTGGGTGAATTGCATGCGCTGGCGCGCAGCGAAAGCGCGGGTGAATCGCTGCGCTACGAGGGCAAAACCGTGCAGGTGCAGGATGCCGCCGATTTTGACTGGACGCAGGCGCAACTGGCGTTTTTCGTCGCCGGTGCTGAAGCCAGCGCGCAGTACATTGAAGAGGCGACCAACGCCGGTTGTCTGGTTATTGATGCCAGCGGATTGTTTGCGCTGGAGCCGGATGTACCGCTGGTGGTGCCGGAAGTGAACCCGTTTGTGCTGGCGGATTACCGCAATCGTAACATTATCGCCGTACCGGACAGCCTCACCAGCCAGTTGCTGGCGGCGCTGAAACCGCTGATCGAGGAAGGCGGCCTGTCGCGCATTGCGGTCACCAGCCTGATGTCTGCTTCTGCTCACGGCAAAAAAGCGGTCGATGCGCTGGCAGGGCAGAGCGCGAAACTGCTGAACGGTATTCCGATCGATGAAGACGATTTCTTCGGTCGTCAGCTGGCGTTTAACCTGCTGCCGCTGCTGCCGGATCGCGAAGGCAGCGTGCGCGAAGAACGCCGCATTGTTGATCAGGTGCGTAAAATCCTGCAGGACGACGGGCTGATGATCTCTGCCAGTTGCGTACAGTCGCCGGTTTTCTACGGTCACGCGCAGATGGTCAGTTTTGAGGCGTTGCGCCCGCTGGCGGCGGAAGAGGCGCGTGACGCCTTTGCCCGCGGCGAAGACATTGTGCTGTCGGAAGCAAATGAATTCCCGACGCAGGTGGGCGACGCCTCCGGCAATGCGCAATTGTCAGTGGGCTGCGTGCGCAATGATTACGGTATGCCAGAGCAAATCCAGTTCTGGTCAGTCGCTGATAACGTTCGTTTCGGCGGCGCGCTGATGGCGGTCAAAATCGCTGAGAAGCTGGTGCAGGAGTATATGTACTAATGTCAGAAGTGGCAGAGCAGCCGGTTTACCGTATTGCCCTCGGCATCGAGTACGACGGCAGCAACTATTACGGCTGGCAGCGGCAAAACGAAGTGCGCAGCGTGCAGGAAAAGCTCGAAAAAGCGCTATCGCAGGTGGCGAACGAGCCGGTTCATGTGTTCTGCGCCGGGCGTACCGACGCAGGCGTGCACGGCACCGGGCAGGTGGTGCATTTCGATACGCACGCGCTGCGTAAAGACGCGGCGTGGACGCTGGGCGTAAATGCGAATTTGTCTGGTGACATCGCGGTGCGTTGGGTGAAACATGTTGCCGATGATTTTCACGCGCGTTTCAGCGCCACTGCGCGCCGTTATCGCTATGTCATCTACAATCATCGGTTGCGCCCCGCAGTGTTAAGCCAGGGGGTGACCCATTACCATCAACCGCTGGACGCCGAACGGATGCACCGTGCGGCGCAGTGTCTGATTGGCGAGAATGATTTTACCTCGTTTCGTGCTGTTCAGTGCCAGTCGCGCACGCCGTGGCGAAACGTGATGCACATTGACGTTCAACGTCATGGCCCGTATGTGGTGGTGGATATCAAAGCGAACGCCTTTGTTCATCATATGGTCAGGAATATCGTGGGCAGCCTGATGGAAGTGGGCGCCGGAAACCAGTCAGAGAACTGGATTGCAGAGCTACTGGCAGCGAAGGACAGAACGCTGGCGGCAGCAACGGCGAAAGCGGAAGGGTTGTATCTGGTGGCGGTGGACTATCCCGACCATTTCGACCTGCCGAAGACGCCAATGGGCCCGCTGTTTCTGGCGGACTAAGTGCGAAAATGCAGTAACTAAAGGCTAAGCAACTATGGATTTGATTCGCTTTCTGATTGATTTCATCCTGCATATTGACGTGCATCTGGCTGAACTGGTCGCGCAGTACGGCGTCTGGGTGTACGCCATTCTGTTTCTGATTCTGTTCTGCGAAACGGGTCTGGTGGTGACGCCATTCCTGCCAGGTGATTCGCTGCTGTTTGTCGCAGGCGCACTGTCGGCGCTGCCGACCAACGATCTCAATGTGCATCTGATGGTGCTGCTGATGGTCATCGCGGCCGTTCTTGGCGATGCGGTGAACTATACGATTGGCCGCCTGTTTGGCGAGAAATTGTTCAGTAACCCGGATTCAAAAATCTTTCGTCGCAGCTATCTTGATAAGACCCATGCGTTCTACGAGAAGCATGGCGGTAAGACCATCATTCTGGCGCGATTTGTGCCCATCGTCAGAACTTTCGCCCCCTTTGTGGCGGGAATGGGACATATGTCTTATCGTCATTTTGCGGCGTATAACGTGGCTGGCGCGCTGCTGTGGGTGCTGCTGTTTACTTACGCGGGCTATCTGTTCGGTGATTTGCCAATCGTGCAGGAGAATCTGAAGCTGCTGATCGTGGCGATCATCGTGCTCTCTGTCCTGCCTGGCGTGGTGGAAATCATCCGTCACAAGCGGGCGGCGGCGAAGCAGACGAAACAGACGAAGTAGGGGTTCGACCACTTTTTTATCCCATGTTTCGGGCGCTTATGTTTTAATGTGCAACATTTCATGGTCTGTAAGCGGCAAAAATGGCATTATTCGCCCCTTACGGCAAAACTGGCATCGACCAGGTTCAGGCAGAAAGGTTATCAATGAGCTGGATTGAACGAATTAAAAGCAATATAACCCCCACCCGCAAGGCCAGTATCCCTGAAGGGATCTGGACCAAGTGTGACAGCTGCGGTCAGGTACTTTACCGTGCCGAGCTGGAGCGTAACCTGGAGGTTTGCCCTAAGTGCGATCATCACATGCGTATGACGGCGAGAAACCGCCTGCATAGCCTGCTGGATGAAGGATCTCTGGTTGAACTGGGGAGCGAACTTGAGCCGAAAGACGTGCTGAAGTTCCGTGATTCCAAAAAATACAAAGACCGTCTGGCAACGGCTCAGAAAGAAACCGGCGAGAAAGACGCGCTGGTGGTGATGAAAGGCACGCTGCACGGCATGCCGGTCGTTGCGGCGGCGTTTGAATTCTCCTTTATGGGCGGCTCGATGGGCTCGGTCGTCGGCGCGCGTTTTGTCCGTGCCGTTGAACAGGCGCTGGAAGACAACTGTCCGCTGATCTGCTTCTCCGCCTCCGGTGGCGCACGTATGCAGGAAGCGCTGATGTCGCTGATGCAGATGGCGAAAACCTCCGCCGCGCTGGCGAAAATGCAGGAGCGTGGTCTGCCGTACATCTCTGTACTGACCGACCCGACCATGGGTGGCGTTTCCGCAAGCTTCGCGATGCTCGGTGATCTCAACGTCGCTGAACCTAAAGCGCTGATCGGTTTCGCAGGTCCCCGCGTTATCGAACAGACAGTGCGTGAAAAACTGCCGCCAGGATTCCAGCGCAGTGAATTCCTGATTGAAAAAGGGGCGATCGACATGATTGTCCGTCGTCCGGAAATGCGCCTGAAGCTGGCCAGCATTCTGGCTAAGCTGATGAATCTCCCGTCGCCGGATCCCGATGAACCGCGCGAAAGCGTGGTGGTACCGCCGGTACCGGATCAGGAACCTGGGGCCTGATAATGCAAAGGGCAGGGCCAGACGGCGCTGCCCTTTTTGTTTCGTTAACTATCGCGGGCATCATGGAAAAACAACGTACTCCTCAGGCTACGTCGCCGCTGGCTGCGTGGCTTTCTTATCTGGAAAATCTGCATTCCAAAACCATCGATCTTGGCCTTGAACGTGTCAGTGAGGTTGCGGCACGAATGAAGGTGCAGAAACCGGCGCCGTTTGTCTTTACCGTGGCCGGAACGAACGGCAAAGGCACCACCTGCCGCATGCTGGAAGCGGTGCTGATGGCGGCGGGTTATAAGGTGGGCGTCTACAGTTCGCCGCATCTCGTGCGTTATACCGAGCGCGTTCGCGTGCAGGGCGAAGAGCTGCCGGAAGCGGCGCATACCGCGTCGTTTGCTGAAATTGAATCGGCTCGCGGCGATATTTCACTCTCCTATTTTGAATTTGGCACTCTGTCGGCATTGTGGCTGTTTCAGCAGGCGCAACTGGATGTGGTAATTCTGGAAGTCGGGCTGGGTGGTCGTCTCGACGCCACCAATCTGGTGGATGCGGATGTTGCCATCGTCACCAGTATCGCCCTTGATCACACCGACTGGCTGGGGCCGGATCGCGAAAGCATTGGCCGTGAAAAAGCCGGTATTTTCCGCCACGGTAAACCGGCCATTGTCGGTGAACCGGATATGCCGTCGACCATTGCCGACGTAGCGCAGGAAAAAGGCGCGCAACTGCTGCGCCGTGATGTGAACTGGCGTTATACGGTCAGCGACACCGGCTGGAACTTCAGCGACGCGCAGGGAGAATTGCGCGACCTGCCATTACCGCAGGTGCCGCAGCCGAATGCGGCGACGGCGCTTGCCGCGCTGCGCGTCAGCGGGCTTAACGTCAGCGAGCAGGCGATCCGCACCGGCATTGCGCAGGCCATTCTGCCCGGGCGCTTCCAGATTGTCAGCGAGTCACCGCGCCTGATCCTCGACGTGGCGCATAATCCCCATGCGTCGGCGTATCTTGCCGGACGTCTGAAAATGTTACCCAGAGCCGGACGTCTGCTGACGGTCATTGGTATGCTTCATGACAAGGATATTGCCGGTACGCTGGAGAATCTTACCGGAATGGTCGATAACTGGTATTGTGCCCCGCTGGAAGGGCCGCGCGGGGCGACAGCGGAACAACTGCTGGAACATTTGCCTCGCGGCGTAGTCTATGCCAGTGTGGCAGATGCCTGGCATGCCGCAATGGCTGAGGCAAAACCAGAAGATACGGTGCTGGTGTGTGGCTCGTTCCACACGGTAGCGCATGTAATGGAAGCGATGGACGCGGGGAGAACCGGTGGCGAGTAAGTTTCAGAACCGTCTGGTCGGGACAATTGTGCTGGTAGCACTGGGGGTGATCGTACTGCCAGGGCTGCTCGATGGTCAGAAAAAACATTATCAGGATGAGTTTGCGGCGATCCCGCTGGTACCGAAACCGGGCGACAGGGATGAGCCGGATATGCTGCCTGCCGCCACGCAGGCGCTGCCCGCTCAGCCGCCGGAAGGGGCGGCTGAAGAGGTGAGGGCGGGCGATGCCGCCGCGCCGTCGCTGGATCCGTCACGAATGACGGGCAATGGTGATATCGACGAGGTGCCCGCGCCAGTAACGCCGCAGAAGCCGAAACCGGTCGAAAAACCGCAGCCTAAACCGACTCCGGCCAAACCTGTGGCAACGCCTGCAGAAACACCGCCGCCAGCGCCCGCCGAAAAACCGGCGCCGGAGGAGAAACCTGCGCCGACCGGTAAAGCGTATGTGGTGCAGTTGGGTGCGCTGAAAAACGCCGATAAAGTCAACGAGATCGTAGGCAAACTGCGCGGAGCGGGGTATCGTGTTTACACGTCGCCTTCCACGCCGGTACAGGGTAAAATCACCCGGATTCTGGTTGGCCCGGACGCTTCGAGAGATAAGATGAAAAACTCGCTTGGCGAGCTGAAACAACTGTCGGGGCTGAGTGGGGTAGTGATGGGTTACTCGCCGAATTAACCCTGCTCCCCGGTGATGAACCGAATGGCGTTGAACATTTTTTCAGCGCCATTTTTATTTAAGCGCGGGAAGGAAATCCCTACGCAAACGTTTTCTTTTTCTGTTAGAATGCGCCCCGAACTGGATGACAGGGCGTGAAATCGTGGGACACATATGGTCTGGATTGATTACGCCATTATCGCGGTGATTGGTTTTTCCTGTCTGGTGAGCCTGATCCGCGGCTTTGTTCGTGAAGCGTTATCGCTGGTAACCTGGGGTTGTGCTTTCTTTGTTGCCAGCCATTACTACACTTACCTGTCAGTCTGGTTTACGGGCTTTGAAGACGAACTGGTTCGAAATGGGATTGCGATCGCGGTGCTGTTCGTCGCGACGCTGATTGTCGGCGCTATCGTGAACTATGTCATCGGAGCGCTGGTGGAAAAAACTGGCCTGTCCGGGACCGACAGGGTGCTGGGGATCTGTTTCGGTGCGTTACGTGGCGTACTGATCGTCGCCGCCATTCTGTTCTTCCTCGATACCTTTACCGGTCTGTCCAAAAGTGAAGACTGGCAGAAGTCGCAGTTGATCCCGGAATTCAGTTTCATCATCAGATGGTTCTTTGACTATCTGCAAAGCTCGTCGAGTTTCTTGCCCAGAGTATAAACTTTGGGCAGTTCTTAACGAGGAAAATGACGTATGTGCGGTATTGTCGGTATCGCCGGTGTTATGCCGGTCAACCAGTCGATTTATGACGCGTTAACGGTGCTTCAGCACCGCGGGCAGGATGCCGCAGGCATCATCACCATCGATGCGAACAACTGTTTCCGGTTGCGTAAGGCCAACGGTCTGGTGAGTGATGTGTTTGAAGCTCGCCACATGCAGCGTATGCAGGGCAATATGGGGATTGGCCATGTGCGTTATCCCACGGCCGGTAGCTCCAGCGCATCCGAGGCGCAACCTTTTTACGTCAACTCTCCTTTCGGCATTACTCTGGCGCACAATGGTAATCTGACCAACGCGCACGAACTGCGTAAAAAGCTGTTCGAAGAGAAGCGCCGTCACATTAACACCACCTCAGATTCTGAAATCCTGCTCAATATTTTTGCCAGCGAGCTGGATAACTTCCGCCACTATCCTCTGGAAGCGGACAACATTTTTGCGGCGATTGCCGCCACTAACCGGCAGATCCGCGGCGCCTATGCTTGCGTGGCGATGATTATCGGTCACGGGATGATCGCCTTCCGCGACCCGAACGGTATTCGCCCGCTGGTACTTGGCAAGCGTGATATTGGCGACGGTCGTACCGAATACATGGTGGCTTCCGAGAGCGTGGCGCTCGATACGCTGGGCTTTGAGTTCCTGCGTGACGTCGCACCTGGCGAAGCCATCTACATTACCGAGAAAGGGCAACTGTTTACCCGCCAGTGCGCGGACAACCCGGTCAGCAATCCGTGCCTGTTTGAATACGTTTATTTCGCGCGTCCGGATTCGTTCATTGACAAGATTTCCGTCTACAGCGCCCGCGTGAACATGGGCACCAAACTCGGCGAGAAAATTGCCCGTGAGTGGGAAGATCTCGACATCGACGTGGTGATCCCTATCCCGGAAACCTCCTGCGATATCGCGCTGGAAATCGCCCGTATTCTCGATAAACCGTACCGCCAGGGTTTTGTGAAAAACCGTTATGTCGGCCGCACCTTTATCATGCCGGGGCAGCAACTGCGTCGTAAATCGGTGCGTCGTAAACTGAACGCTAACCGTGCCGAGTTCCGCGACAAAAACGTGTTGCTGGTGGACGACTCCATCGTGCGTGGCACAACCTCTGAGCAGATCATCGAAATGGCACGCGAAGCGGGGGCGAAGAAAGTGTATCTGGCGTCTGCCGCTCCGGAAATTCGTTTCCCGAACGTGTACGGCATTGATATGCCGACCGCTAACGAACTGATTGCCCATGGTCGAGAAGTTGATGAAATCCGCCAGATCATCGGCGCAGATGGCCTGATTTTTCAGGATCTCAACGATCTCATCGATGCGGTACGCGCCGAGAACCCGGACATTCAGCAGTTTGAATGCTCGGTCTTTAACGGTGTGTACGTGACCAAAGACGTCAACCAGCAGTACCTCGACTATCTCGATTCCTTGCGTAATGACGATGCGAAAGCGCTGCTGCGTCAGAACGAAATGGAAAATTTAGAGATGCATAACGAAGGTTAAGCCGCCTCAGGTGCGTTCTGTTTTCGGACAGGACGCGCTTTCCTTGCAACTCCCGCTCGTTTGCGGCATTGTCAGCCTGAAAATGTCGGGAGGATCCCAGTTATGAAACGACTCATTGTAGGCATCTCAGGCGCCAGTGGCGCGATTTATGGCGTACGCCTGTTACAGGTGCTGCGTGATGTCGCCGGGGTGGAAACCCATCTGATCATGAGTCAGGCGGCGCGTCAGACGCTGTCGCTCGAAACCGACATTACGCTGCGCGAGGTGCAGGCGCTGGCCGATGTTGTGCACGATGCCCGTGATATCGCCGCCTGTATCTCCTCCGGTTCGTTTAAGACGACCGGGATGGTGATATTGCCCTGTTCGATCAAAACGCTTTCCGGAATTGTTCACAGCTATACCGACGGGCTGCTGACCCGCGCGGCGGATGTGATCCTCAAGGAGCGGCGTCCGCTGGTGTTGTGCGTGCGCGAAACGCCGCTGCATCTCGGCCATCTGCGTCTCATGACCCAGGCGGCGGAAATCGGGGCGGTGATTATGCCGCCAGTCCCGGCGTTTTATCATCGTCCTGAGACGTTGGATGACGTGATTAATCAGACGGTTAATCGGGTGCTTGATCAGTTTGATATTGATTTGCCAGAGGATTTATTCACCCGCTGGCAGGGTGCATAACGACGCACCAAAGTAGTGCATATTCTTTCGCTTCGCCCTGTTCTGGGGCGATTTTGCAACCACGATCAAATCCTCAACATTTAATTTGTTTTTTTGCGCTGCACCACTGCGGTTTATCTGTCATTGCTGTTATCTTTCCTTCTGACGATAACATGCAACTTTTTATTAACATATTTAACGTTGATTTCGCGCTGCCCGGTGAATATGGCATAAAAGATGCAAGAATTGTCTGCAACAACAACACACAACACGCAAACGACATAACAAGACACTTACTACATCACGACATCTTAAGGGTAATGTATGAAGAAGACGGTTCTGGCTCTCACGTTGTTATCAGGTATCTGCAGCGCATCCAGCGTATTTGCTGCATTGCCGCAGACGGTTCGTATTGGTACAGACGCGACTTATGCGCCTTTCTCATCGAAAGACGCGAAAGGGGATTTTGTCGGGTTTGATATCGATCTGGGTAATGAGATGTGCAAACGCATGCAGGTGAAATGTACCTGGGTGGGCAGCGATTTTGACTCTCTGATCCCTTCGCTGAAAGCGAAAAAAATCGATGCCATCATTTCTTCGCTCTCCATCACTGAGAAGCGTCAGCAGGAGATCGCGTTCTCTGACAAACTTTACGCCGCGGACTCCCGCTTAATTGCCGCGAAAGGGTCGTCGGTGAAACCGGATCTTGATGTGCTGAAAGGCAAACACGTTGGTGTGCTTCAGGGGTCGACTCAGGAAGCCTATGCCAATGAAAAATGGCGCACACAAGGCGTTGATGTTGTTGCCTACCAGAACCAGGATTTGATCTACTCTGACCTTGCCGCCGGTCGTCTGGATGCTGCATTCCAGGACGAAGTGGCTGCCAGTGAAGGTTTCCTCAAACAGCCAGCCGGTAAAGATTTCGAATTTGCTGGTCCTTCCGTGAAAGACAAAAAATACTTCGGTGACGGCACCGGCGTGGGTCTGCGTAAAGACGACGCTGAGCTGAAAGCGGCCTTCGACAAAGCGCTGAGCGATCTGCGTAAAGACGGTACTTACGACAAGATGGCGAAGAAGTATTTTAACTTTAACGTCTACGGCGAATAAGTCGTCTACCGCAGACCTTCCCGACTAACGGAGTGTAATGCATCAAAATGATGACTCGTTTTGGTGCATTACCCTAATGAATGCATTAGATGCGCGCTGGATATGCTGTTTTGCGGCTTATTAGTGCATATTTAAGCATTTGTGATGCAAAAAAACGTGTCGACTTACCTCAAAAAATGGCACGATAACCTGTACCGTACTTTTGCTTAACCCCGTTAGAATGACAGTCTGTTGAGGATAGATATGAAAAAAATGGCGTTGTCTCTCTCATTAATGCTGGCGCTTTCCAGCATATCCACCGTTTATGCAGCAATCCCGCAAAAAATTCGTATCGGCACCGATCCCACTTATGCGCCGTTCGAATCGAAAAATGCCCAGGGTGAACTGGTGGGTTTTGACATCGATCTGGCGAAAGATCTCTGTCAGCGCTTAAAAACGCAATGTACCTTCATTGAAAGCCCGCTGGATGCGCTGATCCCCTCTCTGAAAGCAAAGAAAATCGATGCGATTATGTCGTCGCTGTCGATCACTGAAAAACGTCAGCAGGAGATTGCCTTCACCGACAAACTCTATGCGGCGGATTCCCGTCTGGTCGTGAAAAAGGGCAGCAACATCACGCCTGATCTCGCCACGCTGAAAGGCAAACGCGTCGGTGTGTTGCAGGGCACCACCCAGGAAACCTACGGCAACGAGCACTGGGCGGCGAAAGGGGTCGAAATCGTCTCTTATCAGGGGCAGGACAACATCTACGCTGACCTGACGGCAGGACGCATCGACGCCGCGTTCCAGGACGAAGTCGCTGCCAGCGAAGGTTTCCTCAAGCAACCGATCGGCGGCGATTATGAATTTGGCGGTCCGTCAATCAAGGATCTCAAGCTGTTCGGCGTGGGTACCGGTATGGGCCTGCGTAAAGAAGATAACGAACTGCGTGAAGCGCTGAACAAAGCGTTCGCAGAAATGCGTGCCGATGGTACCTACGAAAAATTAGCGAAGAAGTACTTCGATTTTAATGTGTATGGTGATTAACCAGCACGTATGAGCCTTCGCGCCCTCTGGCGCGAAGGTGTTACACAGACGGGACAGGCGCAATGCTGTACGGGTTTTCACAAGTTATTTTTCATGGCGCCATCGTGACGCTGGAACTGGCTATCAGTTCAGTGCTGTTAGCCGTGGTGATCGGGCTTGCCGGGGCAGGCGCGAAATTATCGAACAATCGCCCGCTGGCGCTGCTGTTCGAAGCCTACACCACGCTTATCCGTGGGGTACCGGATCTGGTGCTGATGCTGCTGATTTTTTATGGTTTGCAGATAGCGCTCAATACCATTACCGACGCCTTAGGCGTGTCGCAGTTTGATATTGACCCGATGGTCGCGGGGATCATCACGCTGGGCTACATCTATGGCGCCTATTTTACCGAGACCTTTCGCGGCGCCTATCTGGCGGTGCCGAAGGGGCATCTGGAAGCGGCAACGGCGTTTGGCTTTACCCGTCGCCAGACCTTCCGCCGCATTATGTTTCCGGCGATGATGCGCTTCGCGCTACCGGGCATCGGCAACAACTGGCAGGTCATTCTGAAAGCCACCGCGCTGGTGTCACTGCTTGGACTTGAAGACGTGGTTAAGGCCACGCAGCTCGCCGGGAAAAGCACTTGGGAGCCGTTCTACTTTGCCGTCGTTTGTGGGGTAATTTATCTGGTGTTTACCACGGTATCCAACGGCGTGCTGATGTTGCTTGAACGTCGCTATACCGTGGGTGTGAAGAGGGCTGACCTGTGATCGACATTATTCAGGAATACTGGAAGGCTCTGCTGTGGACTGACGGCTATCGCTTTACCGGGGTGGCGATTACGCTCTGGCTGCTGATTTTATCTGTGGTGATGGGCGGCATGATGGCGGTGCTGCTGGCGATTGGGCGTGTTTCCAGCAATAAATTTATCAGCATGCCCATCTGGCTCTTTACCTATATTTTTCGTGGTACGCCGCTTTACGTTCAACTGCTGGTGTTTTACTCGGGGATGTATACGCTGGAAGTGGTGAAGGGAACGGAACTGCTGAACGCGTTTTTCCGCAGCGGCCTGAACTGTACCGTGCTGGCGCTGACCCTGAATACCTGTGCGTACACCACGGAGATTTTCGCCGGGGCCATCCGCTCAGTGCCGCACGGTGAAATTGAGGCGGCGCGCGCGTACGGCTTCTCCAGCGGCAAAATGTACCGCTGTATCATTTTGCCGTCGGCGTTACGCATTGCTTTACCGGCCTACAGTAACGAAGTGATCCTGATGCTGCATTCCACCGCACTGGCTTTTACCGCGACGGTACCGGATCTGCTGAAAATCGCCCGTGATATCAACTCGGCGACCTATCAGCCCTTTACCGCATTCGGGATCGCCGCCGTGCTGTATCTGATCATTTCGTATGTGTTGATCAGCCTGTTCCGCAAAGCGGAAAAGCGCTGGATGCAGCATTTATCACCTTCTTCAACGCATTGAGAACATCATGGCTGAGAACAAATTAAACGTCATCGATTTGCATAAGCGCTACGGTGAACATGAAGTACTGAAAGGCGTCACGCTGAAGGCGAATGCCGGCGATGTTATCTCGATCATCGGTTCATCGGGCTCCGGGAAAAGTACTTTCCTGCGCTGCATTAACTTCCTCGAAAAGCCGAGCGAAGGCTCGATTGTGGTGAACGGCCAGAATATCGGCCTGGTGCGTGACAAAGACGGTCAGCTAAAAGTCGCTGACAAAAACCAGCTCCGCCTGCTGCGTACGCGCCTGACGATGGTGTTTCAGCACTTCAACCTGTGGAGCCACATGACGGTGCTGGAAAACGTGATGGAAGCGCCGGTGCAGGTTCTCGGGTTGAGCAAGCAGGAAGCCCGCGAGCGGGCGGAAAAATATCTGGCGAAAGTGGGTATCGACGAGCGTCAGCAGACTAAATATCCGGTGCATCTTTCTGGCGGTCAGCAACAACGCGTTTCCATTGCCCGTGCGCTGGCGATGGAGCCGGAGGTGCTGCTGTTTGACGAACCCACGTCTGCGCTCGATCCTGAGCTGGTGGGCGAAGTGCTGCGTATTATGCAGAAGCTGGCCGAAGAGGGGAAAACGATGGTCGTGGTGACGCACGAAATGGGATTTGCCCGCCATGTCTCCTCGCATGTGATTTTCCTGCATCAGGGGAAAATCGAAGAAGAAGGGCACCCGGACGATTTGTTCGGCAACCCGCAAAGCCCACGCCTGCAACAGTTCCTGAAAGGCTCGCTGAAATAACACACGATAGCCCGCGGGTCGGGCTATTCTTTCTGACTGCGGGAGCGGTTTCGTTCGAGTTGCTTGACGTAATGCAGAATGCTTTGCGCTTCCATCGACGAGCGCAACTGTAGCGCCAGATTGAGGCTGTCAAGTACGCGAGCATTTGCCACCAGCGGCGAGTCCTCCACAATACGGTTTTCACTCACCAGCCATTCCACCACTTTACGCCAGCTCCAGAGCGGCGAATTGCCCTTCACGCGCTGTACCGGGGCGGGAAACTGACCGCGGCCTCGTGCGCCATCTTTCAGCAATGCAACAGCCTGGCGGGAAAGCCCGGTTCGTTCTGCGATATCGCTGAGCCCGACCAACGTTGTGTCAACCGACTCCACACGGGCAGCAATGCCCGCAGATTCAATGTCATGGACAGCAGACAGAATGGCGCTGCTCAACGTTTCGCTTTCACGATCGAACTCCAGATACACTGAAGTGCCATAAAAGCACACCAACGCATCGTCACAGCCATTCGCGAACAGGGCATCTTCTAGCCCCGGGGTGCAGTTGGTCACGCCTGAAAGCGTCAGGGTGAAGTTAAACAATGGCATAGCGGATAACTCCTTTAAAATTGATAAGCCTGATGACCGGTACACGCCGGTGAGCAACGATCCACCATGCGCATGATCTGCCTGGCATGGTTGACGCAATTTCCCGGTGTGGACCAGACACTCATCATATGTTCCTTGTGCTGCGGTATGCTGCAGCATAAACGTCCAAAGCAGTGAGCGCTTTTTCCGCCGGGGTGGAAAACCCAGCCGCGAAGAATCGCATAATGAATTGCCGCCCGAATATGTTTGTCTGGATGTTCCTTCATCGTTTTGTTTCCTGCGCAGTGTGAAGTGATTGTTGACGTGTGTCAACACCGTTAGTGCAATTAATCACGCGAGAAACATTTATCGCTAAAGATTTTTAGCGTTCCGGAAACGACTTCACATTTGGTCAGAAACAACGGGAGCAATTTTGCGTTTTTGCGAGCCGTATTCCACGCGTTATCTCAGGAATACGGCGACAGTCATGAAGGGATTAAAATGCAGTACTTTCCAGGCGATACACCCAGTCGTCATAGTGCACGCCGTCAATCTCGTACGCCTTTTCCAGCATCTGCGTACGCACGAAACCGCACTTCTCCAGCACGCGCACTGAGCCAATATTATCGGCCAGCACCCAGGCATTGAGCGCCTTGATGCCCGCCTGAGTAAAGGCGTATTCGCAGAGCGCGCGCACCGCTTCGCTGGCAATGCCTTTCCCCTGCGCCTGTGGGATAAACATATAACCAATATCCGCCTCTTCACGGTACTGCGGGCTGATTTTCAGGCCGATATCGCCCAGTGCGGTTGGGTCGTCATGGGTGCGGACCACAAAGGTATGCGGCGCGTTCAGGCGGGTGGCGAACAGCAGGCGGTTATCTTTTTCCGGCGCGATGCTGGCGATATAGCGCATCACCGACGGGTCTTCGCGCAGCGCACGAAAAAAACGCCAGTCGGTGGTCTGGAAGGGTGAAAGGATAAGCCGGGTGGTGGTGATTATCGCCATAACGTCGCCATTCTGATGCGTTGGCCTTTCACTGTATCATGAGCCCGTTGCGCGCAATCAACCCACCACATCTGACAGGGCTTCTTCTAAGTCATACCAGCGGAACGCGAAGCCAGCTTCTTCCAGCCGTTTTGGCAGCGCACGTTGACCACCAAGTACCAGCACGGAGGATTCTCCCATCATCAGGCGTATTGCGGTGGCTGGCGCGCGCAAAACGGCCGCGCGGTGCAGCACATGACCCAGCGTGTGGGCGAACTGCTCATTACGCACCGGGTAGGGCGATACCATGTTGAACGGGCCACGCAGATCGTTGTCCAGCAGCCAGAGAATGCCGTTCACCATATCGTCGATGTGGATCCACGCCAGATATTGCCTGCCGTTACCCATCGGGCCGCCGAGGCCGAGTCTGAAAAGCGGTAGCATTTTCGCGAGGATCCCGCCTTTGGGGGCCAGCACCACGCCGGTACGCAGCAGGCAAACGCGGGTGCGGTCGCTTTGCGCGCCACTGGCGATTTGCTCCCAGCGGGCGCAGAGCTTATGAGTAAATTCGTTGTGCGGCGGTTCTTCTTCCGTGACCACCACTTCTCCGAGATCGCCATAATAACCGGCGGCTGAACCGCTAATCAGCACCGCCGGCGGCGTTTCGCTGGCATGAAACAGGTCGACCAGCTTCTGGGTGATGTGCCAGCGGCTGTTGCAGAGCCGTTGCTTTTGTTCGTCAGTCCAGCGTTTATCCGCAATGGGTTCACCGGCGAGATTGATAACCGCGTCGATGCCATCCAGATTCTGTCGTTCGTCGAGCCCTTTCCACAGCGCAACACGATCTCCCAGCAGGTTGTGCGCCTTTTCCGGGTTTCGTGTGACCACCGTGACATCATGCCCCAGCGCGAACAGCCGGGGGATCAGATAGCGTCCAATGAGTCCGGTACCACCGGTGATTAGAATTTTCATGCAACCTCCCGGTTGCGCTTAACGTCGCCAGCTCATCGTCATGGAAACCGAATCGGCGTACCGCAGCGCATGAAGTTTGTCGATCTCTACTTCAGCATAAGTGACCCAGTGATGTTCGCGTGCGATGTCGAGCACATCCTGAGTTAATTTTTCCAGCAATGAGAAACGGTTATCTTCAATGTGCCGGATAATACTTTTGGTGATCGTGCGGTAATTCAGCGCATCATTAATGTCTTCGCTGTTACGCGCTTTGTCGGCAGGGTAGTGGATCACGACATTGACTATCACATCCTGACGATTGGCGATCTCCTCTTCCTTGATGCCGATAAAAGTACGCAAGCGCAGGTTTTTAATACGAATCATGGCGTCTGGCTGAGACATTGCAGGCTTCCTCTGTAGCATGGTTGCCGCCATGATACATCATCTTATCCGGCTTGCGCTTTTTGCAGCGCCCGGACGGTTGCCGGTCGGGTGCGGATGCGCTCAAACCAGTTTTTTACCGCCGGAAAGTTTTCCAGATCAATACGCTGGCGCACATGCGCGTTCACCCACGGCCAGCAGGCGATATCGGCAATGCTGTACTCTTCACCGCCCATCCACGGCGAGGTTTCGAGCCGTTTGTTAAGCACGTTGTACAGGCGCTGCGTCTCGACCTGAAAACGTTCAATGGCATACGGCACCGGCTGCGGCGCGAAGTGGTTAAAGTGGTGATTCTGCCCCAGCATTGGCCCCAGACCGCCCACCTGCCAGAACAGCCATTGCAGCGTGGTAAACCGTGCGCGTGGTTCCTGACTGAGCAGCTTGCCTGTTTTTTCCGCCAGATAGAGCAGAATCGCGCCCGACTCGAACAAACTCAGCGGCGCACCGTCATCCACCGGCAGATGATCGACAATCGCCGGGATCTTGTTATTGGGCGACACCTCAAGAAACTCCGGGCGAAACTGCTCGCCTTTGCTGATATCCACCCGAATCAGGCGATAAGTCAGTTCTGCTTCTTCGAGGAACAGGGCAATTTTGTGTCCGTTGGGGGTTGGCGCGTAATACAAGTCAATCATCATCACTCCCGTGAATAAGCCGACGAGTTGAAACAAGGAGTATAGAAGCTCATTGAAGAGTGTGAGTTTTGATCAAGTGACAGCGTGCGAAAGAGGCGATATGGTGAAAGAAAACCCTATAGCCCGTTGAGGATACTATGAGCAAACCCGTCATTACGCTGTGGTCCGATGCCAGTTTTTTCTCGCCGTATGTCATGTCCGTCTACGTTGCATTGCAGGAGAAGGGCTTACCGTTCACCCTGAAAACGGTCGATCTGTCTCGCGGTGAACATTTACAGACGCAATGGAAAGGCTTTTCCGTCACCCGCCGCGTACCGTTACTGGAAGTGGATGCTTTTGAACTGAGCGAATCCTCGGCCATCGCCGAATATCTT
The DNA here is from genome assembly GCF_001297775.1 of Trabulsiella odontotermitis. GTDB lineage: Bacteria > Pseudomonadota > Gammaproteobacteria > Enterobacterales > Enterobacteriaceae > Trabulsiella > Trabulsiella odontotermitis. Next base: position 283,797 of record NZ_LIFX01000006.1, on the reverse strand, counting down.
GATGAGCGCTTTGCGCCGCCGCAGTGGGAACGTCTCTATCCTCATGATCTGGAAAAACGTGCTCGCGCCCGGCAGATCCAGGCGTGGCTGCGCAGTGATCTGATGCCCATTCGCGAAGAGCGCTCAACCGACGTCATCTTCGGCGGCGTGAAAAAACCCGCGCTGAGTGCGGCAGGGCAGGAAAGTGCGGAGAAATTATTCAGCACCGCCGGTGATCTGCTGGCGCACGGTAATCCCAATCTGTTCGGCGAATGGTGTATTGCCGATGCTGATCTGGCGCTGATGCTCAACCGCCTGGTGCTTAACGGCGACGAGGTGCCTGAACGTCTGGCGGATTACGCTACGTTCCAGTGGCAACGCGCCTCGGTACAGCGCTGGGTGGCGCTTTCCGCTAAACGCGCGGGCTGATAGGCTCCGAAAAATCCGTTAAAATAAGGCGGTTTTTGTGGAGAAAAAGCGTATGAAACTGATGTTTGCCTCGGATATTCACGGTTCGTTGCCCGCCACGGAGCGCATGCTTGACCGCTTTGCGCAAAGCGGAGCGCAGTGGCTGATATTGCTCGGTGACCTGCTGTATCACGGGCCGCGCAATGCCTTGCCGGAAGGCTATGCGCCCTCCGACGTCGCTGAAAAACTGAACGCGCAGGCATCACGCATCATTGCTGTACGCGGCAACTGTGACAGCGAAGTCGATCAGATGCTGCTGAATTTCCCCATTACCGCCCCCTGGCAACAGGTGCTGACCGGGCGTCAGCGCCTGTTTCTGACCCACGGTCATCTCTATGGGCCGGACAACCCACCGGCGCTTGCCGCTGGCGATGTACTGGTTTCCGGTCATACTCATATTCCGGTCGCGGAAAAACGCGGCGACGTCATCCATTTCAATCCCGGCTCGGTCAGCATTCCGAAAGGGGGTTTTGTCGCCAGCTACGGAATGCTGGAGGACGATTATTTGCAGGTTTTAGCACTCAATGACCAACAGGTTATTGCACAGGTAGCGATTAACCCGTAACTTACCCGCAACCGTAAAACGCGCCGTGAGAGCGCTTTGACAGAAGGTTTCCCGATGGTGGATCAGAGTTCTTTGGCAAGCACAGAATGGGTGGATATCGTGAGTGAAGACAATGAGGTGATTGCGCAGGCCAGCCGCGCACAGATGCGCGCGCAGTGTTTACGCCATCGCGCCACCTACATTGTGGTTCATGACGGCATGGGGAAAATTCTGGTGCAGCGCCGCACCGAGATTAAGGATTTCATGCCTGGCATGCTGGATGCTACCGCTGGTGGCGTGGTGCAGGCCGATGAACAACTGCTGGAATCCGCGCGTCGTGAAGCGGAAGAAGAGCTTGGCATCGCCGGGGTGCCGTTTGCGGATCACGGTCAGTTCTATTTTGAAGACAAGAACTGCCGCGTGTGGGGCAGTCTTTTTAGCTGCGTATCGCACGGGCCGTTTGCCCTGCAGGAAGAGGAAGTCAGCGAAGTATGCTGGCTGACACCGGAAGAGATCACCGCTCGTTGTGATGAATTTACCCCTGACTCACTGAAAGCACTGGCGCTCTGGATGAGCCGCAACGCCAGCAGTGAAACGGCGAAGGCCGAGGAAGCGGAGTAAACCGTCAGCAGCTATCGCGCAGACACAGTTTTGACGCGATAGGCGCACGCTGCGTCCAGTTCCCGTCATTCAGGCGCGCCAGCAGGGCGCGTCCGGCTTCGACGCCAATTTTGCGGTGCGGAACCGCCATGGTGGTCAGCGGCGGCTGGCACACCCGGCTGACGTCGCTGTCGCCAAATCCCACAATCGCTAAGTCGTCCGGCACTTTAATGCGCCGACGCTGACATTCATACAGCGCCCCACACGCCAGTTCATCCGACACGCAGACCAGCGCATCCAGTTCCGGCCAGGCCAGAATAAACTCCGGCAACTGCGCCGCACCCGTGGAGAACGTCGGCGGCTCGGCAGCGTTGATCACCCGGTTCGGCGACATATGGTGGCGCATCATGGCTTTGTACCAGCCCTGAAGATGCTGCTGGAAAATCCACTGTTCCTGATTGGCGCACAGCAGACCGATGTTCTGATAGCCGCGCTGAATGACGGTTTGTGTCAGTTCAAACATGGCGGCGACGTTGTCGATACCGATGTTCATATCGATAGGATCGGCGCGGGTCGCGCCCATTTCAATCACTGGAATCGAGGCGTTTTTCAGCCACTGGCGCACCGTGTCACTGTGCTCTACGCTCAGCAGCACCGCCGCGGCAATGTTGGACGCCAGCAGCGTCTCCAGTAGTTTTTCTTCCTGTTCGACACGATGACGCGACTCCGCCAGCATGATCTGATACCCGGCGGGCTGTAACACTTCCTGCAGCCCGGCGAACATTTCCGAGCAGCCTGACTCGCCAAGATTCGGCACCACCATTGCAATCGTCCATGACGAGGCGGAGGCGAGGGCGCTGGCGGCGAGATTGGGCATATAACCCAGCGTCTCGACCGCCGCTTCAATTTTTTCTCGTAGCTTGTCGGAGACCTGTTCAGGCGTGCGCAGCGCTCGGGACACCGTCATCGTTCCCACACCGGCAAGTTGCGCGACATCCGCAAGGGTGACTTTGCCAGTACTACGACGTTTTCGGGTAAGTGACATGCTTCATCCTGACTGAAATCACAACATAAAGTGCATGCAGTATACGCCGGAAATCCCTCTTTTTGCTGCGTAATTGCGCAATGATTGTATTTTGATAGCGCTATCACAATTTTGTGGTGTGATTTTTTGGTAGCGCTATCTTTGTGATTATCATCACGGTTAGTCGCCTCACCCTTGCATAAAGTTTGTTCACCTTGTTAGTGAAAGGAGAACGGAATGCTAAGTCAGTGGATCCATGACGGGACGATGTTACTTGAGGAGTCGGTCGCTGACTGGAAGCAGGCGGTTGAGCTCTGCGCCCGTCCGCTGCTGGATAATGGAACCATCACGCCCGACTACGTGACCGCAATCATCGCGCAGCATCAGAAACTCGGGCCGTATTACGTGCTGGCGCCGGGGCTGGCGATGCCGCATGCGCGTCCCGAAGAAGGCGCCAGAGGGATGGGATTGTCCCTGCTGAAACTAAAACAGGGGGTGTCGTTCGGGGCGGGGGAATTCGATCCGGTCGACGTGATTGTGATGCTGGCAGCGCCCGACAGTCACAGCCATATTGAAATGATCTCAGCGCTCGCCGAGTTATTCTCAAGTGAGGATGATTTACTGCAATTACATCAGGCAAAAAGCCAGGAGGAAATAAAAACAATTATTTCACGCTTCTGATTCAGACCCGTACCCGACAATGATTTCATGACGCGTTATTGCGTCGTGTACTCGTACTCTACCCAAAAAAGGTGACAATAATGAAAATCATGGCGATTTGCGGCTCCGGCCTGGGCAGCAGTTTTATGGTCGAAATGAATATTAAAAAAGTACTCAAGAAAATAAATATTGAGGCTGAGGTAGAACACTCCGATCTTTCCTCTGCCACTCCCGGTGCGGCTGACCTGTTTGTGATGGCAAAGGATATCGCCGCCAGCGCCAGCGTCCCGGACCATCAACTGGTGGTGCTCAATAATATTATCGATATCAACGAGCTCGAAGCAAAACTGAGCGATTATTTTAACAAACAATAATGTCAATAAGCGAGGCGGATATGTTTATCCTTGAAACGCTGAATTTTGTTGTTGATATTTTAAAGGTGCCCTCTGTACTGGTGGGGTTAATTGCGTTAATTGGTCTCGTTGCGCAAAAGAAATCCATTTCTGATGTCATTAAAGGCACCATTAAAACTATTCTTGGGTTTATTGTTCTGGGGGGTGGCGCCTCCGTATTAGTGGGTTCGTTAAATCCGTTAGGCGGTATGTTTGAACACGCGTTTAATATTCAGGGTATTATCCCGAATAATGAAGCGATCGTGTCCATTGCACTGGAAAAATACGGGGCATCGACGGCGCTGATCATGGCCTTCGGGATGGTGGCTAACATCATCGTCGCCCGTTTTACGCGACTGAAATACATCTTCCTCACCGGCCATCACACCTTTTATATGGCGTGCATGATTGGTGTGATCCTGACGGTGGCAGGCTTTGAAGGAGTCGGTCTGGTCTTTACCGGTTCGCTGATCCTCGGTCTGGTGATGGCGTTTTTCCCGGCGCTGGCGCAGCGTTATATGAAGCGCATCACCGGGAACGATGACATCGCGTTCGGTCACTTCGGTACCCTCGGTTACGTGCTTTCCGGCTGGATTGGCAGCCTGTGCGGCAAGGGCTCCCGCTCTACCGAAGAGATGAACCTGCCGAAAAACTTAAGCTTCCTGCGCGACAGTTCGATCTCCATTTCACTCACCATGATGATTATCTACCTGATCATGGCGGTGAGCGCCGGACGCGAATATGTCGAAGGCCAGCTCAGCGCCGGTCAGAACTACCTGGTTTACGCCATTATCATGGCGATCACTTTTGCTGCTGGTGTGTTCATCATTCTGCAGGGCGTGCGGTTGATCCTCGCGGAAATCGTTCCGGCATTTACCGGTTTTTCCGAAAAACTGGTGCCGAACGCCCGTCCGGCGCTGGATTGCCCGGTGGTCTATCCCTATGCGCCTAACGCGGTGTTGATCGGCTTTCTGTTCAGCTTCCTTGGCGGGCTGGTGGGGCTTTTCCTGTTAGGGCAGATGAAACTGGTGCTGATCCTGCCGGGTGTGGTGCCACACTTCTTCACCGGGGCGACCGCGGGCGTGTTTGGTAACGCCACCGGCGGTCGTCGTGGTGCGATGCTGGGCGCGTTTGCTAACGGTCTGCTGATCACCTTCCTGCCGGTTCTGCTGCTGCCGGTACTTGGTGCGCTGGGCTTTGCTAATACCACCTTCTCCGACGCGGATTTCGGTGCCGTCGGGATCCTGCTCGGTAATCTGGCGCGTTATCTCTCGCCACTGGCTATCACCGGGCTTGTCGTCGCGCTGTTCGTCATTCTGGTGATTTACAACGTGGTGAGAGGTAAATCTACGGGCAACGGCGCCCGACAGGACACAGGAGCGAAATCATAATGTCTGCTGAACTTATTCGACTGGCCCGGGACATCCGCGTGGCGACGCTGAAATCGCTGACGCAGCTCGGTTTTGGCCACTACGGCGGCAGCATGTCGGTTATCGAAACGCTGGCGGTACTCTACGGCGATGTGATGCGCATCGACCCCGCCGATCCGGACTGGCCTGAGCGCGACTATTTTGTTTTGTCGAAAGGGCATGCAGGACCGGCGCTCTACAGCACACTGGCGATCAAAGGCTATTTCCCGGTGGAAGAGTTGAGTACGCTCAACCAGAACGGCACGCGGTTACCGAGCCACCCGGACAGGCTGAAAACCCGCGGCGTCGACGCCACGACCGGTTCACTTGGTCAGGGAATTTCTATTGCTGCCGGAATGGCGCTGTCACACAAGCTCGCCGGGCGGCCAAACCGTGTCTTCTGCATCGTGGGTGATGGCGAGCTGAATGAAGGGCAATGCTGGGAAGCGTTTCAGTTTATCGCCCATCACAAGCTCAACAACCTGCTGGTGTTCGTCGACTGGAACAAACAGCAACTGGATGGCGAACTGGATACGATCATCAACCCGTTCGATCTGGAAGGGAAATTTCACGCTTTCGGTTTTGATGTGCACACCGTGAAGGGCGATGACATCCCGGCATTGCAGGCGATTGCTAAACCGGTGCTGGCAGCGGATGCGCGGCCACGGCTGGTGATCCTCGACAGCATTAAAGGGCAGGGCGTGCCGTATCTGGAGCAGCTAAGCAATTCTCACCATCTGCGTCTTACCGAGGAATCGAGAAAGGCGCTTAACGAGACCATTGAGCAACTGGAGGCCACGCATGATTAAGGTCGCCCCGGTCGGGGGTAAAGACGCAACCGAAATGCGCAAAGTGTACGCCGGGTTTGTCACTGAGCAGATCAAGGCGGAGAGTGGCATTATCGCGCTGGAAGCGGATCTGATGAGCTCGATGGCGATGGACGGCGTGCAGCGCCAGTTCCCGGATCACGTGATTAACTGCGGGATCATGGAAGCGAACGTGATAGGCACTGCGGCAGGGTTGTCGCTGACCGGACGGAAGCCGTTTGTGCATACCTTTACCGCGTTTGCCAGCCGCCGCTGCTTTGACCAGTTGTTCATGGCGCTGGATTATCAGCGTAATAACGTCAAAGTCATCGCCTCGGATGCGGGCGTGACCGCCTGCCATAACGGCGGCACGCATATGTCGTTCGAGGACATGGGTATTGTGCGCGGGCTGGCGCATTCGGTGGTGATCGAGGTGACGGATGCGGTGATGTTTAAAGACATCCTCAACCAGTTGATCACCCTGGAGGGCTTTTACTGGGTACGTACCATCCGTAAGCAGGCGCCGACCGTTTATGAGGAAGGCTCCAGTTTCACCATCGGCAAAGGCAATGTGCTGCGCGAAGGCGACGATATTACGCTTATCGCCAACGGTATTATGGTGGCAGAGGCGCAGGAAGCGGCACGGCGACTGGAGCGCGACGGTATCAGCGCGGCGGTCATCGACATGTTCACGCTCAAGCCCATCGACCGCATGCTGGTGAAGAATTACGCTGAGAAAACCGGGCGTATTGTCACCTGCGAAAACCACAGCATTCACAACGGGCTGGGGTCGGCGGTGGCGGAAGTGCTGGTGGAAACCTGCCCGGTGCCGATGCGGCGTGTGGGTGTGAAGGAACGTTACGGGCAGGTCGGCACGCAGGAGTTTCTCCAGCATGAATATGGCCTGACGGCGGATGATATTGTGAAGGCGGCGAGGGAACTGCTGTAAATAAAAAAGGCGACCTGATGACAGCGTCGCCTTTTTATTGCCCGGTAAGCGCGAGCGCCACCGGGCTTTTTAACTTACTGCTGAGACGACTGAATCGCGGTCAGTGCGATGGTGTAGACGATATCGTCTACCAGCGCGCCACGGGACAGGTCGTTAACCGGTTTGCGCATACCTTGCAGCATTGGCCCGATGGAGATCAGGTCGGCAGAACGCTGTACCGCTTTGTAAGTGGTGTTACCGGTGTTCAGATCCGGGAAAATGAACACGGTAGCGCGACCGGCAACCGGTGAGTTCGGCGCTTTGGATTTCGCCACGTCAGCCATAACGGCGGCATCATACTGCAGCGGACCGTCGATCATCAGGTCAGGACGTTTTTCCTGCGCCAGACGAGTCGCTTCACGCACTTTTTCTACATCGCTGCCCGCACCAGAAGTGCCGGTGGAGTAGGAGAGCATCGCCACGCGCGGTTCGATACCGAAAGCAATTGCTGAGTCGGCAGACTGAATCGCAATTTCGGCCAGCTGTTCTGCGGTCGGATCCGGGTTAATCGCGCAGTCGCCGTAGACATAAACCTGTTCCGGCAGCAGCATGAAGAACACGGAGGAAACCAGTGAGCTGCCCGGTGCGGTTTTGATCAGCTGCAGCGGCGGACGAATGGTGTTCGCGGTGGTATGAACGGCACCGGAAACCAGACCGTCAACTTCGTCCTGCTCAAGCATCAGCGTGCCCAGCACCACGTTGTCTTCCAGTTGCTCACGGGCAACCGCTTCGGTCATGCCTTTGCTCTTACGCAGCTCAACCAGACGCGCGACATAGCTTTCGCGGACCACATCCGGATCGACGATTTCGATGCCTGAGCCCAGTTCAACGCCCTGGTCAGCCGCCACGCGGTTGATAGCTTCCGGGTTACCCAGCAGCACGCAGGTTGCGATACCACGTTCGGCACAGATTGCCGCCGCTTTCACGGTACGCGGTTCGTCGCCTTCCGGCAGCACGACACGTTTACCGGCTTTACGCGCCAGCTCGGTCAGCTGATAACGGAACGCTGGCGGAGAGAGGCGACGGCTGCGTTCGGAAGTCGCAGACAGGGAGTCAATCCACTCGGCATTGATGTAATCAGCAACGTATTCCTGCACGTTCTCGATACGCGTGGTATCGTCTACCGGCACTTCGAGGTTGAAGCTCTGCAGGCTCAGTGAGGTCTGCCAGGTGTTGGTGTTAACCATAAATACCGGCAGGCCAGTGGCGAAGGCGCGCTCGCACAGTTTGGCGATCGGCGCGTCCATGTCATAGCCGCCAGTCAGCAGCAGCGCACCAATCTCAACACCGTTCATCGCGGCGAGGCAGGCGGCAACCAGCACGTCAGGACGATCGGCAGAGGTCACCAGCAGTGAGCCCGGGCGGAAGTGTTCCAGCATGTGCGGAATGCTGCGCGCACAGAAAGTCACGGATTTCACACGACGGGTCGCAATGTCACCTTCGTTGATAATGGTGGCATCCAGGTGGCGCGCCATGTCGATAGCACGGGTGGCGATCAGATCAAAGCTCCACGGCACCACGCCGAGGATCGGCAGCGGGCTGGAATCTTTCAGTTGCGCCGGATCGATTTTCACGACTTTCGCTTTGGTCGAGTCGTCAAAAATCTCGGACAGGTCAGGGCGGGTACGGCCCAGTTCATCAACCGGCGCGTTCAGTTTGTTGATAATCACGCCAGTGATGTTGGTGTTCTTGGAACCACCGAAGCTGCTGCGGGTCAGTTCGATACGCTCTTTCAGCTGTTCCGGGGTGTCGGTGCCCTGAGACATCACGAAGATAATTTCCGCGTTCAGCGTTTTCGCGATTTCATAGTTCAGAGACTGTGCAAACTGGTGTTTGCGGGTCGGAACCAGACCTTCAACCAGCACCACTTCCGCGTCTTTGGTATTCGCGTGGTAGTTCGCGATGATCTCTTCCATCAGCACATCTTTCTGATTGCTGGAGAGCAGAGATTCAACGTGGCTCATTTTCAGCGGTTCAGCTGCAGGCAGGTTCGATTTTGCCCGCACGATGGTGGTGGTCTGGTCAGGCGCATCGCCACCGGCACGCGGTTGAGCGATCGGCTTAAACACGCTCAGGCGTACGCCTTTACGTTCCATTGCACGGATAACACCGAGGCTGACGCTGGTCAGGCCGACGCTGGTTCCGGTTGGGATGAGCATAATAATACGGGACACGATTTATCCTCTTTCGTTACCGCCGACACGTTTCGGCGGGTTACAAAACAGCACCGCCAGCGTTGGCTGGCGGTGTGGAATCAGGCGGTAAGACGGCTGGCGTCTTGCGCGATAACCAGTTCTTCGTTGGTCGGAATGACCACAGCCGGACGGGTGCCTTCTTTGTTGATGAAACCAGACTTGCCGAAACGGGCAGCCAGGTTACGTTCGTGATCAACCTCGAAGCCAAGCACGCCCAGTTTGCCCAGGGACAGTTCACGAACCATCGCCGCGTTTTCACCGATACCACCGGTGAAGACGACCGCATCCAGACGACCATCCATCAGCGCTGTGTAGGAGCCGATGTATTTCGCCAGACGGTGGCAATACACGTCCATTGCACGTTTAGCGTCTTCTTTGCTCTGGTAGTTGTCTTCAACATAACGGCAGTCGCTGGTGACTTCGGTCAGGCCCAGCAGGCCGGATTCTTTGGTCAGCAGCTTGTTAATCTGATCAACGCTCATGCCCAGGGTGTCGTGCAGGTGGAACACGATAGCCGGATCGATATCACCGGAACGGGTACCCATCACCAGACCTTCCAGCGGGGTCAGACCCATGGAGGTATCGACGCATTTGCCGTTGCGGATCGCGCTGACAGAACCGCCATTGCCGAGGTGGCAGGTGATGATGTTCAGTTCATCAACCGGCTTGTTCAGCAGCTTTGCGGCTTCCTGAGTCACATAAAAGTGGCTGGTGCCGTGCGCGCCGTAGCGACGAATGCCGTGTTTTTTGTACAGGCTGTACGGCAGAGCGTACAGGTAGGACTCTTCCGGCATGGTCTGATGGAACGCGGTGTCAAACACAGCAACGTTCTTTGCTCTCAGTTGCGGGAAGGATTTAAAAGCTTCGGCGATACCAATCAGGTGAGCCGGGTTATGCAGAGGTGCGAAAGAGGCCGCATCTTTGATACCCTGAACTACGGAATCATCGATCACCACGGAGCGGGTGTATTTTTCGCCGCCGTGAACAATACGGTGACCAATTGCCGTCAGCTGTGCGGACAGTTCTGGTTTTTGTGCCAGAATAGTGTTAACGATAAAGTTCAGCGCTTCACTGTGAGCGGCGCCTGCACCTAAGGCCGCTTCTTGTTTGCTGCCGTCCATTTTCCATTTAATACGGGCTTCAGGAAGATGGAAACACTCGGCTAAACCAGAGAGGTACTCGTCACCGTTCAGCGCATCGATGATCGCAAATTTCAGTGAGGAGCTACCGCAGTTCAGAACCAGTACTAACTTACTCGACATGGAAGTACCTTTTGATACGTGGCTAAAAAAACGTCAAAGAGTCACAAAGCGTAGCGCAGGATGACATCGACATTTATGATTAACATCATGCCTTGGGTGTTTTAAGGCAGAAGGAAAATAATACTTATTGATTCTACGTCATTTTGCACAATTTTCAGCCAGCGGCAGAATGTGCGATAATTTGACAAACCTGATGCGTGGGTCTACGCCCATCTCAGGCTGGCACAGGATACCCGATCGCAGGGGACAATGACAAAATCTTTTGAACGTTGTCATACAGAGTTGTGAGTTTGCACATTTTTTTTAATGTTTGTTCGTGAAGTTGAGGTAACGCCATGTCGACACCAGACAATCGCCCGGTAAATTTTTTCAATTTGTTCCGACGGGGGCAACACTACGCGAAGACGTGGCCAATGGAAAAACGTCTCGCCCCGGTTTTTGTTGAAAACCGCGCCATTCGGGCTACGACATACGCCACACGCCTCATGCCGCCAGTGGCGGTCTTCACGCTGTGCTGGCAAATCGCGCTTGGCGGGCAGTTAGGCCCGGCGGTCGCCACGGCGCTGTTTGCGCTGAGCCTGCCGATGCAGGGATTATGGTGGTTAGGGAAGCGTTCCGTGACGCCGCTTCCGCCCACCATTTTGCACTGGTTTTATGAAGTGCGTGGCAAATTACAGGAAGCCGGACAGGCGCTCGCGCCGGTGGAAGGGAAACCGGATTACCAGGCTTTAGCTGACACGCTTAAGCGCGCCTTCAAACAACTGGATAAAACTTTCCTTGATGATTTGTAATTGAAGCGAAAAAACGCATATAAAGAAGACACAGAATATGTGTCTTTTTTTATGCCCTACGCGCAACAGGAGTCAAAAATGGAAATGACCAACGCTCAACGCCTTATCTTGTCGAATCAGTACAAGATGATGACGATGCTCGATCCAGACAATGCAGAAAAGTATCGTCGTTTGCAGACGATCATTGAGCGCGGCTATGGGTTACAGATGCGGGAGCTGGATCGCGAGTTCGGTCAACTGACCGAAGATACCTGCCGCACCATCATCGATATTATGGAGATGTACCATGCGCTGCACGTCTCCTGGGCCAATCTGAAAGATCCCAGCGTCATTGATGAGCGTCGCGTGACGTTTCTCGGTTTTGACGCGGCCACGGAAGCGCGTTACCTCAGCTACGTGCGCTTTATGGTGAATACCGAAGGCCGCTACACCCATTTCGATGCCGGTACGCATGGGTTCAACTCTCAGACCTCAATGTGGGAAAAATATCAGCGTATGCTGGCTGCCTGGCACGCCTGCCCGCGCCAGTATCATCTGAGCACCAATGAAATCGACCAGATTATTAATTCCTGATGGAGGCGTGTGTGCACTGTAAAGGTTTTCTGTTTGATCTGGATGGCACGCTGGTAGATTCTCTGCCGATTGTTGTGCGGTCATGGTGTCACTGGGCAGACCGCCACGGCCTTGCCCATGATGACGTCCTGAATTTTATCCATGGTAAACTGGCCGTCGCGTCAATACGTCACTTCTTACCCGGTAAGAGCGAGGCGGAAATCCAGGCCGAATTCACTTACCTGGAAAACATTGAAGCCACCGACACCGACGGAATTGTGCCGTTGCCTGGCGCACTGGCGCTGCTGAATCAGCTCAATGAAGCCGGTATTCCGTGGGCCATTGTCACTTCTGGCACACGCCCCGTAGCGCATGCGCGCCACAAAGCGGCCGGATTGCCGACGCCGGAAGTGTTCGTCACCGCCGAGCGCGTGAAACGCGGCAAGCCGGAACCGGATCCGTACCTGTTGGGGGCCGAGCTGCTGGGGTTGTCGCCGCAGGCGTGTGCGGTGGTGGAAGATGCGGGTGCGGGCGTGTTATCCGGGCTTGCTGCCGGGTGTCACGTCATTGCCGTTAATGTTCCTGCCAACGCGCCACGCTTACAGGAGGCCGATTTTATCTTGACGTCGCTGGAACAACTGGTTATCACCAAAAACGCTGACGGCTGGGTAAACGTGACATTAAAAGCATAATCCTATGATATAGCCCCGGATTGGCGGGGCTTTTTTATGGCACTATTTTCTTCACTACTTTCATCCCGACATCTGACAAGGACACGTTGTGAACGGTGAACTTATTTGGGTGCTGTGCCTGCTGGCGGTTGCCGTGGTGTTATTCGCCACCGGCAAAGTGCGCATGGATGCGGTGGCACTGCTGGTGATTGTCGCGTTTGTGCTGAGCGATACACTGACCCTGAGCGAAGCTTTTTCTGGCTTCAGCGATCCGAACATTATTCTTATCGCAGCGCTGTTTATCATCGGTGACGGCCTCGTGCGCACCGGTGTCGCCACCAAAATGGGGGCCTGGCTGGTCAAAGTGGCCGGAGACAGCGAAACCAAAATGCTGGTCTGCCTGATGCTGACCGTCGCCGGGCTGGGCGCGTTTATGAGCTCGACCGGCGTGGTGGCTATTTTTATCCCCGTCGTGTTGAGCGTCTCGATGCGCATGGGGATCTCCCCGTCCCGCCTCCTGATGCCGTTAAGTTTTGCCGGGCTTATCAGCGGCATGATGACGTTAGTCGCGACGCCGCCCAACCTCGTTATTCACAGTGAATTGATCCGTGAAGGATTTGACGGGTTCAGGTTCTTTAGCGTCACGCCGCTGGGGCTGGTGGTCCTGCTGATGGGGATTGTCTACATGCTGCTGACGCGCTTTATGCTTAAAGGCGAAAAGCAGGACACCGCGGGTGATGGCTGGAAACGGCCGTCGTTTCGTGATCTCATCCGTGAATACCGGCTGACCGGCCGTGCCCGGCGTCTGGCGATCCGCCCCGGCTCGCCGATGATCGGCCAGCGACTTGACGATCTGCGCCTGCGTGAACGCTACGGCGCCAACGTTATCGGTGTGGAACGCTGGCGACGTTTTCGCCGGGTGATCGTCAACGTAAACGGCGTTTCTGAATTCCGCGCCCGCGATGTGCTGTTGATTGATATGTCGGACGCTGACGTCGACTTGCGCCAGTTTTGCAGCGAGCAACTGCTGGAGCCGATGGTGCTGCGCGGCGAGTATTTCTCCGACCAGGCGCTGGACGTGGGGATGGCGGAAGTGTCGCTCATCCCGGACTCTGAGCTGCTGGGCAAAACCGTCCGTGAAATCGCCTTTCGTACCCGCTACGGCCTGAATATTGTCGGCCTGAAACGCGGCGGACAGGCGATGGATGGCGCAGTCGTGGACGAACCGTTGCAACTTGGTGACATCATGCTGGTGGTGGGGAACTGGAAACAAATTAGCCTGCTGGCGCAGAACGGACGCGATTTCGTGGTGCTCAATATGCCCATCGAAGAGAGTGAAGCCTCTCCGGCGCACAGCCAGGCGCCGCACGCCATTTTCTGCCTGGTGCTGATGGTGGCGCTGATGCTCACCGACGAAATCCCCAATCCGATCGCGGCGATTGTGGCCTGCCTGCTGATGGGGCGCTTTCGCTGTATTGACGCCGAAAGCGCCTACAAAGCCATTCACTGGCCGAGCATTATTCTCATTGTTGGCATGATGCCCTTCGCTCAGGCGCTGCAAAAAACCGGCGGCGTCGATTTGATCGTCCGTGGATTGATGGATATCGGCGGTCAGCAGGGACCGTATCTGATGCTGGCCTGTCTGTTTGTGATGTGCGCGGTGATCGGCCTGTTCATCTCTAACACCGCCACGGCAGTGCTGATGGCGCCCATTGCGCTGGCGGCGGCAAAAACAATGGGCGTCTCGCCTTATCCGTTTGCAATGGTAGTGGCGATGGCCGCCTCGGCAGCTTTTATGACGCCGGTTTCGTCACCAGTGAACACGCTGGTGCTTGGACCGGGAAATTATACATTCAGTGATTTTATGAAGCTGGGCATTCCGTTCACCGTGCTGGTGATGGTGGTCTGTGTGCTGCTGATCCCGGTGCTGTTTCCGTTCTGAGAGGAGTGCCGGGCAGCGCGCCCGGCAGCCGGTTAAAGCGGTGAATCCTGACTGATTTCGTCCAGCGAGAGATGGAAACTCGGGACGAAAACCTGCATGAAATAATCCATTTCCTCGCTGCGTCGCGACTCCAGCGTTTTCTCCAGGCGCGCTTTGGCCAGTAAAAACTCATTGTTGCCCGCAGACAACTCTTCCAGACATTTCAGGTAGGCGCAGAGCGCGTCCGCCTGCTTGACAATGGATTTCTCTTCCGCGCTGTACTGGCGGTCATCAATCAGTGGTTCGAAGATATCGCGCAACTCGGCCGGGACCATATCGACCAGCTTTTGCTGGGCAATTTTTTCGATGGCTTTATATTCCTGGGCGATTTGCGAATTGAAATACTTCACCGGGGTGGGTAAATCACCGGTGAGAACTTCTGAAGCATCGTGATACATCGCCAGCAGCGCAATGCGATCGGCATTCACCTGACCACCGAACTTACGGTTTTTGATTGCCGCCAGCGCATGCGCCACCATGGCGACCTGCAGACTGTGCTCGGAGACGTTCTCCGTGCGGACGTTACGCATCAGCGGCCAGCGATTGATTAACTTCAGGCGTGAAAGATGGGCAAAGAAGTGACTCTGGCTCATAGCGATCCTTAATCAATAACAGCGTTGGGAATATTGTGCGCAGAGATGACCGCCGGATGCAAACCCCGGCGGTCAGGAAGATTACAACTGATGATACCCGGAGAGGAAACGACCAAAGCGGGTGATAGACATTTCCAGTTCGTCGAGGCGGGGCAGGGTCACGATGCGAACGTGATCCGGCCACGGCCAGTTAAACGCCGTGCCCTGAACCAGCAGCACTTTTTCCTGTAACAGGAAATCCAGCACCAGTTTCTGGTCGTCGTGAATATTGAAGCGTTTGGCATCAATTTTCGGGAACATATAAAGCGCGCCTTTCGGCTTCATGCATGAGACGCCAGGGATTTCGTTAATCAGTTCCCATGCGCGGTTACGCTGTTCGTACAGGCGGCCGCCAGGCATGATGAACTCGCTGATGCTCTGGTAACCGCCGAGCGCGGTCTGAATGGCGTGCTGTGCCGGAACGTTAGCGCACAGGCGCATCGAGGCCAGCATCTCCAGCCCTTCGATATAGCCTTTGGCGTGTTTTTTCGGCCCGTTAAGCACCATCCAGCCCTGGCGGAAACCGGCAACGCGGTAGGTTTTCGACAGGCCGTTAAAGGTAATGGTCAGCAGATCCGGCGCCATCGCCGCAATAGAATGATGCTCGGCATCATCGTAAAGAATTTTGTCGTAAATCTCGTCAGCGAAGATAATCAGATTATGCTGACGGGCGATTTCCACGATCTCCATCAGCAGTTCTTTGGAATAGACCGCGCCGGTCGGGTTATTCGGGTTGATTATCACGATCCCACGGGTGCGTGGCGTGATTTTGGCGCGAATGTCGTCGAGATCCGGGAACCAGTCGGACGACTCATCACAAAGATAATGTACCGCTTTACCGCTGGAGAGCGACACGGCGGCGGTCCACAGCGGGTAGTCCGGCGCCGGTACCAGCATCTCGTCGCCGCTGTTCAGCAGCGCCTGCATCGCCTGGACGATCAACTCGGAAACGCCGTTGCCGATGTAAATGTCCTCAACGGTTACATCACGCATGCCACGCGCCTGATAATGCTGCATGATGGCTTTACGGGCGGAATAGAGACCTTTTGAATCGCAATAGCCCTGCGCCGTTGGCAGGTTACGAATCACATCAACCAGAATTTCATCAGGGGCGTCGAAACCGAAAGGCGCCGGATTACCGATATTCAGTTTGAGTACTTTATTGCCTTCTTCTTCAAGACGCTTTGCTTCCTTGAGAACCGGGCCACGGATGTCATAACAGACATTATCAAGTTTGCTGGATTTTTCGATGGGGGACATGAATCGTTGACCTTTTAGCTATTATTGTGACTCCCTGCCGTGGAAGTCAGCACCGAATAATGTACTCCCCGCACCGGGCTTTTTGAAGGGTCAACAGACGAAGATTTTGTGAAAAATGGTCAATTATTCTGCTCTGTTTCTCTGTTATGGCATGCGGATATGGCGATATGTGGCGTGGTATCGCCTTATGCCTGGCGTTACGTGCTAATAACTGATGATTTCATTGGATTATGTGCTGAATAAAAAATATGACGTCATTCAGACTCTGTGCCAGGATGGGAAAACGTGGTCGTAAGAGGAAAAAAGGGAATTATTACCTTTATTGCCATTTTGTCTGTTATTGCTGAAACATTGTCTGTAAAGGTAATGTTAATAATTAAATAATTAAATAATTAAACAATTAATCATCATTTATTAAATGCAACCAGTGTTGATTTGCCTGGTTATTTAGATTAAAGAACTTTGAAAACTATAAGAAAATTTGTGTTAGTATCTTCTCAATACACTTATAAATATAGTGTCTTTAGGTTAGGATACAGATGTTAATTATTCAGTCTGATGGCGTTACGCCGCGTAGAAACTGAAAGTGAACATACATAACTCTTTGTTATTGATAGTATTTTGTTTGATTGTAACTGGGGATTAGTTCTTTTCTCTTTATGGCATCATGCCTGGATTTTTTGCGAAACCTGCATGTTTACTAAAAGGTAAATGCAATTATGAAGGAACTTAAGAACTACAAAAACCACTGTGAAACAAAAAAATAGCTAAGGGGTCTGTTCACACCAGAGCAGGCAGGCATATTCAATGCAATAACGCTCTTTTCAGGCGGTCGACGGGCCAGTTTCATCGCTCGGCGACGCGATTCAAATGGAATTGCCTGAAGTTTTGAGCACAGCATTAACTGGGCAGGTCAGCACGAGCAACCTGTATGTGAAGAATCATGATAACTGCAAATCGTCCGATACTGAATCTCGACCTCGATCTGCTGAGAACGTTTGTTGCGGTCGCTGATCTGAATACTTTCGCTGCGGCAGCGTCTGCGGTAGGTCGTACTCAGTCCGCCGTCAGCCAGCAGATGCAGCGTCTGGAGCAACTTGTGGGGAAGGAGCTGTTCGCCCGTCACGGGCGTAATAAGCTGCTGACGGAACACGGCATTCAGCTTCTGGGGTACGCGAGGAAGATCCTTCGTTTTAACGATGAAGCATGCACATCGTTAATGTTTAGCAATTTACAAGGCACGTTGACGATTGGCGCATCTGATGAGTCAGCCGATACGATCCTCCCTTTCTTACTTAATCGAATCAGTTCGGTATATCCCAAGCTGGCACTTGATGTTCGCGTAAAACGCCACGCGGAAATGGCAGATATGCTGCGCAATAACGATGTGGATTTGGCGTTGACGTCGCACCGCCTGGTGCCGTTCGACAGCCATATTCTGCGCACGTCGCCGACGTTATGGTATTGCGCCGCTGAATATGTCATGCAAACCGGTGAGCCTGTGCCGCTGGTGCTGCTTGATGATCCGAGTCCGTTCCGTGACCTCATTCTTGAGGCGCTGGATGCGGCGCACATTCCCTGGCGTCTGGCTTATGTGGCCTCCACGCTGGCAGCGGTGCGCGCGGCGGTGAAAGCCGGGCTGGGCGTCACGGCGCGTCCGGTGGAAATGATGAGCCCTGAACTGCGTGTATTAGGTAAAGCCGACGGGCTTCCGGTCTTACCGGATACCGAATATTTGCTGAGCCGGAATCTGTACAGCGCGAATGAGCTGGTGGACGTTATATTTCAGTCCATTAACCAGCAGCATAATCCCTGGTATCGCTACGACTCGTATACTCCGGAAGGAGGAGACGATACCCGCGCGCTTGAGCCGGGTTTTGAGTGAGCGTCTGGCTGAATTCTGGTAACAAATTGTAATTCTCATACTGCGCCACAGTTTTGCATTTTTTGCACTGTGGCCAATTTTTTGCATGGCTTTCCTGAGCGTTTCCCATGTTTTGACGCTTTATCAAGTTGTTTCAGCGAGTTAACCCCCATCCTCCACGCTTTACGTTTCTTTATTTCACCATCTCCGTTAGAGCTGCTAATGTTAAAAAAACGGTGGGATTGTTGCTGTTTTTATTAGGCAATTAACAAAACCGTGTCACAGATCAAGAAAATACTCCTCATTAGGGGGAGGAATCGTGAAGAAATCCTGTCAAAATAGAACGGTAATTCTCGTTTACACATGGGACGGACACGATTCAACAACAGTAAATTCTGACAGCGATTCTGATTTTTTACGCAAAATCGCATTAAATGTTAATGAAATGGGTCTCGTGTAAATTAATGTGAGGATACTTTTGTTAAAGTTGACAAAAGGTTATAGAAAGGAGTAAAAACTCCAGCGTTTAGCGGCCTGAAATCACTGCAGGCATCTTAGTTGGGTTTTTTGTTCCTCCCCATGAATCGACGTGATGTTCATCTGCCAGTAAGAGCAGCGTTTTTGACGTCACCACTTTGGTTAAGCAATGCGTATGTCAACATCCACTGAAGTCATCGCTCATCACTGGGCATTCGCTATATTTCTCATCATCGCCATTGGCCTTTGTTGCTTCATGCTGATTGGTGGTTGGTATCTTGGTGGTCGCGCACGCGCGCGTAGTAAAAACACCCCCTTTGAATCGGGTATCGACTCTGTTGGCTCTGCCCGCTTACGCCTCTCCGCGAAGTTCTACCTCGTTGCCATGTTCTTCGTCATCTTCGATGTTGAAGCCCTGTATCTGTACGCATGGTCAACCTCCATCCGCGAAAGCGGCTGGGTAGGCTTTGTTGAAGCCGCCATTTTCATTTTAGTGCTGCTGGCTGGTCTGGTTTACCTCGTTCGTATCGGCGCGCTGGACTGGACGCCTGCACGTTCCCGTCGCACGCTGGTAAATCCGGAAACAGAAAGCGCCACTAACCGTCATACGCAGTAAAAGCGAGGCAATAAGATGGATTATACGCTCACCCGCATAGATCCTAACGGTGAGAACGACCGTTACCCCCTGCAAAAACAGGAGATCGTAACCGACCCCCTGGAGCAAGAAGTCAACAAGAGCGTGTACATGGGGAAACTCGAACACGCGCTGCACGACATGGTCAACTGGGGCCGCAAGAACTCAATCTGGCCGTATAACTTTGGCCTGTCCTGCTGCTACGTTGAAATGGTGACGTCATTCACTGCGGTGCATGACGTTGCGCGTTTTGGCGCCGAGGTACTGCGTGCTTCTCCGCGCCAGGCTGACCTGATGGTCGTCGCCGGGACCTGCTTCACCAAAATGGCCCCGGTTATTCAACGCCTGTATGACCAGATGCTGGAGCCGAAATGGGTGATTTCCATGGGCGCCTGCGCCAACTCTGGCGGCATGTACGACATCTACTCTGTTGTGCAGGGCGTTGACAAGTTTATCCCGGTTGATGTGTACATTCCTGGCTGCCCGCCACGCCCGGAGGCCTACATGCAGGCACTGATGCTGCTGCAGGAATCCATCGGCAAAGAGCGTCGTCCGCTCTCCTGGGTAGTGGGCGATCAGGGGGTTTATCGCGCTAACATGCAGTCCGAACGCGAGCGTAAACGCGGCGAACGCATTGCTGTCACGAATCTGCGCACACCCGACGAGATTTAACTTGCGCCTGCGGGCTGTGGATTTCCCCTTCGCAGATCACAATAAATAACGCGAAGCCACGCCCGACAGTCACCACGGACCTTTTGCAATGGTGAACAATATGACCGATTTAACCGCGCATGACGCCGCCAGCTGGCAAACTCAGGATCACCTTGACGATCCTGTCATCGGCGAACTGCGCAACCGTTTTGGGCCGGATGCCTTTACTGTTCAGCCAACCCGCACCGGGGTACCCGTTGTTTGGGTGAAACGCGAACAGTTGCTGGAAGTGGGCGATTTCCTCAGGAAACTGCCGAAACCTTACGTCATGCTGTTTGATTTACACGGCATGGACGAACGTCTGCGTACTCACCGCGAAGGTTTACCTGCCGCGGATTTCTCTGTTTTCTATCATCTGATTTCAGTAGACCGCAACCGCGACATCATGCTCAAGGTGGCGCTGTCTGAAAACGATCTGCATGTGCCCACCTTCACCAAACTTTTCCCGAACGCCAACTGGTACGAGCGGGAAACCTGGGAGATGTTCGGCATCACCTTCGAAGGCCACCCGAATCTGCGCCGCATCATGATGCCGCTGACCTGGGAAGGGCATCCGCTGCGTAAAGATTATCCGGCGCGCGCCACCGAATTCGATCCGTTTGAGCTGACGAAAGCCAAGCAGGATCTCGAAATGGAATCCCTGACCTTCAAACCGGAAGAGTGGGGGATGAAGCGCAGCACCGAAAACGAGGACTTCATGTTCCTCAACCTCGGGCCGAACCACCCGTCTGCGCACGGGGCGTTCCGTATTATTCTGCAGCTTGATGGCGAAGAGATTGTCGACTGCGTCCCGGACATCGGGTACCACCACCGTGGCGCCGAGAAAATGGGCGAGCGT
The DNA here is from genome assembly GCF_001297775.1 of Trabulsiella odontotermitis. Taxonomy (GTDB): domain Bacteria; phylum Pseudomonadota; class Gammaproteobacteria; order Enterobacterales; family Enterobacteriaceae; genus Trabulsiella; species Trabulsiella odontotermitis. The sequence goes on along the minus strand of NZ_LIFX01000006.1, from coordinate 263,059 downwards.
CAGTCCTGGCACAGCTACATTCCGTACACCGACCGTATCGAATACCTCGGCGGTTGTGTGAATGAAATGCCGTACGTACTGGCGGTGGAAAAACTGGCGGGGATCACCGTCCCGGATCGCGTTAACGTTATCCGCGTCATGCTCTCTGAGCTGTTCCGCATCAACAGCCACCTGCTGTATATCTCCACCTTTATTCAGGACGTCGGGGCGATGACGCCGGTGTTCTTCGCCTTTACCGATCGTCAGAAAATTTACGATCTGGTCGAAGCGATCACCGGTTTCCGTATGCACCCGGCGTGGTTCCGCATCGGCGGCGTCGCGCACGATCTGCCGCGCGGCTGGGATCGCCTGTTGCGTGAATTCCTCGAGTGGATGCCGAAGCGACTGGATTCCTACGAGAAAGCCGCGCTGCGCAATACCATCCTCAAGGGCCGTTCTCAGGGCGTTGCCGCGTATAACGCGAAAGAAGCGCTGGAGTGGGGCACTACCGGGGCTGGCCTGCGTGCGACCGGTATCGGTTTCGACGTGCGTAAATGGCGTCCATACTCAGGTTATGAAAATTTCGACTTTGAAGTTCCGGTGGGCGGCGGCATTTCTGACTGCTACACCCGTGTGATGCTGAAAGTTGAAGAGCTGCGCCAGAGCCTGCGCATTCTTCAGCAGTGCCTCGATAACATGCCGGAAGGCCCGTTCAAAGCGGATCACCCGCTGACGACGCCGCCGCCGAAAGAGCGCACGCTGCAACATATCGAAACCCTGATTACCCACTTCCTGCAGGTTTCGTGGGGCCCGGTAATGCCGGCCAACGAATCCTTCCAGATGGTTGAGGCAACCAAGGGAATTAACAGTTACTACCTGACCAGCGACGGCAGCACCATGAGCTACCGCACCCGTATTCGTACGCCAAGTTTTGCGCACCTGCAGCAAATTCCGGCGGCGATCCGCGGCAGTCTGGTGTCTGACTTAATTGTCTATCTGGGTAGTATCGATTTTGTTATGTCAGATGTGGACCGCTAATTATGCACGAGAATCAACAACCACAAACCGGGGCTTTTGAGCTGAGTGCGGCAGAGCGTGAGGCCATTGAGCACGAGAAGCACCACTACGAAGACCCGCGTGCGGCGTCCATTGAAGCGCTGAAAATCGTTCAGAAACAGCGTGGTTGGGTGCCGGACGGCGCTATCTATGCGATCGCTGACGTGCTGGATATCCCGGCCAGCGACGTAGAAGGCGTTGCCACGTTCTATAGCCAGATCTTTCGCCAGCCGGTGGGTCGCCACGTGATCCGCTATTGCGACAGCGTGGTGTGTCACATCACGGGCTATCAGGGCATTCAGTCAGCCATCGAACGCCATCTGAAGATCGCTCCGGGCCAGACCACCTTTGATGGCCGTTTTACCCTGCTGCCGACCTGTTGCCTGGGTAACTGCGACAAAGGGCCGACCATGATGATTGACGACGACACGCACAGTCATCTGACGCCGGACGCCATCCCTGACTTGCTGGAGCGGTATAAATAATGAAAAACATTATTCTGACTCCTGAAACGCATCCGCTGACATGGCGTCTGCGTGATGACAAACAGCCGGTATGGCTGGATGAGTATCAGAGCAAAAACGGCTATGCCGGTGCGCGTAAAGCGCTCGCGGGCATGGCACCGGACGAAATCGTCAACGCGGTAAAAGACGCTGGCCTGAAAGGGCGTGGCGGCGCGGGCTTCTCCACCGGTCTTAAGTGGAGCCTGATGCCGAAAGACGAATCCATGAACATCCGTTACCTGCTGTGTAACGCCGATGAAATGGAACCGGGCACCTACAAAGACCGCCTGCTGATGGAGCAACTGCCGCACCTGCTGGTGGAAGGCATGCTGATCTCCGCGTTTGCGCTGAAAGCGTACCGTGGCTACATCTTCCTGCGCGGTGAGTACATCGAAGCGGCGGCTAATCTGCGTCGTGCGATTGCAGAAGCCACCGAAGCGGGGCTGCTCGGCAAAAACATTCTCGGCACCGGATTCGACTTCGAACTGTTCGTGCATACCGGGGCAGGGCGTTATATCTGCGGCGAAGAGACGGCGCTGATTAACTCCCTCGAAGGCCGCCGCGCGAACCCGCGCTCTAAGCCGCCATTCCCGGCCAGCTCCGGCGTATGGGGCAAGCCGACTTGCGTCAATAACGTCGAAACGCTGTGTAACGTCCCGGCGATTCTGGAAAACGGCGTCGAATGGTATCAGAACATCTCGAAGAGCAAAGATGCTGGCACCAAGCTGATGGGCTTCTCCGGTCGCGTGAAGAATCCGGGCCTGTGGGAACTGCCGTTTGGCACCACCGCGCGTGAAATTCTCGAAGACTACGCGGGCGGCATGCGTGACGGCCTGAAATTTAAAGCCTGGCAGCCGGGCGGCGCGGGAACTGACTTCCTGACCGAGGCGCACCTCGACCTGCCGATGGAATTTGAAAGCATTGGTAAAGCGGGCAGCCGTCTGGGTACGGCGCTGGCGATGGCCGTTGACCACGAGATCAACATGGTGTCGCTGGTGCGTAACTTGGAAGAGTTCTTCGCACGCGAGTCCTGTGGCTGGTGTACGCCATGCCGTGATGGCCTGCCGTGGAGCGTGAAGATCCTGCGCGCTATCGAACGTGGCGAAGGCCAGCCGGGTGATATCGAAACGCTTGAGCAGCTGTGCCGCTTCCTCGGCCCGGGCAAAACCTTCTGTGCGCATGCGCCAGGTGCGGTTGAGCCGCTGCAGAGTGCGATCAAATATTTCCGTGACGAATTCGAAGCAGGCATCAAGCAGCAGTTCAGCAATACCCATCTGATTGATGGGATCCAGCCGAACCTGCTGAAGACGCGCTGGTAATCAAAGCTTTATTAATTTTGGAAGCATGCTAATGGCTACGATCCATGTAGACGGCAAAGAATACGAGGTGAACGGGGCGGACAACCTGCTACAGGCTTGTCTCTCGCTTGGCCTTGATATTCCTTACTTTTGCTGGCATCCGGCGCTGGGAAGCGTTGGGGCTTGCCGCCAGTGTGCGGTGAAGCAATATCAAAACGCGGAAGACACGCGTGGCCGCCTGGTGATGTCCTGTATGACACCGGCATCTGACGGCACCTTTATCTCTATTGATGACGACGAAGCGAAACAGTTCCGCGAGAGCGTGGTCGAGTGGCTGATGACCAACCACCCGCACGATTGCCCGGTCTGTGAAGAGGGCGGCAACTGCCACCTGCAGGATATGACCGTCATGACCGGTCACAGCTTCCGTCGCTATCGTTTCACCAAGCGTACTCACCGCAATCAGGATCTGGGGCCGTTCATCTCACACGAAATGAACCGCTGCATCGCCTGCTACCGTTGTGTGCGTTACTACAAAGATTACGCGGACGGCACCGATCTGGGCGTCTATGGCGCGCATGACAACGTCTACTTTGGTCGTCCGGAAGACGGTACGCTGGAAAGCGAATTCTCCGGTAACCTGGTGGAAATCTGCCCGACCGGCGTGTTCACCGACAAAACGCACTCCGAGCGTTACAACCGTAAATGGGACATGCAGTTTGCGCCAAGCATCTGCCAGCAGTGCTCCATCGGCTGTAACACCAGCCCGGGTGAACGTTACGGCGAACTGCGCCGCATCGAAAACCGTTACAACGGTACCGTTAACCACTATTTCCTCTGCGACCGCGGTCGTTTTGGCTACGGCTATGTGAACCTGAAAGACCGTCCGCGTCAGCCGGTTCAGCGTCGTGGCGACGATCTGATCACTCTTAACGCCGAACAGGCGATGCAGGGCGCGGCAGATATTCTGCGCCAGTCGAAGAAAGTGATCGGTATCGGCTCCCCGCGCGCCAGCATCGAAAGCAACTTCGCGCTGCGCGAACTGGTGGGCGCGGAAAACTTCTATACCGGTATCGCCAAAGGCGAACAGGCGCGTCTGCAACTGATGCTGAAAGTGCTGCGTGAAGCGGGCGTTCATACGCCGTCCCTGCGCGAGATCGAATCTTACGATGCGGTGCTGGTGCTTGGCGAAGATATCACCCAGACCGGCGCACGCGTTGCGCTGGCAGTACGTCAGGCGGTGAAAGGCAAAGCGCGCGAAATGGCAGCGGCACAGAAAGTGGCTGACTGGCAGATTGCCGCCATCCTTAACATCGGCCAGCGTGCGAAACATCCGCTGTTCGTCACCAACGTCGATAACACCCGTCTGGACGACATCGCCGCGTGGACCTACCGCGCACCGGTCGAAGATCAGGCGCGCTTAGGTTTCGCCATCGCCCACGCACTGGACAACAGCGCCCCGGCGGTCGACGGTCTGAGCAATGACCTGAAAGGCAAAGTGGACGTTATCGTTCAGGCGCTGGCGGGTGCGAAAAAGCCGCTGATTATCTCCGGAACGAACGCCGGTAGCGCGGAAATGCTTCAGGCTGCAGCGAACGTTGCCAAAGCGCTGAAAGGCCGTGGCGCCGACGTCGGTGTGACGATGGTCGCCCGCGCGGTTAACAGCGTCGGTCTCGGCATGATGGACGGGGGTTCGCTGGAAGACGCGCTCGATGAACTGGAAAGCGGCGCCGCCGATGCGGTCATCGTGCTGGAAAACGATCTCCACCGCCACGCTTCTGCCGCGCGCGTTGACGCTGCGCTGGCAAAAGCGCCGCTGGTAATGGTGGTTGACCATCAGCGTACCGCGATCATGGAAAAAGCCCATCTGGTGCTTTCCGCCGCGAGCTTTGCCGAAAGCGATGGTACGGTCATCAACAACGAAGGCCGCGCACAGCGCTTCTTCCAGGTGTATGACCCGGCGTACTACGACAACAGCAACGTGATGCTGGAAAGCTGGCGCTGGCTGCATTCGCTGCACAGCACCGTAGAAAACCGCGAAGTCGACTGGACGCAGCTTGACCACGTGATTGATGCCGTCATTGAAAAACTGCCGCAGTTCGCTGGTATCAAAGATGCCGCGCCGGACGCGACTTTCCGCATTCGTGGTCAGAAACTGGCGCGTGAACCGCATCGTTACAGCGGTCGTACAGCGATGCGCGCGAACATCAGCGTTCATGAACCGCGTCAGCCGCAGGATAAAGACACCATGTTCGCCTTCTCTATGGAAGGGAACAACCAGCCATCCGCGCCGCGTTCTCAAATTCCGTTCGCCTGGGCGCCGGGCTGGAACTCCCCGCAAGCCTGGAACAAATTCCAGGACGAAGTGGGCGGCAAACTGCGTCATGGCGATCCGGGTGTGCGTCTGATTGAAGCCTCCGAAAGCGGGCTGGATTACTTCACCACCGTACCGGCAGGTTTCCAGGCGGAAGAGGGTAAATGGCGTATCGCGCCGTACTACCATCTGTTCGGCAGCGATGAACTGTCCCAGCGCTCACCGGTCTTCCAGAGCCGCATGCCGCAGCCGTATATCAAGCTCAACCCGGCGGATGCCGCGAAACTGGGCGTGAATGCGGGCGCGACGGTGGCCTTTAGTTACGAAGGTCAGACGCTCCATCTGCCTGTCGTCCTTTCTGAAGGGCTGACGGCAGGGCAGGTAGGATTACCGATGGGCATGCCGGGTATTGCGCCGGTACTGACCGGGGCGCGAATTGACAATCTGCAGGAGGCCAAAGCATGAGTTGGTTAACACCGGATGTTATCGACATTCTGTTAAGCGTCCTGAAAGCGGTTGTCATTCTGCTGGTGGTGGTCACCTGCGGCGCGTTCATGAGCTTCGGCGAGCGTCGTCTGCTCGGCCTGTTCCAGAACCGTTATGGACCGAACCGTGTTGGCTGGGGTGGTTCACTCCAGCTGGTGGCGGACATGATCAAGATGTTCTTCAAAGAGGACTGGACGCCGCGCTTCTCGGACCGCGTGATCTTCACGCTGGCGCCGATGATTGCCTTCACCTCGCTGCTGCTGGCCTTTGCGATTGTTCCGGTCAGCCCGAGCTGGGTGGTGGCTGATCTCAACATCGGAATCCTGTTCTTCCTGATGATGGCAGGCCTGGCGGTGTACGCCGTGCTGTTTGCTGGCTGGTCGAGTAACAACAAATACTCGCTGCTGGGCGCAATGCGTGCTTCCGCGCAAACGCTGAGCTACGAAGTGTTCCTCGGTCTGTCGCTGATGGGCGTGGTGGCGCAGGCGGGGTCATTCAATATGACCGATATCGTCAACAACCAGGCGCACCTGTGGAACATCATCCCGCAGTTCTTTGGCTTTGTGACTTTCGCTATCGCGGGCGTGGCAGTGTGCCACCGTCACCCGTTTGACCAGCCGGAAGCCGAGCAGGAACTGGCGGACGGCTACCACATTGAATATTCCGGTATGAAATTCGGTCTGTTCTTCGTGGGCGAATATATCGGCATCGTCACCGTGTCCGCGCTGATCGTCACGTTGTTCTTTGGCGGCTGGAATGGTCCGTTCTTACCTCCGTTCATCTGGTTTGCGCTGAAAACCGCATTCTTCATGATGATGTTCATTTTGATCCGCGCATCATTGCCGCGTCCGCGTTATGACCAGGTAATGTCCTTCGGCTGGAAAGTGTGCCTGCCGCTGACGCTGATCAACTTGTTGGTAACGGCGGCTGTCATTCTCTGGCAGGCGCAATAAGGGGTGAAAAGACCATGACCTTAAAAGAATTATTGGTAGGCTTCGGCACCCAGGTTCGCAGTATCTGGATGATCGGCCTGCATGCTTTCGCCAAACGCGAAACGCGCATGTATCCCGAGGAGCCGGTTTATCTGGCGCCACGTTATCGCGGACGCATTGTTCTGACGCGCGACCCGGACGGTTCCGAGCGCTGCGTCGCCTGTAACCTGTGTGCGGTAGCGTGTCCGGTAGGCTGTATTTCTCTGCAAAAAGCCGAGACCAAAGACGGCCGCTGGTATCCGGAATTTTTCCGCATCAACTTCTCACGCTGCATTTTCTGCGGTCTGTGTGAAGAAGCGTGCCCGACCACGGCGATTCAGTTGACCCCGGACTTTGAGCTGGGCGAATACAAGCGTCAGGATCTGGTGTACGAGAAAGAGGATCTGCTGATTTCCGGTCCGGGCAAATACCCGGAATATAACTTCTACCGGATGGCGGGTATGGCAATCGACGGCAAAGATAAGGGCGAGGCGGAAAACGAAGCCAAACCTATCGACGTCAAGAGCCTGTTACCGTAAGGAGAGGGGCAATGGAATTCGCTTTTTATATCTGTGGCCTTATCGCCATCCTGGCTACTCTGAGGGTGATTACCCACACCAATCCGGTACACGCTTTGCTGTACCTGATTGTTTCGCTGCTGGCGATCTCCGGGGTGTTCTTTTCGCTGGGCGCTTACTTCGCCGGTGCGCTGGAAATCATCGTCTACGCCGGGGCCATCATGGTGCTGTTCGTTTTCGTGGTGATGATGCTCAACCTGGGCGGTTCTGAAATCGAACAGGAACGCAAATGGCTGCAGCCGCAAATCTGGATTGGCCCGGCTATTCTGTCAGCGGTACTGCTGGCGGTGATCGTGTACGCCATTCTCGGCATTAACGATCAGGGCATCGATGGCAACGCCATCAGTGCGAAAGAGGTCGGCGTTACGCTGTTCGGGCCGTACGTCCTGGCGGTAGAACTGGCGTCCATGCTGCTGCTGGCGGGTCTGGTTGTCGCCTTCCACGTCGGGCGTGAAGATCGCGCCGGTGAAGTGCTGAGCAACCGCACTGACGATCGCGCGACGAAAAGAAAAACGGAGGAAAACGCATGATCCCCTTAACCCATGGACTGATCCTCGCCGCGATCTTATTCGTTCTCGGTCTTACTGGTCTGGTTATCCGCCGCAATCTGCTGTTTATGCTGATTAGCCTGGAAATCATGATCAACGCCGCCGCGCTGGCGTTTGTGGTTGCTGGTAGTTACTGGGGCCAGACCGACGGTCAGGTGATGTATATCCTCGCGATTAGCCTTGCGGCTGCGGAAGCGAGTATTGGCCTGGCGCTGCTGCTGCAGCTCCATCGTCGCCGCCAGAATCTGAACATCGATTCAGTAAGTGAGTTGCGTGGATGAACATGCTTGCCTTAACCATAATTTTGCCATTGATTGGCTTCGTGCTGCTGGCTTTCTCCCGTGGCCGCTGGTCGGAAAACCTGTCCGCCACGGTCGGTGTGGGTTCGATTGGCCTGGCGGCGCTGGTCACCGCGTTGGTTGGCGTTGATTTCTTCAATAACGGCCAACAGGCGTTCAGCGTTCCGCTGTGGACCTGGATGTCCGTCGGCGACTTCAACATCGGCTTCAACCTGGTGCTGGACGGCCTGTCGCTCACCATGCTTTCGGTGGTCACCGGCGTGGGCTTCCTGATCCACATGTTCGCCTCCTGGTATATGCGTGGTGAAGAGGGGTACTCTCGCTTCTTCGCGTACACCAACCTGTTCATCGCCAGCATGGTGGTGCTGGTACTCGCCGACAACCTGCTGCTGATGTATCTCGGCTGGGAAGGCGTGGGCCTGTGCTCTTACCTGCTGATCGGTTTCTATTACACCGATCCGAAGAACGGCGCGGCGGCTATCAAAGCATTTGTAGTAACCCGTGTCGGTGACGTTTTCCTCGCGTTCGCGCTGTTCATTCTCTACAACGAGCTGGGCACCCTGAACTTCCGCGAGATGGTTGAACTGGCTCCGGCGCACTTTGCTAACGGCAATAACATGCTGATGTGGGCCACGCTGATGCTGCTCGGTGGTGCGGTCGGTAAATCCGCTCAGTTGCCGTTGCAGACCTGGCTTGCTGACGCGATGGCGGGCCCGACGCCTGTCTCCGCGCTGATCCACGCGGCGACCATGGTGACCGCGGGCGTCTACCTGATTGCCCGTACGCATGGCCTGTTCCTGATGACGCCGGAAATTCTGCATCTGGTTGGTATCGTTGGTGCGGTCACGCTGGTGCTGGCAGGTTTTGCGGCGCTGGTACAGACCGACATCAAACGCGTGCTGGCCTATTCCACCATGAGCCAGATTGGCTACATGTTCCTGGCGCTGGGCGTACAGGCGTGGGATGCGGCGATTTTCCACCTGATGACCCACGCGTTCTTCAAAGCGCTGCTGTTCCTGTCGTCTGGCTCGGTGATCCTCGCCTGCCATCACGAACAGAACATCTTCAAAATGGGTGGCCTGCGTAAGTCGATTCCGCTGGTGTATGTCTGCTTCCTGGTGGGGGGCGCCGCGCTGGCTGCGTTGCCGCTTATCACCGCAGGCTTCTTCAGTAAGGACGAAATCCTTGCCGGTGCGATGGCGAACGGTCACATCAATCTGATGGTGGCAGGTCTGGTCGGGGCGTTTATGACCTCGCTCTATACCTTCCGCATGATTTTCATCGTCTTCCATGGCAAAGAGCAGATCCACGCACACGCAGGGAAGGGGATTACCCATCATCTGCCGCTGATTGTGCTGCTGATCCTCTCCACCTTCGTTGGCGCAATGATTGTGCCGCCGCTGGCGGGTGTACTGCCGCAGACGACAGAACTTGAACACGGCCGCGTACTGACTCTGGAGATCACCTCCGGCGTGGTAGCGATTGCGGGCATTCTGATCGCCGCCTGGCTGTGGCTGGGTAAACGCACTCTGGTTACCGCGGTTGCCAATAGCGGTCCTGGCCGTCTGCTGGGAACCTGGTGGTTCAATGCGTGGGGCTTCGACTGGCTGTATGACAAAGTCTTTGTGAAGCCATTCCTGGGCGTTGCATGGCTGCTGAAGCGCGATCCGCTGAATGCGCTGATGAACATTCCGGCAATTCTGTCCCGCTTTGCAGGCAAAGGTCTGCTGTTCAGCGAGAACGGTTATCTGCGCTGGTATGTCGCATCCATGAGCATCGGCGCCGTGGTGGTATTGGCGCTGTTGATGGTATTGCGTTGATTTCAAGTACTGAATTTAGAATATAAGGGACATACGCAGCTATGTTATTACCTTGGTTAATTTTAATCCCGTTTATCGGCGGCTTCCTCTGCTGGCAGACCGAACGCTTCGGTGTGAAGGTGCCACGCTGGATCGCGCTGATTACAATGGGACTGACGCTGGCGCTTGGCCTGCAACTGTGGTTGCAGGGCGGCTACTCTCTGACCCAGTCCACCGGTATGCCTCAGTGGCAGGATGAGTACAGCAGAGAGTGGATCCCGCGCTTCGGCATCAACATTCACCTGGCTATCGACGGTCTGTCGCTGCTGATGGTGGTGCTGACCGGTCTGCTCGGTGTGCTGGCGGTGCTCTGTTCCTGGCGTGAAATCGAGAAATACCAGGGCTTTTTCCACCTCAACCTGATGTGGATCCTGGGCGGCGTTATCGGCGTGTTCCTTGCCATCGACATGTTCCTGTTCTTCTTCTTCTGGGAAATGATGCTGGTGCCGATGTACTTCCTGATCGCGCTGTGGGGCCACAAAGCGTCAGACGGTAAAACGCGTATCACGGCGGCGACCAAGTTCTTCATCTACACCCAGGCGAGTGGTCTGGTGATGCTGATTGCCATCCTGGCGCTGGTGTTTGTGCACTACAACGCTACCGGCATCTGGACGTTCAGCTACGAAGATTTGCTGAAAACCCCGATGTCTCACGGTGTGGAATATCTGCTGATGCTGGGCTTCTTCATCGCCTTCGCGGTGAAAATGCCGGTGGTACCGCTGCACGGCTGGCTGCCTGATGCGCACTCCCAGGCGCCGACAGCCGGTTCCGTTGACCTCGCGGGGATTTTGCTGAAAACCGCGGCTTATGGTCTGCTGCGCTTCTCGCTGCCGCTGTTCCCGAACGCCTCTGCCGAGTTTGCGCCGATTGCCATGTGGCTCGGTGTGATTGGCATCTTCTACGGCGCGTGGATGGCCTTTGCACAAACAGATATCAAGCGTCTGATCGCTTACACCTCCGTATCGCACATGGGCTTTGTACTGATTGCCATCTACACCGGCAGCCAGCTGGCCTATCAGGGCGCGGTGATCCAGATGATTGCGCATGGTCTGTCCGCGGCGGGTCTGTTCATCATCTGCGGTCAGTTGTATGAACGTCTGCACACCCGTGACATGCGCATGATGGGCGGTCTGTGGAGCAAAATTAAATGGCTGCCTGCGCTGTCGTTGTTCTTTGCCGTGGCGACGCTGGGCATGCCGGGTACCGGGAACTTCGTGGGCGAATTCATGATCCTGTTCGGCAGCTACCATGTGGTGCCGGTCATTACCGTGATTTCAACGTTCGGTCTGGTCTTTGCGTCGATTTACTCTCTGGCGATGCTGCATCGCGCTTACTTCGGGAAAGCGAAGAGTGAAATTGCGGCGCAGGAGCTGCCGGGGATGTCGCTGCGCGAGCTGTTTATCATCCTGTTGCTGGTCGTGCTGCTGGTGCTGTTGGGTTTCTACCCACAGCCGATTCTGGATACTTCGCACGCTGCAATGGGCAATATCCAGCAGTGGTTTGTTAATTCTGTTTCTACTACAAGGCCGTAAATCGCCATGACAATAACTCCACAACAACTGATTGCGCTGCTACCGCTGCTGATCGTCGGCTTGACGGTGGTGGTTGTGATGCTCTCCATTGCGTGGCGACGCAACCATTTTCTCAATGCCACGCTGTCGGTCATTGGGCTGAACGTCGCGCTCGTGTCGCTCTGGTTTGTCGGGCAGGCTGGCGCCATGGACGTCACGCCGCTGATGCGCGTTGACGGTTACGCCATGCTCTACACCGGGCTGGTGCTGCTGGCGAGCCTCGCCACCTGTACCTTTGCCTATCCGTGGCTTGAGGGCTACACCGACAACAAAGACGAGTTCTACCTGCTGGTGCTGATTGCGGCGCTGGGTGGGATCCTGCTGGCGAACGCGAACCATCTGGCAGCGCTGTTCCTCGGGATTGAACTGATCTCTCTGCCGCTGTTCGGTCTGATTGGTTACGCGTTCCGTCAGAAACGCTCTCTGGAAGCGAGCATCAAATACACCATCCTCTCCGCCGCCGCGTCGTCATTCCTGCTGTTCGGTATGGCGCTGGTATATGCGAACTCCGGCAACCTGTCGTTCGTCGCGCTCGGTAAGAGCCTGGCGGACAACACTCTGCATGAGCCGTTGCTGCTGGCAGGGCTGGGGATGATGATCGTTGGCCTTGGCTTCAAACTGTCGCTGGTGCCGTTCCATCTGTGGACGCCAGACGTGTATCAGGGGGCGCCTGCGCCGGTCTCCACCTTCCTGGCGACCGCCAGCAAGATCGCCATCTTTGGCGTGGTGATGCGTCTGTTCCTGTATATGCCAGTCAGCGACAGCGAAGCCGTTCGCGTGGTGCTGGGCATTATCGCCTTTGCTTCTATCATCTTTGGTAACCTGATGGCGCTGAGCCAGACCAACATCAAACGTCTGCTCGGTTACTCCTCCATCTCTCACCTCGGCTACCTGCTGGTGGCGCTGATTGCATTGCACAGTGGCGAGATGTCGATGGAAGCTGTCGGCGTTTACCTGGCCGGTTACCTGTTCAGCAGCCTCGGCGCGTTTGGCGTGGTGAGTCTGATGTCCAGCCCGTACCGTGGCCCGGATGCAGATTCCCTGTTCTCCTACCGTGGTCTGTTCTGGCACCGTCCAATTTTGTCGGCGGTGATGACAGTCATGATGCTGTCGCTGGCGGGTATCCCGATGACGCTCGGCTTTATCGGTAAATTCTACGTGCTGGCGGTGGGTGTGAATGCGCACTTGTGGTGGCTGACGGCAGGTGTGGTGATTGGTTCTGCTATCGGTCTCTACTACTACCTGCGTGTCGCGGTGAGTCTGTACCTGAGCGCGCCGCAGCAACTGAATCGTGATGCACCGACCAACTGGCAGTACAGCGCCGGGGGTATCGTGGTGCTGATTTCCGCCCTGCTGGTGCTGATCCTCGGTATCTGGCCGCAGCCGCTAATCAGCATTGTCCAGCTGGCGATGCCGATGCTGTAAAAACAAAAAAACCCGCTCCGGCGGGTTTTTTAATGGGAGCTTCGGTTACGCGATTTGCCGACGACTGATCAGCGGTCCGCCGGTTTTCTGGTCAGCCCTCTCCAGTACTTCTTCAATCACTGACGACAGCTCGTTGATTTCAAATTTCGCCACGTAGCCATCGGCATGCACTTTGCGGATGTGGTCTTCGTTGGCATTACCTGACAGCGAGGAGTGGATCACCACCGGAATGTGCTTCAGCCGCTCATCGGTTTTGATTTTGCGTGTTAAGGTAAAGCCATCCATTTCCGGCATTTCGAGGTCGGTAAGCACCAGCGCGATTTTATCGGAGATTGGTATGCCAGCCGCCTGCGCTTCTTCCGCCAGCTTCTCGATTTTTTCCCATGCTTCTTTGCCGGTGACATGCATTTGCGCCGGGATATCCATCGCCTTCAGCCCTTTTTCGAGCATCGCGCGCGCCACTTTGGAATCTTCAGCGACAATCGCCGTCGCGCCCGGTTTGATCTTCAGTTTTGGCGCGTCGAGATGCGTTGCGTGGAGATCGTGATCGGCAGGGACGATGTCATACAGGATCTGTTCCACGTCGATAACCATCGCCAGATTGTTGCTGTCTTTGTCATCATCCAGACAGGCGATACTGGTGATGTACTGACCGTTAACCGCTTTTTCCGCCGTGTGGATCTGCGTCCAGTCGAGGCGAATAATGTTTTCAACCGATTCCACGGCAAACGCCTGCACGCTGCGCGCATATTCGGTAATCAGCAGAATGTTGAGTCCGTTGACGGGCTTGCAGCCAGCGACCGACGGCAGGTCGATGACCGGAATGATTTGATCGCGGATGTTTACCATGCCCAGCACGGGATGCTTAATACCGGCGGGTTTGGTGTAGGCGGGCATAGGGACGATTTCGCGCAGTTTGAAAACGTTGATGCCAAACAGTTCTGATTTTTCACCCTGCACGGTTTCACCAAGACGAAACAGCAACAGCTCAAAGCGGTTAGACAGGGTGAGATTCGCCCTGTCGTCGATATCTTTCTGGAAATTATCCATCATGCCCTCAGAAGAAAGGAAAATGCTCTACTCCTGAGTTATCGGCATACGCGGATAAAAGTGCAGCGCCTTTTACGCATTAAAGCGAAATTGTCATAAAGTCTTCCGCCAGCAGCGTGTCAGCGAAGCGTGACCGGGATTCGTCCAGTAAACGCTGGCATCCTTCGGCGTCATAGCGCGAGCTGACGTGGGTGATGACCAGCCGTTTGACGCCCGCTGCTTCCGCCAGGGCGGCAGCCTGAAACGTGGAAGAGTGCCCGCGGCTGTTGGCTTTTTCCTCCATCGCCACCTCGAGCGTGGCTTCATGCACCATCAGGTCGACGCCGCGCGCTAAATCCAGCGCCGCCGGGCAAGGGGCGGTATCGCCAAAAATTGCCAGTGTCCGGCCCGGCGTGGCGGGGCCGAGATACTGTTTGCCGTCGACAGTGCGGCCGTCTTCCAGCGTCACTGTCTTGCCCTGTTTGAGCAACTGGAACAACGGACCGGGCGGCACGCCGTCTTTCGCCAGCGCCGCCGCATTCAGCGTGCCGGGTTTGTCATGCTCCTCAATGCGATAGCCATAACATTCCAGCGGATGGTTAAGCGGAAACGCCGTCACTTTGTAGTGTTGATCATCAAACACAAGTCCGGACGAAATTTCTTCGACAGTTAGCGGGTAGTCGGTCCACGAGCCGCTGAGTCGCAGCGCCACCTCAACAAACTCTTTCAGCCCTTTGGGGCCATACAGTGTTAACGGCAGCGAGTTCCCCTGCATCGAGCGGCTGCACAGCAGACCGGGCAAGCCGAACAGGTGATCGCCGTGCAGGTGCGTAATAAAGATTTTATTCAGTTTGCCAGGGTGCAGATCCGTTTTCAGGAACTGGTGCTGCGTGCCTTCGCCGCAGTCAAAAAGCCAGGTCTCTGACACCGTAGGCTGTTGCAAATTCAGTATTATCGACGTCATATTACGGGTACGGGTCGGCACGCCGGCGGATGTCCCCAGAAAAATCAATTCCAAAACCGTTTCCCCATTACCGCATTCACGAAAGTAAACAGTATAACGGAGCACAACATGATTCAGTGGCAGGATCTTCATCATTCCCAACTTTCCGTTCCGCAACTTTACGCGCTGCTGCAACTGCGCTGTGAAGTGTTTGTTGTAGAACAAACGTGCCCGTATCAGGACATCGATGGCGAAGATCTGGTGGGAGAAAACCGACACATTCTCGGCTGGCGCGGCGATCAACTGGTGGCGTATGCGAGGATTCTGAAAAGCGACGATGAGCTGGAGCCGGTGGTCATTGGCCGCGTGATCATCAGCCCGGCCGCGCGGGGTGAAAAACTCGGTTATCTGCTGATGGAGCAAACGCTGGAAAGTTGCCGCCAGCACTGGCCGCAGAAGGCGTTGTACCTCGGCGCGCAGGCGCATTTACAGGGATTTTACGGTCACTTTGGCTTTGTGGCGGTAACCGATGTGTATGATGAAGATGGCATTGCGCATATCGGCATGGCGCGCGAGGTTGCCCCTCTTTGACTATAGTTAGCGGACAGGCTCAAAAAAATGGGAGAAAAAGTAATGTCTTATCATTCTTATGATTCACGTATTGATGATGACCTGACCCTGCTAAGTGAAACGCTGGAAGAGGTATTACGCTCCTCCGGCGACCCGGCTGATCAGAAGTATATCGAGCTGAAGGCACGTGCCGAACAGGCGCTGCACGAAGTGAAAACCCGCGTCAGCCAGGCATCGGATACCTACTACTACCGTGCCAAACAGGCAGTTTACCGTGCGGATGATTACGTGCATGATAAACCGTGGCAGGGGATCGGTGTCGGTGCCGCCGCCGGGCTGGTGCTGGGTCTGCTGCTGGCTCGCCGCTGATCGACGGAACCTCCCTAATTCGGGGTACTGCTCTTTTTCTCTAGTACCCTGTATAGTATGTGGTTTTTAGTTTTGGGGAGGTTCACGTGCAATCCATATCCGCTGCGCTGGAGGATCTGCAGGCCATCGTCGCCGCCGGTTTTCCGGATTCGCCAGGTGTGCGCGTTTTTGACGTCTCCTTCCCGCTGAATGACTCTTTCGACCCGCTCTCCTGGCTGTGCAGCCAGCGCTGCTGGCCGCAATTCTACTGGCAACAGCGTAATGGCGATGACGAAATCGCCGCACTGGGCGCGGTAAAATCCTTCACGTCACTCGCCGACGCCAGCCATTTCCTGCAGACGCCGGAACTTCCCGACGATTTACGTATTTGCGGAATGAATGCGTTCAATCCACAGCAGGGGGCATTGTTCCTGCCACGTCTCGAGTGGCAACGCAATGGTGGCAACGCATCCCTGCGGCTGGTGCTTTACAGCGATCATTCGCTGCGCGACGACGCGGCGCAGGCGCGTGAGTTTATTGCTTCCCTGCGCGAGGGGAAACTTCTGCCGCCGCTGCAGGTGACCCTGCAGACGGAACGACACCAGCCCGATCATCCGCAATGGATACAACTGGTCAGCGACGCGATCGCGACCATCGCCAGCGGCGCGCTGGACAAAGTCGTGCTCGCCAGAGCGACCGATCTTGTCTTCACCGACGCCCTCAACGCCGGATCAATCATGGCCGCCAGCCGCCGTCTGAATCTGCGTTGTTATCATTTTTATCAGGCTTTTGATGCCAGTCACGCTTTCCTCGGATCTTCACCCGAGCGGTTGTGGCGTCGCCGTGGCAAACTGCTCCGCACTGAAGCGCTGGCTGGCACGGTGGCGAGCCACCCGGACGAGGCGCAGTCGCAACTGCTCGCCGACTGGCTGATGAAAGACGATAAAAACCAGCGTGAAAATATGCTGGTGGTGGAAGACATTTGCCAGCGCTTACAGACAGCCGTGCAGACGCTGGAGGTGCTACCGCCGCAGGTGGTCACGCTGCGCAAAGTGCAACATCTGCGGCGCTGCATCTGGACGGAACTGGCGCACGCGGATGACGAGCGCTGTCTGCACTTACTGCAACCGACCGCTGCCGTCGCAGGTTTGCCCCGTACACCAGCCCGCGCGTGGATCGAACAGCATGAGCCTTTCACCCGCGAATGGTATGCCGGCTCGGCGGGGTATCTGTCCCGCCAGCAAAGTGAGTTTTGCGTGGCGCTGCGCTCGGCAAAAGTCGACGGCAAAACGTTACGTTTATACGCGGGTGCCGGGATAGTGAGCGGTTCCGATCCGGAACAGGAATGGCAGGAAATCGATAATAAAGCGGCTGGTTTGCGGACGTTACTATTTGATTGAATAATCATTGAGACGACTCATATCAAAAACCCATCCTTCCGTATTATCTATACTGAGTCGCAATATTGATACCGGACAAACTCATGTCAGTAAGCGCATTTAACCGACGCTGGGCGGCGGTGATCCTGGAAGCATTAACTCGCCACGGCGTGCAGCATGTTTGCATCGCGCCTGGCTCGCGGTCGACACCACTGACACTGGCGGCGGCAGAAAATCGCTCACTCATTCACCATACCCATTTTGACGAACGCGGGTTGGGGCATCTGGCGCTGGGGCTGGCGAAAGTCAGTAAACAGCCGGTGGCCGTGATTGTCACCTCCGGCACGGCGGTGGCGAATCTCTATCCGGCGTTGATTGAAGCAGGTCTGACCGGGGAAAAACTGATCCTGCTGACCGCGGATCGCCCGCCGGAACTGATTGACTGCGGCGCGAATCAGGCGATTCGGCAGCCGGGCATGTTCGCGTCACACCCGACGCAAGCCCTCTCGTTACCGCGTCCGAGCCAGGATATCCCGGCGCGCTGGCTGGTTTCCACTCTCGATAATGCCATCGCTCAGCAACACGCAGGCGGTGTGCATATCAACTGCCCGTTTGCCGAACCATTGTATGGTGAGCTGGATGAGACCGGCCTCGACTGGCAGCAACAACTGGGTGACTGGTGGCAAAGCGACAAACCGTGGCTGCGGGAAGATATTCAACTGGAGAGCCAGAAGCAGCGCGACTGGTTTTTCTGGCGGCAGCGGCGTGGCGTGGTGGTTGCCGGGCGAATGAGTGCCGCCGAAGGTAAGCGGGTGGCCGAATGGGCGCAAACGCTCGGCTGGCCGCTGATTAGCGACGTGTTGTCGCAAACGGGGCAGCCGCTGCCCTGCGCGGACCTCTGGCTCGGCAATGCCCGTGCGGTGGCGGAACTGGCGAAGGCGCAAATCGTGGTACAGCTTGGCAGCAGTCTGACCGGCAAACGCCTGCTGCAATGGCAGCAAACCTGCGAACCGCAGGAATACTGGCTGGTCGATAACCTGACCGGACGGCTTGATCCGGCGCATCATCGTGGGCGTCGTCTGGTCAGCAGCGTTGAGCGCTGGCTGGAACTGCACCCGGCAGAAAGTCGCAGGCCATGGAGCACGGAAATCCCGCAGTTATCAGCGCTGGCCTGGGAAGCGGTCGTGGCAAAACGCGACGCGTTCGGCGAAGCGCAACTGGCGCACCGTATCCGCGACTATTTGCCGGAGCAGGGGCAACTGTTTGTCGGCAACAGCCTGGTAGTACGCCTGATTGACGCGCTGGGCCAGCTTCCGGCCGGATACCCGGTCTACAGTAACCGCGGCGCCAGTGGCATCGACGGGCTGATTTCCACCGCGGCTGGCGTTCAGCGCGCCAGCGCCAGACCTACGCTTGCCATCGTCGGCGATCTTTCCGCCCTCTATGATCTCAACGCGCTGTCGCTGTTGCGGCAGACTTCCGCGCCGCTGGTGCTGATTATCGTCAACAACAATGGTGGGCAGATTTTCTCTCTGCTGCCGACGCCGCCAGAGGCGCGCGAGCGTTTTTACAGCATGCCGCAGAACGTCCATTTTGAGCATGCCGCCGCCATGTTTGGTTTACGCTATCACTGCCCGCAAGACTGGCAGGCGCTGGAATCCGCGCTCGAGGGGGCATGGGGCGCGCCGGTCACCACGGTTATTGAGCTGGTGGTCAACGACACGGACGGCACGCAGACGCTGCAACAGCTGCTGGCACAGGTCAGCACGCTATGACCCTGCATGCTGTCGCCCGGCGAGGCGATCCGGCGCAGCCATGGCTGGTCTTTCTGCATGGCTTTTCCGGCGACTGCCGCGAGTGGCAGGAAGTGGGCGAGCGGCTGAGCGACTACTCACGTTTGTACGTTGATCTCCCCGGTCACGGCGGTTCTGCGGCGGTGACGGCACAGGATTTCACTGACGTGCGCAAACTGCTTCACGCCACGTTAGTTAGTTACAACATACTAAATTACTGGCTGGTGGGATATTCGCTCGGCGGCCGCATTGCGATGGACTATGTCTGCCAGCCTGATGTGAGCGGTCTGGCGGGCATCATCGTTGAAGGCGGTCACCCTGGCCTGCAACAGCCTGAAGCGCGCGCGGAACGCCTGCGCTCCGACAACGCCTGGGCCGCGCGTTTTCGTACCGAGCCGTTGCGCCAGCTGTTTCACGACTGGTATCAGCAGCCGGTTTTCGCCACCCTGGCGGCGGAACAGCGTGAGGTGCTGGTGGCGCTTCGCGCGCAAAATAATGGTGTTGCGCTGGCTGCCATGCTGCAGGCCACATCGCTGGCAGTGCAGGACGATTTACGTCCGGCATTACGTCAGCGCGACTATCCTTTCTGGTACTTATGTGGCGAGCGCGACAGCAAATTTCGGGCGATTGCCGAAGAGCTGGCTGCGCCTTGCTTCCTGATTCATAACGCCGGACACAACGCGCACCGGGAAAACCCCGATGACGTGACCGAACGTCTGGCTCAGATATTGCGTCTCTGACTAAAGGACTCTCTATGATCTACCCTGATGAAACAATGCTTTACGCGCCGGTTGAATGGCATGACTGTTCCGAAGGCTACACCGACATTCGTTATCAGAAGTCGACGGACGGCATTGCCAAAATCACCATCAACCGCCCGCAGGTTCGTAACGCATTTCGTCCTCTGACCGTCAAAGAGATGATTCAGGCGCTGGCGGATGCACGTTACGACGACAATATCGGCGTCATCGTTTTGACCGGGGAAGGCGACAAAGCATTCTGCGCCGGTGGTGACCAGAAAGTGCGTGGTGACTACGGCGGTTATCAGGACGATTCCGGTGTTCATCACCTGAACGTCCTCGATTTCCAGCGCCAGATCCGCACCTGCCCGAAACCGGTGGTGGCAATGGTCGCCGGTTATTCCATCGGTGGCGGCCACGTGCTGCACATGATGTGCGATCTGACGATCGCTGCGGAAAACGCCATTTTCGGCCAGACCGGACCGAAAGTCGGCTCCTTCGACGGCGGCTGGGGGGCTTCCTATATGGCGCGCATTGTCGGTCAGAAGAAAGCGCGTGAAATCTGGTTCCTGTGCCGTCAGTACAATGCGCAACAGGCGCTGGATATGGGGCTGGTCAACACCGTTGTGCCGCTGGCGAGTCTGGAAAAAGAGACCGTGCGCTGGTGCCGTGAAATGCTGCAAAACAGCCCGATGGCGCTGCGTTGCCTGAAGGCGGCGCTGAATGCGGACTGTGACGGGCAGGCGGGGCTGCAGGAACTGGCGGGCAACGCCACCATGCTGTTCTACATGACGGAAGAAGGTCAGGAAGGGCGCAACGCGTTTAACGAGAAGCGCCAGCCGGACTTCAGCAAATATAAACGGAATCCGTAATGCGTTGCGTACAGCTTTATCGCTGGCAGATCCCCATGGACGCGGGCGTGGTACTGCGGGAACGGCGACTGAAAACCCGCGATGGTCTCGTGGTTCGTTTAACAGAAGGCGAACGCGAAGGCTGGGGCGAAATCTCTCCTTTGCCGGGGTTCAGCCAGGAAACGCTGGAAGCCGCGCAGGAAGCCGCCATCGACTGGCTGAAAGCCTGGCGACAGGGTTCAGCGCTGCCACTCCCGTCATTACCGTCGGTCGCGTTTGGCCTGAGCTGCGCGCTGGCCGAGCTTGAGGATGCACTGCCGCAGACGGCGGATTACCGTGCGGCGCCGCTGTGTACCGGCGATCCTGATGATCTGGTACTCCAGCTTGCTGATATGCCGGGTGAAAAGGTCGCCAAAGTGAAAGTGGGGCTGTACGAAGCCGTGCGCGACGGGATGGTGGTGAACCTGTTGCTGGAAGCGATCCCTGATTTGCATCTGCGTCTTGATGCCAATCGCGCCTGGACGCCGCTGAAAGCACAGCAGTTCGCCAGATACGTTAACCCGGACTACCGCTCGCGCATCGCATTTCTTGAAGAGCCGTGCAAAACCCGCGACGATTCTCGCACGTTTGCCCGTGAAACAGGCATTGCCATTGCCTGGGACGAAAGCCTGCGGGAGGCGGATTTTGCGTTCGTCGCAGAGCCTGGTGTGAAGGCGGTGGTGATCAAACCGACGCTGACCGGCAGCCTCGAGAAAGTGAAAGCACAGGTCGCCGCCGCGCATCAGCTCGGACTGACGGCAGTTATCAGTTCTTCGATAGAATCCAGTCTGGGGCTGACGCAACTGGCGCGCATCGCCGCCTGGCTGACGCCGGACACTATTCCGGGGCTGGATACGCTAAACCTGATGCAGGCGCAGCTGCTGCGTTGCTGGCCGGGGAGCGAGTTGCCCTGTCTTGACAGCACCATGCTGGAGCCGCTGTTGTGACGTTTACCGACTGGCCGTGGCGTCACTGGCGCGCGGTACAGGGCGACAGCCCGGCGTTGCGGCTGGATGACGTCACGCTGAGCTGGAAGGTACTCTGTCAGCGGGTGGATCGGCTGGCGAGCGGTTTTCAGCAGCAGGGCGTCGCGGAGGGCGATGGCGTCATGCTGCGCGCCCGCAACAGCGAGCAGACGCTGCTGGCCTGGCTGGCGCTGCTGCAGTGCGGCGCGCGCATTCTGCCGGTCAACCCTAAACTGCCCGCCGGGCAACTGGCGTCGCTGACTCCCGGCCTGACGCTGACGTTTTTGCTGGATATGGAAAACGGCGCGCAGACATACTCGCTCACGCCATTGCGACTTGTTGAACATGCGGGTGATTTCGCGCTGCCATGGCAGCCGCAACGCTTCGCCTCCATGACGCTGACCTCAGGATCTACCGGCTTACCCAAAGCGGCAGTGCATACCTGCGCCGCGCATCTGGCGAGCGCACAGGGCGTGCTGTCGCTGATCCCTTTTCAGCAACCGGACTGCTGGTTACTTTCGCTGCCGCTGTTTCATGTTTCCGGGCAGGGCATTGTCTGGCGCTGGCTGCTTTCCGGTGCACAACTGGCCGTCAGTGAGCGCCCGCTCGCACAGGCGCTGGATGGCTGTAGTCATGCCTCGCTGGTGCCGACCCAGCTCTGGCGGTTGCTAAAAGATAACGCGTCCCTGACGCTGCGCGCGGTGCTGTTGGGTGGTGCCGCTATCCCGGTGGATCTCACCGAACAGGCCAGCAGTCAGGGTATCGCGACATTCTGTGGCTACGGGCTGACGGAGTTTGCCTCGACGGTCTGCGCCAAAGTGGCAGACGGCGGAGATGATGTCGGCGTACCGTTACCCGGCAGAGAGGTCCGTCTCGTTGACGGCGAGGTCTGGCTGCGAGCGGACAACATGGCGGCGGGTTACTGGCGCGACGGGCAACTGACGCCGCTGGTCAACGACGAAGGCTGGTTTGCGACTCGTGATCGCGGTGAGTGGCGCGACGGTCGGCTGGTGATTGCCGGGCGGCTGGATAATCTCTTTTTCAGTGGTGGCGAAGGCGTGCAGCCAGAAGCGGTGGAGCGGGTGATCGCCCGTCATCCGCAGGTGCGTCAGGTGTTTGTCGTGCCGCTGGATGACGCCGAATTTGGTCAGCGCCCGGTCGCGGTAGTCGAGTGTGAATCAGCGGACGTGCTGCCTGCGCTGGCTGGCTGGGCGAAAGATAAACTGGCGGGATTTCAGCAGCCCTGTCGCTGGCTGGCCCTGCCGGAGAACATAAAAAACGGCGGGATAAAAATCTCCCGCCGTGCGTTACAACACTGGGTTGCGGCTCAGTGCCACGAAGAGTAACGGGAGCCGTTTACTGCCCGGCTTTCAGTGCCGCCAGTGCTGCGGCGACACCAGCACCGTACTCCGGATGAACTTCACTGAACAGGCCAATCTGGCGCTGCTGAATGAATTCCGGCACGTCTTTCATATCATCCGCAATACGCGCGAACATGCGTTGATGCTCTTCATCGCTCAGCAGTTCATACAGCTTGCGCGGCTGGCTGAAATAGTCAGTATCTTCACGTTGGTTCCAGTGATCGGCGGCGCCTTCCAGGCTTAACGGCGGTTCACTGAAATCCGGCTGCTCCTGGAAAACGTTGAAGCTGTTCGGCTCGTAGGTCGGGCCGTTGCCGCTATTGCCATCAATGCGCATCGCGCCATCGCGATGGTAGTTGTGGAACGGGCAGCGTGGCGCGTTCACCGGGATCTGATGGTGATTCACGCCCAGACGATAGCGGTGCGCGTCGCCGTAGGAGAAGAGGCGGCCCTGCAACATGCGGTCCGGCGAGAAACCAATGCCCGGCACGACGTTGGCAGGCGACATCGCCACCTGCTCAACTTCAGCAAAATAGTTGTCCGGGTTGCGGTTCAGTTCCAGTTCGCCGACTTCAATCAGCGGATAGTCGCCGTGCGGCCACACTTTGGTCAGATCAAACGGATTGTATGGCACGGTGGCGGCTTCTGCTTCCGGCATGATCTGCACATAAAATTTCCAGCGCGGGAATTGACCTTTTTCGATGGATTCGAACAGATCGCGCTGAGAGCTTTCACGGTCTTCCGCTACCAGGCGCTTCGCGTCGTCATCCATCAGGTTGGCAATGCCTTCCACGGATTTCAGGTGGAATTTCACCCAGAAACGTTCGTTGTGGCTGTTGATAAAGCTGAAGGTATGGCTACCAAAACCGTGCATGTTGCGGTAGGAGCGCGGCAGGCCGCGGTCGCTGAAATCGATGGTGAGCTGGTGCAGTGATTCCGGCTGATGGGAAAAGAAGTCCCATTTATAGGTCGGGTTGCGCAGGTTAGTGCGCGGGTCACGTTTAACAACGTGGTTCAGGTCAGGGAATTTCAGCGGGTCGCGGAGATAAAACACCGGGGTGTTGTTACCGACCAGATCCCAGTTACCTTCTTCGGTATAAAACTTGATGGAAAAACCGCGAATATCGCGCTCGGCATCGGCAGCACCGCGTTCACCGGCCACGGTGGAGAAGCGGATAAACAGGTCGGTGGTTTTGCCAATGTCGGAGAACAGTTTTGCGCGGGTGTAGCGGGTGATGTCATGGGTGACGGTGAATTTGCCGTAAGCGCCGGAACCTTTGGCATGCATACGACGTTCAGGGATCACTTCACGGTCGAAATGGGCCAGTTTTTCCAGGAACCAGACGTCCTGCAATAACATGGGCCCGCGCGGACCGGCGGTCGCGACGTTATTATTATGTGCGACCGGCGCGCCTGCTGCTGTGGTAAGTCCTTTCTTGCTCATCTTTATCTCCCGACAAACGTTAGAGAAAATGTTAATTTCCGTTTAATTTCGGGACTTAATTTAAGTAAAATTCCGAATCAGGTTATTGATCCTGGGCAACATGTCTGTTCTGTCGAATCCATTCCCGTTTGCTTTCGCAATGCCAAAAAAATGAGTAACTAATTACATTAGCGATGTTTTTTCGCTTTATTAGTTCATTGATTCTTCGCGTTTCAGTTGTACAATCCATCGGTTTTGGGACGTTAACTTTCTTTCTTATCCGGAATACAAAAAATGAATAAAAAAGCATTAGTTGGATTAGCTGCGCTGATGAGTATTTCAGCCGCAGCCAATGCGGTCAGCATCAGCGGGCAAGCAGGCAAAGACTACACCAACATTGGCGTCGGGTTTGGCACCGACACGTCCGGGCTGGCGTTAAGCGGCAACTGGACGCACAACGATGACGATGGTGATGTTGCGGGTCTGGGTCTCGGCCTGAACGTACCGGTAGGACCGTTCCTGGCCACCGTCGGCGGTAAGGGGATTTACACCAACCCGAACGCCGGTGACGAAGGCTATGCGGCGGCAGTGGGCGGCGGCCTGCAATGGAAAATCGGCAGCAGCTTCGGCCTGTTTGGTGAGTACTACTATTCGCCGGATTCGCTCTCCAGCGGCATTGACAGCTACGAGGAAGCCAACGCTGGTGCGCGCTGGACCATCATGCGCCCGATCACCGTAGAAGCGGGTTACCGTTACCTGAATCTGGCCGGTAAAGACGGTCATCGTGATAACGCTGTGGCCGACGGTCCGTACGTGGGCGTCAGCGCAGGGTTCTGATCCTCCGGCGCGGCGCTCTGCCGCGCCAGTTTTCTTTTTTTCCAGCCCGCTGATTGCGCTATAGTAAGCCGTCCTCTTTTGCTGGAGAAAACGATGATCAACGTGGAGATGCTGTCCACTGGCGACGAAGTGCTGCACGGGCAAATCACAGATACCAATGCCGCCTGGCTTGCAGATGTCTTTTTTAATCAGGGATTACCGCTAACGCGCCGCAATACGGTGGGTGATAACCTTGATGATCTGGTTGCAATTTTGCGCGAGCGTAGCGAACACGCCGATGTGCTGATCGTCAACGGCGGACTTGGGCCGACCAGTGATGACTTAAGCGCGCTGGCCGCCGCACAGGCAAAAGGCGAATCGCTGGTGCTGCACGAAGCCTGGCTTACGCACATGGAAACGTTCTTTTCCGAGCGTGGGCGGGTGATGGCGCCGAGCAATCGCAAACAGGCGGAAATTCCCGCCAGTGCGGAACTGGTCGATAACCCGGTCGGGACTGCCTGTGGTTTCGCGGTACAACTGAATCGCTGCCTGATGTTTTTCACCCCTGGCGTACCGTCCGAATTTAAAGTGATGGTGGAGCGCGAGATTCTGCCGCGTCTGCGCGCGCGTTTTGCGCTGCCGGAGCCGCCGCTCTGCCTGCGTCTGACCACGTTTGGCCGTTCTGAGAGTGATCTCGCTCAGGCGCTCGATCCGCTCCCGTTACCACCGGGCGTCACAATGGGCTACCGTTCGTCGATGCCGATCATCGAACTGAAACTCACGGGACCGGCGAGCGAGCGTGAAGCGATGCTGGCGCTGTGGCCTGAGGTCAAAAAAGTCGCCGGTGAAAGCCTGATTTTTGAGGGCACCGAAGGGCTGGCGGCGCAGATTTCCCGCCGCCTGCAGGAGAAACAGCTCAGCCTGACGCTCAGCGAGCAGTTTACCGGCGGGTTGATTGCTCTGCAGTTAAACCGGGAAGGTGCGCCGCTGCTGGCGAGTGAAGTGGTGCCGCCTCAGCCGGAAACGCTGGCGCAAACGGCGCACTGGACGGCGGAACGTCGCGTGAACCATTTTGCTGGTGTCGCGCTGGCGGTGAGTGGGTTGGAAACGGACCACCTTAATTTTGCGCTGTCGACGGCGGAAGGCACATGGGCGCTGCGCGTGAAGTTCAGCACTAACCGCCACAATCTGCAAACCCGTCAGGAAGTGGGGGCGATGATGGCGCTGAACATGCTGCGCCGCTGGCTCAACGGTCAGGAAATTGCCAGCGAACATGGCTGGATCACTGTCGTTGAATCCCTCTCTTTCTAATCATTCCTGCCCGCCGGGACGTTCGTCCCGGCGTGATGTTGTCCAGCCCACTGTACTCCTCATGAAAAATTCTGTGCGGACGATCGCATTTTAGCGGTGCGATCTGTCTGGCCTGCTGGAACAGACCCGCAGTTTGACGCCGCTCACAAATTAGCCGCCTGACAATCGCAACACTGATTCCAGTATTCAGGATTGGAGTCCAGTATGTTGGAATCAAGCAAAGTTCCGGCGCTCACCCGCGCCATCGAAATTCTCGATCTCATCGCTCGTCGTGGTCCGTGCAGTGCGGCAACCATCATTGATGAGCTGGGGATCCCAAAAAGCACCGCATATCTGCTGTTGGGCGAGCTGAAAAAACAGCGCTTCCTCAGCATGGACATCCAGGACAACTATTGCCTGTGGACCAAACTGGTCGAGCTGGCCGGGCATGCGGTCAGCCGGATGGACCTGCGTGAGCTGGCACGCCCACGACTGACACGGTTGATGGATGAGTGCGGACTGCTCTGCCACCTGGGGATTATCGATCGCGATAATGCCTACTACATCCTCAAAATCGAGTCTCCGGCAACCATCAGCGTTCGCTCGCATGAAGGCAAAAGCCTGTCACTGAACCGTTCCGGGATTGGCAAATGCCTGCTGGCCTGGCAGTCAGCTCAGGCGCAGGAAACAATTATCGGCGGGCTGGCGTGGGAAAAAACCACCCTGACCACCATCACCGACGCTCAACAGTTCAAAGAAGAACTGGCACGGATCCGCGCCCGCGGCTGGAGCTATGACAACGGCGAAGATTATCCCGATGTACGCTGTGTGGCGGCTCCGGTGTTTAACGCCAGCAACGAACTCACGGCAGCAATTTCTGTTGTCGGCACCCGTTTGCAAATCAACGAAGACAATCGTGATTACCTCGCCGGTAAGGCGATTGCCTGCGCAAAAGACATTTCCCGCTTGCTGGGATGGAAAAGTCATTTTGAACAACAAGCCTCATAAGAAGGAAAACATCATGACCCTACCAAAAATTAAACATGTCCGTGCCTGGTTTCTCGGTGGTGCCACCGCAGAGAAAGGCGCCGGTGGCGGCGATTATCACGACCAGGGCGCCAACCACTGGATTGACGACCACATCGCCACGCCGATGAGTAAATACAAACAGTATGAGCAGTCGCGCCAGTCATTTGGCATTAACGTTATCGGGACGTTGATCGTGGAAGTGGAAGCCGACAACGGACAGACGGGCTTTGCTATTTCGACTGCCGGGGAAATGGGCTGCTTTATCGTCGAAAAACACCTCAATCGCTTTATCGAAGGTAAATGTGTCAGCGATATCAAGCTCATCCATGATCAGATGCTTGGCGCAACCATGTACTATTCCGGTTCCGGCGGTCTGGTGATGAACACCATTTCCTGCGTGGATCTGGCACTGTGGGATCTGTTCGGCAAAGTGGTCGGGCTGCCAGTGTATAAGTTGCTCGGTGGCGCAGTACGCGATGAGATCCAGTTCTACGCCACCGGTGCGCGCCCGGATCTGGCGAAAGCGATGGGCTTTATTGGCGGCAAAATGCCAACGCACTGGGGTCCTCACGACGGTGATGAAGGTATCCGCAAAGATTCAGCGATGGTGGCGGAGTATCGTGAAAAATGCGGCCCGGATTTCTGGCTGATGCTCGACTGCTGGATGAGCCAGGACGTCAACTACGCCACTAAACTGGCCCATGCCTGTGCGCCGTCGAATCTTAAATGGATTGAGGAATGCCTGCCGCCGCAGCAGTTTGAAGGCTACCGTGAACTTAAGCGCAATGCGCCTGCGGGGATGATGGTGACCAGCGGCGAGCACCACGGCACGCTGCAATCCTTCCGGACACTGTCGGAAACCGGCATCGACATCATGCAGCCAGACATTGGCTGGTGCGGTGGCTTAACCACACTGGTGGAAATTGCCGCCATCGCCAAAGCCCGCGGTCAACTGGTCGTGCCGCATGGTTCGTCCGTCTACTCACACCATGCCGTTATCACTTTCACTAATACGCCGTTCAGTGAATTCCTGATGACCAGCCCGGATTGCTCGACTCTGCGTCCGCAGTTTGATCCCGTCCTGCTGGATGAACCGGTACCGGTGAATGGCCGTATTCACAAAAACGTGCTGGATAAACCGGGTTTCGGTGTCGAACTGAATCGCGACTGCAATCTTAAGCGTCCATACAGCCACTAATACGGTCATGCCGCGCCCGGCGCGCGGCCATCCTCTGAGGATATTGTAATGAGCACTTTACTGGACAGCGTTGTGAAGAAAAACCGGGCGCGATTGATCCCGTTTATGCTGGCGCTTTATGTGCTGGCATTTCTCGACCGTTCGAACATCGGTTTCGCTAAAGAGACCTATCAACTGGATACCGGGTTAAGCAATGAAGCCTATGCGCTGGGCGCCGGGATCTTCTTTGTGGTGTACGCCTTTCTCGGCGTGCCAGCCAACCTGCTGATGCGCAAGTTTGGCGCCCGATACTGGATTGGCGGCACCACACTGGTGTGGGGATTCTTATCTGCCGCCATGGCATGGGCCGATACTGAAAGTAAATTCCTGCTGGTTCGCACCTTGCTGGGCGCGGCCGAAGCGGGCTTTTTCCCGGGCATGATTTACCTGACTTCCCAGTGGTTCCCGCAGCAAAACCGCGCCAGCATTATGGGGTTGTTTTACATGGGGGCGCCGCTGGCATTGACGCTGGGATCGCCGTTGTCCGGTGCATTGCTGGAAATGCACGGTTTTATGGGCAATCCCGGCTGGTTCTGGATGTTTGTGATTGAGGGGCTGCTGGCGGTGGGCGCAGGGGTATTTACCTTCTTCTGGCTGGATGACACACCGCAACAGGCGCGTTTCCTGACCGCAGCGGAAAAACAGGCGCTGATAAGCCAGCTCGCCAGCGAAGAGGAGACAAAAGTCACTTCTTGTCTGTCGGACGCGGTACGCCACGGGCGTGTCTGGCAACTGGCGATTATCTATCTGACCATTCAGGTGGCGGTGTATGGCCTGATCTTCTTCCTGCCGACTCAGGTTGCGGCACTGCTGGGGACGAAAGTCGGCTTTGTGGCATCCGTGGTGACCGCGATCCCATGGGTAGCGGCACTGTTCGGTACCTGGTTCATTCCACGCTACTCAGATCGTACCGGCGAACGTCGCAACGTGGCGGCATTGACCCTGCTGGCGGCAGCGATTGGTATCGGCGTATCGGGTCTGGTTTCACCAGTACTGGCGATTGTCGCGCTGTGCGTGGCAGCCATTGGTGTGATCGCGGTGCAACCGGTGTTCTGGACGATCCCTACACAGATGCTGTCTGGCACCGCCCTGGCGGGGGGTATTGGCTTTATCAATCTGTTCGGCGCGTTTGGTGGTTTTCTGGCGCCGATCATGCGTGTGCAGGCGGAGACGTTTTTTGCCAGCAACGCGGCCGGGCTGTTGACGCTGGCTTGCGTAGCCATTATCGGCACGGTGATCATTTTCTCGCTGAGCGTTACCCGTGCTATGCCGCAACCTGACGGCACACAACATTAACGGAAAAGGATGACTATGAACGCGATTTTAGCAAACCCGTTTAAGGCCGGATTACGCAGGGGAGAACCGCAGATCGGCTTGTGGTTAAGCTCAACAACGTCATACATGGCGGAGATTGCCGCCACATCGGGTTACGACTGGCTGTTAATTGACGGTGAACATGCGCCGAACACGATTCAGGATCTTTATCACCAGTTGCAGGCCATCGCCCCTTATGCCAGCCAGCCGGTGATCCGCCCGGTCGACGGTAACCGCAGCCTGATTAAACAGGTGCTGGATATCGGTGCGCGCACGTTGTTGATCCCGATGGTGGACAGCGCAGAACAGGCGCGGGATATCGTCTCGGCTACCAGGTATCCACCCGTTGGCGTGCGTGGTGTCGGGGCGGGCGTTGCCAGGGCGGCACGCTGGGGACGAGTCGAAAACTACATGGCGCAGGCCAATGAAGAGCTCTGTTTACTGATTCAGGTGGAAAGCAAAACCGCGCTGGATAATCTGGATGACATCCTGACAGTAGACGGCATCGATGGCGTGTTCATTGGCCCGGCCGATCTCTCTGCTTCGCTGGGTTACCCGGACAATCCAGGACACCCGGATGTGCAGCGCATTATCGAACAGTCGATTCGCCGGATCCGTGCTGCCGGTAAGGCGGCAGGTTTTCTGGCGGTAGAGCCTGCGATGGCGCAAAAATGCCTGGCATGGGGCGCGAACTTCGTCGCTGTGGGCGTTGATACGCTGCTCTATACGCAGGCGCTGGATAACCGTCTGGCGATGTTCCGGCCTGCGGCACAGAATGGGACCGAAAAGGAGAGTTACTAGCAAGACTGTCCGCCAGCCTCGTGCTGGCGGACGTTTACGCTCAGGCAAGCGCCTGCGCAAGCAGCGTAATCGGATGTTCACAGCGCTTGCTGGTGGACATTTCAATCTGCCATTTACAGGTTTCGCAATCGGTGATCACCAGGTCCGCGCCGCTCTCTTCAATCTGTTGAAACAGCGGTGCGCCGATGGCCTGCGAGGTGGGGTAGTTCTCAGATTTAAAGCCGTAGGTTCCGGCGATCCCGCAACACTGCGAATCCAGCACCGTCAGTTCGAGACCGGGGATCTGGCGCAGCAGTTCCAGGGTGTACAGCGACCAGCCCATTTTTTCCATATGACACGGGGTGTGATACACCACTTTCAGCGGCAATGGCTTCAGCGGTAGCGTCTGCCCGGCGTCCAGCTTGCGCCAGATCCAGCGCGTCGCCAGCTCAATGTGCTGACGCAGCCCGCTGTTATCGACATCCAGCAGATGCGGGTATTCGTCGCGCAGGGTAAACGTACAGGTCGATGAAGTGGCAATGACCGGGATTTGCTTGTCGATGATCGCTTCACGCATTGAGGCGACGTTGGTGAGTGCCTGCTTGCGCGCTTTATCGGTAAAACCGTTGGCAATCAGCGGCACGCCACAGCATTTCTCTTTACTTAACAACTGCACGCCGGTGCCCATCGCATTGAGCACGCGGATCATGTCTTTGCCGAGTTGCGGCTGGTTGTAATTGACGTAACAGCCGTGGAAAAACGCCACCTGATCGGCAAATGTGCTCTGTTCGGCAGCCACGCTGCGATACCAACGGCGGAAGGTGCCGAAGCCGTATTTCGGCAGTGTGCGGCGGTGATCGATTTTCAGCGCGATATCCAGCAACTGACGCACCGGTTTGAGCCCGGTGGTGGCGTTGATGATCGGCGCAAAGGGCGTGGAAAGCGTACCCATTAAATCGGTATGACTGAGGATCGTGTCGCGCAGCGTCGGTTTTTGCCGACTGTACTGCGCCCGGGCGCGCTGGATGATATCGCCAATTTTCACGTCAGACGGGCAGGCGACTTCGCAGCGTTTACAGTTAATGCAATATTTCAGCGCGTCGTCATACAGCGCACCGTCTTTAATGCGCAGACGTTCACCGTCCGGGCCTGCCTGTTTTGGCCCCGGATAGCTCGGCTTGACCCGGCTTACCGGGCAGGCGGTCGTGCAGACGGTGCACTTAATGCAGCTTTCGAAGCGAGTATCGTTCATGACTGGCCTCCTGCCTGGGAAAGGATTTGTCGGGCCGCATGCTGAGCCGTGATGGCGCTGACGCCACCGCCGCAGCCGAGCTGGATGGCGTCAAAACCGCCGATCAGCGATCCCACTGCGAACAGGTTCGTAAACGTGGTGCCGTTCTGCGACGGGTGCAGATTGTCGTCGGTCACCAGACCGAAACGTTGCCAGGGCTGAGAAGCAAAGAAATCCTGTTGATACCAGTCGCTGCGGGACGCGGCCTGCTGCACATCCAGACCCAGGATCGGCTCCCGGACACCGGTGCGCGTGGCGACCAGACCATTGCTGAAAAAGCTGCCACTGGCCAGCACGGTGGAACGCGCACGCAGCGGAATGTCGTCGTGATTGCGCGTCCAGACGGCGCTGACAGTGCCGTCCTGATGGCTCACATTCACCACTTCATCACCCGCAAGCCAGGTTCCGCCCGTCTGAATAAACTGATGCTGTAATGCGCCGTGCAGACGCATGCCTGGCACCGACGGGGGAAGCGTCGGCAGCAGGCGGAGCGGGCAGGGAAGTCGCTCGTTAAGCCACTGCCACAGGCGCGAATTCTGCAGGCCAAAACAGGCGGGCATTAACAGCATGTCGCGTTGTTGCGCCAGCGGCTCCAGCGCGGCCAGCAGCACCGGCCAGGCGGGTTCGTCATCCAGCACGCGGGCAATGTTTGCGGCGCGGAATTCAGTGGGGCTGTCGCGTAGCACGTCCAGTTCCGGCAGGTCGATCTCTAATGTGTCCGTCTGCAAACCACGCTGATTCAGCGAGGCGGCGGCGAGATGCGGCTGAAAATCGAGAAAACCACTGATGCCGACGATGCCGATACGTTTGCCGGGCAACGGCATCACCGGCACTTCGGCAGGGCTGAGCCAGGCGCTGCGCAGTGTGCCGAGCGGGGTGATGCGCTGATGATGCTGCGCGGCACTGCCCTGCATCGTCACGCCACACTGGCGCAGCAGACGTTCGGTTTCCTGCGCATAGTCCAGCACGCTTTCAATGCCGAT
Source organism: Trabulsiella odontotermitis (assembly GCF_001297775.1). Classification (GTDB taxonomy): domain Bacteria; phylum Pseudomonadota; class Gammaproteobacteria; order Enterobacterales; family Enterobacteriaceae; genus Trabulsiella; species Trabulsiella odontotermitis. Next base: position 229,991 of record NZ_LIFX01000006.1, on the reverse strand, counting down.
CCGGGCGTAAGGGTGTTCCGGCAGCATCGTAACCAGTTTTTCCAGCCCGCTCCGGATATCGGTGACCGCGTCGCCATCCGGCAGCGCAGAGAGCAGATCCAGCGAGCCTGATGAGAAGTGCAGCGCGCTTTGCCCGCGGCTGACGATAGCGCAGCGTAGTCCGTGCTGGTTCAGCGTCAGCCCGCAGAGTAATCCGGCCAGGCCGCCGCCAATAATCACCGTATCAAACTTCATCCTGATGCTCCTTTTGCAGGCCGCACAAACCAAGGTAAACCCAGCGGGTGAATTCGCTTTCGCGCAGCGCATCGCCCCAGGCGACCGGTTGCACGCCTTTCCAGCGCTCGTTAAGGAACTGCGACAATTGCGTCAGGGATTGTGCAGGCGTGCTGACGTTGAAGCGCTGTAACAGCCCGGCGGCGCGACAGGCGCATAGTTCGCCCTGGCAGGTGCCCATGCCGACGCGGGTGCGACGACGCAGATCAAGCAGGTTTTTCACCGCCAGATTCTCCACGGCATACTGCACTTCACCGGCGGTCACGGCTTCGCATTCGCAGACCAGACTACGGTGCTGACGGGAGTCGCCCAGCCAGACGGGCGTGCGGTCGCCATGCCGGTAAACGGCGGAACCGCGTAACGGCGTCGGCAGGGAAACAATCTTGCGCAGCGTGGTTTCCGCAGGCTCCTGCGAGCCAGGCAGCGGACGTTCGGCGGTCGTGCAGGGGGGAGTGTTGCCGAGCTTGTCGCAAATCAGGTTGGTGGCCCATTCCGCCATCAGACGGTACGTCATCAGCTTGCCGCCGGTGATGGTGATAAAGCCTTCCATGCCGTCACGTTTTGCGTGATCGAGCAGCACGATGCCGCGGCTGACGTTGCGCCCGGACGGATCGTCATCGCTGGCGACCAGCGGGCGAACGCCCGAATAGGCGCGCAGCACGCGCGTTTGCGCCATCACCGGTGCCAGTTTTTCGCCTTCGCGCAGCAAAATGTCCACTTCCGCAGGCGTAACGCGGTTGTCGTCGATATCGTCGTAATCAATGTGTACCGATGTGGTGCCGATGAGTGAAATGGTGTCGCCAGGTACCAGTATGTCGGCATCGGCCGGTTTACGGCAGCGGTTGATCACATGCTGGTTAATGCGATGGTCGAGGATCAGCAATGACCCTTTCGCCGGGAACATGCGGATTTTCAGGTCGGCATATTCCGCAATTCGTTGCCCCCAGATCCCCGCGGCGTTGATCACCACTGCCGCATACAGCGTCAGGGTTTCGCGACTGTTGTGATTCCAGAGCGTCACGCCGCGCACGCGGTCGCCTTCGCGCACCAGCCCGGTGACTTCGCAGCCGGTAAGAATGGTGGCGCCATGTTCGCGGGCGTCAAGCATATTTGCCGCGGTCAGACGGAAGGGGTCGACCGTACCGTCCGGCACTCTGACGGCGCCGGTTAAGGTCGGGTTGACTGACGGCTCAATTCGTCGCGCCTGCGCGGGCGTCAGCGCTTCCGCCTCAATACCCGCTCGCTGGCAGGCGGCAATAAATGTGCTCTGAAACGCCAGGTCATCTTCCGGCAGGGTGATAAACAGGCCGTTGGTGGGCTCAATGCAATGACGTGCAATGCGTTTGAGGATCTGGTTTTCGGCGATACATTCGCGCGCCGATTCGCTGTCGGTGACGGCATATCGCGCACCGCTGTGCAGCAATCCGTGGTTGCGTCCAGTGGCGCCAGTGGCGATATCAAAACGTTCGACCAGCACGGCCCGCAGACCGCGCAGGGCGCAATCCCGGGCTATACCTGCGCCAGTGGCGCCGCCGCCGATAATGATGACATCGCTTTCACGAGTATCAGGCATCATTGTTGTTATCCCTCATGATTTTCCTGATTTTCATTTAGCCACAAAAAAAGTGTGTATTGTTTGATTTCGAGCACATTCGAGCAAGAAACGAAAATGAAACGTGATTCCGTGCTCATATTGGAACTCTCTGTCATAAATATGTAACAATATGTGCGATATTTCACAGTAACGCTAAGTCAAATCTCTTACCATCGCGGTCATAAATTTTAACCTCATGAATTTACTTATTTTTTATGAGGTTATTATCACAAGCAAAAAGGGCCACGGAGGCTATCATGTTGAGCATTTTTAAACCCGCGCCGCATAAAGCGCGCGTGCCGGAAGCGCAGATCGATCCGCTTTATCGTCGCTTGCGCTGGCAAATTTTTCTGGGGATTTTCTTTGGCTATGCCGCGTATTATCTGGTTCGTAAGAACTTTGCCCTGGCAATGCCTTACCTCGTTGAACAAGGCTTTTCTCGCGGCGATCTCGGCTTTGCGCTGTCAGGGATCTCAATCGCTTACGGATTTTCGAAATTCATCATGGGCTCGGTGTCGGACCGTTCGAATCCGCGCATTTTCCTGCCAGCGGGTCTGATTCTTGCTGCTGCCGTGATGCTGGTGATGGGCTTCGTGCCCTGGGCCACCTCAAGTATTATGATCATGTTTGTGCTGTTGTTCCTGTGCGGATGGTTCCAGGGCATGGGCTGGCCGCCGTGCGGTCGTACCATGGTGCACTGGTGGTCGCAGAAGGAGCGTGGCGGCATCGTGTCAGTGTGGAACTGTGCGCATAACGTCGGCGGCGGGATCCCGCCATTGCTGTTCCTGCTCGGGATGGCGTGGTTTAACGACTGGCGTGCGGCGCTGTATATGCCTGCCTTTGGCGCGATTCTGGTGGCGCTTTTCGCCTTTGCGATGATGCGCGATACGCCGCAATCCTGCGGACTGCCGTCAATTGAAGAGTATAAGAACGACTACCCGGACGACTACAGCGAGAAGCACGAAGAAGAGCTGACCGCGAAGCAAATCTTCATGCAGTACGTTCTGCCGAACAAGCTGCTGTGGTACATCGCGTTTGCCAACGTGTTCGTTTACCTGCTGCGTTACGGCATTCTCGACTGGTCGCCGACCTATCTGAAAGAAGTGAAACACTTTGCGCTGGATAAATCGTCCTGGGCTTATTTCCTCTATGAATATGCAGGGATCCCGGGAACGCTGATCTGCGGCTGGATGTCGGACAAAGTGTTTAAAGGTAACCGTGGCGCAACGGGCGTGTTCTTCATGACACTGGTAACCATTGCGACTATCGTTTACTGGATGAACCCGGCGGGCAATCCGACCGTCGATATGGTGTGTATGATTGTCATCGGCTTCCTGATTTACGGTCCGGTTATGCTGATCGGCCTGCACGCACTGGAACTGGCACCGAAAAAAGCCGCAGGGACGGCAGCCGGATTCACCGGGCTGTTCGGTTACCTCGGTGGGTCGGTCGCGGCGAGCGCCATTGTGGGCTACACCGTTGATTTCTTCGGCTGGGATGCGGGCTTCTATGTCATGATCGGCGGCAGCGTTCTGGCGGTACTGCTGTTAATCATCGTTATGTTTGGCGAGAAACGTCACCATCAGGAACTGTTGGCGAAACGCGGCGAATAAGGAGATTCAACATGAAATTAACCCGTAATTGTCTGACCATCGGCCTGTTGCTGGCCGGTGCGGTCAGCAGCTTCACCGCAGTGGCGGCGGATGCGATAGTTATCGCTCACCGTGGCGCCAGTGGGTATCTGCCAGAACATACGTTACCGGCGAAAGCGATGGCGTATGCGCAGGGGGCGGATTACCTCGAGCAGGATCTGGTGATGACCAAAGATAACCGGCTGGTGGTGCTGCATGACCATTACCTTGACCGTGTGACCGATGTTGCCGAACGCTTTCCGAATCGCGCCCGTAAGGACGGGCGTTATTACGCCATCGACTTCACGCTGGACGAAATCAAATCGCTGAAGTTTACCGAAGGGTTTGATCTCGTGAACGGCAAGAAAGTGCAGGTCTTCCCGGGTCGTTTCCCGATGGGGAAATCCGATTTCCGTGTTCATACCTTTGAGGAAGAGATTGAGTTTGTTCAGGGGCTGAACCACTCGACCGGTAAAAATATCGGTATCTACCCGGAAATCAAGGCGCCCTGGTTCCACCATCAGGAAGGCAAGGACATCGCCGCGACGACGCTGGAGGTACTGAAAAAGTACGGTTACACCAGTAAGAACGACAAAGTCTATCTGCAGTCTTTTGATGCCGACGAACTGAAACGCATCAAAAATGAGCTTGAGCCGAAAATGGGCATGAACCTGAATCTGGTGCAGCTCATTGCGTATACCGACTGGAATGAAACGCAGCAGAAACAGCCAGACGGGAAATGGATCAACTACAGCTACGACTGGATGTTCAAACCAGGCGCGATGGCGCAGATTGCGACATACGCCGACGGTATTGGCCCGGATTACCACATGCTGGTGGCGGAAGGGTCAACGGCGGGGAACGTGAAGCTGACGGAGATGGCAAAAGACGCGCATGCCAGCAAGATGCAGGTGCATCCGTACACCGTGCGGGCTGACCAGTTGCCGGAGTACACCACCGATGTCAATCAGCTGTATGACGTGCTGTACAATCAGGCGAAGGTCGATGGCGTCTTTACCGACTTCCCGGACAAAGCAGTACAGTTTCTGAAAGAGAAGAAGTAAATAAAAAGCCGGGTGGCGGCTTCGCCTTACCCGGCCTACGAACGTTGTAGGCCGGGTAAGCGTAGCGCCACCCGGCAGAATTAGATCTCGATTTCGATATCGCCTTTCGCCCGGCAACAGCAGGGCAAAATTTCCCCTTCGTTGATAAGCGCCAGTGGTTCGGTGAGCCAGTCTACTTGCCCGGTGACCAGACGGCAGCGGCACGAGCCGCAGTAGCCTTCGCGGCACTGATACTCCACCTCAACCCGGTGCGACTCCAGCGTTGCCAGTAGCGATGAATGCTCGTCCTGGCACACCAGTTGGGTGCCAGACCGGCTCAGGGTAATGCGGCTCATCAGAGCTGGAAACTGCTCAGATCGTCAGTATCGACTTCAGCGTCAATCTGACCGACCAGATAAGAACTGACTTCCACTTCCTGCGGCGCCACCTGTACGTTATCAGACACCAGCCAGGTGTTGATCCACGGAATCGGGTTAGAACGCGTCTGGAACGGCAGATCCAGCCCTACCGCCTGCATACGAATGTTGGTGATGTACTCGACGTACTGGCACAGAATGTCTTTGTTCAGGCCGATCATCGAGCCGTCGCGGAACAGGTAATCTGCCCACTCTTTTTCCTGCTGCGCCGCTTCCACGAACAGTTTATAGCTTTCTTCTTTGCACTCTTCGGCAATCTCCGCCATTTCCGGGTCATCCGCACCGGAGCGCAGCAGATTCAGCATGTGCTGAGTACCGGTGAGGTGCAGTGCTTCGTCGCGGGCGATGAGGCGGATAATCTTGGCGTTACCTTCCATCAGCTCGCGCTCGGCAAACGCGAAGGAGCAGGCGAAACTGACGTAGAAGCGAATCGCTTCCAGCGCGTTAACGCTCATCAGGCACAGATAGAGTTTTTTCTTCAGCTCGTGCAGGTTCACGGTCACGGTTTTGCCGTTGACGGTGTGCGTGCCTTCACCCAGCAGATGCCAGTAGCTGGTCAGTTCGATCAGATCGTCATAGTAGCAGGAAATACCCTCGGCGCGCTTTTTGATCTGCTCGTTGGTGACGATATCGTCAAACACCATCGCCGGATCGTTGACGATATTGCGAATGATATGGGTGTACGAGCGGGAATGGATAGTTTCCGAAAACGCCCAGGTTTCAACCCAGGTTTCCAGCTCCGGGATGGAGATCAGCGGCAATAATGCCACGTTCGGGCTGCGACCCTGAATGGAATCGAGCAACGTCTGATACTTCAGGTTGCTGATAAAAATATGCTTTTCGTGTTCCGGCAGTGCCTGATAGTCGATACGGTCACGCGAGACGTCAACCTCTTCCGGACGCCAGAAGAAGGAGAGCTGCTTTTCGATCAGTTTTTCGAAAATGTCATATTTTTGCTGATCGTAGCGAGCCACGTTAACCGGCTGACCAAAGAACATTGGTTCTTTTAGCTGGTCATTTTTCGTCTGTGAAAAAGTGGTGTATGCCATTGAAGTGAGTCCTGTTAAGGTTTTATTGCCCGGCGGCACTGCGTTTGCCGGGCCTACAAACCGTAGGCCGGGTAAGCATCGCGCCACCCGGCAAATTGCTTAAATCTTACATGCGCCGCTTTCGCAGCCATCGTCCTGAATAGACGGGGCCAGATCGTCCTGCGCATCTTCAGCACCGTCGCGGGTGTTCTGATAGTACAGGGTTTTCACGCCAAATTTATAGGCGGTGAGCAGGTCTTTGAGCAATTGCTGCATCGGCACTTTGCCTGACGGGAAACGCGTCGGGTCATAGTTGGTATTGGCAGAGATCGACTGATCGATAAACTTCTGCATGATACCGACCAGTTGCAGGTAACCGTCGTTATTCGGCATTTCCCACAGCAGCTCGTAGTTGTTTTTCAGATGCTCATAATCCGGCACCACCTGGCGCAGAATACCGTCTTTCGACGCCTTGATGCTGACATGACCGCGCGGCGGCTCAATGCCGTTGGTGGCGTTAGAGATCTGCGACGAGGTCTCAGACGGCATCAGGGCAGAGAGCGTGGAGTTGCGCAGACCGTGAGTTTTGATGGACTCACGCAGGGCTTCCCAGTCGTAATGCAGCGGCTCGTTAGTGATTGCATCCAGGTCTTTCTTATAGGTATCGATCGGCAGAATGCCCTGCGAGTAAGTGGTTTCGTTGAACCACGGGCAGGCGCCTTGCTCGATCGCCAGTTCGTTAGAGGCTTTCAGCAGATAATACTGGATCGCTTCGAACGTTTTGTGCGTCAGGTTGTTGGCGCTGCCGTCGGAATAACGTTTGCCGTTTTTCGCCAGCCAGTACGCAAAGTTGATCACCCCAATACCCAGCGTACGGCGACCCATCGCACCACGTTTCGCTGCCGGGATCGGGTAATCCTGATAGTCGAGCAGGGCATCCAGCGCGCGAACCGCCAGCACCGCCAGCTCTTCCAGTTCGTCCAGATTCTGAATGGCGCCGAGGTTAAACGCGGAGAGCGTGCAGAGCGCGATTTCACCGCTTTCGTCGTTCACATCTTCCAGCGGTTTGGTCGGCAGGGCGATTTCCAGGCACAGGTTGGACTGGCGCACCGGCGCGACCACCGGGTCGAACGGGCTGTGGGTGTTGCAGTGGTCAACGTTCTGGATGTAGATACGGCCAGTAGAGGCGCGTTCCTGCATCATCAGCGAGAACAGATCAACCGCTTTCACGCGCTGCTTGCGAATGCTGTCGTCTTTTTCATATTGCGTGTACAGACGTTCGAACTCGTCCTGATCGGCGAAGAATGCGTCGTACAGACCCGGGACATCGGACGGGCTGAACAGGGTGATCTCTTCCCCTTTCAGCAGGCGGGTGTACATCAGTTTGTTGATCTGCACACCGTAGTCCATGTGACGTACGCGGTTGCCTTCCACGCCGCGGTTGTTTTTCAGCACCAGCAGGCTTTCGACTTCCAGATGCCACATCGGGTAGAAGAGGGTTGCCGCACCGCCACGCACGCCGCCCTGCGAGCAGGATTTCACCGCGGTCTGGAAGTGCTTATAGAACGGAATACAACCGGTGTGGAACGCTTCACCACCGCGGATCGGGCTGCCCAGCGCACGGATGCGACCGGCGTTAATGCCGATACCGGCGCGCTGGGAAACGTATTTCACGATGGCGCTGGAAGTGGCGTTGATGGAGTCCAGGCTGTCGCCGCACTCGATCAGCACGCAGGAGCTGAACTGACGGGTCGGGGTACGCACGCCGGACATGATCGGCGTCGGCAGCGAAATTTTAAACGTCGACACCGCGTCATAAAAACGCTTCACGTAGTCCAGACGCGTTTCACGCGGGTAGTTCGAGAACAGGCAGGCGGCCACCAGAATATACAGGAACTGCGCGCTTTCGTAGATTTCGCCGGTGACGCGGTTCTGTACCAGGTATTTCCCTTCCAGTTGCTTAACCGCCGCGTAAGAGAAATTCATATCACGCCAGTGATCGATGAACTCGTCCATCTGCCGGAACTCATCAGCGGTGTAATCTTCCAGCAGGTGATGATCGTATTTGCCAAGCTCAACCATCTTCACGATGTGGTCATACAGCGCGGGCGGCTCAAACTGACCGTAAGCTTTTTTACGCAGGTGGAAAATCGCCAGGCGCGCCGCCAGATACTGGTAATCCGGCGCGTCACGGGAGATCAGGTCCGCAGCGGCTTTGATGATGGTTTCATGAATGTCGGCGGTTTTAATGCCGTCATAAAACTGGATATGGGAACGCAGTTCAACCTGAGAAATCGAGACGTTATTAAGCCCTTCTGCCGCCCAATCCAGTACCCGATGGATTTTATCGAGATTGATGCGTTCAGTACTGCCATCACGCTTTGTCACCAGCAGACTCTGATTCATGTGGTTTTTACCTGTCCGTGAATGAATAATATCCCCCGTTTATCCACAAAAGGCCTTTGCGACTAACCCTGTGGATAAATACTACATATAGGGGTTCTTTGAATAATTAAACGCTATATGGTGAGTATTCTAGTAAGGATTCTTTTCAGTACAAGAGTTGATTTTGAGGTTAAATTGAGGTTGCGAAAGGGTAATAATCGCTAAGTCCTCGCCACATAAGGGTTGGCGGTGATGTCAATATTTTGCAAAAAAAAATGAAAATTTGATCGAGTGCTGATTTCTTCAACGAGACGGGTGAGTTGCGCAGCCGGAACTGCGCAAGTTTGATAAGAAAATCTGATGTACTTAGTCGAATTTCGCCTTAGTATGCAACATATAATTAACATCCACGCCCGGCGCTAACTTAAAGGTGTTAGTGAGCGGATTGTAATGCAGACCGATGATGTGTTGCTCCTGCAACGACGTGTCATCCACCCAATGTAACAGCTCCGCCGGTTTGATAAATTTCTTCACGTCATGCGTCCCTTTCGGCACCATGCCCATCACGTATTCCGCCGCCACGACGGCCATCAGCCATGCTTTAGCGTTACGATTGAGAGTAGAGAAAAAGACATGGCCGCCCGGTTTCACCAGTTGTGCACAGGCGCGTACCACGGATTGCGGGTCAGGGACGTGTTCGAGCATTTCCATGCAGGTGACCACGTCATACTGTTGCGCGTGTTTAGCCGCGTGTTCTTCGACGGTTTCCTGAACGTACTCGACATCAATGCCCGTTTCCAGCGCGTGCAGACGAGCGACCTGTAGCGGCTCGAAGCCCATGTCCAGCCCGGTGGCTGTTGCGCCTTCGCGCGCCATGCTTTCGGTCAGAATGCCGCCGCCGCAGCCCACATCCAGAACCTTTTTACCGAACAGGCCGCCAGCGCGTTCAGCGATATACCCCAGACGCAGCGGATTGATACGGTGCAGCGGTTTGAATTCGCCTTCAAGATCCCACCAGCGTGACGCCACGGCTTCAAATTTGGCGATCTCCTGGTGGTCAATGTTGTGTGCAACCGACGATTTTTCGGCATTCATGGGCGCTTTTACTCCTTTTTTATCCTGACCTGCGAGTATATCAGGTGACAGGCGCGAATAAAGCGCCGCGCAGGTGCTATACATTTACCTCAAACACAACGGGTGTGTTATAATTTGCGACCTTTGAATCCGGGATACAGTAGAGGGAAAGCGGTTAGATGAGCGACCTTGCGAGAGAAATTACACCGGTCAACATCGAGGAAGAGCTGAAGAGCTCCTACCTGGATTATGCGATGTCGGTGATTGTTGGCCGTGCGCTGCCGGACGTCCGAGATGGCCTTAAGCCAGTACACCGTCGCGTGCTTTACGCCATGAACGTATTAGGCAATGACTGGAACAAAGCCTACAAAAAATCGGCCCGTGTCGTGGGTGACGTCATCGGTAAATACCATCCCCACGGTGATTCCGCGGTGTATGACACCATTGTTCGTATGGCGCAGCCATTCTCGCTGCGTTACATGCTGGTGGATGGTCAGGGTAACTTCGGTTCCATCGACGGCGACTCTGCGGCGGCAATGCGTTACACGGAAATCCGTCTGGCGAAAATTGCCCACGAGCTGATGGCTGATCTGGATAAAGAGACAGTCGATTTCGTGGATAACTATGACGGCACGGAACAGATCCCGGACGTCATGCCCACCAAAATCCCTAACCTGCTGGTAAACGGTTCTTCCGGTATCGCAGTAGGGATGGCCACTAACATTCCGCCGCATAACCTGACGGAAGTGATCAACGGCTGCCTGGCATACATCGAAGATGAAAACATCAGCGTTGAAGGGCTGATGGAATACATTCCGGGGCCGGACTTCCCGACTGCCGCCATTATCAATGGTCGTCGTGGTATTGAAGAGGCCTATCGCACCGGTCGCGGTAAAATCTACATTCGCGCCCGCGCGGAAGTTGAAACCGACGCTAAATCCGGCCGCGAAACGATCATCGTTCACGAAATTCCGTATCAGGTGAACAAAGCGCGCCTGATCGAAAAAATCGCCGAACTGGTGAAAGACAAACGCGTGGAAGGCATCAGCGCGCTGCGTGACGAGTCTGATAAAGACGGGATGCGCATCGTCATTGAAGTCAAACGCGATGCGGTCGGCGAAGTGGTGCTGAACAACCTCTACTCCCAGACGCAGCTTCAGGTCTCCTTCGGTATCAACATGGTGGCATTGCACCATGGCCAGCCGAAGATCATGAACCTGAAAGAGATCCTCGAAGCGTTTGTCCGTCACCGTCGTGAAGTGGTGACCCGCCGTACCATTTTCGAACTGCGTAAAGCCCGCGATCGTGCGCACATCCTCGAAGCACTGGCTGTCGCACTGGCGAACATCGACCCGATCATCGAGCTTATCCGTCATGCGCCGACGCCTGCGGAAGCGAAAGCCGGGCTGGTTGCGCGTCCGTGGGATCTGGGCAACGTGGCGGCTATGCTGGAACGTGCTGGCGATGACGCGGCGCGTCCGGAGTGGCTGGAGCCTGAATTTGGCGTGCGCGATGGTCAGTACTACCTGACCGAACAGCAGGCCCAGGCGATTCTGGATCTGCGTCTGCAGAAACTGACCGGCCTTGAGCACGAAAAACTGCTCGACGAGTACAAAGAGCTGCTGGAGCAGATCGCTGAACTGCTGCATATCCTCGGCAGCGCTGATCGCTTAATGGAAGTGATCCGCGAAGAGCTGGAGCTGGTCCGCGATCAGTTCGGCGACGAGCGCCGCACCGAAATCACCGCCAACAGCGCCGATATCAACATCGAAGACCTGATCAACCAGGAAGACGTTGTTGTTACGCTGTCGCATCAGGGCTACGTGAAGTATCAACCGCTGACGGATTACGAAGCACAGCGCCGCGGTGGTAAAGGGAAATCTGCTGCCCGTATTAAAGAAGAAGACTTTATTGACCGCCTGCTGGTGGCCAACACCCACGATACGATCCTCTGCTTCTCCAGCCGTGGTCGTCTCTACTGGATGAAAGTCTATCAGCTGCCGGAAGCGAGCCGTGGCGCCCGTGGCCGCCCGATCGTCAACCTGCTGCCGCTTGAGCAGGATGAACGCATCACCGCTATCCTGCCGGTTCGTGAGTACGAAGAGGGCGTCAACGTCTTTATGGCGACCGCCAGCGGTACCGTGAAGAAAACCGCACTGACCGAGTTCAGCCGTCCGCGTTCAGCGGGCATCATCGCCGTTAACCTTAACGACGGTGATGAACTGATTGGTGTGGATCTGACCTCCGGTAGCGATGAAGTCATGCTGTTCTCTGCCGCCGGTAAAGTGGTGCGCTTTAAAGAGAACGCTGTGCGTGCGATGGGTCGTACCGCTACCGGCGTTCGCGGTATCAAACTGGCCGGGGAAGACAAAGTCGTTTCCCTGATCATTCCGCGTGGTGAAGGCGCTATCCTGACCGTGACGCAAAACGGTTACGGTAAACGTACTGCCGAAACGGAATATCCGACCAAGTCTCGCGGGACGCAGGGCGTAATCTCTATCAAAGTAACCGAACGCAACGGCTCTGTGGTGGGCGCGGTACAGGTAGACGACTGCGACCAGATCATGATGATCACCGATGCCGGTACGCTGGTGCGTACCCGTGTGTCTGAGATCAGCATCGTCGGTCGTAACACTCAGGGCGTGATCCTCATCCGTACTGCGGAAGATGAAAACGTGGTGGGTCTGCAGCGTGTGGCTGAACCGGTTGATGACGAAGAGCTGGACTCCATCGACGGAAGCGTGGCTGAAGGTGATGATGAAATCGCACCGGAAGCGGACACTGATGACGATGTCGCAGACGATGCTGATGAGTAATTGTCTGTAAAATGCCGTGAAAGGGCCGGTTGATACCGGCCCTTTTTGTTTCGACGTTGCGGGACATCGGTTTTGCCGCTACCTTAAGCTCATCTTTCTGTCTGCACACGGCCAAACGTTGAAATACCTTGTCTCTTTTCGCACCACATTAAAAGTTTCCCGCTACCTTTTCCGGGCGCTGGCTTTGCTGCTCTGGCTGCTCATTGCGTTTGTGTCGGTGTTCTATATCGTCAACGCGCTGCATACCAAAGAATCCGAAATCAGACAGGAATTTAACCTCAGTTCCGATCAGGCGCAGCGCTATATCCAGCGCACCGCAGACGTCATGAAAGAGCTGAAATACATTGCCGAGAATCGCCTGAGCGGCAACGATGCCGCGCTCCTGTCACGCACCAACGGCCAGGAGATCGACGTCCCTGAATTTGAGCCGCTGTTTTCGGATTCCGACTGCGCCGCGACGGGTAACACCTGGCGCGGTTCGCTGGAATCGCTGGCGTGGTTTATGCGCTACTGGCGCGACAACTTCTCCTCTGCTTACGATCTCAACCGTGTGTTCCTTGTGGGCAGCGATAATCTCTGTATGGCGAATTTTGGCCTGCGCGATGTCCCGATGGAGCGGGAGCGGGTGCTGAAAACGCTGCATGAGCGCATCGTGCAGTATCGCAACGCGCCACAGGATGAGCGCGGCAACAACCTGTTCTGGGTGAGTCAGGGGCCGCGTCCGGGCGTGGGGTATTTCTATGCGCTTACTCCGGTCTATCTGGCTAACCGCCTGCAGGCGCTGCTTGGTACCGAGCAAAGCATTCGCATGGAGAACTTCTTCACGCCGGGCAGCCTGCCGATGGGCGTCACGCTGCTTGATGAAAACGGCGAGTCGCTGATCTCACTCGTGGGCCCGGAAAACAAACTCAAAGTGGATCCACACTGGATGCAGGAGCGCTCATGGTTTGGCTATACCTCCGGTTTCCGTGAGCTGGTATTGAAAAAGAGCCTGCCGCCGTCATCGCTGAGCATTGTTTACTCCGTGCCGGTGGATCAGGTGCTGGAGCGCATCCGGATGCTGATCCTCAACGCCGTTCTGCTGAATGTGCTGGTGGGGATTGGGCTGTTCACGCTGGCGCGCATGTATGAACGCCGTATCTTTATTCCGGCGGAAAACGATGCCCAGCGGCTGGAAGAGCATGAGCAGTTCAACCGTAAAATCGTCGCCTCGGCGCCGGTGGGGATCTGTATCCTGCGCACCCAGGATGGCACCAATATTCTCAGTAACGAACTGGCGCATAACTACCTCAACATGCTCACCCATGAGGACCGGCAACGGCTGACGCAAATCATCTGCGGTCAGCAGGTGAACTTTGTCGATGTGCTCACCAGCAATAACACCAACCTGCAAATCAGCTTTGTGCACTCGCGCTATCGCAATGAGAACGTGGCAATTTGCGTGCTGGTGGATGTCAGTTCACGCGTCAAAATGGAAGAATCATTGCAGGAGATGGCGCAGGCGGCCGAGCAGGCCAGCCAGTCGAAATCAATGTTCCTGGCGACGGTCAGTCACGAGCTGCGTACGCCGCTGTACGGGATTATCGGCAACCTTGATCTGTTGCAGACCAAAGAGTTGCCGAAAGGGGTGGGGCGCCTGGTGACGGCGATGAACAACTCCTCCAGCCTGCTGCTGAAGATCATCAGCGATATCCTCGATTTCTCCAAAATTGAGTCTGAGCAGCTGAAAATCGAGCCACGGGAATTTTCGCCGCGGGAAGTGATGAACCATATCACCGCGAACTATCTGCCGCTGGTGGTGCGTAAACAGCTCGGGCTGTACTGTTTTATTGAACCGGACGTGCCGCAACAGATGTCCGGCGATCCGATGCGCCTGCAACAGGTGATTTCCAACCTGCTGAGCAACGCCATCAAATTTACCGATGTGGGCTGTATCATCCTGCATGTGCGCTGCGTGGGAGATTACCTGAGCATCAGCGTGCGGGATACCGGCGTGGGCATCCCGGCGAAAGAGGTGGTGCGGCTGTTCGACCCCTTCTTCCAGGTGGGGACGGGCGTGCAGCGTAACTTCCAGGGCACCGGGCTGGGGCTGGCGATCTGCGAGAAGCTGATCAGCATGATGGACGGCGACATCTCTGTGGACACCGAACCGGGCATGGGCAGTCAGTTTACGGTTCGCATTCCGCTGTATGGCGTGCAGAATCTGCCGGTGCTGGCACCTGACGGGCTGGAGCATAAACATTGCTGGCTGGCGGTGCGTAACGCGTCGCTGTACCAGTATCTGGCGTCGCTGCTGACGCATCGCGGGCTGACGGTGAGCCGTTATGAAGGCCAGCAACCGGATGCGGACGATACGCTGATCACCGATGACGAGCCTGAGCAGCCGTGGCCGGGCAGAGCGGCGGTGATTTTCTGCCGTCGCCATATTGGCATTCCGCTGGAGCGTTCGCCGGGCGTATGGCTGCAAAGTGTGGCGTCGCCGCACGAACTGATTGCGCTGCTCGGGCGCATCTACCGCATTGCGGTGGAAAGCACGGATACGTCGACAACGCTGCCTGCGACGGAAACCGCCACGGTCAACGATGACATGATGATCCTTGTGGTGGATGACCACCCGATTAACCGGCGTCTGCTGGCCGATCAACTCAACTCGCTCGGCTATCAGTGCAAAACTGCGAATGATGGCGTGGATGCGCTGGGTGTCTTAAGCAAAAACCATATCGATATTGTCCTGAGCGACGTCAACATGCCGAACATGGACGGGTATCGCCTCACGCAGCGCATTCGTCAACTGGGGCTGACACTGCCGGTCGTGGGCGTGACAGCGAACGCGCTGGCAGAAGAGAAACAGCGTTGTATTGAGTCGGGGATGGACAGTTGCCTGTCAAAACCGGTGGTGCTGGATGTGCTGAGACAAACGCTGGCGGTATATGCGGCGCGAGTCAGAAAGGCGAGGGAGTCTTAAGTCTTAGAGGCCCCCGGCAACTGCAATCTGCCGGGGGGACCTGAGCGGTGCTTACTCTTTATCCGCAGGCGTCAGCGTGACGGATGAGAGGTAGTTCAGCAGCGCAATATCATTTTCCACACCCAGCTTCATCATCGCCGATTTTTTCTGGCTACTGATGGTTTTGATGCTGCGGTTCAGCTTCTTGGCGATTTCAGTCACCAGGAAACCTTCAGCAAACAAACGCAGGACTTCGCTCTCTTTTGGAGACAGGCGCTTGTCGCCGTAACCACCGGCGCTGATTTTTTCCAGCAGGCGGGAAACGCTTTCCGGGGTGAATTTTTTCCCTTTTTGCAGTGCCGCCAGTGCTTTCGGCAGATCAGTCGGCGCGCCCTGTTTCAGGACGATACCTTCGATATCCAGATCCAGCACGGCGCTAAGGATAGCCGGGTTGTTGTTCATCGTCAGAACAATAATGGACAGGCCAGGAAAGTGGCGTTTGATGTATTTGATCAACGTAATGCCATCACCGTACTTGTCTCCGGGCATGGAGAGGTCAGTGATCAGAACGTGCGCGTCCAGTTTAGGCAGGTTGTTGATCAGTGCAGTGGAGTCTTCAAATTCGCCAACAACATTCACCCACTCGATCTGTTCAAGTGATTTGCGAATACCGAACAGTACAATCGGATGGTCATCGGCAATAATTACGTTCATATTGTTCATGTATTAGGCTACCTTGCTACAGCAAGCTCTTGACGTAAACGTCAATGTCGCTGATATATTTCTCTGTTCCTGGAGCATCCTTTTCACGGATAAGATGTTCCAGCGTTTCACATAACTGCTTGCCGGGTACCAGATTTAGCATGGCAAACACACCTTTAAGTCGGTGTGCGGTCTGCGCCAGCGCTGAAAAATCATGCGCTGACGCTTCAGTATACAACCTCTGCACATCATCCGGTACAGTATCAACAAACAGCGCGTAATAGCCGCTGGCGTGGAGTTCGGCGTTTTCACTTGCACCGCCGGGAGAGGCTTCCACGATCTCATCCTGAGCCAGTTGCTCTTCAATAAGTTGTAGTACAGCTTCCTGCATGGCATTACTCATATTAAAGTTTACACGCAACTGGCCTGGGCCGATTTTGCGAATGCCAGCCTCATCATCGCTTAAAAGCAAGCCTGAGGCAGTAAGATTAGACGGATTATCAGTTAAAAAGAGATCATAATCTTGACTTACGAGTCGCTCGTCGGGCGAAATGCAGGTCGCCCCCCAGTTTTCGAGCTGCCGTACTACAATCGTCCGGATCTCACTGGAAGTAATATCGGTCATCACTACTACGTCATCCAGCAGGCGCTCTTCTGATTCCACAACCTGAGCGCGTGGCGCCATTTTAACATGGACGGAATAACGGGTACCGAGACTTTCTCTGGATTTTATGTTCAGATGCCCGCCCAGCTTGCGCGCCAGTTGATCGCACAGCCAGAAGGTCAGGGCGTTTGCTTTCCCGTAACGGTCAGACTGCGTGTCGTTCAGGAACGGGAAGTGCAGATTATCAATTTCACTGTTGCTGACCCCATCGCCCGTATCGAGGATGCGGAAAGTCAGCCGATCTTCCGCTGATTCGTCGGCACTCACTTCCAGCGTGATCTTGCCGATCTGCGTCGTGGTCACCGCATACTGAATTAACAACAGCAGGATCCGCCGCAGCGCATCGCGGTCGCCATGACGCTGCTCGTTAGCGGGCAGGGCGTTGTTGATCAATAGCTGCAACCCTTTGCGTTTGATCACCGGTAAGACATCCGGCACCACTTCATCAATCAGATCCTGAATGGCGAACAGCGTCGCGTTGCCTTTCCAGCTGTCGTTTTCCAGCATGTTGGCGAGCTGGATTTCATCGACCAGGCGAACCAGTACGTCCGCACGGTTTGCCAGCTTCAGCGCCTCATCGCCGCCGATCGCCGCGGCGTCTGCCGCCAGCGATCGCACGGGTTGTTTCAGCGCCTCGCCAATGTTCTGCATAAAGGTGGCGCGACCCTGCTGGTTTTTCTCGTACAGACGCTGTGCCTGCTTGAGCTTTTTATTCACCAGCACTTCACGGTCCTGATCACGAATAATGAAAATCTGGGTGCGCGGCGCGACCTGGCTGCGGAACTGGCGGATCTCGTAGAGCTCGTTGTTAACCGTCGCCTGAATCACCCCCTGATGCTGATCCGCCATGCTGGTGATGTTTTGCAGATTCAGGTGCGGCAACAGGTGATCGGCGATTTTATTGCTGATGATGGTCCGGTTGGATTCCTGGTCGTGTACCAGCAGACCTAATGGTAGCAGGGAAACAATCTCTTCATTTATTGCCTTCAGCGCGCGCATTTCACTGCTCGCCGCCACGGGTGAGGTGGTTTCACTCTGGTTTCGGCCCGGCTGGTTGCGGAAAGTGGTGAAGCCGAACAGCGCCAGCGCCAGTAACCCAATATTGAGCAGCAGCGGTAAAAGGATGTTTTGCAGCGTATCCAGCAGCAACGTGCCGAACGGCACCCGCCAGACCAGACGCATGCCGGTGGTGTTCACCGCCGACGAAATCTCAATGCGCGAGCTGTTGAAATTGATGCTCACGCTGTCAACGGCTTCTTTATCCTGGCTACGTGCCGCGGTGTTTTGCGTCAGATCCTGCTCCAGACGGAAGCTGTCCAGCGACATGCCCGGCGGAATGAGATCGTTAATCGGCAGATCGAAAGCCACCACGGTGGCCAGATGCCCGGGCTGGTTAAAGGTGGTGCGCAACGTGAAGTAATGACCGTTCTGCCACGCCAGACGGCGCAGCGACGAGAAGGTTTCACGCTCATCCAGCGTGTTGGCCTGCTGCAGCATCTCGGCGCGACGGGAATCGACGATGTTACCGATGGTGGATTCCTTAAAGCCGGACGAGAGATCTTTCAGCGGCAGCGTGGAAATCAGGATCAGGCTGTTGTCCTGACCGTTCAGATAGTACATCGACCACGGCACGGTCTCCGCGCCCCACAGCGTATCCAGATAGCTCGACATCTTTTGCGTGATATCAAGCGTGGAACTGTCGTGGGAACCAAAAATCAGCGCTTCGGTTTTGCGGCGCGGTTTTTCCAGATAGTAAACGTCCTGCTTAAGGCGAGTTTCCTGTAGCCCGTCGCCAGACGAGGAGGGCGCGCTGGCCGCGATGTTGTCGTAGATCTGCCAGGTGGCGTAGCGCCAGGTGTCGATACGCTTATGCAGCGCGTGGGTGACGTCGACAATCTGATAGCTTCTGTCTTTCAGCCAGGCGTTGACCGCGCTCTGAATCATGACGCCCATCGTCACCAGCAGGACGATGATCATTAATAGAAAGAAACGCGTGATGCTGCCTGGTATCAAGGAGAATTTGTTTGGGATCATCGTGTCGGAGTGACTCATTATTGTGTGTAACCCATTATGGCAACAGCGCCATAAGCTGTCAGAGCCTGTGGCAAAAGCGTTCTCGCCGGGCAATGTCCTGCTGGCAGTATAAAGGCTGTTGCGCCAATTTCCAGACGCGTAAGCCGATCCTGCATCATTTTTCACCCTCTTTCAGGTGCGTTCCTGACAACGGCGTTTGAGAAGTAATATTTGTACATTTTTACAATTTTTGTACAAGAATTTGATAATGATCATTAAAAAATAGCACGAAATAACAAGCAATTAATTATCTTAGGCACCTAATGATAATTTTTATTTGCAGATCGAATTAGTTAATAGTCGTTACTATTTCTGATCGGTAGCACAAAATTATTAAAGTTGTGTAAAGAAGGGCAAAAAAAAACCGAATGCAGAGCATTCGGTGGAAATTGGGGTAAACAGACATTCAGAACTGAATGACGGTAATAAATAAAGTTAATGATGATAGCGAGGTTATTCTAGATCTCATCATGGAATTTGTTTTGGCATTCAGTGCTATAAGGTGTAAATCGTGTAACTTACTGTTTTGTATGTTATTTAGTATTTGTTTTGATTATTCGTGCTTATTTCTTTAGCTTTTCGTGTCATAAAAAGTTCCCCGAAATTTACATTTAGAAACATCTCGTGAGTGATCTGAAACACCTTAAAAGTTTTAGTATCATTTTCTTGTTGGATTATTCTGTATTTTGCAGCAAAATGAACTTGCCGACTGATTAGAGGGTTAATCAGTAAGCAGTGGCATATAAAAAGGCATATAACAGAGGGTTAATAACATGAAAGTTAAAGTACTGTCCCTCCTGGTACCGGCTCTGCTGGTAGCGGGCGCAGCAAATGCGGCTGAAATTTACAACAAAGACGGCAACAAATTAGATCTGTACGGTAAAGTTGATGGTCTGCACTATTTCTCTGATGACAAGAGTGCTGACGGCGACCAGACCTACATTCGTTTAGGTTTCAAAGGCGAAACCCAGATCAACGACCAACTGACCGGTTACGGCCAGTGGGAATACAACGTTCAGGCGAACAAACCAGAAACTGGCAACGATGATGCTCAGTCATGGACCCGTCTGGCATTCGCTGGTCTGCGTTTTGGCGAAGCCGGTTCTTTCGACTACGGTCGTAACTACGGCGTCGTTTACGACGTAACTTCATGGACCGACGTTCTGCCGGAATTCGGCGGTGACACCTACGGTTCTGATAACTTCATGCAGGCTCGTACTAACGGCGTTGCAACCTACCGTAACACCGACTTCTTCGGTCTGGTCGATGGCCTGAACTTTGCTCTGCAGTACCAGGGCAAAAACGGTAGTATTTCTGGTGAAGGCGCAACTGGTAATGGTCGTGGCTGGAGCAAACAGAACGGTGACGGCTTCGGCGGATCTCTGACCTATGATCTGGGCGAAGGCTTCAGCGTTGGTACTGCGATTGCCAGTTCCAAACGTACTACCGACCAGAACGCTCAGGCATTCGGTGAAGGCGATAAAGCCACCACTTACAGCGGTGGTCTGAAATACGACGCGAACAACATCTATCTGGCAACGCAGTACACCCAGACGTACAACGCGACTCGCTTCACTGGTAATGGCGAGGGCGACAGTGTCAGTGGCTTTGCCAACAAAGCACAGAACTTCGAAGTGGTTGCACAGTACCAGTTCGACTTCGGTCTGCGTCCGTCCGTGGCGTACCTGCAGTCTAAAGGTAAAGATCTCGAAGGCGGTTTCGGCGACCAGGATCTGCTGAAATATGTTGACGTAGGCGCGACTTACTACTTCAACAAAAACATGTCCACCTATGTTGATTACAAAATCAACCTGCTGGATGAAAACGACTTCACCCGTCGCGCTGGCATCAGCACTGATGACATCGTAGCACTGGGTCTGGTTTACCAGTTCTAATCCAACTGAATACCGTGATAAAGGGGCCACTGGCCCCTTTTTTTGTGTCTGACTTTTCCAAAACTGGTGTACCCTTGCGCCTTCAGCAAGAGGATAACAACGAATGGACTTAACCCTTTTTCGCGTCGCCGTGTTGGCGACGTTAGTATTAATAGCAGGCTGCGACACCGCGACGCCTCCCAAAGCAGCTCAGCCCGCCGCGACCGTGCTGGAAGGGAAAACCATGGGCACTTTCTGGCGGGTCAGCGCGATCGATCTCGATGAGACCCGCGCCGCTGCGTTGCGCCAGAAAGTGCAGACGCAACTGGATGCCGACGATCAGCTGCTTTCCACCTGGAAGAATGATTCCGCGCTGATGCGCTTTAATCAGTCGCAAAGCACAACGCCGTGGCCGGTCAATGAAGCGATGGCGGACATCGTCACCGAATCGCTGCGTATCGGCGCGAAAACCAGTGGCGCGATGGATATTACCGTCGGGCCGCTGGTGAATTTATGGGGCTTCGGCCCGGACAAACAGCCAGTCAAAACCCCGACGGAGGCGCAGATCGCGGCAGCGAAAGCGCGTACCGGTCTGAAACATCTTTCCGTCATTAATCTGTCCGGGCAGCAATTCCTGCAAAAAGATATTCCCGATCTGTTTGTCGATCTCTCCACCGTCGGTGAAGGCTACGCGGCCGATCATCTGGCGCGTCTGATGGAGCAGGAGGGGATCTCCCGCTATCTGGTGTCCGTGGGCGGCGCGCTGGTCAGCCGGGGGATGAACGCCGAAGGGAAACCGTGGCGCGTGGCGATCCAGAAACCGACTGATCGTGAAAACGCGGTACAGGCGATCGTGGATATCAACGGTCATGGCATCAGCACTTCCGGCAGCTATCGCAACTATTATGAGCTGGACGGCAAACGCATCTCCCACGTTATCGATCCGCAAACCGGTCGTCCGATCGATCATAAACTGGTCTCGGTCACGGTGATTGCACCGACGGCGCTGGAGGCTGACGGCTGGGATACCGGGCTGATGGTGCTCGGCCCGGAAAAGGCCAAAGAAGTGGTGCGTGAGCAGGGGCTGGCAGTGTATATGATCATCAAAGACGGTGACGGCTTCCGTACCTGGATGTCGCCGCAGTTCAGCGGATTTCTGGTGAACGGGAAAAATTAAAAAGCAAGATTGCGGGTTTTTTCTTACGGTCTGTCCGGCAAAGTAAGGCTAACCTTTACATGAAGGAGCCAACCATGAAACGTAATACGATACGCACTGAGGAGTCCCGCTGGCAGGCGGTGCTTGATCGTGACCCGCAAGCGGACGGCGCGTTCGTTTTCGCCGTACAGACCACCGGCATCTTTTGCCGTCCCTCCTGCCGTGCGCGCCATGCGCTGCGCCAGAATGTGCAGTTTTTCCCTGACGCCCAGGCCGCCCAGGCGGCAGGTTTCCGCCCGTGCAAACGCTGCCAGCCTGACAAACAAGCGCCGCAACAACAGCGGACAGAAAAAGTGGCGCAGGCCTGCCGGTTACTGGAGCAGGAGACGCCAGTCACGCTGGATGAGCTGGCACGCGAGGTCGGCATCAGTCCGTTTCATCTGCATCGCCTGTTCAAAGCCACCACCGGCATGACGCCGAAAGCCTGGCAGCAGGCGTGGCGTGCACGCCGGTTGCGTGAATCGCTGGCAAGAGGCGGGACAGTGACCGAATCCGTGTTGGCCGCCGGGTTCCCCGACAGCAGCACGTATTATCGCGCAGCCGATGCGGCGCTGGGAATGACCGCGCGTCAGTATCGTCGCGGCGGCGAAGATGCGGTAATTCATTTTGCCACCGGCAACAGCGAGATCGGGCGCTGCCTGGTCGCCGAAAGTGAGCGCGGCGTCTGTGCGGTGTTGCTGGGCGACAGCGATGATGAATTGCTTGCTGAACTGCAACAGGTTTTCCCCAGAGCGCAGTTGCAGTCCGGGGATGCGGCATTTCAGGAGCGGGTTAATCTGGTTATCGCCAGCCTCAACAATCAGCATCATCCGCTGATGCTACCGCTCGATATCCGCGGCACCGCGTTCCAGCAACAGGTCTGGCAGGCGTTGCGCGCCATCCCGCCGGGTGAAACGCGCAGTTACCGCCAGGTGGCGGCAAGTCTTGGCAAACCCAACGCGGTGCGTGCCGTGGCAGGGGCGTGCGCTGCCAACAAACTGGCGATTCTGATCCCCTGCCACCGTGTGGTGCGGGATGATGGCGCGCTGTCAGGCTATCGCTGGGGTGTGGCGCGAAAAGCCCTGCTGCTGCGCCGTGAATCATCGCATGAGGAGTCGTAATGCTGGATCTCTTTGCCGATGAACATCCCTGGCAGGAGCCGTTAGGGCCAGGCGCCGCGATCCTGCGGCGCTTCGCCGTTGCCCGTGCAGAAACGCTGCTGGCAGACATCGCAAGCGTGGCGGCTGTCTCGCCGTTTCGTCAGATGGTGACCCCCGGTGGGTACACCATGTCGGTGGCGATGACCAACTGCGGTGCGCTCGGCTGGACCACTGACCTGCACGGTTACCTTTATTCCCCGAACGATCCGCAAACAAATCAGCACTGGCCAGCAATGCCGGACAGTTTCCGCCAGCTTGCCGACCACGCCGCACGGGAAGCGGGCTACCCCGATTTCCGGCCCGACGCCTGTCTCATCAACCGTTATGGCGTTGGCAGTAAACTCTCTTTGCATCAGGATAAAGACGAGCAGGAACTGCGTGCGCCAATTGTCTCCGTGTCGCTGGGCTTACCGGCTATTTTTCAGTTTGGCGGCCTGAGCCGTAGTGATCCGCTGCATCGCGTGTTGCTCGAGCATGGCGATGTGGTGGTGTGGGGCGGGGTGTCACGTCTGTTTTATCATGGCGTTCAGCCGCTTAAAGAGGGTTTCCACCCGGCGACCGGGCGCTTTCGCTTAAACCTGACCTTCCGCCAGGTGTGTAAGAGCGAATAAAAATAAGAATTATTATTGATGTAACCGGCAAGCAGTTTACACTGCGGGCTGCGTTTTCTTTTCCGGGTTGTGTTATGGAACTTCTCCTGCTTGTCTGGCGCCAGTACCGCTGGCCCTTTATCGCCGTCATGGTGCTGAGCCTGTTGAGCGCAGCGCTGGGCATCGGGCTGATTGCCTTTATCAATATGCGACTCATCACTGTCGTGGATACCTCACTGACCGTGCTGCCGGAGTTTCTCGGGCTGCTGCTGCTGTTAATGATCGTCACGCTGGGGTCGCAACTGGCGCTTACCGCGCTGGGGCACCATTTCGTCTACCGCCTGCGTGGTGAATTCATCAAACGTATTCTGGACACGCAGATCGAGCGTATCGAAAAATTGGGTAGCGCCTCGCTGCTGGCCGGGCTGACCAGCGATGTTCGCAACATCACTATCGCGTTTGTGCGTCTGCCAGAACTGGTGCAGGGGATCATTCTGACCTTTGGTTCTGCCGCTTATCTGGCGTGGCTGTCAGGCAAAATGCTGCTGATCACCTCGCTGTGGATGGCATTGACCATCTGGGGCGGGTTTGTCCTTGTGGCGCGCGTTTATAAACACATGGCGACGCTGCGGGAAACCGAAGACAAGCTGTATAACGACTATCAGACGGTACTTGAAGGCCGCAAAGAACTGACGCTGAACCGCGAGCGCGCCGAGTACATCTACCAGAACCTCTATATTCCCGATGCCCGCGAGTATCGTCACCATATTATCCGCGCCGACACGTTCCATCTCAGCGCGGTAAACTGGTCTAACATTATGATGCTGGGCGCGATTGGCCTGGTGTTCTGGATGGCGAACAGCCTGGGCTGGGCGAATACCAGCGTGGCGGCGACCTATTCGCTGACCTTATTGTTCCTGCGCACACCGCTGCTCTCTGCTGTCGGGGCGTTGCCGACATTGCTCAGCGCGCAGGTGGCGTTCAATAAGCTGAATAAGTTCGCGCTGGCACCGTATGCGCCGGAGTTTCCGCGTCCGGACGCGCATCCGGACTGGCAGACGCTGGAACTGCGCGATGTCGCATTCCATTATCAGGACAACAGCTTTGCGATAGGGCCTGTCAACCTGACGCTCAGGCGCGGAGAACTGGTGTTTCTGATTGGCGGCAACGGTAGCGGAAAATCGACGCTGGCGATGCTGCTGACCGGGCTGTATCAGCCGGTATCAGGCGAGATCCTGTTAGACGGCAAACCGCTGTCCGCAGGGAAGCCGGAGGATTATCGCAAACTCTTTTCCGCGGTCTTCACTGACGTCTGGCTGTTTGACCAGTTACTGGGGCCGGAAGGTAAACCGGCCGATCCGGCGCTGGTCGACAAATGGCTTGAACAGCTGAAAATGAACCACAAACTGCAACTGGAAGACGGTAAGATTCTCGATCTCAAGCTGTCAAAAGGGCAGAAAAAGCGGGTGGCGCTGCTGTTAGCGCTGGCTGAAGAGCGTGACATCATTCTTCTGGATGAATGGGCGGCGGATCAGGATCCCCATTTCCGCCGTGAATTTTACCAGGTTCTGTTACCGCTGATGCAGCACATGGGCAAAACCATTTTTGCTATCAGCCACGATGACCACTATTTTACGCATGCTGATCGTCTGCTGGAGATGCGCAATGGCCAGTTGACGGAACTGACTGGCGAAGAGCGTAAAGCCGCTTCGCGGGATGCGGTCGCCCGCACGGCCTGATGACGTAAGGAAACCGACAGATGCCCGTGTTAACCAAAAACAGCCCCCGGCTGCGCGACGAAGAGCGCGCGCGGCTGATCTGGCTGCTGACCACCGACAAAGCGGTCACCTCCACCCTGTTGGGGAAACTGACTTTCGCCGAGCAGTACGACGACGGGATGCTGGCAGATGATCTCGCCGAAGTGAGCGCGCTGGTGGCTCATCTTCCGGCACCGGATCTGGCGGATACCCTCGAAGCGTTGCCTTCGGAAGAGCGCCATGCGCTGTGGCGAATGGTGGAGGACGACAAACGTGGCAAAGTCCTGCTGGAAGCCTCGGAAAACGTCTGGGACGATCTCATCGATGAGATGAGCGACAAGGCGCTGCTTGATGCGCTGACGACGCTGGACATCGACGAACAGATTTATCTCGTTCAGCATCTGCCACGAAATTTGACCGGTCGGCTGATGGCGTCATTACCTGCGGACGAGCGCGCGCGGGTTCATCAGGTGATGAACTACGCCCGGGACAGCGTCGGCGCCATTATGGAATTCGAGGTGATCACCCTTCGCCCGGACGTGACGCTGGGCGCCGTGCAGCGCTATTTGCGGCGGCTGGGCAACATGCCGGAGAACACCGATAAGCTGTTTGTGACCACGCGTGATAACACCCTGCTGGGCGAACTGGCGCTGCAAACCATTCTGCTGAACCCGGCGCAGCGGCGGGTGGACGATGTGATGAATGCTGAGCCCGTCGCGTTTCATCCGCAGGAGCGTGCGGAAAACGTGGCGCGCACCTTTGAGCGTGACAACCTGCTGAGTGCAGCGGTGGTTGATAGCGAAGGCAAACTGATGGGGCGCCTGACCATCGATGAGATCGTCGATGTGGTGTATGAAGAGACCGACAACGACATCCGTCAGATGAGCGGCCTCAGCAACGAAGAAGATATTTTTGCGCCGGTGACCCGGGCGGTAAAGACGCGCTGGGCATGGCTGGCGGTGAATCTCTGCACCGCGTTTATCGCCTCGCGCGTTATCGATGGTTTCGAACACACCATTTCACAGCTGGTGGCGCTGGCGTCGCTGATGCCGATTGTCGCAGGGATTGGCGGTAATACCGGTAACCAGACGATCACCATGATCGTCCGCGCGCTGGCGCTGCAGTATATCCAGCCAGGGAACTTTTCTTTTCTGATCCTGCGTGAAATGGGCGTGGCGTTGATCAACGGCGTGGTGTGGGGCGGGATCATGGGGCTCGTTACCTGGTGGCTGTACAACGATCCACATCTGGGTGGCGTGATGATGCTGGCGATGGTGCTGAACCTGCTGGTCGCCTCGCTGATGGGCGTGCTTATCCCGATGATCATGATAAAGTTCGGTCGCGATCCCGCGGTCGGCTCCAGCGTGATGATTACCGCGATCACCGATACTGGCGGGTTCTTTATCTTTCTGGGGCTGGCGACGCTGTTTCTGCTTTAGCGGTGTGTCTTTTGCGGATGCGGCGCGGTACCAGCCACATCGCCATCATTCCGGCCGCGACACCGATCGCCAGGTTACTGGTGGTAATAGTGCCTGCTACCGTAACCAGCATCACCAGCGTGGCGGACCACGGTGTGCTTTTCAGTACGGCGGGCTGAACGCTGTGCCAGCTAAAGGTTTTAGCCGCCACAATCACCATGATCCCGGCCAGAACCGCCATTGGAATTTTAGCCATCACCTCGCTTAACGCAGTCACTAACAGCAGTAAAACGACACCCGCCGCCACGGTAGAAACCCGGCTGCGACCTTTGCCCATCTCGACATTCACGATTGTCTGACCAATCATCGCACAACCCGCGATACCGCCGTAAAAACCCGCCAGTATATTAGCGATGCCCAGCCCGGCGCTCTCCCGGCCTTTACCGGACGGGGTCGCCGTCAGGTCATCGACCAGTCTGGCGGTCAGCAACGATTCCATCAGGCCCACGAACGCAATACTCAGCGCGCATGGCCAGATGATTTGCAGCGTCTCCAGCGTCAGCGGCACCTGCAGCGCGTTCAGCCCCGGCAGACCGCCGCCCATGGCGCCTTCATCGCCCACGGTTGGCAGCAATTGTCCGCTGGTGGCGGTAAACAGCGTCAGGATGACAATCGCGATAAGCGGGGAAGGGATGCCTTTAATGACGCGCGGCGTCCACAGTACAATCAGCAGCGTGGCGGCAAACAGCGCCAGGATCAGCGGGCTTTTGCTCCAGAAATGCGGTACCTGGGCGAAGAAAATCAATATCCCCAGTGCGTTGACGAAACCGGTCATTACCGCCTGGGGAATGAAGCGCATCAGTTTTGCCATGCCCAGCACGCCAGACAGGATCTGGATTACGCCAGCCAATACTACGGCGGGCAAAATGTAGGCCACGCCATGCTGATGGACCATCGGCCCGATCACCAGCGCCACCGAGCCCGCCGCCGCGGTGACCATTGCCGGACGACCACCCAGCACGGACATCGCCAGACACAGCACAACAGAGGCGATGAGGCTGACCTTCGGGTCGACGCCAGCAATGACCGAGAAAGAGATAACTTCAGGAATGAGCGCCAGTGCGGTAATCACGCCAGCCAGCGTTTCGCGCGTCAGCAGGGAAGGTGAGCGCAGAACCGATTTGACGGTGGTCTGGTTGGCGTGCGACAGGGTGGTTTCAGATCCGGGCATAGAGATTCGCTGATAGGGTGAGGGTTTTCGTGCGCCTCATCACAAAACGGAGGATATTACCGCTTCACGTCACCTTTTTCCAGCCCGAAAGCCTCTTT
Organism: Trabulsiella odontotermitis; assembly: GCF_001297775.1. Taxonomy (GTDB): domain Bacteria; phylum Pseudomonadota; class Gammaproteobacteria; order Enterobacterales; family Enterobacteriaceae; genus Trabulsiella; species Trabulsiella odontotermitis. Next base: position 202,004 of record NZ_LIFX01000006.1, on the reverse strand, counting down.
TATATCCACATTTTTTCAACATTCTCATAACATGTCTCAAAATTAAATTTAAACTTTAAACAATATTTAAATTTTTCATCGTCAGTGATAACGTGGGTTTCCCGAATCGTTTCACCTGCGCTAATACCAAACGCGAGTTTATGTAAGGCTTTCATACAATGAAAAAAAAGATGGCCGTACTCCGCTCACAGGTGTCTGTTTCTGACGTTGCCCACGCTGACGCCCGAACCCACACCCGTACCGAGCAAGAGACGGATGTATTACTGATCGGCGGCGGGATCATGAGCGCCACACTGGGCACTTTGCTTCAGGAGCTGGAGCCGGACTGGTCCATCACCATGGTCGAACAGATGGAGCGCGTGGCAGAAGAGAGTTCCAATGGCTGGAACAACGCCGGTACCGGCCACGCCGCGCTGATGGAGCTGAACTATACGCCGCAGAAAGCCGACGGTTCCATCAGCATCGAGAAAGCGATCAGCATTAACGAATCCTTCCAGATTTCGCGTCAGTTCTGGGCGCATCAGGTCACACGCGGCGTGCTGCGCCAGCCAAAAAGCTTCATCAACACCGTACCGCACATGAGTTTCGTCTGGGGCGAGGACAACGTTAATTTCCTGCGCGCACGCTACCATGCTCTGCAACAATCCGCGCTGTTCCGTGGCATGCGCTACTCCGAAGACCATGCGCAAATCAACGCCTGGGCGCCGCTGGTAATGGAAGGACGTGATCCGCAACAGAAGGTCGCGGCGACGCGCACTGAAATTGGGACTGACGTTAATTACGGTGAAATTACCCGCCAGCTCATCCGGGCGCTGCAAAGGCAGGAGAACTTTTCCCTGCAACTGAACACCATGGTGCGCCACTTTGCGCGCAATGCGGATAACAGCTGGACCGTGACGGTCTGTGATGCGAATAACCCGCATGCCAGACGTACTATCAGGGCGAAATTCATTTTCATCGGCGCGGGTGGCGCCGCGCTGAAACTGCTGCAAAAAACCGGCATTCCGCAGGCGAATGACTATGCAGGTTTCCCGGTGGGCGGGCAGTTCCTCGTTACCGAAAATCCGCAGGTGGTGAATCACCATCTGGCGAAAGTATATGGTCAGGCCTCCGTGGGTGCGCCGCCGATGTCGGTGCCACACATCGACACGCGCATCATCGACGGCAAGCGCGTGGTGTTGTTCGGGCCATTCGCCACTTTCTCAACCAAATTCCTTAAAAATGGATCGCTGTGGGATTTGCTGGCCTCCACCACCACATCAAATATTCTGCCGATGGTTCACGTCGGGCTGGATAATTTTGATCTGGTGAAATACCTGATTAGCCAGGTGATGCAAAAAGACAGCGATCGACTGGCGGCCCTGCAGGCGTACTATCCGCAGGCCAACAGCGCGGACTGGCGGTTGTGGCAGGCCGGGCAGCGGGTGCAGATCATCAAACGTGATCCGCAGAAAGGCGGCGTGCTGCGTCTGGGGACCGAGATAGTCAGCGATGACGAAGGCACCGTCGCGGCATTATTGGGGGCATCGCCGGGTGCGTCTACCGCTGCGCCAATCATGTTGCAGTTGCTGGAGAAAGTGTTCAAAGAGAAGGTCAACTCAGCGGCCTGGCAGGCGAAGATCAACGAAGTCGCGCCGACGTGGGGCGTACGTTTGCAGGACAACCCGGCGCTGATTGAGCAGGCGCTGGCTTACACCAGTGACGTGCTGGAACTGCATTATGAGCCGTCAGCCGGGTTCGACCCGGTGCCGGTGGCGCAACTGAAACCGCAGGCGACCGTCGCGAAAGAGATAGCGGATATCGCGCTGTAACGATAGCCAAAACAAACCCCGGTCAGTGCCGGGGTTTGTTGTTTAACGTACGGTTGCGTCGTTAATTATCTCTTCCGCTTTCCAGAGGCGGTATTTCACCTCCACATTGGCGGGCGTGTAGACCACGATCGGCAGCTTGCTGTTGTAGCGCAGCATGCCTTTATCACCCAGACCCGCCGTCACGAATTTCTTCTCTTTTTTGCCATCCGGGCAGGCCATCATGGTTGAAACCGGTGAGGTGACGTTACCAAAGACGTAGTAGTCATAACCCCAGCCTTCCAGCGTTTTGCTCTCCAGCTCACCGCCTAAACGGTGATGATTACAATCCATTTCCAGCGTCTGACCAATCAGCAGTTCGACCTGATAAGCCGCTTCATCCTTCTGCTCAGGCAACTGAATCACCTGACGCTTCATGCCTTTCTCCGCCTGCGGCCAGGGCGCGCTTTTTTCCAGTGGTTGATCGCTGGCAAAGGCGACGGAAGAGGCACAGGCCGCAGCCAGTAAAGAGGCGAGAAGTAAACGAGAGTTTTTCACAGTGTATCCTTGATATCCGTTATTACCGGCAAAGCGTAACACTAATGTGAAATTCATTAAGCGTAATTTACTTAATTTTTCATAATGTGTAGTGATATGTACTGGTTAAAATGAAAATAGTGGGCAGTATCGCTAAAAAAACCAGCCGCGATGGGCTGGTTTTCTGTTCGCGTGCAGACTGGATCAATACTCTTCAAAGAACGCCTGAATTTTCTGTGGATCTTTAGTCTGCGTCAGCGCCAGCTGGAGCAGCACGCGGGCTTTTTGCGGGTTCAGTGACTCAGCCGCGATGAAGCCATATTTCGCATCATCGATTTCTGCATCACGGGTCGCAGAGCCTGTTGGCACGCGGGAGGCTCGTACCACGGCAACGCCCTGATGCGCCGCGGTGGCCAGCGTATCAAAGATGGTTTTGTACAGGTTACCATTACCGACACCAGCGCTCACAATGCCCTGATAGCCATCCTGAATGAGTGCTTTTGCCGGTAAATCCGAAGCATTGGCATAGTTGTAGATAATGCCCACTTTCGGCAGTGTCGTCAGATTGCTGACGTCAAACGGCGTATTGGTGGTGTGCTTACGCGCAGGCATGCGCTGATAATCAATCTTACCGTTATGGATGTAGCCCAGCGGCCCGAAATTCACCGACTGGAAGGTCTGCACGCCGGTGGTATTGGTTTTGGTCACATCACGACCATCCAGCACGGTATCGTTCATCGCGACCAGTACACCGCGCCCCGCAGACGCCGGATCGGCGGCAGTGACCACCGCATTGTAGAGGTTAAACGGACCATCCGCGCTCATGGCGGTGGAAGGGCGCATTGCCCCGGTGAGCACCACGGGCTTGTCACATTTCACGGTTAAATCGAGGAAGTAGGCCGTCTCTTCCATGGTGTCCGTGCCGTGGGTGATGACAAATCCGTCGGTGTCTTTGCAGGTGGCATTGATTTTTTTCGCCAGCGTCAGCCAGACGTCGTCATTCATGTCCTGGGAGCCAATATTAACAACTTGTTCCCCTTTGATGACCGCAATGTCTTTCAGTTGTGGCACGGCATTGACCAGATTCTCAATACCCACCTTCCCGGCGGTATAGGCGGAATTCGTTGCAGAATCACCGCCACCGGCGATGGTGCCGCCTGTCGCCAGAACCGTGATTTGCGGGAGTGCCATTGCCGTACTGCTGCAACCTAAAACCAGAAGGGCCAGAAGAGGGTGTTTAATACGCAACATTATCAATCTCCTTATTAAGTGTCCGCCTGGATTATCCTTATGTCACAACTGAATAAAGTGAGATATTCCATGTTTATGTGATAAGGCGGAATAAAAAGTATGATTGCCGGAGCTGGCGCACAAAACGGAGGGTAACCCATAGAAAAAGAAAGAGAATAGTATCCGCGGGATCATTCAGCAACCAGCCACATATCCGCTTCTTCAAACATCTCTTCCAGCATGCGGTTCAGCTTTTCCCGGTCACTTTTGCTGGCATCGCTGTTCAGACCGTTGGCCTGCATCGGCTTCACTTTGACCTCAGCGTCGGGGAAAATCCGCTGTACACGGTGGGTCAGCTCATTGAGGATGATCTCATTTGCGCCGGGTAAACCTGCAACGTTGCGTTTGTCATAGACGAGTTCAACGAACATAACTGCCTCTTTTAACTGTATAAATAAACAGTATTTAAGCGGTTTTCAGGATAAGAGTCAAGCGGGATCGCCAGAAAGCAGGCATAAAAAAACCAACCGTAACAGGTTGGTTTTCTTTGAGAATTTTGGTCGGCACGAGAGGATTTGAACCTCCGACCCCTGACACCCCATGACAGTGCGCTACCAGGCTGCGCTACGTGCCGACACGTGCGCTAATACTACCCGTTTCAGTGTCGATTGCAAGCCAGCCTCCTGCTGAGTGATTCATAATTAATCAATCAGTTAGCGATAAAGCGTTTTTCGTCCGTGAGCACCTGCAACAGCAGACTCAACTGAGGTTTCTGGTCGCGCAGTTTCTCGCCGTCACGATCCCAGGTGGTGTATTTCCCGTTATGATCGAGCACCACAGTGATCGCCGGTGTGGTGATAGCCAGCGTGTTGTTGTTGGCGGCGGTCACCCAGTTGTGGCGACGTACCGCGGAGAACAGATCCTGGCCTTGCGAGTATTCGTTCGCTGGCGTGCTGACATGCAGCAAACGCTGCATCAGCGTGGTCATCACGTCTTTATGATCGGTCAACGAGTTGATGCGCTGGGCAGGCGTTCCCGGCCAGTGAATGATGAGCGGAACCTGCAGCGCGTCGCGCGACCATTCAAACCCATTGCGTTTATTGCCCAACGGCACCCCGTGACCGGCGGTAATAATCACCACGGTGTTATCCAGTTTTCCGGCCGCATCGAGCGTGGACAGCACCCGGGCTATCTGACTGTCAACGTCTGCCGCCGCGCGGGAGTAGCGACGCGTAAAGCCCTGTTTTTGACTGTCGTCGAGATTGGTACCGTTAAAGGCAATCCACGAGAACCAGCGGTTATCTTCCTGGGCATTACCTTCCAGCCAGTTCACCCACTGCGTCGCGGTCTGGTCGTCAGTCTGCGTCTTCGCAGGTGGTAGAGAGAAGTCGGAGAGCAGCGCCTGGCGGTACATTGGACTGTTGAAACCATCGGAAGAGAAAAGCCCTAACTGATAGCCCTGCTGATTGAGCGCGGTCACCAGCGCCGCCGGTGTGCGTGTCGACAGCACACCGTCCATGTAACCTGCGGAAATACCGTAGAACAGGCCGAAGATGCCACTGTCGACGATATCGCCTGAGCTCATGTGCTGGGTAAACTGAATGTTTTTCTGCGCAAACCCGGCCAGTTCCGGCATCAGTTTTTCATAGCGGGAATAATTCAGGCCATCGACAGTAATCAGTAATACGTTTTGCCCTGCTCCCATATCGCGGAAACGCAGATCACTTAACGGATACTGCACCGACACGGCTTCCGGATCACCTTGTTCAATCAGGCGGCGCTGGTAATCCTGCGCATCAAGCAGCCCATGTTTTTCCAGGAACCGGCGAGCGGTCATTGGATAGGAGAGGGGGAGATTCGCTCGCTGCATGGTGACCGGGCGATAGAAATTGGCATCTGCCCAGATGTACATCACGTGCGAGGCGATGAAAGAGATAAAGAACAGCCAGGCGACCGGTTTTGCATAGCGACGGCGGCGGGTCAGGCTGCGGAGCTTTTGCCAGCTCCAGGTGGCGAACAGCATCTCAATCAGCAGGATAACCGGCACGCTGATAAACATCAGCTGCCAGTCGCGCGCCATTTCATTCTGCTCCGGGTTAACGACCAGTTCCCAGACGATGGGATTAAGATGCAGGTGGAAACGGGTGAAAACTTCGCTGTCGATTAACAGCAGCGTCATGCCCGCTGTCGCAAAAATGGCGGAAAAAACCCGCATCAGCCGCTGCGACATGACGACAAACGTCAGAGGAAAGAGGATCAGCACATAGGTGGCAAAGACCAGAAAACTAAAGTGCCCGATGATCGTCAGGTATGAATAGAGGCGGCCCACGAGCGTCGTCGGCCAGTCGGCGACAAACAGATAGCGGCTACCGAGTACCATGGCCAACAGCATGTTGAACAGGGCGAACCAGTGCCCCCAGCTAACCATCTGGGAGACTTTTTCACGGTAGGACTGACGATGCGTCACCATATGCTGTTGTTCGTTTTCCTTAGTGAGCCTGGTCGTCGCTGACGGATGATTGCAGGGCCTGGGCAAAAGAACGCACAATGGCCTGACGTTGTGCCGGCGCAACGCTGGTATTGATCAGATTTGTCACCATATTGCCCAGCACCATCAGGGAAAGATCGGTTGGGGCTTTATGTTTTTCCAGTACGTTGACCAGCTCATTGAGCAATTGTTCAACGTGTTCATCACTATAGCGGGAGAGTTGCGGCATAAATCAAAATCTGTTTGTTCATGAAAGGGCAACATATTACCGTAGCACCAGCTTTTTTTCCGCTTTTTTTCTACGCTTGCGCAGTCGCGCCGCGGGTGGTTGAATACCGTCCGGTCTATAAGGAGAGTTTAACATGAGTCTGGATATCAACCAGATTGCCTTACATCAGCTTATCAAGCGCGATGAGCAAACCCTTGAGCTGGTACTGCGCGATACCTTGCTGGAACCGACGGCAACTGTCGAAGAGATGATGGCCGAGCTGAACCGCGTCTACAGCGCAAAAAATAAAGCCTACGGCCTGTTTAACGAAGAGAGCGAACTGGCGCAGGCGCTGCGTCTGCATCGTCAGGGCGAAGAAGATTTTCTCGCCTTCAGCCGTGCCGCTACCGGTCGCCTGCGCGATGAGCTGGCGAAATACCCGTTCGCCGAAGGCGGTATTGTGCTGTTTTGCCATTACCGCTATCTGGCGGTGGAATATCTGTTGGTGACGGTGCTGAACAACCTGAGCAGCATGCGCGTCAATGAACAGCTGGACATCAGCGCGACGCATTACCTCGACATCAACCATGCCGATATCGTTGCCCATATCGATCTGACCGAATGGGAAACCAACCCGGAATCCACCCGCTACCTGACGTTCCTGAAAGGGCGTGTCGGGCGCAAAGTGGCCGATTTCTTTATGGATTTCCTCGGCGCCAGCGAAGGGCTTAATGCGAAAGCGCAAAACCGCGGGCTGTTGCAGGCCGTGGACGATTTCACCGCCGAAGCGCAGCTCGATAAGTCTGAACGTCAGAACGTGCGTCAGCAGGTCTATACCTACTGCAACGAGCAACTGCAGGCGGGGGAAGAGATTGAACTGGAATCGCTGTCTAATGAGCTTGCCGGGGTCAGTGAAGTCAGTTTCCAGCAGTTTACGGCGGAGAAAGGCTATGAGCTGGAAGAGAGTTTCCCGGCGGATCGCAGCACGCTGCGCCAGCTAACCAAATACGCGGGAAGCGGTGGCGGTCTGACGATCAATTTCGACGCCATGCTGCTGGGTGAACGTATTTTCTGGGATCCGGCGACCGATACCCTGACCATCAAGGGCACACCGCCAAACCTGCGCGATCAGCTTCAGCGCCGCACTTCCGGCAGTCGCTGACAGGCATAAAAAAACCCCGCAATGCGGGGTTTTCTCTCAACTCGTCAGCGATTACGCGCGAACGAAGTCGATATGAGACAGTTTCGGCTTGAACGCGTGACGCTGAACAGCCTGAACTTTTACTTTTTCTTCTTTGCCGTCGATGACCAGAGTCAGAACGTCGCTGTAGAACTCTGCTTTATCCTGCATGTTCCACACCTGGTCCTGGTCCAGTTCGATAGCAACCGGAGCAGCTTTGCCACCGTAAACGATAGCCGGGAATTTGTTAGCTGCACGCAGGCGGCGGCTCGCACCCTTACCCTGCTCTTTACGTATTTCTGCGGTAATAGTAAACATTGATATCTCTCTGTTATGTCAACTCTGCTACAGGCGACCCAGCAGCAGAACGTTATTCTGCTTTGCGAATGCAAAAGCGGGCGGCATTATAGCCGCGAATGCGCGCCACGGCAATCAAAACCGCCGCTTCAGGCTGGCGGGTGCGACGCCATCCATTGCCGGATGCGTAATTCGCTGTCGCGGTTTGCCGGATTAAAAATCATCAGGTTGAGATCCGCGCGCCCCTCCACCGCGAAGGTCGAGAACTCCAGGTCGATGTCGCCAATCCCCGGATGATGCAGTTGTTTGATGCCTTCGCCGTGACCGGCCACGTCATTGCGGCGCCAGAGGGCATCGAACTCGACGCTGGTGTGCCGCAGGTCGCTCACTAACTGCGCCATCTCCGCCAAATCGCCCGCCCGCGCCACGTCAGCGCGAAACGCGCCAACCACCGCTTCCGCCACGCTGGACCAGTTTTTCTGTGCCGCACGGGTGTGCGAGTCGCTGAACAACCGCCGCAGAATATTGCGCTGATCGCGGGGCAGTTTTGCATAATCGGTCAGCACCACGGCGGCGGCGGGATTCCAGGCGATCACATCCCAGAAGATGTTTTTCACGATCGCCGGGCTGGCGGGCAGGGCGTCCAGCACCCGCTGCAGGCGAGGGGTGATCTCATCGGCGCCCTGGTAGTGCGATTCCGGTAAATGGCCGAAAGCGAGAATAAACACATGATCGCGTTCCGGTGCCGTCAGCCGCAGGCCAGCGGCGATGCGGTTAAGCACTTCTTTTGACGGCGTGCCGCCGCGCCCCTGTTCCAGCCACGTATACCAGGTCGGGCTGATGTTCGCCAGTTGCGCCACCTCTTCGCGGCGCAGTCCTGGCGTGCGGCGACGCTCCGGGCGGAAGCCGAAAGAGACGGGATCGAGCCGTGCGCGGCAGGCCTTCAGAAAACCGCCGAGGGCGTTAATGGTGTCGTCGGACATGCGTATCCTGTTAGTCTTTATACTACGATAATGTCACTACTTTTATAGTATAACGCCGTGGGTAAGATGTCATGACTGACTTATCAGGAGGCATCTTATGCGTGTATTTCTTACCGGAGCTACGGGGTTTATTGGTTCTCATCTTATTCCTGAGCTGCGCTCTGCCGGGCATCAGGTCATCGGTCTGGCACGCTCTGATGCCAGCGCCAGCGCGCTGACCGGCGCGGGGATTGAGGTGCATCGCGGGTCGCTTGAGGAACCCGATTCACTGCTGGCGGGCGTGGCTCAGGCCGACGCGGTCATTCATACCGCCTTCGATCACGACTTCAGCCGTTTTGTCGAAAACTGCCAGAAAGACAGCCGGGTGATCGCCGCACTTGGCGCGGCACTGAAAGGGTCGTCGCGGTCGCTGATCATCACTTCCGGTACCGGAATGGGCGATCCGGGGCATGGCGAGCTGGCGGTGGAAACGGTGTTTAACCCGGCGCATCCCAACCCGCGTATCGCCTCTGAGCTGGCGGGCAACGCGTTGCTGGAGCAGGGCGTGGATGTGCGGGTCATGCGGCTGCCGCAGGTGCATGACACCCGCCGCCAGGGGCTGATCTCGTACTATATTTCGCTCAGCCGGGAAAAGGGCAGCGCGGCGGTCATTGGCGAGGGGATGAACAGCTGGTCGGCGGCACACGTGACCGACGTGGCGCGGCTTTACCGGCTGGCGCTGGAGCAGGGTACGCGTGGCGAACGCTACCACGCAGTTGCCGAACAGGCGGTGACTTCGCGCACGATAGCTGACGTGGTCGGCGCCGGGCTGGGCGTTCCGGTGGTGTCGCTGGCTGCGGCAGAATCTCAGGCGTATTTCGGCTGGTTCTCCACCTTTGCCTCGCTCGATTTACGCGCCTCGGGCGACTGGACGCAACAGCGGTTTGGCTGGCAGCCGGTCGGTCCATCGCTGGTCGACGATTTACGGGCGATGGCGTACTCAGCGTAACTCGTTGGCCCGGCGGAAACGGCCTTCGTAATCGAAGACTTTTTCCCGCACCTGCCAGAACTGCCCTTTTTTACGGGCGACAACGAAATCAGGATGGCGCAGCAACCCCTGCTGCGCCAGAATGTCCGCGGCGGTGATCCAGCGCAGCGGAACGCCGGGCGTCCGGGTGTGCGGGCGCATAAACAACTGTTCAAACGCGGTGCGCTGCGCAGGCGTTTGCAGACGAAAACGTTCGCTGACGTCAGCACCATCTTCATCAAAATAGGTCACTTTCAGCCATTCACCTTTCTCATCTGCGCCCTGTTGCAGCACCATGCCGCTACAGCGCAACACCAGCGCGTCCTTGAGTTTCAGCGCTGCTTTCAGCATATCATCCGGATCAACCAGCACGGTGTCGCACTCGCGGCAGCGGCGGGCGGCGATGTCATTTTCCGCATTACATTGCGGGCAATTTTTGAAGCGGAAACGGTAGTCGCACTGCGCGCGGTGCCCGTCATCGTCTTCAAACCAGCCCTGACAGCGGCGGCCGAAATGTTCAATCAGCGTGCCGTCAGCGGTGGTTTTCCCCCAGAACGTATTGGCAAAGCCGCAATCGGGGCAGAAAACCTGCACCGGCACGTTGTCGCTTTTTCCTTTGGGCGTTCCCACTTCCGGCGTGTAGAGATCGTGCGGGTTTCCGGCGTAATCGAGGATCAGACAATCGGTTTTGCCCGGCGCGAGACGCAGCCCGCGCCCGACGATTTGCTGATACAGGCTGACGGATTCGGTCGGGCGCAGAATGGCGATGAGATCCACATGTGGCGCGTCAAAACCGGTAGTCAGCACCGCCACGTTGACCAGAAAGCGAAACTGCTGCGCTTTAAAGGCTTCAATTAACGCATCACGCTGCGCGCCAGGGGTTTCGCCGGTAATCAACCGCGCATTGTCGGCGGGCAGCAGACCGGTGATTTCCCGCGCATGTTCGACGGTGGCGGCGAATATCATCACCCCTTTGCGCGTTTCAGCAAACTCCACGATCTGGCTGATGATATGTGGTGTGATGCGCTGCTGTTTTTTCAGCTCGCGGTTGAGATCCGCTTCACTGAACAGACCGTTGCTCTGCGCCTGCAGACGGCTGAAATCATACTGCACGACCGGCATATCCAGCCGTTCCGGCGGTGTCAGATAGCCGTGTTTGATCATGTAGCGCAGGGGGAGTTCGTAGATGCAGTCGCGAAACAGCGCTTTTTCCGTGCCGCGCACCATGCCGTGGTAATGGAACTGGTAGATCCAGCCTTTACCGAGGCGAAACGGTGTGGCGGTCAGTCCTAACAGACGAATGTGCGGATTCACGGTTTTCAGGTGGCTGAGAATTTGCTGGTACTGGCTTTCGTCGTCATCGCCAATACGGTGGCATTCATCAACAATCAGCAGCGAAAATTCACCCTGAAAGCTTTCCAGATTACGCGCGACAGACTGCACACTGCCAAACACGACTTTGCCGTGGCTCTCTTTGCGCTTCAGCCCGGCGGCAAAAATGTCCGCCTCCAGCCCCAGCGCCCGGTATTTGGCGTGGTTCTGCGCAACTAGTTCTTTCACATGCGCCAGCACCAGCACGCGCCCACGGGCCAGTCGCGCCAGTTCGGCAATCACCAGACTTTTTCCGGCGCCGGTGGGCAGCACAATCACGGCGGGTTCAGGGTGATGACGAAAGTGGGCGAGGGTGGCGTCAACGGCTTCCTGCTGATAGGGGCGAAGTGTAAAAGTCATAAGTCTGCTGTTTTCATTTTCACGCCTACAGTATGCCACGAATCTTTTTCCTTGAGTGACGAAAGGAGCCCGTTATACTGATCACAGTTATTACTTCTTTTTCGGGACGTTTTCCCGACCCCCGGCATTCTGACAGGCTAAAAAAACCTCATGCGACTTGATAAGTTTATCGCTCAGCAACTCGGCGTCAGCCGTGCTATTGCCGGGCGTGAAATTCGCGCCAGCCGCGTTACCGTGGATGGCAACATTGTGAAAAACAGCGCGTTTAAACTGCTTCCTGAGCACGTCGTGGATTATGATGGCAACCCCCTAATCCAACAGACCGGACCGCGCTATTTTATGCTGAACAAGCCGGATGGCTACGTCTGCTCGACAGACGATCCAGATCATCCAACCGTCCTTTATTTCCTCGACGAGCCGGTCGCGTACAAGCTGCATGCGGCAGGGCGTCTGGATATCGACACCACCGGGCTGGTGCTGATGACCGACGACGGTCAGTGGTCGCACCGCATCACTTCACCGAAACACCATTGCGAAAAAACCTATCTGGTGACGCTGGAATCGCCGGTAAGCGACGAAACCGCGGCGCTGTTTGCGCAGGGTATTCAGCTACACAATGAAAAATCGCTCACCAAACCTGCTGAGCTGGAAGTGATCACCCCGACGCAAGTGCGCCTGACGATCAGCGAAGGCCGCTACCATCAGGTGAAACGCATGTTCGCCGCGGTCGGCAACCATGTTGTCGGCCTGCATCGTGAACGGATCGGCGGTATTACGCTTGATCCGCAACTGGAGCCGGGGGAATACCGCCCGCTCACCGAAGAAGAAATCGCCAGTGTCGGCATGCCTTCCCACTAATCTGAGGAGCTTTTTGTGACATCCAGGCAGAATTCTTCACTGGGTATTGTTTTTATTCTTGGCCTGCTGGCCATGCTGATGCCACTGTCGATTGACATGTATTTGCCCGCACTGCCGGTGATCTCATCGCAGTTCGGCGTTCCGGCGGGCAGCGCGCAGATGACGCTCAGCACCTATATTCTGGGTTTTGCACTGGGCCAGTTGTTATACGGGCCGATGGCGGACAGCATTGGCCGTAAGCCGGTGATCCTCGGCGGTACGCTGGTGTTCGCCGCGGCGGCGGTGGCCTGTGCGCTGTCACAGACCATCGATCAGCTGATCACCATGCGTTTTTTCCACGGCCTCGCGGCAGCGGCGGCAAGCGTGGTGATCAACGCCCTGATGCGCGATATCTACCCGAAAGAAGAGTTCTCCCGCATGATGTCTTTCGTCATGCTGGTGACGACCATTGCGCCGCTGGTGGCGCCGATGGTCGGCGGCGCGGTACTGGTCTGGTTCAGCTGGCATGCGATTTTCTGGATCCTCGCCGTTGCTGCTTTGCTGGCCTCGGTGATGGTGTTCTTTTTTATTCACGAAACGCTGCCCGTTGAGCGGCGGCAGAAGTTTCACATTCGCATCACCATCGGCAACTTCGCGGCGCTGTTTCGCCATAAGCGCGTGCTGAGCTACATGCTTGCCAGCGGTTTCAGTTTTGCCGGGATGTTCTCCTTCCTGAGCGCCGGTCCGTTTGTCTATATCGAGCTTAACCACGTCTCACCGCAGCACTTTGGTTACTACTTTGCGCTGAACATTGTCTTTTTGTTCATGATGACCATCATTAACAGCCGCTTTGTGCGTCGGGTAGGCGCGCTGAACATGTTCCGTGCCGGGTTATGGATCCAGTTTGCGATGGCGCTGTGGATGGTGGTTTGCGCGCTGCTTGGTGTGGGATTCTGGGCGCTGGTGCTGGGCGTCGCCGTGTTTGTTGGCTGCGTGGCGATGGTGTCGTCAAATGCGATGGCGGTCATTCTGGATGAGTTTCCGCACATGGCCGGTACGGCCTCATCGTTGGCGGGGACGTTCCGTTTTGGCATCGGCGCGATTGTTGGCGCGATCCTGTCACTGGCAACGTTTACCACTGGCTGGCCGATGCTGATTTCCATCATGTTGTGCGCCAGTTGTTCGCTACTTTTCTATCTCTACGCCAGCCGCCCCAGGAAAATTACGCACTGATCCTGCCTCAGAGGGGGTAAATTGGCCCCCTTTCTTGACACATATCAACGGAGTTTCTGTTCGTTGTTCTGATGGATGTTTCTTTTATGTAAAATCAATTTATGTAAAAAGTCACATCGATGTAGACAAAAAGGTTGTGTTAGATCACAGAAACGGGTACATATAGCGCAAAATACATCCGTAGCAGTTTTGTAAAACGCAGGATAATAAATCGTTAAACCTTGCCTGGTGCAGATGTAAACGTTTTCCACGCGGCTTGCAGGACGATCTGCCAGCGATGTGTTAATATAAATGTGAAATTATTGTGAAATTTTGTTTTTTCCTGGGGAAAAATCGTGAATACCATGCAGCTTTCCATCGTTCATCGCTTGCCGCAGAGCTATCGCTGGTCTGCCGGTTTTGCAGGTTCAAGAGTTGAACCGATTCCGCAAAACGGCCCGCTGAGCGATAACAACCTGGTGGGCCTCAAACTGCTGAGCCCGGACGGTGAAAAAGCCTGGCCGGTAATGCATAAGCTCAGCCAGGCGTTAACAGATATTGAAGTGGCGTGTTCCGTACTGGAATGCGATGGCGAACCGTGCCTGTTCGTGAACTGTCAGGACGAGTACGCTGCGACCTGTCGCCTGAAAAATTTCGGCGTGGCGATTGCGGAGCCGTTTTCTGGTAATAATCCTTTCTGACCGTCAGCTCAACGACAGTAGCTGGCGGGTATACTCTTGCTGCGGTGCGGCAAAGACGCGCTGACACTCTCCTTGCTCCACCACTTCCCCCTGACGCAAGACAATCACCTGATGGCACAGCGATCGAACCACATGGAGATCGTGGCTGATGAAAATGTAAGCCAGGCGATGCTTCTCCTGTAGCGCTTTGAGCAGCGCGAGGATTTGCGCCTGCACGGTTCTGTCCAGTGACGAGGTCGGTTCATCCAGCACAATCAGTTCAGGTTTGAGGATCAGCGCACGGGCAATGGCGATGCGCTGGCGCTGACCGCCGGAAAACGCCGCCGGGTAACGCTGACGGGTTTGCGGATCAAGCCCCACTTCCTGCATCACGCGGATCACTTCTTCTTCACGCTGCGCCGGTGTGAGCGCAGGCTGATGCACGCGCAATCCCTCTTCGATAATCTGCAGGACATTAAGACGTGGATTCAGCGACGAATTCGGGTCCTGAAACACCACCTGAATGCGATGACGCAGCGGCAGCATCTGCTTGCGGTTGCGCCCCTGCAACGCCAGCCCGTCAAAGACAATCGAACCTTCTGAGGCAATCAGCCGCAGCAGCGCCAGCCCGGTGGTGCTTTTGCCGGAGCCGGATTCGCCGACCAGCCCCAGCGTTTCCCCCGGACGCAGCGAAAAGCTGATCTCTTTTACTACGCGATTGCTGTCCACGACGCGGCGCAACACGCCTTTTCGCACCGGGAACGCCACGCTCAGTTTTTCAATCTGCAGCAGCGGTTCGGCGTGGCCGGTAAGCGGAACCGGATCGCCGGATGGTTCACTGTCGATAAGCTTGCAGGTGTAAGGGTGAACAGGGGCGGAAAACAGCGCGCTGGCGCGGTTCTGCTCCACGCAGCGACCGTTCTGCATCACCGCCACGTTGTCGGCCAGTTTGCGCACGATGCTCAGGTTATGGGTGATGAACAGCAGGCCCATGTTCAGCTCGTCGCGCAGTTCGCGCAGCAGTTGCAGGATTTGCGCCTGCACCGAGACATCGAGCGCGGTGGTGGGTTCGTCGGCGATCAGCAACTCTGGCCGCGTCAGCAGCGCCATGGCAATCATAACGCGCTGGCGCTCGCCGCCGGAAAGCTGATGCGGGTAATCCGCCAGTCGTTTCGGCGCATTGCGGATCCCGACGCGATCGAGGCAGTCGAGGATTTCCGCCCGTGCGGCCTCTTCACGCATACCGCGATGCAACGACAGCACTTCGTACAGCTGTTTTTCCAGCGTATGCAGCGGGTTCAGCGAAACCATCGGCTCCTGAAAAATCATTGCGATACGGTTGCCGCGAATGCCCCGCAGAGTTCGTTCATCGGCATGCAGCAAGGACTGACCGTGGAAAAGGATGTCTCCGGTCGGGTAGCTGACCGGCGGGGACGGAAGCAGTCGCAGCACCGAGAGTGCGGAAACGCTCTTCCCGGAACCGGACTCGCCCACCAGCGCCAGCGTTTCGCCCGCGTTAACCTGCAACGACAAATCACTCACCACCGTGCGGCTTTCACCGCGATCAGTAAAGGCGATGGAGAGATTTTCGATGGTCAGTAAGGGAGAGATCATCCTACACCGCCTTATTGGGGTCGAAGGCATCGCGCACGGCTTCGCCAATAAAAATCAGCAGCGACAGCAAAACTGCCACTGATAAAAACGCCGTAATACCGAGCCACGGTGCCTGCAGGTTATTTTTCCCCTGTAGCAGTAACTCGCCCAGCGACGGTGAGCCCAGCGGCAACCCGAAGCCGAGGAAATCAAGCGATGTCAGCGTGGTAATGGAGCTGCACAGAATAAACGGCAGGAAAGTGAGCGTCGCGACCATCGCGTTAGGCAGCATATGGCGGAAGATGATCCCTCGGTCGCTCACCCCCAGCGCCTGGGCTGCGCGAATGTAGTCAAAATTTCGCGTACGCAGGAATTCGGCGCGCACCACGCCCACCAGCGCCATCCAGCCAAATAAAACAGTGATGGCGAGCAGCCACCAGAAGTTGGGTTGTACCACGCTCGACAGCAGGATGATTAAAAACAGCGTCGGCATGCCGGACCACACTTCGATAAAGCGCTGGCCCCAGAGATCGACTTTTCCGCCGTAGTAACCCTGCAACGCACCCGCCAGCACGCCCATGACGCTTGAGCACAGCGTCAGCATCAGGCCGAACAGCACGGAGATGCGGGTGCCGTAGAGAATACGCGCCAGCACGTCACCGCCGTTGGCGTCCGTCCCCAGCCAGTTAGTCGCTGACGGCGGGGAAGGGAAGGGGCGATCGGTGGCGAAATTAATGCTGGTGGCGCCAAAATGAACGGGCGCCCGGATCACCCAGCCGTTATCTGCCAGCTGTTTTTGCAGCCACGGATCCTGGTAATCCGCGCTGGTTGAAAAGGTGCCGCCAAACTGCTGCTCGGTGTAATCTTTCAGAAAGGGCACGTACAAACTGCCGCGATACTGCACCAGCAACGGCTTGTCGTTCGCCAGCAGTTCTGAAAACAGGCTGCAGGTAAACAGAATGAGGAACAGCCACAGGGACCAGTAACCGCGACGGTTATGGCGAAAGCGTGCCCAGCGGGCCTGGTTGACGGGACTTAATCGCGGCATCAGCGGCCCTCAAAATCAATGCGTGGGTCCACCAGCGTATAGCTGATATCGCTGATGATATTCAGCAGCAGACCAATCAGGGTGAAGATGTAAAGCGTGCCAAACATCACCGGGTAATCGCGGGAGAGGGTGGCTTCGTAGCCTAACAGCCCCAGCCCGTTGAGGGAGAACATCACCTCAATCAGCAGCGAACCGGTAAAGAACATGCTGATGAAGGTGGCAGGAAAACCGGCGATCACCAGCAGCATCGCGTTACGGAAAATGTGCTTCCACAGAATATTATGCTCGCTCACCCCTTTGGCGCGCGCGGTGACCACGTACTGCTTGCGGATCTCATCAAGGAACGAGTTTTTGGTCAGCATGGTCAGCGCCGCAAAACCGCCAATCACCGTCGCCAGCACCGGCAGAGTAATGTGCCAGAGGTAATCGGTGATCTGTTTATACCACGGCAGAGCGTCGAAATTGGCCGAGGTCAGCCCACGCAGCGGGAAGAGATCGTAATAGCTGCCGCCCGCGAAAAAGACGATCAGCAAAATGGCGAACAGGAACGCCGGGATCGCGTAGCCGATGATGATAAACGCGCTGCTCCAGATGTCGAACCGACTGCCGTTTTGTACCGCCTTACGGATGCCCAGCGGAATCGAGACCAGATAGATGATAAGCGTGCTCCAGATCCCGAGCGAAATGGAAACCGGCAGGCTGTCTTTCACCAGTTGTAACACTGACGCGCTGCGAAACAGGCTGTTGCCGAAGTCAAAGCGCAGGTACTCACCCAGCATCTTAAAATAGCGTTCATGAATGGGTTTATCGAAACCGTAACGGTGCGTGATTTCCGCAATGACTTCCGGATCTAGCCCGCGCGCGCCGCGATACTGGCCGTCGCTGATATTACCGACGCCGGTGCGCGCATGCGTTGCGCCCATCCCTTCGCCACCCGCGCCAGGCAGGGCGCTGCGATCGCCGAACTGAATCGCCGCAATGGCCTGGTCGACCGGGCCGCCAGGCGCGATTTGCACGATAAAAAAGTTAATGGTGATGATCGCCCACAGGGTCGGGATCACCAGTAATAATCGGCGGATCAGGTACGCGCCCATAGGGTTCCTTAACGTCTGTCTGCAGGCAGCTTCGCGGCTTTATTCACGTCATACCACCAGGTATCAAAGCCGAGCGAATATACAGGGCGCATGACCGGGTGCGAAAACTTATCCCAGTAAGCGATGCGATCTTCTGCCATGTACCACATGGGTAACTGATAGTAATTCCATGTGAGGACGCGGTCCAGCGCGCGTCCGAGGGGAAGCAGTTTCTCTTTGTTTCCCTGCCAGTGAATAATGTCGGCGATGAGCTTATCGATCACCGGATTTTTAACCCCCGGGGCGTTGTAGGTGGAATCGACATACTGCGAGGCCCAGGCGATTTGCAGATCGGAACTCGGCCACGGTGTCGCCTGCCACAGCACTGGCATCATGTCGTAGTCGCGGTTACGCAGGCGATTATTCAGCTGCGCGTTATCCACCTGGCGAATCTCGAGCGTCACACCGAGACGGCTGAGGCTGTGCTGGAAGGGAAGCACCCACTGATTGTTGCCCCCGGAGCCCAGCAGCAGCTCAAAGCGTAACGGCTTGCCGGTCTGCGCGTTCACGCGTTGCTGTCCTTTCAGCGGCCATCCCGCCTCATCAAGCAGTTTGCTGGCTTTCAGCAGGTTGTCGCGGTCAAACCCGCCACCGTCCGACACGGGTGGCTGGTAGATGCTGGTGAACACTTCTGGCGGCAGGTCGGGCTTCATAGGTGCCAGCAGAACAAGCTCATCGGCGTCGGGGTAATTGCGCGCCGCGTATTCGGTATTCTGGAAATAACTGTTCGCGCGGCTGTAGGCGGAATAGAACAGGGCTTTGTTCATCCATTCGAAATCAAACGCCAGCGTAATTGCCTCGCGCACTTTGCGATCGCTGAACACCGGGCGCTGAACGTTAAACGCCAGCCAGCGGGTATTCTGCGCCGAGGTGTTCTTTTGCGCATCCATGACAATGTTGTGATTATCAAAGTTGTTGCCGATGTAACGGGTCGCCCAGTTTTTGGCGCTGCTTTCAACGCGCATATCGAACGCGCCTGCCTTGAAGGCTTCAAAGGCGACGTTGTCATCGAGGTAGTAGTCATAGCGGATGGTGTCGAAATTCCAGCGTCCGCGGTTGACAGGCAGGTTGGCGCCCCAGTAATCCTTCACCCGGGAATAGATGATGTACTGCCCCATTTTCCAGCTGGTAATACGATAGGGGCCGCTGGCGAGCGGTGGCATGGCGAGCGGGTCGCTGAGCTTGTGATCGTGCCAGAAGGATTCCGGCATAACTGGCAGGGTAAACAGGCCGAGCATGTTCTCTTTGCCCGGCTGGCCCATCTCAATGCGTACAGTAAGCGGCGCGATGGCTTTAACCGTCGTGCCTTTGTAGTACAGCCGGAACTGCGGTACGCCTTCGGTCATAAACTTCTGAAAGGTAAACGCGACGTCTTTCGCGGTGATCGGCGTTCCATCATGAAAATGGGCTTTCGGGTTCAGGGTGATTTCGGCCCAGGAAAAATCGTCCGCATAGCGTGTGGTTTCTGCGATCAGCGGGTAGTAGCTACCTGGCTCATCATCCGAAGTGGTAAACAGAGAGTCGTAGAGTGATTCGGTGCGCACCCCCGCTTTGCCGCGCAGGGCATAACGGTTGAAGTTGTCAAAGGTGCCAATTTCCGACAGCGTGACCGCACCGCCTTTTGGCGCGGCCGGGTTGACGTAATCAAAGTGGTTAAAATTAACGGCATACTTAGGTTCGCCGATCACGGCAAACGCATCGCTCTCTTTGATTGTCTGCGCCTGGACTGGCAGGCTGAGCAGGGCAATCAGTATGAGACACAGACGTAGAATCATAACCGGGCAGCATCCTTTTGCGGGCCGTTCAACGCGAACTAACCTCTTGTCCCTGAATAATAAGTGACACTCAGTCGCTTGTGAAATATTTCGCAGGTTCGTTCCAGGCAGCAAGGAAACGGTCGAGGGTGATCGGGCGGCTAATCCAGTATCCCTGCAGGAAATTCACGCCGTGATCGCGCAGCCATTCCGCCTGCTCCTGCGTCTCCACACCTTCGGCAACGGTGACCAGATCCATGCGTTTCGCCAGCGTCAGCACGGCATCCAGCACCGGTGATGTCACCGTTTCCATCCCGATGACTTTAATAAACCCACGGTCGATTTTCAGGTAATCAAACGCGTAGCGTTCGAGATAAATCAGCGCGCTGTGTCCGGTACCGAAATCGTCAATGGCGATTTCAAACCCTTCGTGATGCAGCCATTCGAAGACTCTCATGGCCTCTTTGTGCTGGAGGGTGTCGCGTTCGGTAATTTCGAGCACCACCTGGAAATAATTCGGCGGTAATGCGGCGCTTAACGCGCGCATATCATCCTGAAAACTCGGCGTATGCAAATGTCCGGGGGCGATGTTGATCCCAAGCTTCGCCCCCGGCGGCAGGATTTTCTGCAACGTCGGCGCGTCACGGGCGATCAACTCGAACAGATGCTGCGTCAGCGGCACAATCAGGTTTTGCGCTTCAGCAAAGTTGATAAACGCATCCGGGGGAATTTCACCAGCCGAGGGGTGCTTCCAGCGCAACAGCACTTCAACGCCGCGAATTTTCATGTCAATGCTGGAGACCACTGGCTGGTAAACCACATAGAACTGGTTGCGCCTGATGGCGGTAAGGATCTCTTTCCCCGGACGATTGCCGATGCTGAGAATATAAAAGCACAGCAACCCGGCCAGCAGACCCACCACAATCATCAGCAGCACCGCGTATTGCGTATCCTGTACGCTCCACGTGGTGCCGTAGAGGTAAACCTGAAGCGGCAGGTTATCAATTTTCGCAATACGCACCGGCTTGACGTCGAGCGTCGCCGGATCAACCAGCTTACTGGAAAATGTTGCCAGCGCGCGATTGTGCACCACCAGCGCAATGCCGGAAAAATTATTCTGCTTTGCCGAGTAAAGCAGGAAAGGGGTCAGGTTGGCATTCACGGAGGCAAAAACGCCGTGGTTTTTCATCAGCGGATTGCGCACCCAGATGGCGAACGCCGGGCTGGAAGGCATCATCGGCGTACCGGCTAGCAGTTGCATGTCTGACGCTTTACCGGGATCGACATCAGTGGAAAGGCTGTCAAACGGCAGATTCATGGTCCCGGTGGCGGATGAACAAACCGCGCGCTTATCGATGACCAGTAAAAAAGCGCGAACGTTGACGCTGAAGGCCGCGCGGGCGGTAAGCTCCTGTTGGATCTGGCTGCACGGGCTCATGGTCAGCGGTTGCAGGTAATCGATGGTGGTGAGAAGGTCTTTGAAATAGTTGTTCAGGTAGGAATGCAGGTTCTTGATTATCGAATCGAACTGTTCTGCCCGTTTATGATGGATCACCGTGTACTGAATACTTCCCGCCAGCAGTGCAGCGAAGAGTCCCGCCAGAAAACTGAATAACACAATCTTCCGGCCGACAGAAAAATAACGGGTAAGCATAAACGGACATTATCCCTGAAGGTTGGACATGAAGAGCACGCGGTTAAACAGAGTATAGAAACTGTCATTACCCGCGCGCTTTGCATCAGCACAAAAAAAAACACTGCCGCAGCAGTGCTTTTTTTATTCCTGCCGTCGGCCAAGGGTAACCGACAACAGAAGAAATTACGAGCGGCTCAGTATACGACGCGCTTCGTTGTAGCGCTTATTCCAGTATGGCTCATTCATGCTGGAAATCGTTACGCCACTGCTGGTCGAGGCATGGACGAACTGATCGTTGCCAATGTAGATACCCACATGGCGACCGGTTGACCCGGCGCGGAACAGAACCAGATCGCCGGTGCGCAGTTGACCGCGCTTAATGGATTTACCGGTTTCCTGTTGTTCCCAGGTCGAACGAGGCAGCTCTAAACCAAACTGTTCGCGGAACGTGCGCTGTACAAAAGCAGAGCAGTCGATGCCGCGTTTGGTATCGCCACCCAGACGGTAACGAACGCCTTTCCAGCTGGCGTATTGATCCATCAGACGTGATTTAACGTCGAGGTTACGCACCATGGATTCAAATTCATCCTGAGAGGCTTGCAGTGAAGAGGGATCTTCCATACCCACAACACGCGTCTCAGGATGCATATTCTTAGCGGTATTTGTTGAGCTACATGCAGAAAGCAGAACAGCGATTGCAACCGCGGGAATCGCCCGCAGAACATATCTCAAAATCGGTTGAGATTTGACCATTTCGTTTATTTTCCCTTGAAGTCCTTAACGAAGAAATCGTTATAAAAAACGCCAACCCTACCGAGACTAAATACCGACAGACAATGAGACAATTAGGAATCCGCAAAACTGTGGACTGACGCACAAAATTATTCACTGTGCGAATAATTAATGTCTGCACGGCAAAACGAGATTGAGGTTACCCGATCAAGGTTGGCATTGCGAGAGGTTTTGTCTCATTTTTTATAAGAAAAAGTGATACAGAAAGTGACAAACTGGCATAGCGGGAAATAGCGCTATTTTTGCTGCTTAATTAGCCAATTGATTCATTTCTAAGGCACTTTTGTGTGACGGGAAAATGACGGTATTGAATAAAAAAACACCACTTCGTATTCAGGGATCATTGCGATCCCTGATATTCGATGTTAATTAATTTCGCTTAATTGTTTATTTTTTGTTTCTTTGTATGCGGAAGGTATTTATCAAATAGATGAATAATCTTATCGCTGAGTGGCGTCATGAGTACCCATGGCAAACCTGTCAGTACCGCTGTCATTGAACCTACCGCAATATCGGTAAACCAGTGCGCGCCAATCATCACGCGAGGGAAGGCAAAAACCACCACGATAATAAGGGAAATAACGAACGCTTTTGCGCCGAAATATCGCCACATAAATCCGGCGAAAATGAGCAGCATCATTCCGTGATCGCCCGGAAAACTGTCTTTCGATGCGTCCTTAGTCGAAATATGCAGCAGATCGCTAACCCGATAAATATCGGTGAAAAAGAGCGTCGGGCTGGCGCGCTTCACGGGCATCAGATGCTGCGCCAGTTGGTTGATCACCACCGCCGCCAGCAACATGGTCAGGCCGATCATCACCACGCGGCGGCGTCCGGCGTCATCGGCCTTTCGCCAGAAGCTCAGCATCAGGCAGCCCATCGCCAGTAATGAACAGGCGTCAAAGGCGCGGTTGTTGGTGATCGCCAGCAGCCAGACGTACGCGCGGCTTTCACCCAGACCCTGGTTAAAGAAGTGGAAAATCGCGGAATCAAGCACAGACCAGCCGCCGTGATTGACCGGCAAATACCAGGATAAAAATAGCGCCACGCCTGCGATGCTCAGCAGAACATTAAGGAAATATCGGGTTTTCATCGTTGTATCATTGATAATAGTAATGGTGGCAACCATAACGGGGTTAATCTAAACGAAGCCTCAACAGAGCTGCCTGCAAGGGGTTCCAGTCGACGTCAGCGTCATTGATCAGCTCAATACGGCTGTCCGGTGGCGCGACGTTCTGTGTTTCAATATGCAGATCCTGTCCCTGACGATTGATGCGCACCAGCCCTTCCGGGATGCGCAGCACGCCTTTCACGCGGGTTACCGGCGCGAGCCGTGCCCATTCCAGCAAACCGATGGTATCGAACCGGGTGTCTGCATCAAAAATCCAGCCGCAGGCGTGATAGCCCTGACCGCTGTTGGTGCTGCGCCGCCAGCGCTGATGTTCGGGAAGACTCAGTGCCGCCAGCCCTCTGGTGACAGCATGCGAATGGGAATGCTCAGTGCTTTCCGGTAAAGGCGCCAGATTCTGGCGTGGCGCGTCCAGCAGGGAAAGTGAAATCGCGCCCTGCGTGGCGTGATGTAATTCACGACCCTCACCGTTCTGCGCCCACCAGTTTTCCAGCGTCTGCTGGCTTTCCGGGGTTTCGCGATCCTGCTTGTTGGCAATCACAATATCCGCCGCAGCAAGCTGGTCGCGGAAGTTTTGATTGTTCAGCACCTTGTCGTCCAGCAACTGGCGGGGATCAAGCACGCACAGCGTGGCGCGCAGATCGATCCACGGTTCGTAGACCGGCGCGGTCAGTATGTCGAGGATCTGTTTCGGATGACCAAGCCCGGTCGGTTCAATCAACAGCCGGTCGGGCTTGCCCTGTCTCAGCAGGGTATTGAGCCCCACCTGCATCGGCAGACCATTCACACAGCACATGCATCCGCCGGGGATTTCCTTCAGTAACGCGCCACTGTCTGCCAGCAGCGCGCCGTCGATGCCCACTTCACCAAATTCGTTGACCAGCACGGCCCACTTTTCATCGGCAGGCTTATGCGCCAGAAGATGCAGAATCGACGTGGTTTTCCCGCTGCCGAGAAAGCCGGTAATCAGATTCGTTTTGGTCACGAGCACTCCAGAAAAGGTTACAGTCATCACATAACTGACCATCCTGGCGAAAAATTATCAGAATGAGAAGTTTTCAGGCGGACAAAAGTCCCGTTAACTCGCTAAACCGCAGAAAATGCTAACTTCGCAGCGTGGTAATCAGCGCGTTCAGCGCGCCGTTATCGGCAATACGCTGCCAGGCCTGCTGCACCGCTGCCACAAATCGGGCATCGCGCGGCAGGTCATTGCCGAAGATTTCGCTCAGTGTCAGGAGCGCCGTGACGCGTTCTTCGTCGCGGCTTCCGGCAACAAGCTGGCGAATTTTTTCCGCCAGCGGGTCGCGCACGTCGATGGTATTACCGGCATCGTCCGTGCCGCTGACGTAGCGCATCCACCCGGCCACGCCGAGCGCCAGCAAGGGCCACGCGCTGTGGCGCGCCAGATGCTCGCGAATGCTGTCGAGCATGCGCTGGGGCAGTTTCTGGCTGCCATCCATCGCAATCTGCCAGGTGCGGTGTTGCAGCGCCGGATTACTGAAACGGTCGATCAGGCTGTCAGCGTACGACGTCAGATCCACCCTGGTGATGCACAGCGTCGGCGCCTGTTCAGCAAGCATCAGGCGTCTGGCCGCCTCGCGGAAATCCGCGTTCTGCATGCAGTCGCTGATATGCTGAAAACCGGCAAGGTAGCCGAGATAGGCAAGGAAAGAATGGCTGCCGTTCAGCATGCGGAGTTTCATCTGTTCCCACGGCTGCACATCGCTGACCATCTGTACGCCAGCCACTTCCCATTCCGGGCGACCGGCAACAAAATTATCTTCAATAACCCACTGGATAAACGGCTCGCCACTGATGGCACACGGATCAGCCACGCCGAGCAGGGCGGCGATTTC
Organism: Trabulsiella odontotermitis; assembly: GCF_001297775.1. Lineage (GTDB taxonomy): Bacteria > Pseudomonadota > Gammaproteobacteria > Enterobacterales > Enterobacteriaceae > Trabulsiella > Trabulsiella odontotermitis. The sequence continues at coordinate 176,887 of NZ_LIFX01000006.1, read as the reverse complement.
ATTCAGTGACGCGTCTGTTGCCGCGGGCACAATACGATCGACCATGGTGCCCGGAAAACTGACCTGTTCAGCAATCCAGGCCGCCAGCGCCGGAGAGCGTTTTTCCGCCATGCCCAGCACGGCATTCTTCACCACGTGACCGTTATCCGGAATGTTATCGCAGGAGAGCACAGTAAACGGCGGCAGACCGCGCGCGCGACGGCGATACAGCGCTTCGACCAGGATCCCCGGCGCGGAGTGGGGCGCTTGCGGGTTTTCCAGATCATGCACGATACGCGGCTGGTTGACGTCGAGCTGACCGGTGGCCGGGTCGATGCAATAACCTTTTTCGGTGATAGTCAGGGAGACAATCGCCACCTGCGGCTCGCAGAACTTTTCGATAATTGCCGCCAGTGAATCCAGTTTTGCGTTCAGGCATTCATGCACCGCGCCCACCACAATGGCCTGATTGCCCGTAGCGCCTTTTTCCAGCACCGTATAAAGATGATCCTGCTCGCGCAGTTGCGTCATTAATTGATCGCCGCTGAACAGGCTGATTTCGCAAATGCCCCAGTCGCCTCCCGTGGCGTTCAGCACCCGATCGGTCAGCAACGCCTGATGGGCGCGATGAAAGGCGCCAAAGCCGAAATGCACAATGCGTGAGCGGAGTTGCTGCCGGTCGTAGGAGGGCAGTTGTACGCTGTCGGGAAGTGGTGTGGTGGCAATGTTCTTCATTCTGTATACACCTGAATAACGAAAAGTTAACAAGCGCTAGTGTAAAGTTATATGACAACAATTTAAATTGGTGTGCCTTGTTTCTGTGGTTAATGTGAGCTGGATCAATCAATCCTGCCGGGGTGTTTGACCATTATGGCTAAGCCTGTATGGTAGTCGTCATTACGTGCTTTATTATTGGTATAACAACTTTAGAGGGTGAGACCATGGAGCAAACCTGGCGTTGGTATGGGCCGAACGATCCGGTATCTCTTGATGATGTGCGTCAGGCGGGGGCGACGGGCGTCGTGACTGCGCTGCACCACATCCCGAATGGGCAAGTCTGGTCGATTGAGAAAATTAAACAGCGTCAGGCGCTGCTGGCGGAAAAAGGGCTGATCTGGTCAGTGGTCGAGAGCATTCCGGTGCATGAAGACATCAAAACTCACAGCGGGCAGTGTGAGACGTGGATTGCTAACTATCAGCAGAGCATTCGCAATCTGGCGGCCTGCGGCATTGATACGGTGTGCTACAATTTTATGCCGATCCTCGACTGGACGCGTACCGACCTCGAATATCAGTTGCCGGACGGTTCAAAAGCGCTGCGTTTTGACCAAATCGCTTTTGCGGCGTTCGAGCTGCATATCCTCAAGCGCGAAGGCGCAGAAGCGGATTACAGCGCTGAAGAACAGCGTCAGGCGCAGGCGTATTTCCACGCGATGAGCGAAGCCGATATTAATAAGCTGACGCGCAACATCATTGCGGGTCTGCCGGGAGCGGAAGAGGGCTACACCCTTGATCAATTCCGCGCGCGTCTGGCGGAGTATGACCATATCAGCAAAGAGACGCTGCGCGAGAATATGGCCCGTTTCCTGCGTGCGATTGTGCCGGTGGCAGAAGAAGTGGGCGTGCGTCTGGCCGTTCACCCGGACGATCCGCCGCGCCCGATCCTGGGTCTGCCGCGTATCGTTTCGACCATTGAAGATATGCAGTGGCTGAAAGAGACTGTCGACAGCATCAACAACGGTTTCACCATGTGCACCGGCTCCTACGGCGTGCGCGCCGATAACGATCTGGTGAAGATGATTAAAACTTTCGGAGATCGTATTCACTTCACACACCTGCGCGCCACCTGCCGGGAAGACAACCCGAAAACCTTCCACGAGGGGTCGCATCTGAACGGCGACGTCAACATGGTGGCGGTGGTGGATGCGATTCTGAGTGAAGAGCAGCGCCGTAAAAAAGCGGGTGATCTGCGTCCGATCCCGTTCCGTCCGGATCACGGGCACCAGATGCTCGACGATTTGAAAAAGAAAACCAATCCGGGTTATTCGGCGATTGGCCGTCTGAAAGGGATGGCAGAAGTGCGCGGTGTTGAACTGGCGCTGAAAATGACGAAATACCCTGATTTGCTGTAATCAGCCGCAATGAAAAAAGGACGGTGAAAACCGTCCTTTTTTTGATCAGTCAGCGCGACCCATATAGCGTTTTTCTTCGATATGGATGCGGATCTTCTCACCGGTAGTGAGGTATTCCGGCACCTGCACCACCAGACCGGTGGTCAGCGTTGCAGGCTTGGTGCGGGAGCTGGCGGAAGCACCTTTGATGCCCGGCGCCGTTTCAACGATTTCCAGATCCACCGTCTGTGGCAGTTCCAGCGCCAGTAACTGGCTGTCCCACAGCAGCACCTGCATTTCCGGCATTCCGCCTTCCGGGATGAACTGCAGCTCTTCTGAAATCTGATCTTTGGTAAAGGTGTACGGCGTGTAGTCTTCTTTATCCATGAACACGTATTCGTTGCCGTCAACATAAGAGAAGTCAACGAAACGACGGGTCAGGGTGACCGTATCCAGAATGTCGTCACCTTTAAAGCGTTCTTCGACTTTCAGGCCAGTGCGGACATCGGAGAAGCGCATTTTGTACAGCGTTGCGGCGCCACGGGCGCTCGGTGACTGAATATCAATGTCTTTTACAATCAGCAGCTTGCCATTGTAATTCAGCACCATACCTTTCTTAATTTCGTTCGCTCTTGGCATTGCAGTAATCCTGTCGGTAAAGATGTCAAAAATATCGCGTCAAAGTACTCGCGCCGGGCCTTTCAGGCAAGTGGAATTCGCGGGTTTTGTGAAAAGGTGATAAGGTGCGCAGCCAGACTCTCAGGAGATACCGTTATGAATTGCCGTCCGGACTGTGGCGCCTGTTGTATCGCGCCGTCAATTTCCAGCCCAATTCCCGGCATGCCGCACGGTAAACCGGCGAATGTCCGGTGTGTCCAGTTGTCTGACGACAACCTGTGCAACCTCTTTGGTTCGGGCCTGCGGCCAGCCGTTTGCAGCAGCCTGAAACCGTCCCTGGAGATGTGTTCAACGAATCGCGATGCCGCGATGACCTGGCTTATCACCCTTGAGGCTGAAACCTCACCTGTCTCAGCCGGATAACGCAACATCGCGGTGTGGCGGGCTTATTTGTTATTGCTCAGCCATTTATTCATCATTTCAATTTCACCTTTCTGCGCTTTAATGATGTTTTCAGCCAGTTTGCGCATCTCAGGATCTTTGCCGTATTTCAGTTCTGTCTCCGCCATGGCGATGGCGCCTTCGTGATGAGCCGTCATTCCTTTCGCAAAGGCTTTATCAGGATCCGGATCTTTCACACCTTCCATCATTTTATCGTGCATGGTCGTCATTCCGCTCATGTATTCCTGAGAGGACGCGGACGCGCCTTTATCCGGCATCGCCATTGACGAATGATCGGCGGAAATAGCGGCGCCTGTTACCATTAATAACAGGAAAAGCGATGTTTTCATTTTCATAAAGGGACTCCTTAACATAGGTAGACACGGCGTTATTATAGTTCAGCGACATGAAGTGCCCTTTCCCGGATGATTCCCGTTATCGCGGGTTTCCCAGTCGTGGCACAGATAATGTAAATCGCGTGGAGACGCTGTCGGATTCGACGCTCACTTTTCCATGGTGAGCGCTCACTATGGATTTCACAATTGCCAGACCAATCCCACTCCCTTCACCTTTTCGTTGCCGGGAAGGGTCAACCCGGTAAAAACGGTCAAACAGCCGTGTTAAATGCTCTTCAGGTATCGGTTTACCGGGGTTTTCAACAATCAGTTCAACGTTGTTTGCCTGTTCAGTGACCGACACCGTCACGGTCTGCCCTTCCGGCGTATAACGGATAGCGTTCGACAAGAGATTATTGATTGCTCTTCGGAACATCAGCGGATCGCCTTCAATCACGCAAGGCGCGCCGTTAAAGGCCAGCGTGATCCCGCGCTCTTCCGCCCAGGCTTCGAAGAAATCAAAAACTTTGGTCACTTCCGCGCTTAAATCAAACTTCACCGTCTCGGGAATTAACTGGTTATTGTCAGCCTGGGCGAGGAAAAGCATATCGCTGACCATTTTGGTCATGCGGTTGTATTCTTCCAGGCTGGAATACAGCACATCTTCCAGCTCGTTTTGCGTCCGGTGCTGGCTCAACGCAATTTCGGTCTGGGTGACCAGATTGGTAATCGGTGTCCTGATTTCGTGCGCGATATCGGCGGAGAAATTCGCCTGCCGGGTAAACACATCCTCGATTCTTTCAATCATATGGTTAAAAGAAATCACCAGTTGTTCCAGTTCAATCGGCACTCTGGAGGGTTCCAGCCGGACATCCAGATTCTCTGAGGTGATATTTTTAATCGCATCGCTCACATTGCGCAGCGGCTGGTGACCTTTACGCACGGCAATATGGATAGTGATGATAATCAGAAGGCTGATGACGACAGCAATCGCGATTAAATTCTTTTTCAGCGCCGCCAGATAATGAAGATGGAAATTGATCGACAAGCCAATCAGCAAGCGGTAAGGCTCTGGTTTCCCATTGCTGACAGCGTTGCCCGACGAGGCGATTATCCGGAACGTCTCCCTTTTCATTTCGGTGCCAGAATGCCCCGGAACCGCATGGTCATTCTCCACCGCCCAGATAAAAATCTCACCGCTCTCCTTGTTAACGGGAAATGTCACCTCGTTCAGGGCAGGGAGTAACGAGGGGCCCTGCGACGTGCTGAACAGAATTTCACCCTCTGCGTTCTGCAGCACCGCCGAAATACTGCGATAGCTGGCAAGAAATTCGCGCATTTTATTTATTTTTTGTTCATCCGTCCCGGCAGAAGATTGCAGGATGTTATTCAGCGTAAAACTGATTTGCTGCAAATCGCTGACATCCTGTTCAGCAAAATGTTTTTCAACGGAATGCAGCATAATCCAGGTAAAGGCAATAAACGCCAGAATCGTTGACAGGCTGATAAAAAACGTCAGCCGCAGGGCAAGGGAGAACGGGCGAGGGGAGAGACTACTGCGCATCCGGGACCTCTAACATGTAGCCCACGCCACGCACGGTCTGGATTAATTTCGGTTCAAAATCATTGTCGATTTTGGCGCGCAGTCGTTTCACCGCCACATCTATCGCATTGGTGTCGCTGTCAAAGTTCATATCCCAGACCTGAGAGGCTATCAGCGAGCGGGGAAGCACTTCGCCCTGATGGCGAATAAAAAATTCCAGCAGGCTGAATTCCTTGCTGGTCAGCAGGATGCGCTTTCCGGCGCGGATGACTTTTCTCGAGACCAGATCAAGCATCAAATCCGCGACCTGAAACTGGCTTTCAGAGATAACCGTATTACCACGACGCAGGAGGGTGCGGACACGGGCCAGCAGCTCGGCGAAGGCAAAGGGTTTCACCAGATAATCATCCGCACCAAGCTCAAGCCCTTTGACGCGATGCTCGACGGTACCAAGCGCGGTCAGCAGTAAAACAGGCATTCCCTTACCGGCCGAACGAAGCATACGAATAATTTCCCAGCCATTAACGTCAGGAAGCATGATGTCGAGGATCAGTAGATCGTACTCAGCGGTCATCGCCAGATGATACCCGGTCAGGCCATTATCGGCGTGATCGACGACGAACCCCGCCTCGGTCAGCCCTTTGCTGAGGTATTCGCCCGTTTTAATTTCGTCTTCGACGATCAGTATTTTCATGTGACTCCCCGGTCATCCTGTTAATGACATTCTAGTGAGCACCCGCCGCTTATCAACGGCTTAATCCCTAAATGACAATATTGTCATCATCCAGTCACCCGCCAAACAGAGTGCTTTCGTTACAGTACCGCCATCCATCCTCCGGTAAGCGTCTGCGTTATGTTCCAATTAAAACGACTTAGCATCAGCACCTTTTTCTTTCTGGCAGGCTGTGTTTCCCTGGCCCCGGACTATCAGCGTCCGGAATCGCCGGTCCCACAACAATTTTCCCTGTCACGTAACGGGCTGATGCCGTCCGTCAATGGTTACCAGGAGACCGGATGGCGCGCCTTCTTTGCCGATCCGGAAGTGGCAAGACTGATCACGGAAGCCCTGAATAATAACCGGGACCTGCGAATGGCGACCCTGAAAGTGCAGGAAGCGCGGGCGCAGTATAACGTCACGGATGCCGATCGTTATCCGCAACTGAACGCCTCGTCAGGGATCACCTACAGTGGCGGGCTGAAAAGTAACAATCCGACCACGCAGCAGTATGACGCCGGTATGGATCTCAGCTTTGAACTGGATTTTTTCGGCAAGCTGAAAAATATGAGTGACGCTGACAGGCAGAATTTTTTTGCCAGTCAGGAAGCCCGGCGTTCTGTGCAGCTCCTGCTCGTCTCGAATGTGTCGCAGAGCTATTTCAACCAGCAACTGGCTTATGCGCAACTCAGCATTGCCAGGGAAACGCTCAGCAATTATGAGCAGTCTTATGCTTTCGTTGAGCAGCAACTGATGACCGGCAGCACCAATGTGCTGGCCCTCGAACAGGCGCGTGGACAGATTGAAAGCACCCGGGCAGACATCGCTAAACGAGAAGGGGAGCTGGCGCAGGCGAATAATGCCCTGCAACTGGTTCTGGGCACCTATCGCGCAGTGCCGAAAAGCAGTCCTGATAAAGACAAAGATGTTAATCCGGTGACGCTGCCGCCGAATCTGTCATCGGACATTTTGCTGCAGCGTCCGGATATTATGGAGGCGGAATATCAGTTAAGAGCGGCGAATGCCAACATTGGCGCCGCGCGGGCGGCGTTTTTCCCGTCCATCTCCCTGACCAGCGAGCTTTCCACAGGCAGTACCGAACTCTCAAACCTGTTTAGCGCGGCAGGCGGGATGTGGAATTTTATCCCGAAAATAGACATCCCCATTTTTAATGCCGGTCGTAATGAAGCCAATCTGCAACTGGCAGAGATCCGCCAGCAGCAATCGGTAGTCAATTACGAGCAAAAAATTCAGACGGCATTTAAAGACGTGTCTGATGCCCTGGCGCTGCGCGCGAGCATCCGTCAGCAAATCGAGGCGCAACAACGCTATCTCGATTCACTCAATATCACGTTGCAGCGCGCCCGCGGGTTATATGCGAGCGGTGCGGTAAGTTATATCGAAGTGCTTGATGCAGAGCGTTCTTTATTCTCAACACGTCAGGACATTCTGGATCTTAAATATTCACAGCAGGTTAATGAAATTAATCTCTACACCGCCCTCGGGGGCGGCTGGGCAGAATAGTTTTCACCACTTAAATAAACAGGAAAATAATATGCGTAATTCAATGAAAGCCGTTTTATTCGCCACGCTGTCAGTCGTTTTTTCGGCCGGCCTGCAGGCGGCGGAACATCAGCATGACAATATGAATATGGATATGACGAATGACAGCGCAGCCGAGCAGGTTTTCCAGGGAACCGGCGTGGTGAAATCCGTTGATTATGAAACTAAAAAAGTCACCATTGACCATGAAGCGATCCCGGCGATTGGCTGGCCAGCAATGACCATGCGCTTCACCTTTATGGAAGCCAGTGACAGCATCCGCAATTTAAAACCGGGCAGCCATGTGAATTTCTCTTTTGTACAACAAGGAAATATCTCGCTGCTGAAAAGTATTGAAGAAACACACGCCTGATTAACGACGGCTTATTCATTATTGCGTTGGATAAGCCTGGGGATTATATCATTTAGCGGGAATTTTATGGTTTCTTTAAAGATAAAGTATGCGGCGGTCATTATCGGCAGTCTCATACTGGGAGGACTGGTCTCCGTTGGCGGCTACCATTATCTCACTTCTGCACAAAAACCGGAGACGGCATCGACATCTCCGGAGCGCAAAGTGCTGTTCTGGTATGACCCAATGAAGCCGGATACTAAATTCGACAAGCCGGGGAAATCTCCGTTTATGGATATGGATTTAATCCCCAAATATGCCGACGAGGAGAATGATAAAAACGACCACGGCATTCGCATTGACCCGACACAAGTGCAGAATCTGGGGCTGAAAACGGAAAAAGTCGTCAAAGGACAGCTCAATTATTCGCAGACCATCCCGGCGAATGTCAGTTTTAACGAATACCAGTTTGTTATTGTTCAGGCGCGTTCAGATGGCTTTGTCGAAAAAGTGTACCCGCTGACCATCGGCGACAAAGTGAATAAAGGTACGCCGCTGATCGATATCACCATCCCGGAATGGGTCGAAGCCCAGAGTGAATATCTTTTATTATCCAGCACCAATGGAACGGCCACGCAGCTTAAAGGCGTCCTTGAGCGACTTCGCCTGGCGGGTATGCCTGAAAATGATATTCAGCGTCTGCGTTCAAGCCGCAGCATCCAGACCCGTTTTACCATCACGGCACCGATCGACGGTGTTATTACTGCTTTTGACCTGCGCACCGGCATGAATATTTCAAAAGACAATGTCGTCGCGAAGATCCAGGGAATGGACCCGGTCTGGATCAGCGCAGCGGTACCTGAATCCATTGCGTATCTGCTTAAAGACACCTCGCAGTTTGAAATATCAGTACCGGCTTACCCGGATAAAACGTTCAATGTTGAAAAATGGAACATCCTGCCGAGCGTGGATCAGACCACCCGCACGTTGCAGGTTCGTCTGCAGGTGACCAACCAGGACGAACTGCTGAAACCCGGAATGAATGCCTATCTGAAACTCAATACCCGCAGTCAGGACATGCTGCTGATCCCTTCGCAGGCGGTGATTGACACCGGTAACGAACAGCGCGTGATTACCGTCGATAGTGATGGCCGGTTTGTGCCGAAAGTGATCAACGTCCTGCATGAGTCGCAGCAACAGGCAGGGATAGGTGCCGGGCTGAGCGAAGGGGATACCGTGGTGGTGAGCGGCCTCTTTCTTATTGACTCGGAAGCCAATATCACCGGCGCACTGGAACGGATGCGTCATGCGGAAAAACCCGCAGACGTGATGCCGGAACCTGCAAACGCGCATTCAGGTCACTGAGGAGACAGCGATGATTGAATGGATTATCCGGCGCTCCGTGGCCAACCGTTTTCTGGTGATTATGGGAGCCCTGTTTCTGAGTGTCTGGGGAACGTGGACGATTATCAATACGCCAGTGGATGCGCTGCCCGACCTTTCTGACGTTCAGGTGATTATCAAAACCAGCTATCCCGGCCAGGCACCGCGGATTGTGGAAGACCAGGTCACTTATCCGCTCACGACAACGATGCTTTCGGTGCCGGGCGCGAAGACGGTACGCGGCTTTTCCCAGTTTGGTGATTCCTATGTGTATGTCATTTTTGAAGACGGCACCGATCTGTACTGGGCGCGCTCGCGCGTGCTGGAATACCTGAATCAGGTACAGGGAAAATTACCGGCAGGCGTCAGCTCGGAGATAGGGCCTGATGCGACCGGGGTGGGCTGGATTTTTGAATACGCGCTGGTGGATCGCAGCGGTAAGCATGATCTTGCAGAGCTTCGCTCGCTTCAGGACTGGTTCCTGAAATATGAACTGAAAACCATCCCTAACGTCGCTGAAGTGGCTTCTGTCGGCGGCGTGGTCAAACAGTATCAGATCCAGGTGAATCCGATGAAACTGGCCCAGTACGGTGTCAGTCTGCCGGATGTGAAACAGGCGCTGGAGTCCTCAAACCAGGAAGCGGGCGGGTCGTCGGTTGAAATCGCCGAAGCCGAATACATGGTTCGTGCCAGTGGTTATCTGCAAACCATCGATGATTTCAATAACATCGTCCTTAAAACCGGCGATAACGGCGTGCCGGTGTATCTCCGTGACGTGGCCCGTGTACAAACAGGACCGGAAATGCGCCGGGGGATCGCGGAATTTAATGGCGAAGGGGAAGTCGCTGGCGGCGTCGTGATCCTGCGCTCAGGCAAAAATGCCCGCGAGGTGATCACCGCGGTTAAAGAGAAGCTGGAGAGCCTGAAAAAAAGCCTGCCGGAGGGAGTGGAAGTCGTCACCACTTATGATCGCAGCCAGTTAATCGATCGCGCCATAGACAACCTGAGCCATAAACTGCTGGAAGAGTTTATTGTGGTGGCCATTGTTTGTGCGCTGTTCCTCTGGCATGTCCGTTCGGCGCTGGTCGCCATTATTTCCCTGCCGCTGGGCCTGTGCATTGCCTTTATCGTGATGCATTTCCAGGGGCTGAACGCCAATATCATGTCGCTGGGCGGGATAGCCATCGCGGTGGGCGCGATGGTGGATGCGGCCATTGTGATGATAGAAAATGCCCACAAACGGCTGGAAGAGTGGGATCACCTTCACCCCGGAGAACAAATCGACAACGCCACCCGCTGGAAGGTGATCACCGATGCGTCGGTTGAGGTCGGGCCTGCGCTGTTCATCAGCCTGCTGATCATCACGCTGTCGTTTATCCCTATCTTTACCCTTGAAGGGCAGGAAGGACGTCTGTTTGGTCCGCTGGCGTTCACCAAAACCTATTCCATGGCCGGGGCCGCCGCGCTGGCGATTATCGTCATCCCCATCCTGATGGGCTTCTGGATCCGCGGGAAAATCCCGGCGGAGACCCGCAATCCGCTGAACCGCTTTTTGATAAACATTTATCATCCGTTATTGCTCCGGGTGCTTCACTGGCCGAAGACAACGCTGCTGGTCGCCGCCTTATCCATCTTCACGGTCATCTGGCCTCTGAGCCATGTCGGCGGGGAGTTTCTGCCCAAAATCAACGAGGGGGATCTGCTGTATATGCCCTCGACATTACCCGGCATTTCCCCCGGGCAAGCATCGGCGCTGTTGCAGACTACCGACAAGCTGATCAAAACCGTCCCGGAAGTGGCGACGGTGTTTGGTAAAACCGGTAAAGCAGAAACGGCAACAGATTCTGCGCCACTCGAAATGGTCGAAACGACGATCCAGTTGAAGCCGGAAGATCAGTGGCGTCCGGGGATGACGATTGACAAGATCATTGAAGAGCTTGATGCGACGGTCCGTTTACCCGGTCTGGCAAATCTCTGGGTGCCGCCGATTCGTAACCGCATTGACATGTTATCCACCGGAATCAAAAGCCCGATCGGTATCAAGGTCTCCGGGACGGTATTGTCTGATATCGATGTGACGGCGCAGAGTATTGAGACTGTGGCGAAAACGGTGCCTGGTGTGGTTTCTGCCCTCGCGGAGCGCCTGGAGGGCGGGCGATACATTGATGTGGATATCAACCGGGAAAAAGCGTCCCGCTATGGCATGACGGTCGGTGATGTACAGCTGTTTGTGTCATCTGCCATCGGCGGCGCGATGGTGGGGGAAACGGTGGAAGGCGTGGCGCGTTACCCGATTAACATTCGCTATCCGCAGGACTACCGCAACAGTCCGGAGGCGCTGAAGCAGATGCCGATCCTCACGCCCATGAAGCAGCAGATCACTCTCGGTGACGTTGCTGATGTGAAAGTGGTGTCAGGGCCGACCATGCTGAAAACCGAAAACGCCCGCCCGGCCAGCTGGATTTACATTGATGCGCGGGGCCGGGATATGGTGTCCGTCGTCAACGACCTCAAAACGGCGATCAGTGAGAAAGTCAAACTGAAACCCGGTACTAGTGTGGCTTTCTCCGGGCAGTTTGAATTGCTGGAGCACGCCAACAAGAAACTGAAACTGATGGTGCCGATGACGGTAATGATCATTTTCATTCTGCTCTATCTCGCGTTCCGTCGTGTTGATGAGGCGTTGCTTATCCTGATGAGTCTGCCGTTCGCGCTGGTAGGCGGGATATGGTTCCTCTACTGGCAGGGCTTTCATATGTCCGTTGCCACCGGCACCGGGTTTATCGCTCTGGCGGGGGTGGCGGCAGAGTTTGGGGTGGTGATGCTGATGTATCTTCGTCATGCCATCGAAGCGCAACCAGCATTGTCCCGCGAGGACACCTTCACGCCGCAAGGGCTTGATGAAGCGCTTTATCAGGGTGCGGTGCTGCGCGTGCGACCAAAAGCCATGACGGTTGCCGTCATCATTGCGGGTCTGTTACCCATTCTGTGGGGAACCGGCGCGGGCTCGGAAGTGATGAGCCGGATTGCGGCGCCGATGATTGGCGGGATGATTACCGCGCCTCTGCTCTCGCTGTTTATTATTCCTGCCGCCTATAAATTGATCTGGTTGCGCAGACATCATGCCAGCGTCCGGAAAATGCCAGTAAGTTCCCGGTAAGATTCGTCCCCGGATAATCGTGATTTCTTGATTATCCGGGGAATAATGACATGCAATATCGCCTGCAGGCCGGACGGATCACCGTCGCAGCCATCGTCAGCGCAGTGACGCTGGCCTCTTCTTCTGCTTTCGCCGCCGAATGGGGCATCGGCGCTGGTGTCGCCAGTGCGCAAAAGCCTTACAAAGGGGTGTCGCGTGATACCACACCGCTGCCGCTGCTCTATTTTGATAATCAGTACCTGCACTTTTTCGGCACCGAAGCAGAAATAAAACTGCCTGGCGTCACGTTCAGTGAAACTCAGCGGCTGAATATGGGTCTTATCGGCAGATATGATGGTTCAGGATATGACGCTGACGACGCCGACATTCTTGACGGGATGGCGAAGCGTAAAGGCGGCTTCTGGGGCGGCGCGAAAATAGAGTGGCAAAACCCCTGGGTCACGCTGACCGCTGACTGGACGCACGATCTCTCCGGCAACAGCAAGGGCCACCGCGCCAGACTGGGCGCTGAACGGCGCTGGCAGTGGGGCGACCTGTCCCTGACGCCGCGGGTGGTCGGCAACTGGCATGATAAAAAATATGTTGATTATTACTATGGCGTGCGTGCGGATGAAGCCCGTGACTGGCGACCTGCTTATCAGGGGAAAGCGTCGTTTGATGCGGAATTCGGCCTGCTGAGCGTTTATCGCTTCAGTGCCCACCATTCCGTCATGCTCGACCTGGAAATCACGCCGCTCTCGTCGGAAGTGAAAGAGAGCCCGCTGGTTGACCGTTCACGCGAAGATCGCATTTTTCTGGGGTATATGTACCGCTTCTGATGAGCAGAATACTGTTAATTGAAGACCACGGGCATCTGGCGAGGCTGGTGGTGAAAGGGCTGACCAGCGCCGGAATTTCTGTCGATACCGTCGGCAGCCGGGAAGCTGCGCTGAGCGCGTTGCAGATGGTGTCCTACCAGGCGCTGGTGCTGGATCGCGGTCTGCCGGACGGTGACGGTCTGCTTTTACTTCAGCAACTGCGTCAGCGCAACATCGCCGTGCCCTGTCTGTTCCTCACCGCCCGTGACGCGCTGCATGATCGGGTTGAAGGGCTGGAGGCGGGTGCTGACGACTATCTGCCCAAACCGTTTGCCATGGCGGAGCTGGTGGCTCGTGTGCGGGCGCTGCTGCGCCGTCCTGTTGTCAGTCAGACGCTTGAACCGACTTTCGGTGACATCATGCTGTTGCCCGATTCCGGGGTGATGCGCTGCCATGACGAGAGTATTACCCTTGCGCCAGCTGAAATGCAGATCATGCTGACGCTTATCCATAAGCAGGGTGGCGTGGTACGCCGCAGCGTGATGGAAGGCGCTGGCTGGGGGCTGAGCGATGCCGTGACGCCAAACGCTCTGGATGTCGCGCTGCACCGGCTGCGCCGCAAACTGGCGGCCATTGGTTCCGGTCTGCATATCGTTAACCAGCGAGGGCAGGGCTATGCGCTACATAAAAGCGATACCGGCGAATAGCCTGTCGCTTCGCATTCTGCTGGCTTACGTGGTCGGTACATTGCTGAGTATCGGCCTGCTGGTCGCGTTTGGCGCGATTGTGAAAGAGCGTCTGCCAGGAATGGCGTTGCCCGAACGCACGCAGGCGCTGGCGGAGCGGCTGCAATTCGATGCGCAGGGTAACCCGACGGGATTTACCGACAGCGACGAGCACCCGCTGTGGATCTACGACAGCCTGCGTCAGGAAACGGCCTGGCGGGTGCTGAACGACAAACGCCAGGTGGTACTGCTTTCAGAAGGCGCAAAGGTCTGGCCGGATCGCGAGGCGATAAAGGAGCAACCCGAACAGCGCTTTGAATTCACCCGTGATGACGTGCTGTACGACGGCGCGCGCGAAACACGGCTGCACGATGGCCGCACGTGGTTTGTCGAGCTGGCGGTCAGTTCGCGAATTGTCGATTTTCTCCATCTGAGCTTTGCGTTGCCTTTTATTCGTCTGGGGGTGATCACGTTCAGCCTGGTTCTGCTGGTGACCTTTGCCGCCTGCGTCTGCCTGAGTCTGCAATATGCGCTACGGCCGCTGCGGAAGATTTCCCAGGCTGCCACGCAAATCTCTCCCCGCTCGCTCAGCAACCGGCTTGATACCGACCATGTCCCCGCTGAACTGATCCCGCTCATCGCCAGCTTTAATCAGGCGCTCGGCAGGCTGGAGAAAAGTTTTCGCAGCCAGCAGGATTTTCTCGCCACGGCCGCCCATGAGCTGAAAACGCCGCTGACACTATTGCGTGCTGAAATGGAGCTGATGGAGGAGAGCGCCGAAGTGCGCGAGCCGCTGCTGATGCAGGTGTCGCATCTGGCGCGTCAGGTGCAGCAGTTGTTACTGCTGGCTGAAGCGAGCGAGCCGTTGAGTTACCGGTTCAGCGATGTGAACGCCGGTGACGTGGCGCGCGATGCCGCCGGTTATCTGCACCGGATTGCCGACGACGCCAGCGTCAGACTTGATATTCATGGCGACGACAACGTGGCTAAATGGCATGCTGATCGCGGCGCATTCTTCACGCTGCTGAAAAACCTGATTGAAAATGCCATTCAGCATGCGCCAGTGGGCACGGTCGTCAGCGTCGACGTGCGGGAAGAGAGCCTGAGTGTACGCGACCAGGGCGCCGGGGTTGCGCCTGAAGAGATACCGCATTTATTTGAACGTTTCTGGCGCGGGGCGCATCGCCGGGATACCGGTGCCGGGCTGGGGCTGGCGATATGCCAGGAGATTTGTACAGCGCACGGCTGGACACTGACCGCCTGTAACGGCCTGACGGGACTGACCGTCACCGTCTACCGTATTAAAAGCTGACGGTGCTGAACTTAAACATCTTTAATGCGCAGCAGACAGCTTATCGTCAGCAGGCACATGCCGAGCGCAATCCAGAACACCGTATGGTAGTTCCAGATTTCCGCCACCACACCCGCCAGCGAACCTGCAATGATCCAGCCCACGCGGGTGGTATTGGTGTACAACGTGGTTGCTGAGCCCGCCTGGCCTGGCATCAGATCCTGAAAATAGAGCATGCCGATCCCCGCCAGAATACCGATGTAAATCGCGTTCAGCAATTGCATTCCCAGCAACAATACCGGCGTGTGCACGGTCAGCATGCCGACGTAAAACAGCAGACCCGCCACGGCGGCAATGCGCATTAAGAAACGCTTACCGAAGCGTTTTGCGTAGTAACCGGCGATCAGCATCGTCGGGATTTCCAGCCCGGCGGCGGTGCCCATCATCAGTCCCGCCAGTTTTTCCGGCAGATGCAATTCATCAATGATAAACAGCGGCATGTTGATGATGTACAGGCTGTTGGTTCCCCACATCAACGTGCAAATCACAAACAGCAGCAGGGCGTCCCGGCGATGACGGCGCGGCGCTTCAAGATGGCTAGCGACCGCTTTTGGTTCCTTGCGCATGCTCGGCAGAAAAAACCACACGATGGTGGCACAGGCCACGAAGGCGACGGCAGCGCAAAGGTACATCACTGTAAAGCCGAACCCCATCGCCAGCGCGTAAGCCAGCGGCGGGCCGATAACCCAGGCCAGCGATACCTGCGCACGTAAAATCGAGCTGAACATCACCGCTTCCCGGCCAGTATGGTCAGCGTGCTCGCGGGCGAGGGCAAACATTTGTGGGTTGGCGGTGGAGCCGAAACTACTCAGAAAGACGCCGATAAACAGCAGAATAAAATAGTTGCGGTTCCAGGCGAACAGCGCGCAGGCCAGCACGCCGAGTAAACAGCAGAAGACGATCAGCGATTTGCGATCCCCTTTGCGGTCGGAACGACCCGCGAGAAACTGACTGACCAGGATGCCAATCACTGCGCTGCCGGTAAAGAAAAAGCCCACCATCGCCGGTCGGACGTGCACCTCATTGGTCAGAAACAGGCTCAGCGTCGGTGTCTGTAAGGCACCGGCAATACCGGTCAAAAAGGCAACGAGCAGAAATGAGGACGACGTAATATCAAAACCACGGCGGGTAGCGGCAGCAGAACTGTTTTGCATGTTTCTCGATCGGTAAAAAAAGGGGACGCGCGAGTTTACGTCGGTAGTCAGAAAATGAACAGTTGCTTACATCAATTTCCGCACGAAAAAATCAAAAAACCATTTCACTTCTGATTTGCGATAAAGCTGAACGCTGCTGAAATGCCGGTAAAACGACCCGTTCAGCTTCAGCAGATGTGGCGGGGATGCTAATAAAATGTGCAGTACATCTAACTTCTGCGATCAATTTTTCAGCTTTTCTTGCAGCTGCCTGCAGAAAGGCACACACTCCTTGAAACGTTTCAGCGTCATCTGACGGATGTCTGCAAGCACAGATGACGCTTTTTTCTCATGCAAGCTGAAACGATTCACTATCAGCAGGAGAGGAGAACCATGTTCCAGTTATCTGTTCAGGATATTCATCCCGGCAAGCAGGCGGGAAGTAAAGAAGAGGCCATTCGCCAGATTGCATCCGCGCTGGTTGCGGCGGGCAACGTCGCGGGCGGCTATGTCGACGGCATGCTGGCGCGCGAACAGCAGACCTCCACGTTTCTCGGCAACGGGATTGCAATCCCGCACGGCACCACCGATACGCGCGACCAGGTACTGAAAACCGGCGTGCAGGTTTACCAGTTTCCGCAGGGCGTGACCTGGGGTGACGATCAGGTGGCATACGTTGCCATCGGCATCGCCGCCAGTTCCGACGAGCATCTTGGCCTGTTGCGTCAGCTGACACATGTTCTTAGCGACGACAGCGTGGCTGAACAGCTGAAAACCGCCACCACCGCCGAAGAACTGCGTGCGCTGCTGATGGGGGAAAAACAGGGCGACGGACTGAAGCTCGATAACGATACCCTGACGCTGGACGTAGTCGCCAGTGATCTGGTGACGCTACAGGCGCTGAACGCCGGTCGGCTGAAAGAAGCCGGTGCAGTGGACACCGCGTTTGTCTCCCGTGTGGTGAGTGATCGCCCGCTTAACCTGGGGCAGGGGATCTGGCTGAACGACAGTGCTGAAGGCAACCTGAAAAGTGCGGTGGCGGTAAGCCGCGCGGCAAGTGAATTCAGTGTGGAAGGGCAACCGGCGGCGCTGCTGGTGACGGTGGCGATGGCCGATGAACAGCCGGTCGCAGTGCTGAACCGCCTGAGCAATCTGCTGATGGATAACAAGGCTGAACGCCTGCTGAACGCGGACGCCGCCACCTTGCTGGCGCTGCTGACCAGCGACGATGCGGTCGCTGACGATGTACTGAGTGCGGAATTTGTGGTGCGCAATGAACATGGTTTGCATGCGCGCCCAGGGACGATGCTGGTGAATACCATAAAACAATTTAACAGCGACATAACTGTCGCCAACCTGGATGGCAGTGGCACACCGGCCAATGGCCGTAGTCTGATGAAAGTGGTCGCCCTTGGCGTGAAAAAAGGCCATCGCCTGCGTTTCACCGCCCAGGGTGAAGATGCGAAACAGGCGCTGGAAGCGATTGGTAACGCCATCGCGTCCGGTCTTGGGGAGGGCGCGTAATGAGCAGACGTGTTGCTACCATTACCCTCAACCCGGCCTATGACCTGGTGGGTTTTACCCCGGAAATTGAACGCGGTGAAGTGAACCTGGTGCGGACCACTGGCCTGCATGCCGCAGGAAAAGGTATTAACGTCGCGAAAGTGCTGAAAGATCTCGGCATCGACGTGACGGTCGGCGGTTTCCTCGGCAAAGACAACCAGGACGGGTTTCAGCAACTGTTCAGCGAGCTGGGCATCGCCAACCGTTTTCAGGTGGTGCAGGGCCGTACGCGTATCAACGTCAAGCTGACGGAAAAAGACGGTGAAGTCACCGACTTCAATTTCTCAGGCTTCGACGTCACCCCGGCGGACTGGGAACGTTTTGTTAATGATTCCCTGAGCTGGCTGGGTCAGTTCGACATGGTGTGCGTCAGCGGCAGTCTGCCAACTGGCGTCAGCCCGGAAGCGTTCACCGACTGGATGACGCGTCTGCGCAGCCAGTGTCCGTGCATTATCTTCGACAGCAGCCGTGAAGCGCTGGTCGCTGGTCTGAAAGCCGCGCCATGGCTGGTCAAACCGAACCGTCGCGAGCTGGAAATCTGGGCGGGTCGTAAGCTGCCGGAAATGAAAGATGTTATCGAGGCGGCCCATGCGCTGCGCGAGCAGGGTATCGCTCACGTGGTGATTTCATTGGGCGCAGAAGGGGCGTTGTGGGTAAACGCCTCTGGCGAATGGATCGCGAAACCGCCGTCTGTTGAGGTGGTGAGTACCGTTGGTGCCGGGGATTCCATGGTCGGCGGTCTGATTTATGGACTGCTGATGCGTGAATCCAGCGAACATACCCTGCGTCTGGCTACCGCCGTCGCAGCACTGGCGGTCAGTCAGAGCAATGTTGGCATTACCGATCGTACCCAGTTAGCCGCGATGATGGCGCGAGTTGACTTACAACCCTTTAATTAACAGCAGGAGAGGCATAATGAAAACGCTGCTGATTATTGATGCCGGACTTGGACAGGCTCGCGCTTACATGGCGAAGACCCTGTTGAGTGCGGCGGCGCAAAAAGCACACCTCGAAATAACGGACAACCCCAACGACGCTGAACTGGCGATCGTCCTGGGAAGCACGCTGCCGCAGGACAGCGCGCTCGATGGAAAACTGGTCTGGCTGGGCGATATCAATCGCGCAGTAGGCCACCCTGAACTGTTCCTCAGCGAAGCGAAAGCGCACGCTAAAACCTACAGCGCGCCAGCCGTTGCACCGACGGCGGCCGCATCAACCGGCATGAAACGTATTGTGGCGGTCACCGCCTGCCCGACTGGCGTGGCGCATACCTTCATGGCGGCAGAAGCGATTGAAACCGAAGCCAAAAAGCGTGGCTGGTGGGTGAAAGTAGAAACCCGCGGCTCCGTGGGCGCCGGTAATGCCATTACGCCGGAAGAAGTGGAGCAGGCCGATCTGGTGCTGGTGGCGGCAGACATCGAAGTGGATCTGGCGAAGTTTGCCGGTAAGCCGATGTACCGCACCTCGACCGGACTGGCGCTGAAGAAAACCGCGCAGGAATTTGATAAAGCCGTGGTTGAAGCGAAACCGTTCCAGCCTGCGCAAACGACCGCGAAAGAGGCCAAAAAAGAGGGTGGCGGCGCCTATCGTCACCTGCTGACCGGGGTGTCTTACATGCTGCCGATGGTAGTGGCGGGCGGTCTGTGTATCGCACTCTCTTTTGCCTTTGGGATCACCGCGTTTAAAGAAGAGGGAACACTGGCGGCGGCGCTGATGCAAATCGGTGGCGGCTCGGCCTTTGCGCTGATGGTGCCGGTGCTGGCCGGTTACATCGCGTTTTCCATTGCTGACCGTCCTGGCCTGACGCCGGGTCTGATCGGCGGTATGCTCGCCGTGAGCACCGGCTCTGGCTTTATCGGCGGGATTATCGCCGGTTTCCTGGCAGGCTACGTGGCGAAACTGATCAGCACTAAAGTGAAACTGCCGCCAAGCATGGAGGCACTGAAACCGATTCTGATCATTCCGTTGTTTTCCAGCCTGATTGTCGGTCTGGCGATGATCTACCTGATCGGTAAACCGGTTGCCGGTATCCTGGCGGGCCTGACGCACTGGCTGCAGACCATGGGCACGGCGAATGCGGTTCTGCTGGGGGCGATCCTCGGTGGCATGATGTGTACCGACATGGGCGGCCCGGTGAACAAAGCGGCGTACGCGTTCGGGGTGGGGCTTCTGAGTACCCAGACCTACGCGCCGATGGCCGCGATCATGGCTGCCGGGATGGTACCGCCGCTGGCATTAGGTCTGGCGACCATTGTCGCGCGGCGTAAATTCGACAAAGCGCAGCAGGAAGGCGGTAAAGCGGCGCTGGTGCTGGGGCTGTGCTTCATCACCGAAGGGGCTATCCCGTTCGCTGCCCGTGACCCGATGCGCGTTCTGCCCTGCTGTATCGTGGGCGGCACGGTGACCGGGGCCATCTCAATGGCGATTGGCGCGAAACTAATGGCGCCACACGGCGGGCTGTTCGTGCTGCTCATTCCGGGAGCAATCACCCCGGTGGTGGGTTACCTGCTGGCGATTATCGCCGGTACGCTGGTGGCAGGCCTGTCTTACGCGGTGCTGAAACGCCCGGAAGTGGACGCTGTCGCGAAAGCGGCGTAATAAAAAGCCCGGCAGGATGTGTCGGGCCAGAAATCACATTACAGGCCGGGATCACTCCCGGCTTTTTTTATGCCGCGGCTTCAGCTTTTTGTTGCGCTTTCAGCCAGGTAATTTCTTCGGCCCAGATATCCGGGTTAATGGTTTCCAGAATCAGCGGGATCCCATCAAAGCGCGCGTCCTGCATGATCCAGCGGAACGCGTCGTGCCCGATGTTGCCCTCGCCGAGGCTGTGGTGACGGTCAACGCGGCTGCCAAACTCGCTTTTCGCATCGTTCAGATGCATACCGCGCAGATACTGAAACCCGACAATGCGCTCAAAATCGGCGAACGTTGCTTCGCAGGCCGCGGCGGTACGCAGGTCATACCCGGCAGCGAACGCGTGACAGGTATCAATGCACACGCCGACACGGGATTTATCTTCCACGCCGTCGATAATAGCCGCCAGGTGTTCGAATCTGAACCCCAGATTGCTGCCCTGACCGGCGGTATTTTCAATCACCGCGGTGACGCCTTCAGTCTTTGCCAGCGCGATGTTGATCGATTCGGCGATGCGCGCCAGGCATTCCTCTTCGGAAATCTGCACCAGATGGCTGCCAGGGTGGAAATTCAGCAACGATAACCCCAGTTGCTGGCAGCGGGACATTTCATCAATAAACGCGTCGCGGGATTTCTCCAGCGCTTCAGCAACCGGGTGACCGAGGTTAATCAGGTAGCTGTCGTGCGGCAGGATTTGACCCGGCCCGTAGTGGTATTTTTCACAGGCGGCTTTGAATTCGCTGATGATGTCGTCGGTAAGCGGGGCGGCGCGCCACTGGCGCTGGTTTTTGGTGAACAGGGCGAAGGCGGTCGCGTCAATTTCAGCAGCGCGGATTGCCGCGTTTGCCAGACCGCCAGCAGCGCTGACGTGCGCTCCAATGTATTTCATAAAAGACTCCTGTTAAGCCCGCCACGGGAAAACGGCAAGTATAGCGGGTTAACAGGAACACAATATAGTGGTTTATGCCATCAGGCCGTGCACCAGCAGGTTGATCATGGCACCGCCGACAATCAGCCAGACGAACAGCAGCAGCGCCATCAGGAGCGGTTTCGCACCGGCTTTTTTCAGCGCGCTGACGTGGGTGGTTAACCCGAGCGCCGCCATTGCCATCGCCAGCAGCACGGTATCCAGCGTCACCAGCATATTCACCACTGCTTTCGGCAGCAGATGGAAAGAGTTAAAAATCGCCACCACGATGAACAGAATGGCAAACCACGGAATAGTGATTTTACTGTTCTGGCCTTTGCCCGCAGGCGCCAGTTGTTTAACGCGTGCGGCCAGTAACAGCAGGAACGGTGCCAGCATCATGACGCGCAGCATTTTGGCGATCACCGCCGCGTTCTCCGCGTCCGGGCTGATGGCATGACCTGCCGCCACCACCTGCGCCACTTCGTGCATCGTTGAACCGATATAAATGCCGTAGGTTTCCGGGCTGAACCAGTGAGCCACCAGCGGATACATCGCCGGGTAAAGGAAAATGGCGATAGTCCCGAAAATCACCACTGTCGCGACCGCTACGGTAACTTTGCTGGATTCCGCTTTCACCACCGGTTCGGTCGCCAGTACCGCCGCTGCGCCGCAGATACTGCTGCCCGCGCCAATCAGCCAACTGGTGTGTTTATCCAGGCCAAACACTTTCTGCCCGAGAAAACAGGCCAGCAGGAAGGTGCTGGCAAGTGTCAGCACGTCGATAGCAATTCCGCTGACGCCCACGTCAGCAATTTGCGAAAACGTCAGCCGAAAGCCATAAAGGATAATGCCGAGGCGTAACAGGTGTTGTTTGGCAAACAGCACGCCGCCATCGCAGCGTTGCCAGATTTTCGGGTACACGGTGTTGCCGAGCACCATGCCAAGCAGGATAGCCAGCGTCAGCGCGCTGAAACCCGCGCCCGCCACCGCCGGAATACTCCCGCCCCACAGTGCGGCGCCGGTAATAAGGGCGCTCAGCGCCAGTCCGGGAATGAAATGCCATAACGTATGACGATGTGCATGGATGGTGAGTTCTGCCATATTCTTCTCCTTTCTCTGGCTAAAAGGTTACTCACCACTGGCTTAAAAATAAAATTGATTATATATTTATAACCTATCTGAATAACAGGTAACGAGGATCCTATGCACATCACGCTACGCCAGCTTGACGTCTTCGCCGAGGTGTTGAAAAGCGGCTCCACTACTCAGGCATCGCAAATGCTGGCGCTGTCGCAATCGGCGGTGAGCGCGGCGCTGACTGATCTGGAAGGGCAGCTCGGCGTGCAGTTGTTCGATCGCGTCGGGAAGCGGCTGGTGGTGAATGAGCATGGTCGGTTGCTGTATCCGCGCGCGCTGGCGTTGCTCGAACAGGCGACCGAAATTGAACAGCTCTTCCGCGAAGGTAATGGCGACATTCGCGTGGCGGCCAGCAGTACGATTGGCAACTATATTTTGCCGGAAGTGATCGCCCGCTATCGCCGTGATTTCCCCGATCTGCCGCTTGAACTGATCGTCGGCAACAGCCAGGACGTTATTAACGCGGTGGCTGATTTCCGCGTGGATATCGGTCTGATTGAAGGGCCATGCCATGCGGCGGAAATTGTGGCGGAACCCTGGCTTGAAGATGAACTGGTGGTCTTTGCCGCCCCGGATTCGCCGCTGCTGGAAGGGAAAGTGACGCTGGCGCGGCTGGCATCGGCGCCGTGGATCCTGCGTGAAAAAGGGTCCGGCACCCGCGAACTGGTCGATTACCTGCTGCTGTCGCACCTGCCGGAGTTTCATCTTGGGATGGAGC
This sequence comes from Trabulsiella odontotermitis, assembly GCF_001297775.1. Lineage (GTDB taxonomy): Bacteria > Pseudomonadota > Gammaproteobacteria > Enterobacterales > Enterobacteriaceae > Trabulsiella > Trabulsiella odontotermitis. Next base: position 153,740 of record NZ_LIFX01000006.1, on the reverse strand, counting down.
TTGGCAACTCAGAGGCCATCAAACACGCGGTGCGCCATGGGCTTGGCATCAGTTGCCTGTCACGGCGGGTCATTGCGGAGCAACTGGAAAACGGGACACTGAAAGAACTTTCCGTCCCGTTACCCCGGCTTACGCGCACATTATGGCGAATTCATCACCGCCAGAAACATATCTCAAATGCGTTGAATCGCTTTTTGCGTTACTGTGATCAGTAATCGGGGTGGACGGACTGGTCGATACGGACTTTACTAATAATCCCCGACCCATCATGAAGGTCTCTTATAACCGCGCATTTGAACCGGAAGGATCGGATTTCCTCTGCTACAATCGCGCCTCATTTTTTGGATGGACAGTTTTTTCACATGGTTTCCGAAACTAAAAATACAGAAGCGCCCGCGCTACGCCGCGAACTGAAGGCGCGTCACCTGACCATGATCGCCATTGGTGGTTCTATCGGTACAGGGTTGTTTGTTGCTTCAGGGGCAACGATTTCGCAGGCGGGCCCGGGCGGCGCGCTGTTCTCTTACATTGTGATCGGTCTGATGGTCTATTTCCTGATGACCAGCCTCGGTGAACTGGCGGCCTTTATGCCGGTTTCCGGTTCGTTTGCCACCTACGGTCAGAACTATGTGGAAGAAGGTTTCGGCTTCGCGCTGGGCTGGAACTACTGGTACAACTGGGCAGTGACGATCGCCGTCGATCTGGTCGCCGCGCAACTGGTCATGAGCTGGTGGTTCCCGGACGCGCCCGGCTGGATCTGGAGTGCGCTGTTCCTCGGCCTGATCTTCCTGATGAACTACATTTCCGTGCGCGGTTTCGGCGAATCGGAATACTGGTTCTCGCTGATTAAAGTCGCCACCGTCATTATCTTTATCATCGTTGGTCTGGCGATGATCCTCGGCATTTTCAAAGGTGCTCAGCCGGTCGGCTGGAGCAACTGGACGATGGGGGATGCGCCGTTCGCCGGTGGCTTTGCGGCGATGATAGGCGTGGCGATGATCGTCGGCTTCTCCTTCCAGGGAACGGAGCTGATTGGCATCGCGGCGGGCGAATCTGAAGATCCGGAAAAGAATATTCCGCGTGCAGTGCGTCAGGTGTTCTGGCGTATCCTGCTGTTCTATGTGTTCGCTATCCTGATTATCAGCCTGATCATCCCGTATACCGATCCGAGCCTGCTGCGTAATGATGTCAAAGACATCAGCGTCAGCCCGTTCACCCTGGTCTTCCAGCATGCCGGTCTGCTCTCAGCGGCGGCGGTGATGAACGCGGTAATTCTGACGGCAGTGCTGTCGGCGGGTAACTCCGGCATGTACGCCTCAACCCGTATGCTCTACACCCTGGCCTGTGATGGCAAAGCGCCGCGTATTTTCGCGAAACTTTCCAAAGGCGGTGTGCCGCGCAATGCGCTGTATGCCACCACCGTCATCGCGGCGCTGTGCTTCCTGACCTCGATGTTTGGGAATCAGACCGTGTACCTGTGGCTGCTGAACACCTCCGGGATGACCGGTTTCATTGCCTGGCTGGGGATTGCGGTGAGTCATTATCGCTTCCGCCGTGGCTATGTGCTGCAGGGGCGCGATTTGAATGATCTGCCGTACCGTTCCGGATTCTTCCCGCTGGGGCCGATCTTTGCGTTTGTACTGTGCCTGCTCATCACGCTGGGTCAGAACTACGAAGCGTTCCTGAAAGACACCATTGACTGGGGCGGTGTTGCGGCGACCTATATCGGTATCCCGCTGTTCCTGGTGATCTGGTTCGGCTACAAGCTGGTGAAAGGGACCCATTTCGTGCAATACAACGAAATGCGCTTCCCGGAACGATTCAAAAAGTAAAACCTGCTTTTGCAAAACCCTCCTTCGCGGAGGGTTTTTTTATGCCCGTCAATGCATTACCGCGTATCACAAACTCTCCTGATTCAGCAGAAGCCTTTATTTCAGCAAATGCTCCGCATGGAAGCGGAGATGATCCTCAATAAAGGACGCAATAAAGTAGTAGCTGTGATCATAGCCCGGCTGAATGCGCAGGGTCAGCGGCCAGGCCTTCTGGCGTGCGGCTTCTGCCAGCACAGCAGGCTGCAGTTGGTCGGCCAGGAACTGATCGTTATCGCCCTGATCGATAAGCGTCGGGATCGCATCGTTGACGTCGCTGTTCAGCATCAGCTGGCAACTGTCCCATTCCTGCCAGTGCTGTTCGTCTTCACCGAGATAGGCGGTGAAGGCTTTCTTCCCCCACGGCACGCGGCAGGGGTTCACAATTGGCGAAAACGCCGACACGCTGGTGTATTTGCCCGGATTTTTCAGCGCCATGATAAGCGCCCCGTGACCACCCATCGAATGGCCGCTGATGGCGCAGCGATCGCTGACCTTAAACTGAGCCTGAATCAGCGCTGGCAGTTCGTCGCGAATATAGTCGTACATCCGGTAATGACTGGCCCACGGCGCCTGACGGGCGTTGAGATAGAAACCGGCGCCTTTGCCCAGATCATAACCCTCGTCATCAGCCACCGCATCGCCGCGCGGGCTGGTGTCGGCCATCACCAGCACAATGCCAAGCTCAGCCGCCACACGCTGCGCGCCCGCTTTGGTGGTGAAGTTTTCATCATTGCAGGTCAGCCCCGACAGCCAGTAAAGCACCGGCGGTGGGGTGCTTTCTCGTGCAGGTGGTAAAAAAATGCTGAACGTCATGGGACAATTCAGGGTGGTGGAGTCGTGTCGCCAGCGTTGTTGCCAGCCGTCGAAACAGCGGTGCTCTTCCAGCATTTCCATGCGAGGCTCCTTTCGGGGATCGGGAAAATGAACATATCCATCATACAGATAATTCACAGGCGGTGAGTAACTTTCACTTCCGCATTAACTTCATATGTTGCATCATAAACATAACTTTACATTAACAATCGGAGTGTGCATGGCGCTGCGAATCGCCCTGAGTGGTTTTATTGTGCTGGTGGTGGCGATGGGGATCGGGCGATTTGCCTTCACGCCACAGGTTCCGCTGATGATCGCCGATGGTCAGATGACACTGACCGGTGCGGGCCTGGTGGCGGCGATGAACTATCTTGGCTATCTGATTGGTGCCTGGGATGCGATGCGCGCTCATCGCGGCGTGGAAGGACGCCTGTATGCCGGCATTTACGGTGCGGTCGCGCTGACATTACTCTCTGCATTTATTGATAACGCCTGGCTGCACGGCGCGCTGCGTCTGGTGATCGGCTGCATGAGTGGCTGGGCGCTGGTGCTGACGGCGGCATGGACCAACGAACGGCTGGCCCACGCCGGGAAGCCGGGGCTCAGCGCCGCCGTGTTTGCCGGGCCAGGCGCGGGTATCGCCCTGAGTGGTCTGCTGGCAGTCTGGATCCATGCCAGAGCGCTGAGCGCTACCGACGGCTGGGTGATGTACGGCCTGCTGGCGATGGTGCTGGTGGCGTTTATCGCCCGCTGGTTGCCAAAACCCGGCGAACTGCACCGCAGCGGCGTAAAAACAGAACCACTGCAACTGACGCCCAACCTGAAACGGCTGGTGTGGAGCTACAGCCTGGCGGGCTACGGTTACATTCTGCCTGCGACGTTTTTATCGCAGATGGCGGCGCACCGTTTTCCCGACAGCGTGTTTGCCCAGTTTGTCTGGCCGATTTTTGGCGCCGCCTCGGTGGTGGGCATTGCGCTCAGCATCGCGACCCGCAATGTCGGCCATAGCTATCAGCGGCTGGCGATCGTGCTGTGGTTGCAGGGCGCGGGCGTGCTGGCGGCCTGGCTGCTGCCGGGCATCTGGGGGCTGGCGGTAGGCGCGTTGCTGGTGGGCGGCGGCTTCCTGTGTGCCGTTCAACTGTCGTTGCTCTACGGGCGTGAGCTGGCGCCGGAGCACACGCGCTATATGGCAGGGCTGCTGACCACCGGATATGCCATTGGCCAGCTGGTAGGGCCGGTGACCTCGGCGCTGTCGACATGGCTCACGCAACAGCTGGAGCCTGCACTGGGCATTGCGGCGGTGGCGCTGCTGATTGGTGGCGCGCTGGTGTGGCGCCCGCAGAAATAAAAGGCGACGGCAATTACAACAATTATCGTTACGACCACTGGATTATGTGCGCCACCTCACGCAAAATGAGGGACCCTTTGACCCTCAAGGGCGAAGGTCGCCATACCCGCAGGAGAAAAAAGATGTCATCACTGAGTAAAGAAGCTGCACTTGTTCATGAAGCGCTGGTCGCTCGTGGGCTGGAAACGCCACTGCGCCCGCCGGTGCACGATATGGACAACGAAACCCGCAAGCGTCTGATTGCCGGACATATGACCGAGATTATGGAGTTGCTGAATCTTGATCTGAGTGACGACAGCCTGATGGAAACGCCGCACCGCATCGCCAAAATGTATGTCGATGAAATTTTCTCGGGGCTGGATTACGCCAACTTCCCGAAAATCACCGTCATCGAAAACAAAATGAAAGTTGATGAGATGGTGACCGTGCGCGACATCACCCTGACCAGCACCTGCGAACACCATTTCGTGACCATTGATGGTAAAGCGACAGTGGCGTATATCCCGAAAGATACGGTGATTGGCCTGTCGAAAATTAACCGTATCGTGCAGTTCTTTGCCCAGCGTCCGCAGGTGCAGGAGCGACTGACACAGCAAATTCTGACCGCGCTGCAAACGCTGCTCGGCACCAACAACGTGGCGGTGTCGATTGATGCGGTGCACTACTGCGTGAAAGCCCGCGGCGTGCGCGACGCGACCAGCGCCACGACGACCACCTCGCTCGGTGGCCTGTTCAAGTCCAGCCAGAACACCCGCCAGGAATTCCTGCGCGCCGTGCGCCACCTCAGCTAACGGCGGAGCCGGGACATGGAAAGGAACGTCACGCTCGATTTTCTTCGTGGCGCCGCCATTCTCGGTATTCTGCTGCTTAACATCAGCGCCTTTGGTCTGCCAAAGGCGGCTTATCTCAACCCGGCCTGGTACGGCGATGTCACCCGCAGCGACGCCTGGACGTGGGCGATCCTCGACCTGCTGGCGCAGGTAAAATTCCTCACCCTGTTTGCGCTGCTGTTCGGTGCCGGGCTCCACCTGTTGCTGCCGCGCGGGAAAATCTGGATCCAGTCTCGGCTGACGCTGTTAGCGCTGCTCGGGTTTATTCACGGCCTCTTTTTCTGGGACGGTGACATTCTGCTGGCGTATGCGCTGGTCGGGCTGGTGTGCTGGCGGATGATCCGCGACGCGCAGAACGTCAAATCGCTGTTCAACACCGGTGTGATGCTCTACATCACTGGCGTCGGCGTGCTGGTCCTGCTCGGCATTATCACCGGCGATTCGGTTAACCGCTCCTGGGTGCCTGACGCCGCCAACCTGCAATATGAACAGTTCTGGAAATTAAAAGGCGGCGCTGAAGCGGTCAGCAACCGCGCCAGCATGCTGGCAGACAGTCTGCTGGCGTTAGGTGCGCAGTACGGCTGGCAACTGGCGGGCATGATGCTGATGGGCGGGGCGCTGATGCGCAGCGGCTGGCTGAAAGGGCAATTCAGTCTGCGCCATTATCGCCGCGTCGGCGCGTTGTTGGTTACCGTCGGTCTGCTGATCAACCTGCCTGCGGTCGTCGCGCAGTGGTGGCTGAACTGGGATTATCGCTGGAGCGCGTTTCTGTTGCAGGCGCCGCGTGAACTCGGCGCGCCGCTGCAAACCATTGGCTATGCCGCGCTGGTGTATGGCTTCTGGCCGCAAATCTGCCATTCGCGGCTGGTGGCGGCCATCGTCTGTGTGGGGCGCATGGCGCTTTCCAACTATCTGCTGCAAACGCTTATCTGCACGACGTTGTTTTATCACCTTGATCTGTTTATGAAATTTAATCGACTGCAGTTGTTAGGTTTCATCCTTCCTGTCTGGATCATCAATCTCGCGTTCTCTGTACTCTGGCTTCGTCGGTTCCGCCAGGGGCCGGTGGAATGGCTGTGGCGACAATTGACCGCACGCGCGTCAGGTGTTTCATCGCGCCATACATCCAGATAACGATCTGGATCACAATCATTAACAAAATGAATGTAACCGCTTCCATCCTTGTGACATTTCTCACGTAGTCCACGCCTTCGCACTGACACAATGTCTTACTTGCTGAAACAGGGGGGACGGTGGGGTGCTGCATATTACAACAGGGCGGAAAGAATGATCACTATTCGTGATGTGGCCCGTCAGGCGGGCGTTTCCGTCGCCACGGTTTCCAGGGTGCTGAACAACAGCCCGCTGGTGAGTCCTGACACGCGGGAAATGGTGATGAAGGCGGTGACTCTGCTGGGTTATCGCCCGAATGCCAATGCCCAGGCGCTGGCTACGCAGAGCAGCGAAACGATTGGCGTGGTGGTGATGGATGTCTCGGATTCGTTTTTCGGTGCGCTGGTAAAAGCCGTCGATACCGTGGCGCAGCAGCATCAAAAATATGTGCTGATCGGTAACAGCTATCATGAGGCCGAAAAAGAACGCAATGCCATCGAAGTGCTGATTCGCCAGCGCTGTAACGCGTTGATTGTGCACTCAAAAGCACTGAGCGACGAGGAACTTGGGGCGTTCATGGCGCACATTCCTGGCATGGTGGTGATCAACCGTATCGTGCCGGGTTATGCGCATCGCTGCGTCGGGCTCGACAACATCAGCGGTGCGATGATGGCGACGCGGATGCTGCTCAACCATGGCCATCAGCGCATTGGTTATCTGGCCTCCAGCCACGGCATAGAAGATGATGCGCTGCGGCGTGAAGGCTGGAAACGTGCGCTGGAAGAGCAGGGTATCGCGGCGCCGGAAAGCTGGATTGGCACCGGCACGCCGGACATGCAGGGCGGGGAGGCGGCGATGGTCGAGTTGCTCGGGCGCAATCTCGGGCTGACGGCGGTCTTTGCTTACAACGATAACATGGCGGCTGGTGCGCTCACCGCATTAAAAGACAATGGCGTTGCGGTGCCACAGCATCTTTCGCTGATCGGCTTCGATGATATTCCGATTGCCCGTTACACCGATCCGCAACTGACTACCGTGCGTTACCCCATCGTTTCAATGGCCAAACTGGCGACCGAGCTGGCGCTGCTGGGGGCCACTGGCAAGCTGGATGCCGCGGCGACGCACTGTTTTATGCCGACGCTGGTTCGCCGCCATTCTGTGATGCAACGGCAATCTGTGGGGGCGATCACTAACTTGTGATTTGCGGCCATGTAACCGCTTCCAATCTGTGAGTAAATTCACAGTAACTTAACATTGCGCTGGTCTATGATGACAGCGTTTGTAAAGCTCTACCGCTATGTCACGGTGATTAATCACTTTTTGTATAGCTCAAAGCCGTAAACATTCAATTAAACGCACACTGGAGCGTTACCGAACACGGAAGATAGTCATTTATTTGATAAGTTAACTTCGGCGGTCAGTAACACTTCATTAACGTTGCGCCCGCCGAGATTACTACCCTGCATAATAAAAACCGGAGATACCATGAATAAGAAGGTGTTAACCCTGTCTGCTGTTATGGCAAGCATGTTGTTCGGTGCCGCTGCGCACGCTGCTGATACCCGTATCGGTGTGACTATTTATAAATACGACGACAACTTCATGTCCGTCGTCCGTAAAGCGATTGAGAACGACGGCAAATCGGCGCCGGACGTTCAGTTGCTGATGAATGACTCGCAGAACGACCAGTCCAAACAGAACGACCAGATTGACGTTCTGCTGGCGAAAGGCGTGAAAGCCCTGGCGATCAACCTTGTTGACCCGGCGGCGGCAGGCACGGTGATTGAGAAAGCGCGTGGGCAGAATGTGCCGGTGGTTTTCTTCAACAAAGAACCTTCCCGCAAAGCGCTGGATAGCTATGACAAAGCGTTCTATGTCGGTACTGACTCTAAAGAGTCTGGCATTATCCAGGGCGACCTGATTGCGAAACACTGGCAGGCTAACCAGGGCTGGGATCTGAACAAAGATGGTCAGATTCAGTTCGTGCTGCTGAAAGGCGAGCCGGGCCACCCGGATGCTGAAGCGCGTACCACGTACGTGGTGAAAGAGCTGAACACCAAAGGCATCAAAACGCAGCAACTGGCGCTGGATACCGCAATGTGGGATACCGCTCAGGCGAAAGACAAAATGGACGCCTGGCTCTCTGGCCCGAACGCTAACAAAATCGAAGTGGTTATCGCTAACAACGACGCCATGGCAATGGGTGCAGTAGAAGCCCTGAAAGCGCACAACAAATCCAGCATTCCGGTATTTGGTGTTGACGCCCTGCCAGAAGCGCTGGCGCTGGTGAAATCCGGTGCGATGGCCGGTACTGTGCTGAACGATGCCAACAACCAGGCGAAAGCCACGTTTGATCTGGCAAAAAATCTGGCTGACGGCAAAGAACCTGCCGCGGGCACCAGCTGGAAAATCGAGAATAAAATCGTTCGCGTTCCGTACGTTGGCGTAGACAAAGACAATCTTTCACAGTTCGTAAAATAATAATTCGGGTCGCAATTTGACGCCCGTTAACAAGCAGTACTGATACTCCCCGTGCTGAGCAATCAGCACGGGCACACACACGCGCAGCCAGGTATAACTATGGTCAGCAATAATACAGCGTCGTCAGGCGAATTCTTGTTGGAAATGAATCACATCGACAAGTCCTTTCCCGGCGTAAAGGCGCTCGATGATGTGAACTTAAAGGTGCGTCCTCATTCTATCCACGCCCTGATGGGCGAGAATGGCGCTGGTAAGTCAACATTATTGAAATGTCTTTTTGGCATCTATCAAAAAGATGCCGGCAGCATTATTTTTCAAGGGAAAGAGATCGATTTCCATTCCGCGAAAGAAGCGCTGGAAAACGGGATTTCGATGGTACACCAGGAGCTCAACCTGGTATTACAACGTTCCGTGATGGACAACATGTGGCTGGGGCGTTACCCCATCAAAGGCATGTTTGTCGATCAGGACAAAATGTATCGCGACACGAAAGCCATCTTTGATGAACTGGATATCGATATTGATCCGCGCGCCCGCGTGGGGACGTTATCCGTTTCGCAAATGCAGATGATTGAAATTGCGAAGGCGTTCTCCTATGACGCGAAAATCGTCATTATGGATGAACCCACCTCGTCATTGACGGAAAAAGAGGTAAACCATCTCTTTACCATCATTCGCAAGCTGAAAGCGCGTGGCTGCGGCATCGTGTATATCTCGCATAAAATGGAAGAAATTTTCCAGTTGTGCGATGAAGTCACGGTACTGCGCGACGGTCAGTGGATTGCCACCCAGCCGCTGGAAGGGCTGGATATGGACAAGATCATCGCCATGATGGTCGGACGTTCGCTTAACCAGCGTTTCCCGGATAAGCAAAATACCCCGGGTGAAGTGATCCTTGAGGTGCGCAACCTCACGTCGCTGCGCCAGCCGTCCATTCGCGATATTTCGTTTGATCTGCACAAAGGTGAAATTCTCGGCATCGCCGGGCTGGTCGGCGCGAAACGTACTGATATCGTGGAAACGTTATTTGGCATTCGCGAAAAATCGTCCGGTACCATCACCCTGCACGGTAAGAAAATCAATAACCACAGCGCCAACGAAGCCATTAATAACGGCTTTGCACTGGTGACGGAAGAGCGCCGCTCGACCGGGATTTACGCTTACCTGGATATTGGGTTTAACTCGCTTATCTCCAATATTCGTAATTATAAAAACAAGGTGGGATTACTGGATAACACGCGCATGAAAAGCGACACCCAATGGGTGATCGATTCCATGCGGGTAAAAACGCCAGGTCACCGTACTCAAATCGGCTCGCTGTCAGGTGGGAATCAGCAAAAAGTAGTTATCGGTCGTTGGTTATTAACCCAGCCGGAAATATTGATGCTTGATGAACCGACGCGCGGTATTGACGTTGGGGCGAAATTCGAAATTTATCAGCTGATTGCTGAACTGGCGAAAAAGAATAAAGGGATCATCATCATCTCTTCTGAAATGCCAGAACTGCTGGGAATTACCGACCGTATTCTGGTGATGAGCAATGGACTCGTCGCCGGTATTGTTGATACCAAAACGACAACGCAAAACGAAATTCTGCGTCTTGCGTCTTTGCACCTTTAAGATCAGGGGCCACTCATGAGTGCATTGAATAAAAAAAGTTTTCTTACCTATCTGAAAGATGGCGGTATTTACGTCGTTCTTTTAGTCTTACTGGCGATTATTATTTTCCAGGACCCCACATTCTTAAGTCTGCTGAACTTAAGTAACATCCTGACGCAGTCTTCGGTACGTATTATCATCGCGCTGGGCGTGGCAGGCCTGATTGTCACCCAGGGGACCGACCTTTCCGCGGGTCGCCAGGTCGGGCTGGCAGCGGTTATCGCCGCAACGCTCCTCCAGTCGATTGATAATGCGAACAAAGTGTTCCCGGATATGGCAACCATGCCGATTCCGCTGGTGATCCTGATCGTCTGCGCAATTGGCGCGGTCATCGGCCTGGTGAACGGTATTATCATTGCTTACCTGAACGTCACGCCATTTATTACCACGCTGGGTACGATGATTATTGTTTACGGGATTAACTCCCTTTATTACGATTTCGTCGGCGCATCACCGATTTCCGGGTTTGATTCGCACTTCTCGACCTTTGCCCAGGGGTTTGTGGCGTTGGGCAGTTTCAGGCTTTCGTATATTACGTTCTATGCGTTAATCGCCATTATTTTCGTCTGGATCCTGTGGAATAAAACCCGCTTCGGCAAAAACATTTTTGCCATCGGCGGTAACCCGGAAGCAGCGAAAGTTTCCGGTGTTAACGTCGGTCTCAACCTGCTGATGATCTATGCGCTGTCCGGCGTGTTCTACGCGTTCGGCGGGATGCTGGAAGCCGGTCGTATCGGCTCCGCGACAAACAACCTCGGCTTTATGTACGAACTGGACGCCATCGCCGCCTGCGTGGTGGGCGGGGTTTCCTTCAGCGGTGGCGTTGGTAGCGTGCTGGGGGTGGTGACCGGTGTGATTATCTTCACCGTCATCAACTACGGCCTGACGTATATCGGCGTGAACCCGTACTGGCAGTATATCATTAAAGGGGCGATCATTATCTTTGCTGTTGCGCTTGACTCCCTCAAGTACGCGCGCAAAAAATAAGTTTGTTCTCGTTCCTCAGGCCCGGCACGGATATTCCCGTGCCGGGCTATTTTTCAGCCTTCTGAATATCCGCAATCACGGCGACGTAATACGCTTTTTCGTCGTCTTTGCTGCGTTTGAAATACTGACCAAACTGCTTATTCACGGTGACGCCCACGCTGTCCAGCAGGGCGATTTTAGCGGTGGATTTTTCATCTTCGGCGAAGCAGGCGGGAATGTAATAGACAACCCGGTTAGTGATTTCCTTGTCACTGTTTTTCAGCAACCGGCAACGTTCGCGATAGGTTAATAACCACCACAGATCGATTTCAACAAAGTCCAGCGTCAGGCCGAAAATATACACATTGCGGCGGAAAAAATTATCGATCCAACTGTATTCTTTGCCCGGCGTCGCTAAGCGGCGGATCAACGGTTTGAGCGTGTTAAATTCTTCTTTTGCATAGCTGCTGCCAGTGGCGGTGTAGTTGCGCATCGCCTGCAAATAGCCGCTGTAATGTTCGTAACCCAGCGTAATTGAGTTGGCGACGGTGATATCACCGTGGATATGCCAGAGGCGTTTGTCGTTGATCTGATGATGGCGAAAAACGCTGTATTTTTGTTCCTTGATAATGCCGTCGTTTTTAAGCGCAGAGGCATTCACCAGACAGGTTTCCAGCGCCAGATCGTAATTGGTGGTCATGATATTCGGGCAGTCGAGCGCCATGATGTGCTGGTGAATATCATTGCTGGTAATGGTTTGAATTTTATCGGCAATAAAGCCTTTGATCTTGCGTTCCGTGTTCTTGCTTTGCTGCGCTTTTAAAATAGTGAAGTAGATTTCTTCGTAGGCGAGGGGAAAGGGTTTGTTATTGGTATCGATGGTTATGTGATATTTCAGCCCCAGGCTTTGCAGAACATCAAACCAGGAATTGCCGTCGGCCAGATTATTGATCCCGTTCCCCACCAGCAGCGCATAGTCGCCCATTACTCTTTCCTTTGTTTGTCCTGTAACTCCAGCAACTGTTCAGGCGTGACTGACGGATAACCCTGCGCATCTTCCGGGACTTCATGCTGCGACGGGATAGGCACCAGCGGCCCCAGGAAGCGCGGCTCGCGCTTGAAAAGATAGAGATCCGCCAGCGCACCGAAGCGCGCGCCAAATTCACGCAACCGCACGCTGAGCATATCCTTGGGCGACGGCACAGCGTAGCACTGCGCCTGAATGCCCATGTGCAGGGCAATAAACAGCGCGCGCTCGCAATGAAAGCGTTGAGTAATGATGATGAAATCGTTGGTATCGAATACCCGGCGGGTGCGGACGATGGAATCCAGCGTACGGAAACCGGCGTAGTCCAGCACGATGTCGGTCGGGTCGACGCCAGCGGCGATAAGATCTTTACGCATCGTCATCGGTTCATTATAGCTTTGCAGGGCGTTGTCGCCGCTCAGCAGCAGGTAATTCACTTTGCCGCTGTTATAGGCGTTGAGCGCACCCTGAATCCGGTAACGGTAATACTGATTGATGACGCCGGTGCGGTAATATTTGGCGGTGCCTAACACCACGCCGACCTGACGATAGGGCAGATCCTGTAACTCGTCATAAATGTAGGGTGCGGTTTTCCAGCTCATCCAGCGGTCAAGACCCAGCACGGTCAACAGCAGCAGGCCGATAAGGACTAACAGGCTGTATAACACACGCTTTAACATGAACTTGACTCGATGGCGGATTTTATTTCACTCAGGCTACTTTACCCGCCCGGTAAGCGCAAGAAACAGTAGGTTAATTGGGGGGATTTTCATCAGCGCGGGCGCGGGGCCCGCGCAGTGAGGGATCAGGAAAGCAGAACGCGATCGAGACTCTGGCAGCCGAGCGCCCGAAGCGTTGCGGCGGTCGCATCCCACTGGATCAGCGGCGCATCGGCGCGTTCGGCAAGAATGGCGCGCTGAATGTCCGGGTAGTCGTAACCGTTGAGGCTCAGGAGATTAAGCGCGCCCTGCAATGGCGGAAGCGTCGGGTTGAATGCCGCGTTTTCCGCATAGCTGCCGCTGAAAACCGTGCCATCGCGGCACTCCAGCGCCACCCCGGACGGCGAGTTGCTGTAGGGCATATGGCTCTTGTTCGCAGCGGTAATGGCCGCCTGCGCCAGCGCATCGCCTTCCAGTGTGTAGCCGTGATCCTGGTCATCCATCAGCAGGGTTTTGATCTCCAGATCCTTCGGCCCAAAGGCATCCGGCAGGTAATCTTTCAGCGTATGCGGCGCACGGCCCGGCAGGTTGATGCGCAGCGCCAGGCCACTGTTCAGTTCGTTCATAAACTGACGACAGTGACCGCACGGCGTGTAGTTCACGGTGATGGCCTGCAGCGATTTTTCCCCGCGCAGCCAGGCGTGGCTGATGGCGCTCTGCTCGGCGTGTACCGTCTGTTGCATGGTCGCGCCGATGAACTCCATATTGCCGCCGAAATACCAGGTACCGCTGACGCCGCGGGCGATGGCCCCGACGTTAAAATGGGAGAGATCAGCGCGGGCACAGGCCGCCGCCAGTGGCAGGAGGGCGAAAGCCAGCGCGTCTTCGTCCAGTCCGGTGGCCTTTTGTAACGCCGCGACCTGTTCCGCCGTCAGCAGTGCGGGAAAATGCTCATCCGCCAGAATCGGGGCCAGAGCTGACCGCAAATTATCTGCAAGCTGTGCAAAAGCAGAATGAAAACGTGAATGCATGGCGTTGCCTCTCAACAATGTAATGGGAGCGTAGTTTACGGGCCTGTTACGGCTTTATATGTGATCTACTTCGCACTACCTGTGCAACTGATGAAATTCAACGAAATAATGTGTGATGTATCGCCTTTTTAATGCAGAACGGCCAGTAAAACCGGAAAGATAAACGGCGCCAGAAGGGAGGTGATGATCCCGCACAGCACCAGCGCCAGCGAACTGAACGCGCCTTCCTGATAATCCAGCTCGGCGCAACGGGCGGTACCCAGTGCGTGCGACGCGGTTCCCATCGCCAGCCCGCGGGCGGCTTTAGTATGAATGTGCATTTTATTAAGCAGAGTATGACCAAAAACCGCACCGAGGATGCCGACAAAAATCACGCACACCGCGCTGATAGCCGGAATACCGCCAAGGCTGCCGCCGACGGCCATCGCAATTGGCGTCGTGACCGATTTCGGCAGCACGGATGCGGCAATTTCCGGCGTTGCTCCCATCAGCAGCGCCACCGCGGTGCCGGAGACCATCGCCACCAGGCTACCAATAAAGCAGATGGTGATAATGGATTTCCAGCGGGCGCGGATCTGGTGCAGTTGTTCATACAACGGGAAAGCGAGGGCCACCACCGCCGGTTGCAGCAGATCGTTAAGGATTTTGCTGCCCTGAAAGTAGTGATCGTAAGGAATCCCGGTCAGCAGCAGGAAAGGAATAATCACCACCAGCGCCACCAGCAGCGGGTTAAGCAGCGGCATCTTAAAGCGCGCGGCCAGCTTGCGGGCAGCGAAAAAAACCAGCAGGGTCAACGGCAACGACCACCAGATGTTCTGCATCATTCTTCCGTTCCTTTTTGCCCGACGACCTGACGTTCACCATGAAGCAGGTGTGAGCTCCAGCTCACCACCAGAAAAACCACCAGCGTACTGATGGCGCAGGAAACCACCACCGGCCCGAACTGGGCGCGCAGCAAATCAAAATATTGCATGACGCCGACGCCGATAGGCACAAACAGCAGCGCCATATAACGGATCAACACATAACAGCCGGGATTAACCCACTTTGCAGGCAAAATTTGCAGCGCCAGCAGGACAAACAAAATCAGCATGCCGATGATGCTGCCAGGAATAGTGATAGGCAGCAGAGAGGCAATGAAATTTCCCGCGTACAGACAGGCGTAGATCAGGACGAACGCCCGCAGGTACTGCCAGATGATATTTAATGATTGACTCATGGTGATTACCCTTGATGAAACGCATTCATCATACAATTAAAGTCTGAAATGTGCTACCGATCACAACATGAATTCTGAGCATACCTGTGATCCCCCTGTGGCTCATCTGGCATTCCTACAAATTTGCTGGCGAAAAGTCATGTAACTGAGTGTAGCCTGAAGCCGTTATAACAGACTTCATTCCCGCTTCCGTTAACGCTAAGATAGCGCCTCTTTTTCTCCGGGTAACGATATGCGTGTTTTACTGGCGCCGATGGAAGGCGTGCTCGATTCGCTGGTGCGCGAGCTGCTGACTGAGGTTAACGATTACGATCTCTGTATCACCGAATTTTTGCGGGTGGTGGATAAGCTGCTGCCGGAAAAATCGTTTTATCGTATTTGCCCGGAACTGCATCATCAGAGTCGCACCGGCTCTGGTACGCCGGTACGCATTCAGTTGTTAGGGCAATACCCGCAATGGCTGGCGGAAAACGCCGCCCGTGCCGTCGCGCTGGGTTCATGGGGCGTGGATCTTAACTGCGGCTGTCCGTCAAAAGTGGTCAATGGTAGCGGTGGCGGGGCGACGTTGCTGAAAGATCCGGAGCTGATTTACCGTGGCGCGAAAGCCATGCGTGAAGCGGTTCCGGCCCATCTGCCGGTGACGGTGAAAGTGCGGCTGGGCTGGGACAGCGGCGACCGACAGTTTGAAATTGCCGACGCGGTGCAACAGGCGGGCGCAACGGAACTGGTCGTGCACGGCCGCACCAAAGAAGATGGTTATAAAGCGGAACGCATCGACTGGCAGGCGATTGGCGAGATCCGCCAGCGGCTGACCATCCCGGTGATTGCCAACGGTGAAATCTGGGACTGGGACAGTGCGCAGGCGTGCATGGCGGCAACCGGCTGCGATGCGGTAATGATTGGCCGTGGCGCGCTGAACGTGCCGAACCTGAGCCGGGTCGTGAAATACAACGAACCGCGCATGCCATGGCCTGACGTCGTGAAGCTGTTGCAGACATACTCCCGCAAGGAGAAACAGGGCGACACCGGGCTTTATCACGTCGCCCGTATCAAACAGTGGCTGGGGTATTTACGCAAAGAGTACCGCGAGGCGACTGAGTTGTTTACCGCAGTCAGAACTTTACAGGATTCCGCCGCCATTGCTGGGGCCATCGAAGCTTACGCGGCGCGACGCCCTTAATCCTCCTGCGACGCGCGTTTTTTGTCGCGTCGCCTGAGCCACCAGCGCACGGCAACCACCAGACCCACTGCCAGCAGCAACCAGATCCAGTGTTTAAGATGCTTGTCGAGGTTATGCAGCCACGGGCCGATGACTTCTCCGCCGACGTAGCCCAGGGTGGTAAACAGCAGCGACCAGATTATCGCCCCGAGAATGTTAAGCGGCAGGAATATTTTCGGCGGCAACCGGCTGGCACCAATCAGTAACGGGCCAATCACCCGAAAGCCGTACATAAAGCGGGTACCGATAACGAACAGGTAAGGGCGGCGCTGGATCAGCCGCTGAGCCGAACGGATTTTAGCTTTATGCCGTTTGAAGCGCCGCAGCAGGCGACCGCCAAAACGCCGCCCCAGCAGGTAAAGCACCTGATCACCAATCATCCCGCCGAGCGCCACCGATACCACCACCAGCCAGAATTTAAGCAATCCCTGATGCGCCGCTACCCCGCCGAGCAGAGTGACGGTTTCTCCTTCCGCCAGGCTGCCAATGACCAGCGCGGCGTAGCCATACTGTGAAACCAGACTGTTGATATCCATACGAAGTAAGGACTCCCTGAACAACACCTGTGGTTAATCATATACCCTCTGACGCCCTTGCGGCGGCAAAGACGGGAAATAGCGCTAATCTGCTTTTTCACGCTGTACACAAAATAATCTATCAGTATGTCTTATACTTGAAGGGTGATTCTACGAAGCCGTGACAAGGGGGTTTTATGAACCATGTCTGGGGACTGTTTTCACATCCCGAGCGCGAAATGCACGTCATCCGTGGCGAAAACGAATCTGTTTCGCATCACTACACTCACCATGTGTTAATCATGGCGGCGATCCCGG
Organism: Trabulsiella odontotermitis; assembly: GCF_001297775.1. Taxonomy (GTDB): domain Bacteria; phylum Pseudomonadota; class Gammaproteobacteria; order Enterobacterales; family Enterobacteriaceae; genus Trabulsiella; species Trabulsiella odontotermitis. The sequence goes on along the minus strand of NZ_LIFX01000006.1, from coordinate 136,671 downwards.
TGATCTGCGCCTTCATTGGTACCACGCAACTTGGCTGGAATTTTGGCGATGGCACGGTAGTTAAACTGTCGCCCCTGACAGGCCTGTTTTCTGCTGTTCTCTTTTATGCGCTGATGCTCATCGGTGTCGCGGCGATGGGGCGAGTCATCTGGTGGATGGCGCGTCATTACCCGCAGCGCCCGTCGCTACGCCACTGTATGGTCTTCGCCGGATATGTCGCCACACCGCTGTTCCTGAGCGGGATTGTCGCACTCTATCCGCTGGTCTGGCTGTGCGCGCTGGCGGGGACGATTGCGCTATTCTACACCGGCTATCTGCTCTATTTGGGGGTGCCGACCTTCCTCAATATCAACAAAGAAGAGGGCCTGAGCTTTTCCAGCTCGACGCTGGCGATCGGCGTGCTGGTGCTTGAGGTTCTGCTGGCGCTGACAGTGATCCTCTGGGGTTACGGTTACCGTCTGTTCTGACCGGTTTGAATTATGCACCGTCGGGTTCTCCGGCGGTGCAGCATTTCCTCACGATTATCTGCTGGCGACGCGGGAGTTCTGCGGGGTATGATGCAGCTTCAGGAAATCCTGAAACAATCAGCTACATTAATCTTTTGCCGAAAAAATAACCAGAAATCTCACCATGCAGAAATGTCGAGTGTCCTTGCTCAGCCTTGCGCTGATGCTGGCAGTGCCTTTTGCGCCACAGGCGAGCGCGAAAACCGTTGCAACCACAGCGGCCGCGCAACCGGAGATCGCATCCGGAAGTGCGATGATTGTCGATCTGAATACTAATCAGGTTATTTATTCCAGCCACCCGGACCTTGTGCGCCCGATGGCGTCGATCACCAAAGTGATGACCGCGATGGTGGTTCTGGATGCGCACCTGCCGCTGGATGAAATACTGACGGTGGATATCAGCCAGACGCCGGAAATGAAAGGGATCTATTCGCGCGTTCGTCTGAACAGCCAGATCAGCCGCAAAAATATGCTGCTGCTGGCGCTGATGTCTTCTGAAAACCGCGCGGCGGCGAGCCTGGCGCACCATTATCCGGGCGGTTACGGCGCGTTTATCAACGCGATGAATGCCAAAGCGAAAGCGCTGGGCATGACGCATACCCGCTACGTGGAACCGACCGGGCTATCAATCCAGAACGTCTCTACGGCACGGGATTTAACCAAACTGCTGATCGCCAGCAAGCAGTATCCGTTGATCGGCCAGCTCAGCACCACGCGGGAAGATACCGCGACGTTTGCCCATCCGGCCTATACGTTGCCGTTCCGCAACACCAACCATCTGGTGTATCGCGATAACTGGAATATCCAGCTGACCAAAACCGGCTTCACCAACGCGGCGGGGCACTGCCTGATTATGCGCACGGTCATTAACAACCGTCCGGTGGCGCTGGTGGTGATGGATGCCTTCGGCAAATACACTCACTTCGCCGATGCCAGCCGTCTGCGGACGTGGGTGGAAACCGGGAAGATCATGCCGGTTCCGCCTGCCGCGCTGAGCTATAAAAAACAGCGCGAGGCACAGATGGCGAACGCCATGCTGCACGGTGAACAAACCACCCAGGCGGATTAACCTTATTCCGCCTTACTGACTGGGGTGGCGGTTTCACCCCAGTATTTCTGCTTGCTGGTTTTACCAATCCCCGGATTCATGCTGTTGGTCGGATCGTTCTGGCGATAGAACTGCTTCAGGTTGTCTGCCGCTTCATACAGATGTCCGACGTTATGCTCCGCCGGATATTGCGCCCCGCGCTCGCGCAACAATGCCAGCATCTGCTCTTTCAGCGCATGCGCATCCACCCCTTTTTTGACGATGTAATCCTGATGGAAAACGTGGCACATGAAATGACCGTAATAGAGCTTATGCACCAGCTGGCTGTCGATTTCCGGCGGCAGATGCTCAAACCATTCGCTGTCGTTACGGCGTAACGCAATATCCAGCGCCAGAATATCCTCGACTTCATCGGCATGAACCGCCTGATAACGGATGGCGGCCCCGGCGGCGGCAAAACGGTGCAAAAACGCCTTACTGCCTTCTTCCGGCGTACATTCGAAATAAGCGCCTTCAGCCTGCTGGAAATAGTCATTCAGCCAGCGTTTCGCCTCTTCAATGCCATCGCCTGCCATTTTCAGCAACAGATGATGTTCATATTTATCGCGCCATTCTTTCATGCGTGACGGCAGATGGTTGGGGAAAACGTGACCAATCTTCTGCATAAAGCGGTCGGTGAAATGCGGTTTAAACAGCGACACTTTTTCCAGCATCGCGTCGGTACGCCCCTTCAGGGTGAAAAAGAACGGCATTTTGTCGGTGCCGAGTTTGTCGATCATCAGGAAGGTGTCTTTACCGTACTGTCCGGCGATATCGTAAATATCGCGATGCATGTATTCACCGGCCACCGGCAGGTTCTCAAAGTTCGCCAGAATATGACGACGGATTTCCGTCAACACCTCCGGCTGATTGGTGCCGATGTAAAACACCTGCTGATTTTTTTCCGCCGGGAAGGTGTCGAGACGCACGGCGAACACCGCCAGTTTCCCCGCACAACCGGAGGATTCAAACAGACGATCCGGGTCGGCATTGTAGCGAGCCGGGGTATCAGCGTTGACGTCGCGCACGCGGGAGACGTAGTCGTGATCGTGCGCGTGGCGGCCGTCGTGGCGCACGTCGCTCTCTTTCACGCGATCATCGTCGAGTTTGCTTAAGATCTGCTCCGGCGTTTCACCCAGATCAATGCCAAGATGGTTAACCAGTTGCAGCTTGCCCTGTTCGTCAATGCGCGCGAATAGCGACATTTCGGTATAGGCCGGACCGCGCTGCACCAGCGAGCCGCCGGAGTTATTGCAGATCCCGCCAATCACCGACGCGCCAATGCACGACGAGCCGATCACCGAATGCGGCTCGCGCCCGAACGGTTTGAGCGCTTTTTCCAGCGAATAGAGCGTGGTGCCGGGGAAGGCGAGTACCTGTTCGCCTTTATCGAGCAGATGCAGTTTGTCGAGGCGCAGGGTGCTGATAATGACAATCTCGCGGTCATAATCGTTGCCGTTTGGCGTAGAGCCTTCGGTCAGACCCGTGTTGGCTGCCTGCATCAGGATAATTTTGTCGGCGCTGACGCAGACGCTCAGCACACGCCAGAGCTCCAGCAACGAACCGGGGAAAACCACCGCCAGCGCGTCGCCCTGACCCGAGCGAAAGCCTTTGCGATAGCGTTGTGTTTTGGCCGGATCGGTCAGCAGGTGAGTGTGACCAACCAGACGAGCGAGTTCTGCCAGAAGGGCGTTATTATCAGTTATCGTGGTGGAAGACATCTTCCCACTCCTTGTGGTGAGCTAATTTGTCGCGCTTAAGCATAGCGCTTTGTATGACAATTTGATTCGCGAATGCGGTAGAAAAATCAGAGAATAACCTTAGCATTATTCTTATCAGCCGTTTAGGCTTATGGCAAACCGCGGTTTCGCCGGGTTATCCGGCCCGAAATAGAGAGTAAAAATATAAATGAAATGGCTATGTTCTGTTGGCGTTGCCGTTAGTCTGGCGTTGCAACCTGCTCTGGCTGACGACCTGTTCGGTAACCACCCGTTGACGCCCGAAGCGCGGGATGCGTTTGTCACGGAATTGCTCAAGAAAATGACCGTCGATGAAAAAATTGGTCAGTTGCGCCTGATTAGCGTAGGCCCGGATAACCCGAAAGAAGCGATTCGGGAGATGATCAAAGCGGGGCAGGTGGGCGCCATTTTCAATACCGTCACTCGCCCGGACATCCGCACCATGCAGGATCAGGTCATGGCGCTCAGCCGCCTGAAAATTCCTCTGTTCTTTGCCTATGATGTGATCCACGGTCAGCGCACCGTGTTCCCGAACAGCCTCGGTCTCGCCTCTTCATTTAACCTTGATGCGGTGAAAACTGTGGGCCGCGTCTCCGCCTATGAAGCGGCCGACGACGGCCTGAACATGACCTGGGCACCGATGGTCGACGTCTCCCGCGATCCGCGTTGGGGCCGCGTCTCAGAAGGCTTCGGTGAAGATACTTACCTGACGGCGATCATGGGGAAAACCATGGTGGAATCGATGCAGGGTAAAAGTCCGGCGGATCGCTACTCGGTGATGACCAGCGTCAAACACTTCGCCGCTTACGGCGCCGTGGAAGGCGGTAAAGAGTACAACACCGTCGACATGAGCCCTCAGCGCCTGTTCAACGATTACATGCCGCCGTACAAAGCGGCGCTGGACGCGGGCAGCGGCGGGGTGATGGTGGCTCTGAACTCGCTGAACGGTACGCCAGCGTCGTCAGATTCCTGGCTGCTGAAAGATCTGCTGCGCGACGAATGGGGCTTCAAGGGGATCACCATTTCCGACCATGGCGCGATCAAAGAGCTGATTAAACACGGCACAGCCTCCGATCCGGAAGACGCGGTGCGCGTGGCGCTCAAGTCCGGCATTAACATGAGCATGAGCGACGAATACTACAGTAAATACCTGCCAGGGCTGGTGAAGTCGGGCAAAGTCACGATGGCGGAACTGGACGACGCGACCCGTCACGTGCTGAACGTGAAATACGACATGGGGTTGTTTAACGATCCCTACAGCCATCTGGGGCCGAAAGGTTCTGACCCACAAGACACTAACGCCGAAAGTCGTCTGCATCGTAAAGAGGCGCGCGAAGTGGCGCGTGAAAGCCTGGTACTGCTGAAAAACCGCCTTGATACGCTGCCGCTGAAGAAAACCGCTACCGTCGCGGTGGTTGGCCCACTGGCCGACAGCAAGCGCGACATGATGGGTAGCTGGTCTGCCGCCGGGGTGGCTGATCAGTCCGTCACGCTGCTGACCGGCATCAGAAACGCGGTGGGGACGCAGGGGAAAGTGATTTACGCCAAAGGGGCGAACGTCACCAGCGACAAAGGCATTGTGGATTTCCTCAACCAGTATGAACCGGCCGTGGTGGTCGACCCGCGCTCGCCGCAAGCGATGATTGACGAAGCCGTTGCCGCGGCGAAGCAGTCTGACGTGGTTGTGGCGGTGGTCGGTGAAGCGCAGGGAATGGCGCACGAAGCCTCCAGCCGCACCGACATCACCATCCCGCAAAGCCAGCGTGACCTGATTGCGGCACTGAAAACCACCGGTAAACCGCTGGTGCTGGTGCTGATGAACGGTCGTCCGCTGGCGCTGGTAAAAGAAGATCAACAGGCCGACGCGATTCTCGAAACCTGGTTTGCCGGTACTGAAGGCGGCAACGCCATCGCCGATGTGCTGTTTGGCGATTACAACCCGTCCGGTAAACTGCCCATGTCTTTCCCGCGCTCCGTCGGGCAGATCCCGGTGTATTACAGCCATCTCAATACTGGTCGTCCGTATAACCCGGAAAAACCAAACAAATACACCTCGCGCTACTTTGACGAAGCCAACGGGCCGCTCTATCCGTTCGGCTATGGCCTGAGCTACACCACCTTCACCGTATCCGACGTGAAGATGTCGGCGCCCACGATGAAACGAGACGGCAAAGTTACTGCCAGTGTCGAGGTGACCAACACCGGCAAGCGTGAAGGGGCGACGGTGATCCAGATGTACCTGCAGGACGTCACCGCCTCAATGAGCCGGCCGGTGAAACAGCTGCGTGGTTTTGAGAAGGTGAACCTCAAACCCGGCGAAACCCGGACCGTCAGCTTCCCGATCGACGTGGATGCACTGAAGTTCTGGAACCAGCGCATGAAATATGACGCGGAACCGGGTAAATTCAATGTCTTCATCGGTGTCGATTCCGCCCGGGTGAAACAGGGTGAATTTGCGTTGAAATAAAATAAGTTGCCTGCCTGGAGGAAATAATCTTCAGGCAGGCAATAAACAAAAAGAGCGTTCTTTTCCATTTTTATTGTATTAATTTTCAACATCCGTTTATAACGATGGCTGACATTAATGCCTTCGACATTAATTACATTGATTGAAGTTATTAAACGGATGTAATTCAATGAGTGATATTATTTATTTGACGCTGCGCGGTGCGCAGCAGGGCCTTATTTCGTCCGGCTGTGGCAGCGTTGATTCTGTCGGTAACCATTATCAACAATCCCATCCCGATGAGATTTTTGTTTTTAGCCTGAAGCAAAGCCTGACAAGAAATCCGCAACAGCTTGTGCCACAAGGGGTAACCTTTTGTAAGCCTGTCGATAAAAGCTCACCATTATTGATGCAGGCAATCAATCATAATGAACGGTTAACGCTCAATTTTAGCTTTTACCGTATGAGTCCTGCAGGAAGATGGGAAGCGTATTACGCGATTAACTTGCGGGGCGCATCCATACAACAGATTCAATGTCATGCTGTGGTTGATAATATTCATCAGGAATATATAACGGTCAGCTATGATTATATTCACTGTCGACACCTCGCTGCCGGTACGGAATATGATTATCTGGTCACGCCGGAAAATTATAATGAGATCTACCCACCTGAAATACCACCACAGGAAACGCCACCCGCTAAAAGAAAGTTAACGCTAACGCTGGGGATATTCTTCGATGGCACCGGCAATAATGCCGTGAATACCCGCAATATGCTGGCCGCCTGTACCGCACAACATTTTGATATCGATAACCCCGATGCAGTCAGCATTCTCGAACGTAACGCACAAATGCAACTGGGGATCTCCGGCAGCGATGCTACCAGCTACAAAGGCTATTACACCAATATTCATTGGTTGCATGAGTTGTACAAAATCGACATGCCTGCTAATAGCAAAAATGTCCAGGGACGAATTTATGTCGAAGGGATCGGTACCCGTGCAGGGGAAGCGGACAGCCAGATCGGGATGGGATTGGGGATTTCAGATACCGGAGTGATAGCGAAAACAGATGATGCGGTGCGACAGATTCCATCCGCTCTCAGAGCGGTACTTGAACGTTTGCATGAAGATATCGAAATCAACGCCCTACAGTTCGACATTTTCGGTTTTAGTCGTGGCGCCGCTGCCGCGCGGCATTTTGCCAACCGCGTACAGGAAGAAGATCGCGCCATTATCGCCGCTATCCGGCAGGGGATGGGAGATATCACTTACAGCGGCGCGCCTGCGGGTAAGACGCGTTTTATCGGCCTCTTTGATACGGTCGCAGCCATCGGTACTCCTTTAAATGGTATGAATCCGCACAGTGCGGACACCGGCGAGGTCAGGATCCGGCTGCGTCCCGGCGTAGCGGAGAAAGTTTTTCAGATCACCGCCGGACATGAGTGTCGCTTCAATTTTGCTTCAAACAGTGTCCGTCCGGGCTGGCCGGAATTGATGCTGCCCGGCGTTCACTCTGATATCGGCGGCGGTTATTTGCCGCAAGAAAGAGAGGCGCTGTTCCTGACCCGGCCGCAGACTGAAACGGTACCGCGGAACCAGCCAGGAGAGAAAACCCGGGCGTATCGATTGACGATGGCGCAATTACGGGTGATGGAGGCATCTCCGGCGATTGCGCCGATCATCCGCAATAATCCCATTATCCCGGAGGTCTGGGCTGATGATCGAATGCCCACTGATCGGTACGGACAGATGCAAAAGCGCAGTTTTGCTGCGCTGACGCTCCGCCAGCGGATCGTGCGTAATGACTGGTCGAAGGTCACTCTACGGGTAATGATTGCCGCCGCTGAAGCCGCGGGGGTGGTATTCAATAACGCAGATACCGACGACCCTGCACTGGTTTTACCTGCGGAGTTACAGCTTCTTGCGAAAAAAGCGCTCGCCCAAGGGGAAAAAGCCCGTCGTTATGACGCCGTTACCGGCTTTACCTCTGAGGAACTGGACGTGCTGGCATCGCGTTATATTCACTGTTCCGCTAACTGGAATGCCATTGAAATCAACAAACAGGGCGATATTCAGGGCGGCGCGGCACCAGCGGAAATCGTGAGTTTTGTTAATCGTCCGGATGAGGGTTGGATCCGCACTGTCTATAACATGGATGGAAAAAAAGCATGAAAAAGAAAATGTTCGCTATTTTTTTACTCTTTACGGTGATGACTGGCTGTCACAGCCCCACATCACAACCCCTGCAGTCACGTCAGGCGGCGGAGGGCGACTGGACGTTGCCCTACGGTGAATGGGGTTTTGCATTTTTTACTCCTTATGCACTACCTGCTATCACTGTTTATGCTCAGGTACTTGATACAGATGGTTATTTATATCGCTTTGGTACGCTGGATTCTACTCAGGAAAATCCTTCCAGCGTGGGAACCTGGGCGCTAAATGTGGGGCGGTATCCCCAGTTTAATAAAGTGAAAAAGCCACCACAGTATATGCTGTTCTGCTGGGATTCGGTGATCGATAAGCGAAGCTATGAAACCAGTATTCTCTTTTCGCCGGAGACCTGGCAGCGGATGAAAACTCCTGCTGATCATCGCGATCGTTTCGGCGATGTCGTCTGGTATGACACGCTTTTGATCGGACTTGCTCCTGAAGGCAAAGTGCGACTCTGGTTGGAAGAGGTCGGTCGTCACCCCAATATCCCGGTGACTCCCGCCCAGATGATCACCCGCAGCGGCAAAGAGATGAAGTTTTGCCAGGGCGTTACCCGGCACCCGAATGGATATCACTATTTCGGTGATACCCCGGAATTTATTAAGGATAAAACCTATCCGTACGGGAGCTGGTAATGCAGATAAAAAACACAATAACGCTTGCCCTTCTGATGCTGGCGCTTGTAGCGGGTTGTCACTATCCCGCTTCACACCCCCTGCAGTCACGTCAGGCGGCGGAGGGAGACAGGACGTTGCCCTACGGTGAATGGGGTTTTGCATTTTTTACTCCTTATGCACTACCTGCTATCACTGTTTATGCTCAGGTACTTGATACAGATGGTTATTTATATCGCTTTGGTACGCTGGATTCTACTCAGGAAAATCCTTCCAGCGTGGGAACCTGGGCGCTAAATGTGGGGCGGTATCCCCAGTTTAATAAAGTGAAAAAGCCACCACAGTATATGCTGTTCTGCTGGGATTCGGTGATCGATAAGCGAAGCTATGAAACCAGTATTCTCTTTTCGCCGGAGACCTGGCAGCGGATGAAAACTCCTGCTGATCATCGCGATCGTTTCGGCGATGTCGTCTGGTATGACACGCTTTTGATCGGACTCGCTCCCGAGGGCAAAGTGCGACTCTGGTTAGAAGAGGTCGGTCGTTACTCCAATATCCCGGTAACACCTGCCCAGATGGTCACCCGTAGCGGTAAAGAGATGAAGTTTTGCCAGGGCATCACAGAGCACCCCAACGGATATGTCTATTTCGGTGATACCCCGGAATTTATTAAGGGTAAAACCTATCCATACGGGAACTGGTAAAAAGGGTTGTACTCACTCAGATAATCACGCATTCTCCGGTTAAACGAACCGTTTTCGTCTACGCTTTTCATTCAAGGCTATGAAAAAGAGCGTAAATCACGAGGAAAATCGCATGACAATGACAAAGGGGTGGGCGGCGACGATGGCGCTCGTGGCGGCATTCAGTCTGCCGCTCCAGGCCGCGGAGCCGGTCAAAGTCGGATCGAAAATTGATACCGAAGGGGCGCTGCTTGGCAATATCATTTTGCAGGTGCTGGAAAGCCACGGCGTCAAAACGGTCAATAAAGTTCAACTCGGTACAACGCCTGTCGTGCGGGGTGCTATCACCTCGGGGGCGCTGGATATCTACCCGGAATATACCGGCAATGGCGCGTTTTTCTTCAAAGAAGAGAACGATCCGGCCTGGAAAAATGCTCAGCAGGGCTATGAAAAAGTCAAAAAGCTGGACGCTGAGCAGAACAAGCTGGTCTGGCTGACGCCTGCACCTGCCAACAACACCTGGACGATCGCTGTTCGTCAGGAACTGGCGAAGGAAAACAAACTCACATCGCTTGCGGATCTCAGTCGCTATCTTAAAGAGGGCGGTACATTTAAGCTGGCGGCATCGGCTGAATTTATCGAACGAACAGATGCGTTACCCGCATTTGAGAAAGCCTACGGGTTCAAACTGAACCAGGAACAACTGTTGTCGCTGGCCGGGGGCGATACCGCGGTAACCATCAAAGCGGCGGCGCAGAAGATCTCTGGCGTGAACGCCGCGATGGCCTATGGTACCGACGGCCCGGTGGCCGCGCTGGGATTACAAACCCTGAGCGATCCGAAAGGTGTGCAGCCGATTTACGCTCCCACGCCGGTGGTTCGTGAGGCGGTGCTGAAAGCGTATCCGCAGATTGGCGAATGGCTGAAACCTGTCTTCGAAAGTCTCGATGAGAAAACGCTGCAGCAACTGAACGCCAGCATCGCCGTGGAAGGGCTGGATGCTAAAAAAGTGGCCGCTGACTACCTGAAACAAAAAGGGCTGGTGAAGTAATACAACCGTGTCGATTCAATGTCATAACCGGGTCGTGCTGCTGCTGGTGCTGATTGCACTGGCAGCCGCAATGCTCCCGTTTATCAACTATGCGCCCAACCGGCTGATGTCGGGCGAGGGGCGGCAACTCTGGCAGATTAGCGCTTTCTCTTCTTACTGGCTGCTGGCGCTGCCTGCGGCTTTCATTGTGCTCAGCCTGCTGCCCGGCAGGTTCCCGCTGTGGACAACATTTTTCCTCGCCCAATTCGCGTTCATCACACTGTTCTGGTCTGCCGGACACGCGGCAACGCTGCTGGTCACCAGCGAAAGCCCGCTGGCGAGAACCTCACCGGGTAGCGGATTATGGCTATGGCTGGCGCTGTCATTGCTGATTTGCAGCGATACCGCGAAGCGGTTGTCCCGCCGTTCCGTCTGGCGCTGGTTGCTTAATGCGCAGATCTGGATCATCCCCTGCGTGCTGCTGTGGCTGGGGAAGCTGGACGATCTCTCGCTGCTGAAGGAATACAGTAACCGGCAGGAAGTCTTTAATGATGCGTTGGTGCAGCACCTGACGTTGCTGTTCGGTACGCTGCTGCCGGGGCTGGTGATCGGCATTCCACTCGGCCTGTGGTGTTACCGCCACGATTCGCGTCAGACCTCCGTTTTTACCACCCTGAACATTATTCAGACTATTCCCTCCGTCGCGCTGTTTGGTTTGCTGATTGCGCCGCTGGCCGGGCTGGTACAGCAGTTTCCGGCGCTGGCGAGCCTCGGTATTGCCGGTACCGGGCTGGCGCCCGCGTTGATTGCACTGGTGCTCTATGCGTTACTGCCGCTGGTGCGCGGGGTGGTGGCGGGCATGCGTCAGGTGCCGCCGGATATTCTCGAAAGCGCGGTGGCCATGGGGATGAGCCCTCGCCAGCGTTTCTGGCAGGTTCAGCTACCGCTGGCGTTGCCGGTGCTGCTGCGCAGCCTGCGGGTGGTGGTGGTGCAAACGGTGGGCATGGCGGTGATCGCCGCGCTCATCGGCGCAGGCGGGTTTGGGGCGCTGGTATTCCAGGGGCTACTGAGCAGCGCGCTGGATCTGGTCCTGTTGGGCGTGATCCCAACAATTGTGCTGGCGGTGGTGCTGGATGCGCTGTTTGGCCTGTGGATAGCCCTGCTGAAAGGGGAGCGAAATGATTGAATTTGAGCATGTGAGCAAAAGCTTCTCTGGCCTGGAGGCGGTAAAAGATCTCTCCCTGAACCTGCGTGAAGGGGCGTTTTCAGTGCTGGTTGGTACCTCCGGCTCCGGGAAATCGACCACCCTGAAGATGATTAACCGGCTGGTGGAGCACGACAGCGGCATCATCCGTTTTGCCGGGGAAGAAATTCGTCAGCAGCCCGTGCTCGAAATGCGTCGGCGGATGGGCTACGCCATCCAGTCGATTGGGCTTTTCCCCCACTGGACGGTGGCGCAGAACATCGCCACCGTGCCGCAACTGCAGAAATGGTCGCGCGGTAAAATCGACCAGCGCATTGAGGAATTGATGGCGCTGCTCGGTCTGGAGCCTGCATTGCGCGAACGTTACCCGCATCAGTTGTCGGGCGGGCAGCAGCAGCGCGTTGGCGTGGCACGGGCGCTGGCGGCGAACCCGGAAGTGCTGTTGATGGATGAACCCTTCGGCGCGCTCGACCCGGTGACCCGCACCGCGCTCCAGCAGGAGATGAGCCGCATTCATCGTCTGCTCGGGCGAACGATTGTGCTGGTTACGCATGACATCGACGAGGCGCTGCGCCTTGCCGATCATCTGGTGTTAATGGATGGCGGCGAAGTGATCCAGCAGGGCACGCCGCTGGAGATGTTAAGCCATCCGCGTAACGAGTTTGTTCGCACCTTTTTCGGCAACAGTGAGCTGGGCATACGGCTGCTGTCGCTGCGCGAAGTGGGGCATTACCTGCGCCGTGATGAACACGCTCAGGGCGAACCATTGCAGGAAGCGATGAGCCTGCGCGAGGCGCTGTCGGCGTTTGTGGCACAACAGCGGCTCAGCCTGCCGGTGGTGAATGCGCAGGGCGAGCCGTGCGGCGTGTTGCATTTCGCCGATCTGTTGCGTGAGGAGGAAAACGGTGCGACGGTTTCGTGACCCGCTTCTGTGGCTGATTGCGCTGTTTATCGCGCTGCTGTGGCTGTTGCCGCACAGTGGTCCGTTGTTCCGTGCGCTGTTCCCGCAGTTGCCTCGTCCGCTCTATCAGCAGGAGAGTTTTTTGATGCTGACGCTGGCGCATCTCTGGCTGGTGGGCGTGTCGAGCCTGGTCGCGGTGGTGCTCGGCGTTGGCGCGGGAATACTGGTGACGCGCCCGGCCGGGCGTGAATTTCGCACGCTGGTCGAGACTATTGCGGCGATGGGGCAGACCTTTCCGCCGGTGGCCGTACTGGCGATTGCGGTTCCGGTGATGGGCTTTGGTCGTGAACCCGCTATTATCGCGCTGATCCTCTACGGCATTTTGCCGGTCTTACAGGGAACGCTGGCGGGGCTGGCGGCGGTGCCGGAAAGCGTCAGCAGTGTGGCGAAAGGGATGGGGATGAACGGCTGGCAGCGGTTGATGAAAGTGGAACTGCCGCTGGCGGCGCCGGTGATTCTGGCGGGGATCCGCACTTCGGTCATCATTAACATTGGCACTGCGGCCATTGCGTCAACCGTAGGCGCCAACACACTCGGCACGCCGATTATCATCGGCCTGAGCGGGTTTAATACGGCGTATGTGCTTCAGGGGGCGATTCTGGTGGCGCTGGCGGCCATTATTATCGACCGCTGTTTTGAGCGGCTGAACCGCTGGCTCAGCCGACACCGCCCCGAACAATAAACGAATATCCCGCGAGCATCACGCCACTGATGCCGCCGATAGCCATCAGCGTAAAGAGAGTAATAACAGCAATTTTGGCGGGTTTCATAGCAGGCTCCTGTGTTAATACCGTTATTCTACTATGAAACCGCTTTGTTATTAAACGACAGCGTTGACGTTATCTCAGGCGCCGAGAGGGACTATCTCGTAACCCGCTTCCCGCCAGCGCGCCAGTTGTTGTGTCTGCAACGAAGACGGCGATTCACCACACCATACCAGCAACGTTTTACCTTCGAAAATGTCCGGCCGTAACTGGGTCAGCGAATGGGCGAGAATATCAACCCGCCAGCCCTGCTCCGAGGCCATCCAGCCCTCCAGCCACAGGCGGGTGGTGTCATGAATATTCCAGCCGACCACCAGCGCCTCTTTCCCCGCTTTGCGGTGGCTGCTCAGCAGGCAATGCGAAATATGGTTGATTAAGATGCCGTCGAGCATGCTTAACAGCATATGCAGAGTGGCCTGCTGGCTTTGCAGACGTCGACGGAGCGGAATGAACAGATAGGTCACCAGCGTCTGGGCGGGGTAATCGCGAGCGCGCTCTTTGATCCACAGCCGTAGCCGGTTCAGATTGCCATTTTGCAGGTAGCTGAGCAGCATCTCCTGTTGCTCCAGCCAGCCAGTATGCTGCGCGCTGGTCTTTTCACACAGCAGCGATTTGACTTTACCGACCTGAACGCCGGTGTCTATCCAGCGTTTGATCTCCCGAATACGATCGATATCTTCTTCATTGAATAAGCGGTGTCCGCCGTCCGTGCGTTGTGGTTTTAGCAATCCATAGCGGCGCTGCCAGGCGCGTAGCGTTACAGGATTGATGTCACAAAGCAGAGCCACTTCACCGATGCTGTAAAGCGCCATGTTTTCACCTTTGCCACTAGCTTCCCATTTTAACTGTAGTCACTAAATCCCGAACCAGGAAAATTTGTTCGTTTTTTGTTCAAAACTAAGCCGGAGAAGGTGAAAAAGGGGTAACAAAAGCGTGATCTTAACCGGGTTTTTCCGTTTTTATGCCTCGCTTCAAAGAAAGTTTTTCCCGGGCAGGGTAGATTACGTCCTTTCAGGCGTGGTATGGCTCAGGTCGGGTATGTACGAGTTTAATCTGGTGTTGCTGCTGCTTCAGCAGATGTGTGTATTTCTGGTCATCGCCTGGCTGATGAGCAAAACACGGCTCTTTATTCCGCTGATGCAGGTCACCGTGCGTCTGCCGCACAAACTTCTCTGTTACGTCACCTTTTCCATTTTCTGCATTATGGGGACCTACTTTGGTCTGCATATTGAAGATTCCATTGCCAATACCCGCGCGATAGGCGCTGTGATGGGCGGCTTGCTGGGCGGCCCGGTAGTGGGAGGGCTGGTCGGGTTGACCGGTGGGCTTCATCGCTATTCGATGGGCGGCATGACGGCGCTAAGCTGCATGATATCGACCATTGTCGAAGGGCTGCTGGGTGGACTGGTGCACAGCGTACTGATTCGCCGTGGCCGCCCCGACAAAGTATTCAGCCCGCTTACCGCCGGGGCGATCACCTGTTTTGCCGAGCTGGTTCAGATGCTGATCATTCTGGCGATTGCGCGTCCATTTAACGATGCCCTGCATCTGGTACAAAGCATCGCTGCGCCAATGATGGTCACCAATACCGTTGGCGCGGCGCTGTTTATGCGTATTCTGCTCGACAAACGGGCGATGTTTGAAAAATACACCTCGGCGTTTTCCGCGACGGCGCTGAAGGTGGCGGCGTCGACAGAAGGGATTTTGCGCCAGGGTTTTAACGAAGAGAACAGCATGAAGGTGGCGCAGGTGCTGATTCAGGAGCTGGATATTGGCGCGGTGGCGATCACCGATCGCGATAAGCTGCTGGCCTTCACCGGCATTGGCGATGATCATCATCTGCCGGGCAAACCGATCTCATCGTCCTACACGCAAAAAGCGATTGATACCGGCGATGTGGTCTATGCCGATGGCAATGAAGTGCCGTACCGCTGTTCTATTCACCCGCACTGCAAGCTCGGTTCGACGCTGGTGATCCCGTTACGGGGTGAGAATCAGCGCGTGATTGGCACCATCAAGCTCTATGAAGCGAAAAATCGCCTGTTCAGTTCGATTAACCGCACGCTGGGCGAGGGGATCGCGCAGTTGTTGTCAGCGCAGATCCTCGCCGGGCAGTACGAACGGCAAAAGGCGCTGCTGACGCAATCGGAAATCAAACTGCTGCACGCGCAGGTGAATCCGCATTTCCTGTTTAATGCGCTGAATACGCTGATGGCGGTGATTCGTCGCGACAGCGATCAGGCCGGGCAACTGGTGCAGTACCTGTCGACCTTCTTTCGCAAAAACCTGAAGCGGCCGTCGGAAGTGGTGACGCTGGCGGATGAAATCGAGCATGTTAACGCCTATCTGCAAATCGAAAAGGCGCGCTTTCAGTCTCGCCTGCAGGTGACGCTGTGTGTGCCGGAATCGCTGTCGCATCAACAACTGCCCGCGTTTACGCTACAGCCTATCGTGGAGAACGCGATCAAACACGGCACGTCACAACATCTCGGCGTGGGCGAGATCTCCATTCAGGCGAGCCAGCATGGTCAGTATCTGCAACTGGATATCGAAGATAACGCCGGATTGTATCAACCCAGGGGAAACGCCAGCGGACTGGGCATGAATCTGGTGGATAAACGACTTCGCGCCCGCTTTGGTGATAACTGCGGTATCACGGTAGCCTGTGAACCGGAACGGTTTACTCGTATCACTCTGAGACTGCCTCTGGAGGAGACGGCATGCTGAATGTGCTGATTGTTGATGATGAACCCCTGGCTCGAGAGAATCTGCGCATTCTGCTTCAGGAACAAAACGATATTGAAATAGTGGGTGAGTGTTCAAATGCGGTCGAAGGCATTGGCGCCGTGCATCGCCTGCGCCCGGACGTGTTGTTTCTCGACATTCAGATGCCGCGTATCAGTGGGCTGGAGATGGTCGGCATGCTCGACCCGGAACACCGGCCGTACATCGTTTTTCTCACTGCGTTCGATGAATACGCGGTAAAAGCCTTCGAAGAGCACGCGTTTGACTATCTGCTCAAACCCATTGAAGCGACGCGGCTGGACAAAACCCTGACGCGCCTGCGCCAGGAGCGCACGCTGCAGGATGTCTCAGTCCTCGGCGAAAACCAGCAGGTGCTGAAATACATTCCCTGCACCGGTCACAGCCGGATCTACCTGTTGCAGATGGAAGATGTGGCGTTTGTCAGCAGCCGGATGAGCGGCGTGTACGTCACCAGCCACGAAGGCAAAGAAGGGTTTACCGAGTTAACGCTACGCACGCTGGAGAGCCGCACGCCGCTGGTGCGCTGCCATCGTCAGCATCTGGTCAATCTGGCGCATGTCAAAGAGATCCGCCTTGAAGAAAATGGTCAGGCGGAACTGTTGCTGCGTGCCGGGCAAACCGTGCCGGTCAGTCGTCGTTACCTGAAAAGCCTGAAAGAGGCGATTGGGTTGTAGCCCGGTTGCGGTTACACTAGAGGCTTGCGTCTGATCCAGTCATCGTTTTTTGCCCGGCGGTTTGTGCTTGCCGGGTCAACATCTTAATTTTCTGAAGGCAACATGCTGAATAACGATATTTTACGTAGCCTGCGCTACGCCCTGAAAACCAACAACCAGGGTCTGGTGCGGCTGATTGCGCTCGGCGAAACGGACGTGACAGAAGCGCAGATTGCGCCCTGGTTGCGAAAAGAAGAGGAAGAGGGGTATGAACGTTGCCCTGACATCGTGCTGTCCGCGTTGCTGAACGGTCTGATTTACGACAAACGCGGCCGTGACGAAGACGCGCCGCCGCTGGCGCTTGAGCGCAGACTGAATAACAACATCGTGCTGAAGAAACTGCGCATCGCCTTTTCCCTGAAAACGGATGATATTCTGGCGATCCTCACCGAACAAAAATTCCGTGTATCAATGCCGGAAATTACCGCCATGATGCGCGCCCCGGAACACAAAAATTTCCGTGAGTGTGGGGATCAGTTCCTGCGTTATTTCCTGCGCGGCCTGACCGTACGTCTGCATCAGGCATAAAGAAGCCGGATTTCTCCGGCTTGATTCTGGCTTCGGGTTTTTAGCCCGGGAACCACTGGTCGCTGATTTTCTGATAGGTGCCATCGGCTTTGATGGCTTTCAGCGCGCCGTTCAGTTTCTCCACCAGCGCTTTGTTGTCCGGGCGAACCGCGATGCCAAGACCGGTGCCGAAGTATTGCGGATCGGTCACTTTCGGCGTAGCGGTACCCAGTTGCGGGTTGGTTTTCAGCCACTCATTCACCACCGCGGTATCACCAAACACCCCGTCGAGACGGCCATTTTTCAGGTCGATGATCGCGTTCTGGTAGCTGTCGTACGCCACGGTTTTCACTTCCGGGTGCTTATCCTGCAAATATTTCTGGTGCGTGGTGCCATTTTCCATGCCGATGCGTTTGCCTTTCAGATCGTCGAACGTCTTATAAGCGTCTTTCTTCGCAATCACCACCGCCGAGTTGGCATAGTACGGGTCGGTAAAAGTGACCTGTTTGCTACGCTCCGGGGTGATATCCATACCGGAAATCACCGCGTCGTATTTCTTAAACTTCAGTGACGGGATCAGGCTGTCAAAGGCGTGGTTGGTGAAAGTGCATTCTGCCTGCATTTGTTTGCACAGCGCCTTCGCCAGATCGATATCAAAACCGACAATCTGGTTGCTGGCGTCCAGCGATTCAAAAGGAGGGTAGGTGGCGGAAACGCCAAAACTGATTTTTTCCGCAGCGACTGCGCCGGTGGCAAAAGTGGCAAACATTGCCGCCAGAAGTAATTTTTTCATGCGAAAGCTCCCGTCTGTCAATCTTATGATGTAGTGCCATATGCGGCATGACTTTACGATGCCATTAAATGAATTTATATGCAATAAAAATGAGTAAGTATTTTTATGAAAATAAAAAAAGACGGGAAGTAAAGGTACTTGCCCGTCTGGATGATACAAAACTATGCAATTTTTGCTAATAACACCGGCAGATTATTTTCGTGTTTCAAAGGCCAGTGCTTTGCGTTCGATAAGGCGCATCATCAGTGTCAGCAGACCGTTGACGATGAGGTAAATCACTCCCGCTGCGCCGAATACCATAACATCATAAGTCCGCCCGTAGAGCAACTGCCCGTGACCCATAACTTCCATTAATGTGATGGTGTACGCCAGAGAGGTACTCTTAAAGATCAACACCACTTCGTTGGAGTAAGAGGAAAGGGCACGCTTAAACGCATACGGCAACAGGATCGCCAGCGTGTCTTTCTTGCTCATCCCCAGCGCGCCGCAGGATTGCCATTGCCCTTCCGGGATGGCGCGGACGGCACCGTAAAACAGCTGGGTGGTGTAGGCCGCACTGTTGAGCGACAACGCCAGGAGCGCGCACAGCCACGGTTCCGACAGCAGATGCCAGATCAGCGGATATTCCTGCAGCGTCGGGAACTGGCCCGGCCCGTAGTAAATCAGGAAGATCTGCACCAGCAGCGGCGTACCGGTGAACAGCGTGATATACGCACGCACAATCCACACCAGTACCGGCGTTTTCAGCGTCAGAATGATGGTGAAAATCAGCGCCAGCACCAGCGCGACGAGAAGCGACGCCACGGTCAGCGTCAGGCTGGTATGCAGCCCTTTCAGCAATTCAGGAAAATACTCAACCATCAGCCTGGTCTCCGTTCAAAGCGAGTGGCACGCAGGTCAATGCGTTTGAGAATGTACTGGCTGAAGAGGGTGATCACCAGATAAATGGCCGCCGCCACGATGTACCAGGTAAATGGCTCCTGGGTACGCGTCGCGATGCTCTTGGTCTGCAACATCAGGTCATTCACGCTGATAAGCGAAACCAGCGCCGTATCTTTCAGCAGCACCAGCCACTGATTCCCCAGCCCCGGCAACGCATGACGCCACATCTGCGGCATCACCAGACGGAAGAAAATCGCGCTTTTCGACAACCCCAGCGCCTGACCGGATTCCCACTGACCGACCGGCACGGCCTTCAGCGCACCGCGCAGGGTTTGCGAGGCATAAGCGGAATAAAGCAGCGACAGCGCAATCACGCCGCACAGGAACGGGCTGACATCGAAGTTCTCGATCTCCATCTGCACCGGGATCTGCGCCACGCCGAGATTCAGCGTGAAGCCGTCGGAGAGCATCAGCAGCAACTGAGAGGAGCCGAAATAGATAAACAGGACCACCAGAATCTCCGGTAGCCCGCGCAACACCGTCACCAGCGCGGAACCCGCCCAGGCGACCGGGCGCCATTTCGCCGACTCCCAGACCGCAAAGAACATCGCCAGCACCAGGCCGATGACCAGTGCACAAAGGGCAAGGCCGACGGTCATCCCGGCGGCGCTTGCTAAAGGAAAAAATTCGTTCATTCAGGAATTACTTCTGAAACCATTTGTTGTAGATGGTTTCGTAAGTCCCATCTTTTTTCACTTTTTCCAGCGCAGCGTTAAATTTCTGCTGCAGGTCGGTATTGCCCTGACGCACAGCGATGCCGAGGCCGGTGCCGAAGTAGTCTTTATCCGTCACTTTGTCGCCCACCGCGGCCAGTTTCGGGTTGGCCTTCAGCCACTCGGTTACCACCGCGGTATCGCCGAATACCGCATCAATACGACCGTTTTGCAGATCCAGTTTCGCATTCTGGTAGCTGTCGTAAGGCACGGTGGTGATTTCCGGATGTTTATCCATGATGAATTTCTGGTGCGTGGTGCCATTCTGCACGCCCACTTTCTTGCCTTTCAGCTGATCGATACTGGTGAATTTACCCTGCTGACCAATAAACAGCGCGGAGTTGTCATAGTACGGCGTGGTGAACAGCACCTGCTTTTCACGTTCCGGCGTGATGTCCATACCGGCCATTACCGCGTCGATGCGGCGGAATTTCAGGCTCGGGATCAGGCTGTCGAACGCCTGGTTGGTAAAGGTACAGGAGGCGTCGATCTCTTTACACAGCGCATTCGCCAGATCCACGTCAAAACCGACAATCTTATTGCTTGCATCAATAGATTCAAACGGAGGGTAAGAGGCTTCCGTCGCGAAACGAATCGTCTGAGCAGCTGTTGCAGACAGGCTGACGCTGGCAAGCAGCGCGGCAATCAGTACTTTTTTCATTGTCATTGTCCCGAAAACTTTAGTGAGAAAGGTAGTTTTTAAAAGCATCGGTCTTCGGTTCAGCGAAACAGCTCGCGTCCCCTTGCTCGATGATATGACCGTTTTCCATATAGACCACCCTGCTGGCGGTTTTACGCGCCACTTCCACTTCATGGGTGACGATCACCTGAGTAATTTTAGTTTGTGCCAGCTCGCGGATGATACTGACGATTTGCGCGGTAATTTCCGGATCGAGCGCTGCCGTCGGTTCGTCAAACAGCAGCACCTGCGGCTCCATCATCAGTGCGCGGGCAATCGCCACGCGCTGTTGTTGCCCGCCGGAAAGATGAAGCGGATAACGATCGATGAAAGGTGTGAGACGCAGACGTTCCAGCAGCTTATCCGCCCGCTCACGCGCCTGATCTTTACTCAGCCCCAGCACGCGGCAGGGCGCTTCAATCAGGTTTTGCAGCACGGTCAGATGGGGCCACAGGTTATATTGCTGAAACACCATGCCGACGTTCTGCCGCAGCTCGCGGATAGCCTTGTCGGACGGGGTTTTAGCAAAATCGAATTGGTTGCCTTCGATGGAGAGCTTACCGGAACGCGGCATCTCCAGAAGGTTAAGTACGCGTAGCAAAGAGCTCTTGCCTGCACCGCTTGGGCCAAGCAGTACCAGAGTTTCACCCTGTTGACACTCCAGCGTAATGTCAAAAAGCGCCTGATGCGCGCCATAGAAGCAATTAATGCCGTCTAATTTAATACTCATCGATACTCTTCATGCTTACAGAAAGGGCAGACATTGAGGCCGGAAATAGTAACGTTGACAGAATAGTTATGCAATATTTATGCGTTAAAACTTAAATATAAACCACATTACTTACTAAACTTAGCACAAAATAGCGATTGAGAAGGGCGGAAGGCAGAAATGTCGGCATTCATCACGGAATGCCAGACATTTTATCGGGTTTATCATTTAATGAACGGTGGCGGCGGGCATAATTACCGTTTTTCCAGCACCTGCCGCAGCGTACCGGCTGGCGCATGGGCATTGGCGCCAAGATAACGCACATCATCCACCGCCCAGCACTGACCTTCGCGGATCATCAGCACCTCATCCTGCCAGCGTTGTGTACCCTGTTTCAGCTCCACACGCAGCGGAATGTTCCGTGCATCGGTATTCGGAATGGTGGAGGCGCTGGCCACATCGGCGCTGTCCGGCAACGTGGTGCGGCTGGAGAAAGGATCGGACTGCATGATGGCGCGATCGTCAGGGTTACGGCTGGCATCGTCCAGCAGTTTTGCCAGATTGTCGCTGAGGTACGGGCGCAGACCTGTCAGGTCGTTATTCTTGTGCTGAATACGATAATCGTAAAATTGTTGAGCCACCGCGTCCGGTCCGCCATCAACACACGGGCCGCTGCGGGTGCCAATATCCTTAAATGCTGGTGTGACAGTAGTGCAGGCGCTGAGTAACAGTGCGCCGGGAACCAGAAGAGCGAGTTTTGTATAGCGCATCAGGATTTCCTTATAAACTAATGTGTAAATGCTCTTTCAAGCATAGCGTATCGATCCGATAATGCGTTTGCGTATCTGAGCTAACGCATTGAACCTAAACAAAGGAGCCTGGAAATGCAATTCTCAACGACCCCAACCCTGGAAGGGCAAACCATCGTGGAATACTGCGGCGTGGTCACCGGTGAGGCCATTCTTGGCGCCAACATCTTCCGCGACTTCTTTGCGGGCATTCGCGACATTGTCGGCGGACGCTCCGGCTCGTACGAAAAAGAACTGCGCAAGGCGCGGGAAATCGCCTTTGCAGAGATGGGCGATCAGGCAAAATCGATGGGCGCAGATGCGATCGTCGGTATTGATATCGACTACGAAACGGTGGGCCAGAATGGCAGCATGCTGATGGTAAGCGTCAGCGGGACGGCGGTCAAAACCCGCCGATGAAACGTCTTTTACTGCTGCTGGCTGTGCTGCTCGCGGGTTGTGCCGGTGAGCAGGGTATTGTCGACAAAGACGGGTATCAACTGGATACCCGTCATCCTGCGCAGGTCGCGCTGCCGCGCATCAAAGTGCTGGTGATCCATTACACCGCCGACGATTTTGACGTCTCGCTGGCGACGCTGACGGATAAACATGTCAGCGCCCATTATCTGATCCCGCAAGACCCGCCCGTGCATCGTGGTAAACCGCGTATCTGGCAACTGGTGCCGGAAGACAAACTGGCCTGGCATGCGGGGATCAGTTTCTGGCGCGGCGCCACGCGCATTAACGACACATCCATTGGCATTGAGCTGGAAAACCGTGGCTGGCAGAAAACGGGCGGAATAAAACATTTCACGCCGTTTGCGCCGGGGCAAATCAGCGCGCTGATCCCGCTGGCGAAGGATATTATCGCCCGCTATGACATCGCGCCGCAGAATGTGGTGGCGCACGCCGACGTGGCACCGCAGCGCAAGGACGATCCCGGGCCGCTGTTCCCCTGGCAGCAACTGGCGCAACAGGGCATCGGCGCCTGGCCGGATGCTGCCCGCGTGGCGTTTTATCTCAACGGTCGTTCGCCGTATGAGCTGGTGGAGACGGCCTCGCTGCTCGATCTGCTTTCCCGGTACGGGTATGAGGTGACGCCGGACATGACCGACGCACAGCAGAAGCGGGTGATTATGGCGTTCCAGATGCACTTCCGCCCGGCTCGCTGGGACGGCGTGGCGGACGCCGAAACGCAGGCAATCGCCGACGCGTTGTTAGAGAAATACGGGCAGGGGTGAGATTTTCGCGAAGCTTAACGGCATATGTGACGCTGAGCACAGGGTTCCGTTCACCTCAAGTTCACCATTCCTCTGGCAGGTCTGCGCCCGTGAACGTGTTAAGGGCGTTCTCCGCCACGCCCTTAACAATCCCGGCTCCCGGCAGGAAAATTGCCGCTTCGCGGTACCCTCCGCTTATTCCTCCAGGCTATCGGGTCGGGCGCGAGGTAACATCCCTGTAAAGCGCGCCCTAAGCCCACATCCCTGTGGGCTTCCCCGGCCTTACGGAAACGCGTCGGCAATTTTCAGCCGGACCATCCGCACATCGGCAATTGTGCAGCCATGCAGAACACCGAAAAGCTTTTATTAAAAGCCCCGAGATTTTGTCAGGCGTAACGCCCAGGCCCGTGCAAACGGAGTGCCGCCGGGCGCTAGCGGTGTAGCTTCCCGTGGTCGCGCAGCCAGGCGGCGGTGCGCACAATGCCTTCATCCACGGAGATCACCGGCTGATAACCCAGCTCGTCTTGTGCGCGGGTGGTGTCGAGGGTGAAATCAAAATTCAGCTTGGAGACGCCGTAGTGCGTCAGGGCCGGTTCTTTGGCGGATTTATTGCCGAAGTGCTCCATGCTGCGGGCGATCATGTCCAGCATCGGGTAGGGCACTGAGCGGATGCGGCATTTGATGTCCAGCTCGTCGATGAGCTTTTGCACAATGCTGCGCAGCGTACGGTGTTCGCCGTTGGTGATGTTGTACGCCCGCCCGGAAGGCAGCGCGTCACACAGCGGCTGGCTCGCCAGCCACATCGCATGAACGGCGTTTTCGTAATAGGTCATGTCTACCAGCGCTTCGCCGCCACGTGGCAACAACACGCTGCCGTAGTGGTGCATCATCTGCGCCAGACGGGGAATAAACACTTTGTCGTGCGGTCCGAACAGGCTTTGCGGGCGTAAAATCGTAAAGCGGGTATTAGGGTTGGCCTGCGCCAGCATCTGGATGACCTCTTCGCCAGCGGCCTTACTGCGGGCAAACTCATTGGCAAAGCGGTGAGGGCGAAACTCTTCCTGAATATCCCGGTGGTGGTGATAATCGAAATAGAGTGACGGGGAGGAGATATGAATAAAATTACGCACACCCCACGCCACAGCCCATTCGCCCAGACGGCGGGTCGCGCGTACGTTAGCGAGATCAAACGCCTGCTGCGTGCCCCACGGAGAGGTGAAGCTGGAGCAATGCCATAGCGTATCGACGCCCGCCAGCATCGCTTTGGCCTGAGAGGAGACCAGTTCGGTAAGATCGGCATGGACAAACTCCGCACCCATTTTCATCAGCAGCGTGCCCATCGCTTCATTGCGACCCGTCGCACGTACGCTAATGCCTTTGTTGCGCAGGTATTCCACCGCGTTGCGGCCCAAACCGCTGGTGGCGCCGGTGACCAGAACCTTCATATCCGTCCACATGATAAAAAAAGAATTTCGTGCGCATTTTTCCGTGAATTCCCGCAGTATGCAATGGGAAACATGAAAGAACTGCTGCTATTTTAAGACTTTGAGTGTGATTTGTTCTGCAGATCGCGCAATTGTCCGCGCCATGCCTCTGAAAATGAACAGATGTGCGGGGATCATCAGCAGCCAGTAAAACAGCCCCGGCATGCCATGCGGATGCCACCAGGCGCGCACGTCCAGTTCACGGTGCGTGCCTTTATCGCAAAGGGTAAAACTGAGGCGGCCGAGCCCCGGCGCTTTCATGCCGAACAGCAGGGTCAGTTGCTTCTCCGGCTCGACAATAATCACTTTCCAGCTGTCCACGGCGTCGCCGGTTTGCAGATACGGATGAGAAGGGCGGCCTTTCGCCAGTTTATGGCCGACCAGCAGATCCAGACTGGCACGGATTTTCCACAGAATATTGCCGAAGAAGTAACCCTCTTTGCCGCCGATACGGTTGATCACCTCCCACAACGCGCTGAGGCTGGCGGAGGTCTGCACGGTGCAGCCTGCCTGTTTGGCGTAATAACCATACTCCGGGCGCCAGCGGGCAAATGCCTGCGGGTCGTAACCCCAGTCGCTGGAGTTCACCAGCTTTTCTTCTTCCTTCAGTGTGCGGCGCACCGCGTCGTCAAAACGGATCAGTGGCTGGGGAATGAGGGCGCGCAGGGCGGCGTCATCGGCTAACAGATCATGCTTCAGCCCCTGGATCAGCGCTTTAGCGGTGGTCGGTGGCACTGAGGTGATCACATTGAGGAACCACACCGACACCCAGCTGGTGGGGAAGGGAATGGGGATCAGCAACCGGTGGCGGCCGCTGACCTGCATGAAATGCTCAAATTGCTGCTGATAGCTCAGCACGTCCGGCCCGGCGGCTTCAAAAACGCGGTGCTCCGGGGCGGGGTGGTTTAACAGTTCCACCAGATAAAACAGCAGGTTTTCCAGCGCGATTGGCGTGGTTCGCGAGCGTACCCAGCGCGGCGGCGTCAGCACCGGCAGGTTGTACACCATATCGCGCATCACTTCGAAGGCCGCGGAACCTGCACCGACGATGATCCCGGCGCGCAGTTCAGTTACCGGACAGCCCGCATCGCGCAGCACGTCAGCGGTGATTTGCCGGGCGCGCAGGTGTTCCGACTGCTGATTTTCCGGCGCCTGCAGCGAGCTGAGAAAGATAATTTGCTTCACCGGCGTGTCACGCAGCGCATCGCGGACGTTCAGCGCCACCTGCCGTTCATGGGCGACAAAATCGCCGCCTTCGCCCATGCCGTGCACCAGGTAATAAAGCGTCTCCACGCCGTTTAGCAGCTCAGGCAGGTTTTGCGGCCAGTTGAGATCGACCTGATGACAACTGACGCCGGGCAACTGCCGTTTTTCCAGCCGTTCGATACGACGTGCCGCCGCCCGCACGGTATACCCGCGCTGGCTAAGCTCAGTCATCAGATGTTGGCCGATATAGCCACTGGCGCCGAGCACCAGAATGGGTTGCGACACGTACGCCACTCCTTAACGCTGTAAATATGCCTGCCAGTGGCTGATAACCTGCGCCAGCTGTTCGCGGTTGACGTCGAGATGCGTGACCAGGCGTAGCGCGGGAGCCGCGTTGATCAGCACGCCACGCTCGCGCATAAATTCGCCCAGCGCGGCAGCGTGTGCGTCACCGACACGTACAAACAGCATGTTAGTATCGTGGCGCATGACGTCGACACCCATTTCACGCAACTGCGTGGCCATCCAGGCGGCGTTGTCGTGATCCTGCTGCAATCGCTGCACGTTGTTTTTCAGTGCATACAGCCCGGCTGCCGCCAGGATCCCGGCCTGACGCATGCCGCCGCCAGCCATTTTACGCCAGCGAGTCGCCCGTTTGATGTAGTCCGCGCTGCCGACCAGCAGTGAACCGACCGGCGTGCCCAGCCCTTTCGACAGACAGATGGTGAAGGAGTCGCAGTATTGCGTCACCTCGCTCAACTCGCAGCCGTAATCCACCACGGCGTTAAAGATCCGCGCGCCGTCGACGTGCAGGGAAAGACCGCGCTCGCGGGTAAATTCCCACGCCTGTTTCAGGTATTCACGCGGCAGCACTTTGCCGTTGTGGGTGTTTTCCAGACTCAGCAGGCGCGTGCGGGCAAAGTGAATATCATCGGCTTTGATTTTGGCCGCCACTTTGTCGAGCGGCAGGGTGCCGTCCGGCGCGGCGTCAATCGGCTGCGGCTGAATGCTGCCCAGCACGGCAGCACCGCCCGCTTCATAGAGATAGTTATGTGCCACCTGGCCGACGATATACTCTTCGCCGCGTTCGCAATGGCTCAGGAGCGCCACGAGATTCGCCTGGGTGCCGGTGGGGAGAAACAGCGCCGCCTCTTTTCCGCCGAGTTCGGCGGCGTAGCGCTGCAGTTCGTTGACGGTAGGGTCGTCGCCATAAACGTCATCCCCGACCGGAGCGGCCATCATAGCTTCCAGCATGGCGCGTCCCGGACGGGTGACGGTATCACTACGTAGATCGATCACGGCATTTCCTTATCAGACACAGGGTAATGCCACCATTTTTACCTGAGCCAGTTGGTTTTCGCCAGTTCGATCACTTCATCACCGCGTCCGCTGATGATGGCGCGTAACATATACAGGCTGAATCCTTTGGCCTGTTCGAGTTTGATTTGCGGCGGGATCGCCAGCTCTTCTTTCGCGACGACGACATCCACCAGCACCGGGCCATCGGTGTTGAAGGCGCGCTGGAGCGCGTCATTGACGTCCGCGGCTTTCTCCACCCGAATACCGGTAATGCCACAGGCTTCGGCGATGCGGGCAAAGTTAGTGTCGTGCAGTTCGGTACCATCAGTCAGATAGCCGCCCGCTTTCATTTCCATCGCCACAAAGCCGAGCACGCTGTTATTGAAGACGATGATTTTCACCGGCAGTTTCATTTGCACCACCGACAGGAAATCCCCCATCAGCATACTGAATCCACCGTCGCCGCACATCGCCACTACCTGACGGCTGGGATCGGTGGCTTTGGCGCCCAGCGCCTGTGGCATCGCGTTAGCCATCGAGCCGTGGTTAAACGAACCAATCAGGCGACGCTTGCCGTTCATCTTCAGATAGCGTGCCGCCCAGACGGTAGGCGTACCAACGTCGCAGGTGAAGATAGCGTCGTCATCGGCGAGCTGGCTGATTTGCTGCGCCAGGTACTGCGGATGAATCGCTTTGTCGCTCGGTTTTGCCAGGTCATCCAGCCCTTTGCGCGCGTCGCGGTAATGCTCCAGCGCTTTATCAAGGAATTTGTGGTCGGTTTTTTCTTCCACAAACGGCAACAGCGCAGTGAGTGTGGATTTGATATCGCCCACCAGCGCCATATCGACTTTGCTGTGCGCGCCAATACCGGCGGGGTTGATATCGATCTGAATAATTTTGGCATCGGTCGGGTAGAAAGCACGGTACGGGAACTGGGTGCCGAGCAACACCAGCGTGTCGGCGTTCATCATGGTGTGGAAACCGGAGGAGAAGCCAATCAGCCCGGTCATGCCGACGTCATACGGGTTGTCGTACTCGACGTGCTCTTTACCGCGCAGGGCGTGGACGATCGGCGCTTTTAGTTTCGCGGCAAACTCGACCAGTTCTTTATGTGCCCCCGCACAGCCGCTGCCGCACATCAGGGCGATATTGCTCGAATAGCGCAACAACTGCGCCAGTTTTCTCAGCTCTTCTTCGGCTGGTGTGATGACAGGTTGCGGTGCGTGATACCAGTGAGAACTGGCGGTTTCCGGTGCCGGTTTCAGCGCGACATCACCGGGTAACACCACCACCGACACGCCGCGTTTCAGCACCGCCTGGCGCATTGCGACTGCCAGCACCTGAGGGATCTGTTCCGGGTTTGACACCAGCTCGCAGTAGTGACTGCATTCGCGGAACAACTCCTGCGGATGCGTCTCCTGAAAATAACCGCTACCGATTTCACTGGAGGGAATATGCGCGGCAATCGCCAGCACCGGAACGTGGTTACGGTGACAGTCGAACAGCCCGTTGATCAGATGCAGGTTGCCCGGCCCGCAGGAGCCTGCGCACACCGCCAGTTCCCCGGTTAATTGTGCCTCTGCGCCTGCGGCAAAGGCCGCCACCTCTTCATGGCGTGTTGACATCCAGTCAATGGTGCCCATCCGGTTCAGGCTGTCGCTCAGACCGTTCAACGAGTCTCCGGTGACTCCCCAGATCCGTTTAACGCCCGCCTGTTCGAGGGTTTTTGCAATATAAGCCGCCACGGTTTGTTTCATGGTTGTCCATCTCCGTTTTGTGATAACGCTTACAAGCTTAGAAGATAGTCACTGTTTTGCCCGCTAAATCCCTGCCATTAAAAGGTGCTTTTCATGCGCAATTATTCGGCATAATCTGGTGATACCTCAAACGAAAACAGGAATCATTTCAAATGGCTGAATCATTATTACTTGCGGTTAACAAAAAGCTCTCATGCGACGATCTTGGCAAACTTTTGTTACGACTTGCCGTGGGTGGGCTGATGCTGTTTCACGGTTTACATAAGTTATTTGGGGGGATTGATGGCATCAGCGGCATGCTGGTGGCCAAAGGATTACCGGGCTTTATCGCGTATGGCGTCCTGATTGGCGAAGTGGTCGCGCCGGTACTGATTATTCTCGGCGTGCTGACACGTCCGGCGGCGCTGGTGCTGGCGTTTACGATGATCGTGGCATGGCTGATGGTTGGAATGAGTGAAACCTTCGCGCTGGATAAGGTCGGGGCGTGGGCGATTGAGAGCCTGATCTACTTCTTCATCAGCGCACTGGCAGTGGCATTTTTAGGGGCAGGGCGATACGCGGTAGTGAAAGATCCCGCATGGAAATAGTGGTTTTGTAAGCCCGGTAAGCGCTGTGGCGCCACCGGGCTTTACAGACTACGCGAGGACGAGATCACCCTGCGGATGGCAGGAGCAGGCCAGCACGTAGCCGCTGGCGACTTCCTGCTCCGTCAGGGTCATGGTACTGCTGACGGTATACTCTCCTGAAACCACTTTCGTTTTGCAACTTCCGCATACCCCGGCGCGACAGGCCGCATTGACCGGTACTTTGTTGCTTTCCAGCGCTTCCAGCAACGTGGTGCCGACACGGCCAAAAAACGTTTTCGCCGGTTGCAGTTTGGTGAATTTCAGCCCGCTGGTGGCCGCTTCCGCGACCGGCGTAAAGAATTGCTCTTTATAAAACTGCGTCACGCCCAGCGCGTTGACTTCTTCTTCAACCATCGCCATGTACGGCGCCGGACCACAGGTCATCACGGTACGGGAGGCGAGATCCGGCACGCTTTCCAGCAGTTCACGGGTGAGACGACCGGCAACGAAACCGTCCGTGGCGTTGTTTTCCGCCACCAGCGTGACGGGATACTGGCGCCACTCGTCGGCGAAAATAACATCCTGCGGTGAACGGACGTTAAAGATCACCTGCACATCGGCCTGTGGACGATTTTTCGCCAGCCAGCGACGCATCGACATCACCGGCGTCACGCCGCAACCACCCGCCAGCAGCAGGAAACGGTCAGTCGCTTTGTCATCACAGGTAAATTCACCCTGAGCGCCGGAAAGCCAGAGGTAGTCGCCGCGTTTCACGTCGTTTGTCAGCCATTGCGAACCCACGCCATCATCAATGCGACGGACCGTCAGCGTGATGTATTCACTGACCCCCGGCGTTGAAGAGAGAGTGTAAGCGCGCAGGGTTTCTGCCGAGTTACGGATACTCACCAGCGCATACTGCCCGGCACGGTACGGATAATGGTCGTGACACAGCAGCGACAGCGTCCAGACATCCGGCGTTTCCTGAGTGATGTGATGAACCTGCATCCGCCACGGACACTGTGATGTTGGCATCGTCATGCTTTCCTCCTTACGCGCACAGCAACTGCTGCATATCCTGTTCAACCGTGGTGACTGAACGCAGACCAAATTTTTCGTTCAGAACGGCCAGCAGATCCGGCGTCAGGAAGCCAGGCGCGGTCGGGCCGGTAACGATGTTTTTCACGCCCAGCGACAGCAGGGTCAGCAGAATGACAATCGCTTTCTGTTCGAACCAGGAAAGCACCAGTGACAGCGGCAGATCGTTCACACCACAACCCAGTTTTTCTGCGAGGGTCACCGCCAGAATGATCGCGGAATAGGCGTCGTTACACTGACCGGCATCCACCAGACGCGGCAGACCTTCGATGTCGCCGAAGTCCAGCTTGTTGAAACGGTATTTGCCGCACGCCAGGGTCATGATCAGGCAGTCGTCCGGGACGCTGGTGGCGAAATCGGTGAAGTAGCTGCGTTCATCGCGCGCGCCGTCACAGCCGCCCACGAGGAAGATATGGCGTAGTTTTTCACGGCTGACCAGGTCGATGAGGGTGTCTGCCGCGCCGAGCAGCGTCTGACGGCCAAAACCGACGGTGATCAGATGTTCAATTTCGCTGTACGGGAAGCCCGCCATCTGCTGCGCTTGTTTAATAATCGGCGAGAAGTCATCGCTTTCGAGGTGGCTAACACCCGGCCAGCCGACGATGCTGCGGGTCCAGATGCGATCATCATACGCGCCAACGGTCGGATCGATAATGCAGTTGGAGGTCATGACGATGGGGCCAGGGAAGCGGGCGAATTCCACCTGCTGATTCTGCCAGCCACTGCCGTAGTTGCCGACGAGGTGTTTGAATTTACGCAGCTCAGGGTAACCGTGCGCTGGCAGCATTTCACCGTGGGTATAGACGTTAACGCCGGTGCCTTCGGTTTGTTGCAGCAGGTTGTAGAGATCTTTCAGGTCATGACCGGAAATCAGAATGCATTTCCCGGCAACGGCTTTCACGTTGACCTGAGTCGGGGTCGGGTGGCCGTAGGTGTCAGTTTCACCGGCGTCGAGGATGCTCATTACCTTGAAGTTCATCTGGCCGATTTCCATTGAGCATTCCAGCAGCGCGTTCATGTCTGTCGGCCAGGTGCCCAGCCACGCCATGATTTTGTGGTATTGCGCGTAAAGGCTGTTGTCGTACTGACCCAGCACATGCGCATGCTCCATGTACGCCGCGGCGCCTTTCAGACCATACAGGCACAGCAGACGCAGACCGAGAATATTCTCGCCAATCGCTGCCTTGTCTTTATTCGGGGTAAATTCAGCGGCCTGGCGTTGTAATTCGCCGAGGTCGTCGCTGACCAGTTGCAGACCGGCCATCGGGTTATCAACAGCCGCCGCAGGATCGTTATGCAGGCACTGCGCTTTCAGCATTTCGCGTTTCGCGATGGCTTCGCGCGCATAGGCGATGATGCGGGGAGAATCAAAGTTAACGTTGGTCAGAGTGGAGAAGAAGGCGCGAGGGGCAAAGTTATCAACGTCGTGGTCGATAATGCCGTATTCACGTGCTTTTACAGCCCATGCCGACAAGCCCTGTAACGTGGCGATCAGCAGATCCTGCAGATCGGAGGTTTCCGCGGTTTTACCGCACATACCCTGCGCGTAAGAACAGCCGTTTCCTGCCGGGGTACGGATGGTTTGTTCACATTGCACACAAAACATAGTCACACCTTTTAAAGTTATATTTTAGATACATGTTTTAGGGTAAGCCCCGACTATGCGGCTGAAAAGGTATTTTTAATGCAACTTACACAGAGATTGATTTAGCGCAATTTTGGCGGTAATGGCATTACCGCCAGGAAGGTATTTACACAGTGAAGAAGGCCATTAACAGCGGCACCATCAGGCTCAAAATAAAACCATGCACAATGGCGGCGGGGACAATTTCAATTCCTCCGGAGCGTTGCAGCACCGGCAGGGTAAAGTCCATTGACGTCGCGCCAGACAGGCCCAGCGCGGTGGAACGGCTGCGGTGCACCAGCCCCGGAATCAGCATAATGGCAATAAGCTCACGCGCCAGATCGTTAAAGAAGGTGGCGCTGCCAATGACCGGACCATAGGCTTCGGTCAGTAAAATACCCGACAGAGAATACCAGCCAAACCCGGATGCCATCGCCAGACCGGTTTTTAACGGCAGGTCGAGAATAAAGGCATTAATCGCGCCGCCAGCCAGTGAACTGATAACCACGATGGCCGCGACAATCATTCCGCGTCGATTCAGGATGATTTGTCTTAATGTCATGCCGTTATTTCTTAATTGTATGCCGACGAGGAATAACAAAAAGATAAGCGTATATTCGCTGGCTTCGGTGGCATGCTGAAGAAAAGCAAGTCCGGTCAGTCCAAGTAAAAAACCGAGCACCACAACGCCGCAAAGTTTTAATGATTCCAGCGCCATCGCAATTCGCGAAGGTAATTTCTCCTGCTGGTGCTGATGACGCCAGGGCAGGACTCTTTCGAGCCACAACAGCGCCACAATATTACACAGCAAAATAATAACGATACTGACGGCAGAATAGTGAAGAATCGACAACAGATTGCTCGCCAGGTTATCAAGAAACGCCAGGCTGATCCCCATAAAAAAGAGAATGACATAAACAATCCAGCTTAACAGACGATTTATCAGTTTCAGCGTTGCGCTGTGGCGCAGGGGAATAAGGTAACCTGCGATCAGCGGCAGGAGGATAATCAGCAAGCCTGAGAACATGAACAGCCAATCCTTTGAATAAAAATAGCGCACCAGACACTACCGAATTCCCGGGACTCAGTAAATAGATGGGGAATAAAAAAACGCCCGGCGGCACGATGGTGTGCCGCCGGGCGTATGACATTCGCTTAATCGCGTTTTTCAAGCAGGGTGCGATAGAGCACGCCGCCGAGGATGCCGCCAACGATCGGCATCACCCAGAATAACCACAGTTGCTGCAGTGCCCAGCCGCCCTGGAAGATGGCGACGGCGGTGCTGCGCGCCGGGTTAACCGAGGTATTGGTGACCGGAATGCTGATCAGGTGGATCAGCGTCAGCGCCAGGCCGATGGCGATGGGCGCAAAGCCAGCTGGAGCATGTTTATCCGTCGCCCCGTGGATCACCAGCAGGAAACCACAGGTCAGGACAATCTCAATCACAATGGCAGACAGCATGGAGAAGCCGCCCGGTGAGTGTTCGCCATAGCCGTTAGAAGCAAAGCCGCTGGCCGCAGCATCAAAACCGGCTTTACCGCTGGCAATGAGATACAAAATAGCCGCGGCGATAATACCGCCAACCACCTGGGCGACAATATAACCAATCACCTCTTTTGCCGGGAAACGACCGCCAGCCCACAGGCCTAACGTCACCGCAGGGTTAAAATGACCACCAGAGATATGACCCACAGCGTAGGCCATGGTCAGTACCGTTAAACCAAACGCCAGCGCAACACCCGCAAAACCAATTCCTAATTCAGGGAATGCTGCAGCCAGTACCGCACTACCGCAACCACCGAACACCAGCCAGAATGTACCAAAGCATTCCGCTGCTAATTTTCTGAACATAGCCACCTCAATGGATAATAGTGTTTCAGTGCGCGAATAAACCGCACTGGTCATTTATTTACCGCGACAAAGGGATGCGATGAAAATAAAGACTACGTATTCTAAAAATGAAAACCATCCCTTTGCCAGTTAAATAAGTCTTATTAGTTTGATTTAAGGCAATACGGTGTCATTCCTTAGAAAATCCTGAGGTAATGTAAGTGTAGAATGCTTCAACTGAAAGTAAATGTTCAGCATAAAATATAATTACAGTTCCTGATTCATATTCTATTCATGTATTTTCATGTTTCATCCGGAAAAAAATACATGCATAACAGATACGATTCGACCGGTGTTCAGCGCCAGACTCTGCCGCTATACTGCTGATAGCAAAAGGAGAATCTGGCGACTGAGGGGAGGGGTTATGCTTCTTGAACGGGTGGAGATCGTGGGTTTTCGCGGTATCAGGCGTTTATCGCTGATGCTGGAACATAACAATGTGTTGATTGGTGAAAACGCCTGGGGTAAATCCAGCCTGCTGGATGCATTAACGTTACTCTTGTCTCCTGAACCTCCGCTCTATCATTTCGTCCGCGATGATTTCTGGTTTCCTACTGGCGATGTGCAGGGGCGCGAGCATCATCTGCACATCATTCTGACCTTCCGCGAGCTTGAACCGGGCCGCCATCGGGTGCGCCGTTATCGTCCGCTTTCTCCGGTGTGGGTGCCCTGCGATGACGGCTACCAGCGCGTCTTTTATCGTCTCGAAGGGGAACTGGCGGAAGACAACAGCGTGATGACGTTGCGCAGTTTCCTCGATGGTGACGGTGAAGCGCTGGAGCTGGACGACATTGACGACCTGGCGCATCACCTGATCCGCCTGAAACCGGTGTTGCGCCTGCGTGATGCGCGCTTTATGCGCCGTATCAGCAACGGAACGGTGCCTCATCTGCCAGACGTTGAAGTCACCGCCCGTCAGCTTGATTTTCTCTCACGCGAACTGGTGCGCAGCCCGCAAAACCTCACCGACGCCCAAATCCGCCATGGGCTTTCCGCCATGGTACAACTGCTGGAACACTATTTTTCCGAGCAGGGAACCGCCGAATCGCGCCACCGTTTGTTACGCCGACGTTCGACGGATGAACAGCGCAGCTGGCGTTATCTCGATATTATTAACCGCATGATCGATAAGCCCGGCGGTCGCAGCCATCGGGTGATCCTGCTGGGATTATTTTCCACCCTGTTGCAGGCTAAAGGCACGGTCAGGCTGGATCGCGACGCGCGGCCTCTGTTGCTGGTGGAAGATCCGGAAACCCGCCTGCATCCGATCATGCTTTCCGTCGCCTGGAATTTGCTTAATCTGCTGCCGCTGCAACAGGTGACCACCACCAACTCCAGCGAACTGCTGTCCATGACGCCGGTCGAGCAGGTGTGTCGGCTGGTACGTGAGTCGTCACGCGTGGCGGCATGGCGGCTCGGCCCGGGCGGAATGAATGCCGAAGACGGTCGCCGCATCGCGTTTCATATCCGTTTTAATCGCGCTTCTTCGCTCTTTTCGCGCTGCTGGTTGCTGGTGGAAGGCGAGACCGAAACCTGGATGATCAACGAAATGGCGCGCCAGTGCGGTCACCATTTTGATGCGGAAGGGGTGAAAGTGATTGAGTTTGCCCAGTCCGGTCTGAAGCCGCTGATCAAATTCGCCCGCCGGATGGGCATTGAGTGGCATGTACTGGTGGACGGTGACGAAGCCGGTAAGAAATATGCCGCGACGGTGCGCAGCCTGCTCAACAATGACGGCGAGCTGGAGCGTGATCACCTGACGGTACTACCGGCGATGGACATGGAACACTTCATGTACAAACAGGGGTTCGCGGGCGTTTATCACCGGGTGGCGCAAATCCCGGAAGGCGTGCCGATGAACCTGCGGCGGGTGATCACCAAAGCGATTCACCGTTCCTCAAAACCGGATCTGGCGATTGAAGTGGCGATTGAAGCCGGGCGTCGGGGGATCGATGCCGTTCCGATGCTGCTGCGGAAAATGTTCTCCCGCGTGCTCTGGCTGGCGCGCGGGAGAGCGGATTAGCATTGACGCCTCTGCCACGCTCGTCCAGACAGGCGCAGCGGTTTTTTCTGCAAACAGAGGGTTTCGTTGCGGTCAGGTTTAGATAGAATCATCCTTTATTGATATTTATGCCTGAGCATAGCGTTGGACTTTTTATGAATTTGAAGGGAAAAAGCAAAAAGGTTTATCTGCTGCTGGCCGTGCTGGTTGTCATCGCCGGGATCTGGCTGTGGCGGACGCTGAACGCCCCGCTTCCGCAGTATCAGACGCTGATTGTCCGCAAGGGGGATTTGCAACAAAGCGTGCTGGCGACGGGAAAACTGGATGCGCTGCGCAAGGTGGATGTAGGCGCGCAGGTCAGCGGTCAGCTGAAAACGCTGTCGGTCAGCATTGGCGATAAGGTGAAAAAAGATCAGCTACTGGGGGTGATTGACCCGGAACAGGCGCAAAACCAGATCAAAGAGGTGGACGCCACGTTGATGGAGCTTCGCGCGCAGCTACGGCAGGCGCAGGCGGAGCAGAAACTGGCGCAGGTGACACTGGCGCGGCAGCAAAAACTGGCGAAAACCAACCTGATCTCGCAACAGGATCTGGATACCGCGGCGACTGATCTGGCGGTTAAGCAGGCGCAAATTGGCACTATCGAAGCGCAGATCAAACGCAATCAGGCGACCCTTGATACGG
Organism: Trabulsiella odontotermitis; assembly: GCF_001297775.1. Taxonomy (GTDB): domain Bacteria; phylum Pseudomonadota; class Gammaproteobacteria; order Enterobacterales; family Enterobacteriaceae; genus Trabulsiella; species Trabulsiella odontotermitis. The sequence continues at coordinate 99,985 of NZ_LIFX01000006.1, read as the reverse complement.
CGAAAACCAATCTGGATTACACCCGCATTGTCGCCCCGATGGCGGGTGAAGTGACGCAAATAACGACGCTGCAGGGGCAGACCGTCATCGCCGCGCAACAGGCGCCGAATATTCTGACTCTGGCGGATCTCAGCACCATGCTGGTGAAAGCGCAGGTGTCGGAAGCGGATGTGATCCACTTAAAACCAGGACAAAAGGCCTGGTTTACCGTACTTGGCGACCCGCTGACTCGCTACGAAGGCACGCTGAAAGACATTCTGCCGACGCCGGAAAAAGTGAATGACGCCATCTTCTATTACGCCCGTTTTGAAGTGCCGAACCCGCAGGGCGTGCTGCGCCTGGAGATGACCGCACAGGTGCATATCCAGCTCAGCGGTGTGAAAAATGTGATGACTATTCCGCTCTCGGCGCTGGGCGATGCAGTTGGCGACAACCGCTATAACGTGCGGCTGTTGCGTAACGGCGAGGTCAAAGATCGTGAAGTCAGTATCGGCGCGCGCAACGATACGGAAGTGGAAATTACCAAAGGGCTTGAAGAAGGTGATGAAGTCATCACTGGCGAAGGCAAGCCCGGAGCCGCGAAATGACGGCACTGCTTGAGCTGAATAATATTCGGCGCAGTTATCCTTCCGGCGACGGCAGTGTTGATGTACTGAAAGGGATCACTCTTAGTATTGAAGCCGGTGAAATGGTGGCGATTGTCGGGGCATCAGGTTCGGGCAAATCGACGCTGATGAACATTCTCGGCTGCCTGGATAAGCCGAGCAGCGGTACGTATCGTGTTGCCGGTACTGATGTCGCTACGCTCGATGGCGACGCGCTGGCAAAGCTGCGGCGTGAACATTTTGGCTTCATCTTTCAGCGCTATCATCTGCTGTCACACCTGACGGCGGCGCAGAATGTGGAGATCCCGGCGGTCTATGCGGGTACAGCGCGCAAGGCACGACACCAGCGAGCGCTGGAACTGCTGAAGCGTCTGGGGCTTGATGACCGGGTTGATTATCAGCCATCGAAGCTCTCCGGCGGCCAGCAGCAGCGCGTGAGTATCGCGCGAGCGCTGATGAATGGCGGACAGGTGATCCTGGCGGATGAACCCACCGGCGCGCTGGATACGCATTCCGGCGACGAAGTGATGGCTATCCTGCATCAGTTGAAAGAGCAGGGCCACACGGTGATTATCGTGACGCATGATCCGCAGGTGGCGGCGCAGGCGGAACGCATTATTGAAATTCGCGACGGGGAGATTATTACTAATCCCCCGGCGAAAACGGTGGCGCAGGGGCGGGCGGTCAGCGAGCGACATGTGAACGCTTCTGGTTGGCGGCAGTTTACCAGCGGCTTTCGTGAAGCGCTGTCGATGGCCTGGCGCGCGCTGGCGGCCAATAAAATGCGCACGCTGCTGACGATGCTGGGGATTATTATCGGCATTGCCTCGGTGGTCTCGATTGTGGTGGTGGGCGACGCCGCCAAACAGATGGTGCTGGCGGACATTCGGGCGATTGGCACCAACACCATCGATATCTATCCCGGCAAAGATTTTGGCGACGACGATCCGCAGTATCAGCAGTCGCTGAAATATGACGATCTGCTGGCGATTCAGAAACAGTCGTGGGTCAGTTCGGCGACACCGGCGGTGTCAAAAAGCCTGCGTCTGCGCGCCAACAACATTGATGTGGCGGCGAACGCGGAAGGCGTCGGCGGACAGTATTTTAACGTCTACGGCATGACCTTCAGCGAAGGGAATACCTTTAACGATATTCAGCTCAACGGGCGCGCGCAGGTGGTGGTGCTTGACAGTAACAGCCGCCGCCAGCTGTTTCCCAATAAAGCGAACGTCGTCGGGGAAGTGATTCTGGTTGGCAATACGCCAGCCACGGTGATTGGCGTGGCAGAGGAAAAGCAGTCGATGTTCGGCAGCAGCAAAGTGCTGCGCGTCTGGTTGCCGTATACCACCATGTCAGGGCGCGTGGTCGGGCAGTCGTGGCTCAACTCGATTACCGTCAGGGTTAAAGAGGGCTACGACAGTGCGCTGGCGGAACAGCAACTGACCCGGTTACTGACGCTGCGCCACGGTAAGAAAGATTTCTTTACCTGGAATATGGACAGCGTCTTGAAAACGGCAGAAAGGACCACACATACTCTTCAGTTGTTCCTGACGCTGGTGGCGGTGATTTCGCTGGTGGTTGGCGGGATTGGCGTGATGAATATTATGCTGGTGTCAGTGACGGAACGTACCCGTGAAATTGGCATCCGCATGGCAGTCGGCGCGCGGGCCAGTGATGTCCTGCAGCAGTTTCTCATTGAGGCCGTACTGGTTTGCCTCGTGGGCGGCGCGCTGGGCGTGACGCTGTCGCTGATGATTGCCGTGGTATTGCAGCTCTTTTTGCCTGGCTGGGAAATTGGTTTCTCGCCGCTGGCGCTGCTGACCGCATTTTTCTGCTCGACGCTGACCGGCGTTCTGTTTGGCTGGTTGCCCGCGCGAAATGCGGCCAGACTTGACCCGGTAGATGCGCTGGCACGCGAATAAGCGAAAAAAATGCCAGTCATAAGGACTGGCATTTTGCCTGCGGGATGTACACAATAATGCATAAGAGCTATGCGGTCGTTTCTGCTTCGACGGGCACAATCACTGAGGCATGATTGCCTTTAGGGCCCTGGTGGACATCAAACCGAACAGATTGCCCGGCTTTTAGCGTTCTGTAACCATCCATCTGAATGGTTGAGTAATGAGCGAATATGTCTTCGCCGCCGCCCTCGGGACAGATAAAACCAAACCCTTTGGCATTGTTGAACCACTTAACAGTACCCATTTCCATACTTCGACATCCTTCGTAAATCTTATAAGTAGATGGAATGACCGGTGGTAGAGTGGGGGACTGTTCAAATCCTCGCCAACTCTCGTGAGTAGAATGTAGATAAAGCGGGTATCGCGTCAAGGGGATGGCATCGCGAAACGGCGGAAAATGAATCAAAATTTGAAGCAGTTAACGCTATTTCGGGGAATGTGACAGCTGTCGCGGATGACAACAATAGATGATAGTTATCTGCGATCTCGTGTAGATTCAATAGTGTGTAGACTCTTGTCAGCGGCGAGCCACCGGCCTGTCGGCACCTGTAAACTAAGATGATAACTGACGATGAGCAAGACCAGAGAGTGGCTGGACTTTGACCAGCTGGCAGAAGAAAAACTGCGCGATGCGCTGAAGCCGCCATCAATGTATAAAGTGATATTGGTCAATGATGATTATACTCCCATGGAGTTTGTTATTGACGTGTTACAAAAATTCTTTTCTTATGATGTAGAACGTGCAACGCAACTGATGCTCACGGTTCATTATCAAGGTAAGGCGATTTGTGGCGTATTTACCGCAGAGGTCGCAGAAACCAAAGTAGTGATGGTGAACAAATACGCGAGGGAGAACGAGCATCCGTTGCTGTGTACGCTGGAAAAAGCCTGAAGACAGGCATGAAAATTGGGGGAGGTGCCTATGCTCAATCAAGAACTGGAACTCAGTTTAAATATGGCTTTCGCCAGAGCGCGCGAGCACCGTCATGAGTTTATGACCGTCGAGCATCTGTTGCTGGCTTTGCTCAGCAACCCATCGGCCCGTGAAGCGCTGGAAGCGTGTTCCGTGGATCTGGTGGCGCTGCGTCAGGAACTCGAAGCCTTCATCGAACAAACCACACCCGTCCTGCCCGCCAGTGAAGAAGAGCGCGATACACAACCGACGCTCAGCTTCCAGCGTGTGTTGCAGCGCGCGGTTTTTCACGTTCAGTCTTCCGGTCGCAGCGAAGTTACCGGTGCGAATGTGCTGGTCGCCATTTTCAGTGAGCAGGAGTCGCAAGCGGCTTACCTGCTGCGTAAACACGAAGTCAGCCGCCTTGATGTGGTGAACTTCATTTCTCACGGCACGCGTAAAGACGAGCCGAGTCAGTCTTCTGATGCCGGAAACCAACCGAACAGCGAAGAGCAAGCAGGCGGGGAGGAACGTATGGAGAACTTCACGACCAACCTCAATCAGCTCGCGCGTGTTGGCGGCATCGACCCGTTAATCGGACGTGACAAGGAACTGGAACGCGCAATCCAGGTTCTGTGTCGCCGTCGCAAAAATAACCCGCTGCTGGTGGGTGAATCCGGCGTCGGTAAAACGGCTATCGCCGAAGGTCTCGCCTGGCGCATTGTGCAGGGCGATGTACCGGAAGTGATCGCCGATTGCACGATCTACTCGCTGGATATCGGCTCACTGCTGGCAGGCACCAAATACCGCGGTGATTTTGAAAAACGCTTTAAGGCGTTGCTGAAACAACTGGAGCAGGATACCAACAGCATTCTGTTCATCGACGAAATCCACACCATTATCGGTGCGGGTGCGGCGTCGGGCGGCCAGGTGGATGCCGCGAACCTGATCAAACCGCTGCTTTCCAGCGGCAAAATCCGGGTGATTGGCTCTACCACCTATCAGGAATTCAGCAATATCTTTGAGAAGGATCGTGCGCTGGCGCGTCGTTTCCAGAAAATTGATATCACTGAGCCGTCAGTCGAAGAGACGGTACAGATCCTCAACGGTCTGAAACCGAAATACGAAGCGCACCACGACGTACGCTATACCGCGAAAGCGGTGCGGGCGGCGGTGGAGCTGGCGGTGAAATACATCAACGATCGTCATCTGCCGGATAAAGCGATTGATGTGATCGACGAAGCAGGCGCCCGTGCGCGTCTGATGCCGGTCAGCAAGCGCAAGAAAACGGTGAACGTGGCGGATATCGAATCCGTGGTGGCGCGTATTGCGCGTATCCCTGAGAAGAGTGTTTCGCAAAGTGATCGCGATACGCTGAAAAATCTCAGCGACCGCCTGAAAATGCTGGTCTTTGGTCAGGATAATGCCATTGAGGCGTTAACCGAAGCCATCAAGATGAGCCGCGCCGGTCTGGGTCACGACCACAAACCGGTAGGTTCTTTCCTGTTCGCCGGACCGACCGGGGTCGGGAAAACGGAAGTGACCGTGCAACTGGCGAAAGCGCTGGGTATTGAGCTGCTGCGTTTTGATATGTCCGAGTATATGGAACGTCATACGGTGAGCCGCCTGATTGGCGCGCCTCCGGGCTACGTGGGCTTCGACCAGGGCGGTCTGCTGACCGATGCGGTCATTAAGCATCCGCACGCTGTGCTGCTGCTTGATGAGATCGAGAAAGCGCACCCGGACGTTTTTAACCTGCTGCTGCAGGTGATGGATAACGGTACGCTGACCGATAACAACGGCCGCAAAGCGGATTTCCGCAACGTGGTAATGGTGATGACCACCAACGCCGGGGTGCGGGAAACCGAACGTAAATCCATCGGCCTGATCCAGCAGGATAACAGCACCGATGCGATGGAAGAGATCAAGAAGATCTTTACGCCGGAGTTCCGTAACCGCCTGGACAACATTATCTGGTTCGATCACCTCTCTACCGACGTGATTCATCAGGTGGTGGACAAGTTCATCGTCGAACTGCAGGTGCAGCTGGATCAGAAAGGCGTGTCGCTGGAAGTGAGCCAGGATGCCCGCAACTGGCTGGCAGACAAAGGCTATGATCGCGCTATGGGCGCGCGTCCGATGGCGCGTGTGATTCAGGACAACCTGAAAAAACCGCTGGCGAACGAGCTGCTGTTTGGGCAGCTGGTTGATGGCGGGCAGGTCACCGTCGAGCTGGATAAAGAGAAAAATGCGCTGACCTATGGTTTCCAGAGTGCGCAAAAGCACAAACCGGAAGCGGCACATTGATTTCCTTACCGCATTAAAAAACGGGCGAAAGCCCGTTTTTTTCGTCCGTCACACCATGAAAAAGGCCGGGAAGCGCTCCCGGCCTTTCAGCATAATTCGGTTGCCGTTTCGGCAAGTAAAACAATCAGCGACTACGGAAGACAATGCGGCCTTTGCTCAGGTCGTACGGGGTCAGCTCAACAGTCACTTTGTCGCCCGTCAGAATGCGGATATAGTTTTTACGCATTTTACCGGAGATATGCGCGGTTACCACGTGTCCGTTTTCCAGTTCTACGCGGAACATAGTGTTAGGCAACGTTTCGAGAACGGTACCCTGCATTTCAATATTGTCTTCTTTGGCCATCTAGTCCTCTGGGGTATCACTACCGTAGTTTTGAACCGGCAAGATAATGCCGAAATTCAGCAATTAAGTAAAGATTTGCACGTAAAAAACGCAAAGTCGTTTTTGCGCATTGCCCTGATGCCACACGAAAAGAGCGTATGACAGCGCAAACGTAGAGAAGGAGCAGTGGTATTAACTGACTCGAACGGTCCCAAACGGCGGCGGGGCAAGATGCAGAAACGACTCTTCGGCACAATTATATCACCCTGATAAAAAAATGTTTCGAAAACATTTATGTCGCAGGGGAAAAGAGCGTTCTCGGCACCCAGCAGCGCTGGTTGAGAGAATGCACGCGTAAGGCGGAAAGATGCTCAAGGTAGACTCGCCGGGGGATCTCTGTCACGCCCAGCGACGCTGTATGGCTGTTCAGGACCTGGCAGTCGATGAGTTTGCCACCCTGACGGGCAAAATCGGCACTGAACACCAGCAGCGCGGTTTTAGAGGCATTCTCTGCACGGCTGAACATCGATTCGCCACAGAACAGCGCGCCCTGGGAAACACCATACATGCCGCCCACCAGTTCGTCCTCTTTCCAGACTTCAACCGAATGCGCATGGCCGAGTTCATGAAGACGATGATAGGCTTCAACGATTTCACGGGTGATCCACGTGCCTTCGTCGCGATCGCTGGCGCAGCCTTCAATCACGCGTTCAAATGCATGGTTCAGCGTCACGCGGTAGGGCGAGTTTTTATGGAAGCGCTTCATGCTGCGGCTGATGTGAAACTGTTCCGGCCATAGCACCGCGCGGGGGTCGGGTGACCACCACAGAATAGGATCGCCTGGCGAGTACCAGGGAAAAATACCGCGCTGGTACGCCATCAATAGCCGTGCCGGGCTGAGATCGCCCCCTAATGCCAGTAACCCATTGGGTTCACGCAGAGCCCCTTCTGGCGAGGGGAACGCAATCGAGTAACGGGATAGCTGGACCAGACGCATGCCAGGACGACCTCTTACATGGCAAACAATAAGTTATAGTGGCCTACAGACGCTGTGTGAACTGGTAATAACGCCCCTGTTTCACCAACAGATCTGCGTGACTACCATGCTCAATAATTTGTCCGTTGTCCATTACAATTATCTGATCAAAACGCGCCAGTCCGCGCAGGCGATGCGTTACCATCAGCACGGTTTTTTCCTGCATCACAATGGCAAGTAAATCAAGGATCTGGCGCTCGGTTGCCGCGTCCAGTCCTTCGGTCGGTTCATCGAGCAGCATCAGCGGCGCATCGTGCAGCAGCGCGCGGGCGATGGCCAGACGGCGCAGTTCGCCCCCCGACAACTGACGACCGCCTTCGCCGAGCCAGCTGTTAAGCCCGCTGTCCTCAAGCAGTTTATCCAGCCCGGTGCGCATTAACACCGCTTTCAGCTCATCATCCGTCGCTTCCGGCTTTGCCAGCAGCAGGTTGTCACGTAACGTGGCGCTGAAAAGATGGACGCGCTGCGGAACCACGCTCATCGACTGGCGCAGCGACGCTTCATCGAACTCGCTGATGTGACGATCGTTGAGCAGGATCTCGCCGTGCTGTGGGTTCCAGGCACGAGTCAGCAACTGCAGCAGGGTGGATTTGCCGCAGCCGGTGCGCCCGAGGATCGCCACATGTTCACCGGCCGCGATCTGCGCGGAAATGCCATCCAGCGCCGGTTGTTGCTGTTGCGGATAGCGGAATGAAACCTGTCTGAGCGTCAGGCTGACCTGCGTCGGCACCGCAGTTGCGGCTTCCGGGAAGCTCACTTCAGGCTGCTGCTCGGTTATCTGGCTGATGCGTAAAGCGGAAGCAATCACCTGACCGAGATGCTGGAAAGCGCCGGTCACCGGCGCCAGCGCTTCAAACGCCGCCAGCGCGCAGAACACAAACAGCGCAATGAGCGCGCCAGGCTGCTTGTTGCCGCCGACGCCGCCTGCGGCCATCCACAGCATCGTGATCACCGCCACACCGCCAATCAGCAGCATGACGGCCTGAGACAGGGCGGTCAGTTCGGACTGGTGGCGCTGCGCTTCATGCCAGTTCATTTCCGTCTGTTCCATCTGCTGACGGTAGCGGGTGCTGGCGTTAAATAGCGACAGTTCGGCCTGACCCTGCAGCCACGCCGTCACCTGCTGGCGGTACTGACCGCGAAGCCGGGTAAGACTTTCGCCGGTGGGTTTTCCGGCACGATAGAAAACGGGCGGCAGGATAAACAGCGTCACCAGCATGATGCCGCCCAGCGTCAGGGCCAGCGTCATGTCAAGAAAGCTCAGACCAAAGGTGACGACCAGAATGACCACCAGCGCGCCCACCAGCGGCGAGATCACGCGCAGATAGAGATGATCAAGCGTATCGACGTCCGCCACCACGCGGTTAAGCAGTTCGCCCTGACGAAAACGCGCCAGCCCGGCAGGGGAGAGCGGAAGCAGCTTGCTGAAGGTAAAGATGCGCAGGTGCTGTAACACGCGGAAGGTGGCGTCGTGGCTTACCAGCCGCTCAAAGTAACGCCCGGCAGTACGAATAATCGCCGCGCCACGCACGCCCGCGGCAGGCAGCATGTAGTTGAAACTGTAAAGCCCGGCAATGCCGACGACCGCAGAAGCCGACAGGAACCAGCCGGACAGCGTCAACAGGCCGATGCTGGCGAGCAGAGTGACAATCGCCAGCACAACACCGAGCGACAGCAGCCATTTGTGGCGTTTATAGAGCGCCAGATAGGGAAGCAGTGCGCGCATTTAAATCTCCTCCTGACGGTGAGCCAGCAGGCTGGCAAACGGGCCGTCAGCCTGCGCCAGCGTCGCATAGTGCCCCTGTTCAACCAGTCGTCCGTCGTGCATCACCCAGACGGCGTCCCAGTCGGTCAGGTTTTCCAGTTGATGCGTGACCATCAGCGTGGTCTGGCGGGTTGATGCCTGGGTTAACGCCTGCATCACGCGCAGCTCGCTGTGCGCATCAAGACTGGCGGCGGGCTCATCCAGCAACAACAGCCGACACGGCGTAAGCAAGGCACGGGCGACGGCGACACGCTGTGCCTGACCGACGGAAAGCTCTGCGGCCTGATCGCCGGTGGGCGTGTCGATACCCTGCGGCAACTGATCAATAAATTCGCTGACCCAGGCGGCATCAAGCGCGGCCTGAAGTTGTTCGTCACTGGCGTCAGGATCTGCCAGCAGCACGTTGTCACGCAGCGTGGCGGCAGGAAGTTGCGGGTTCTGCCCGACCCAGCTTATCAGGCGGCGCCAGCCTTCCGCATGCAACTCGCGCAGTTCAACGCCGTTGATGCGCAGACTGCCTTCATAAGGTAAAAAACCGGCCAGCGTATTGAGCAACGAGCTTTTCCCTGAACCGCTTTGCCCGACCAGCACCACGCGCTGCCCGGCAGCAAGTTCAAAATCGAGCGGCCCTGCCAGCGTTTTGCCTTCGGGCGATTTGATGATGAGCCCGTGCGCCTGAATGCTGACCATCTCGTCGTCAGAAAGCCGGTGCTCGCCTGGTTCAGGCTGCGCCAGCGGTGTTTCGAGAAACGTTTTCAGGCTGTCAGCCGCGCCGACGGCCTGTGCTTTGGCATGATAAAAGGTGCCGAGATCGCGCAGCGGCTGGAAAAATTCCGGTGCCAGAATCAGCGCCAGGAACCCGGCCGAAAGCGTCACGCCGAGGCCATAAGAGCCGAAATTAAACTCGCCGAGGTAGGAGAAACCGAAGTAGACCGCCACCAGCGCTATCGACAGCGAGGTGAAAAACTCCAGCACCCCGGAGGAGAGGAACGCCAGACGCAACACTTCCATCGTCCGCTGGCGAAAATCCTGTGAGGCATGGCGGATGTTTTCAGTTTCCGCCTCGCCGCGACCGAACAGCCGCAGCGTGTCCATGCCGCGCAGACGGTCGAGAAAGTGACCGCTCAGGCGAGCCAGCGCCAGGAAATTACGCCGGTTGGCGTCGGCAGCGCCCATGCCGACCAGTGCCATAAATAGCGGGATGAGCGGCGCGGTGCAGAGCAGGATCAGCGCGGCAGCCCAGTTATACGGGAAAATCGTAATCACGATCAGCAACGGTACGCAAACCGCCAGCGCCATTTGTGGCAGATAGCGGGCGTAGTAATCATGCATATCGTCGATCTGTTCCAGAATCAGCGTCGCCCAACTTCCGGCAGGTTTCCCCTGGATCCACGCCGGACCGGCCTGTTGCAGGCGGTCAAGCACCTGACGGCGGATCTCAAAACGGATAGTCTGCCCGGCATGAAACCCGACGCGTTCACGCAGCCATACCACCCAGGCGCGCAGTACCCAGGTCAGCACCAGCAGAACGAACGGCAGCAGCAGCGCTTCACGCGGGATGTTCATCATGATCATGTTATGGAGCGTGCGGGCGAGCAGCCAGGCTTGCGCGACGATCAGGAGTCCGCTGACGGCGCCCAGCAGACGAGAAATCGTCAGCCAGCGTCGGGACAGGATACTCTGCTGTTTTAACCAGCGGGTAAGCTCTTGTTGACGGGTTTTATTCATTGCGTGCTTAGCAGGTGCAGTTATGAGTTTTATTGGGCACGGCAATGTTACATCGGGGCAAAAATAAAGGCGACTTTTCGTCGCCTTCTTTACCTTTGTTACTGACTTGTAAAGATTATTTGCACGCGTCAGCCAGACCGTCGAGATAACGCTCTGCGTCCAGCGCGGCCATACAACCGGTGCCTGCGGAGGTGATCGCCTGACGGTAAATATGGTCCATCACATCACCCGCGGCAAAGACGCCTGGGATGCTGGTCTGGGTCGCGTTGCCGTGGATCCCGGACTGCACTTTGATGTAGCCGTTTTCCAGTTCCAGTTGACCGTCAAAAATCGCGGTGTTCGGGCTGTGACCAATCGCCACAAACAGGCCTGCGACGTCCAGTGTTTCAACGATATCGGTGTTCTGAGTATCGCGGATACGCAGACCGCTGACGCCCATCTGATCGCCGGTCACTTCTTCCAGCGTGCGGTGGGTGTGCAGCACGATATTGCCGCTGGCGACTTTGTCCATCAGACGGTTAATGAGGATTTTTTCCGCCCGGAATGAATCGCGACGATGAATCAGATGCACCTCAGAAGCGATATTCGACAGATATAACGCCTCTTCAACTGCCGTGTTACCCCCGCCGATGACCGCCACTTTCTGGTTGCGGTAGAAGAACCCGTCACAGGTCGCACAGGCGGAAACGCCGCGGCCTTTAAACGCCTCTTCAGACGGCAGGCCCAGATAACGTGCGGAAGCGCCGGTTGCGATGATCAGCGCGTCGCAGGTGTACTCGCCGTTGTCGCCGATCAGACGGAACGGACGGTTCTGCAAATCAACCTTGTTGATGTGATCGAACAGGATTTCGGTGTCGAATTTGGTCGCATGCTCGTGCATACGCTCCATCAGCAGCGGTCCGGTCAGGTCGTGCGGGTCGCCCGGCCAGTTTTCCACTTCGGTGGTGGTGGTCAGCTGACCGCCTTTTTCCAGACCAGTGATCAGCACCGGTTTCAGGTTGGCGCGTGCCGCATAGACCGCAGCGGTGTATCCCGCAGGGCCGGAACCCAGAATAAGCAATTTACTGTGTTTGGTCGTGCCCATGAGATCCCCATAATTGTTGGCAGACGTTTGCCGCGATTGTAGGGAATTTGTTGCAGTAAAAAAAGGGCTCAACGATGTTGTTAGCGATATGTGCAATAGAAAACGCCGATGGAAAGTCGATTTTTCTGCCACTTACTATAATAATTTCTTCTGAAAAGCGGCGTGTTATAAGGCGAAAACATGAGGATCGGCACAGTCAGTTAAGGAATATCTGGCATGTTGTACTAAAAATCGATGTTTTGCTTTGACAATCACCTGTGCTTTTGCGAAAACATTCAAGGAAGATTAAAGAAGTGTTTCGCGTGTGCAGAATTACCATGCATGCAAATACCATTTATATACACGGTTCCGTGTATACCCGGGCTAGCGCAATCCGCGCATGGCGTGGACAGACGCCATACGAGATAGCGAAAGCTGCCGACTGGCACCGGTCTTCTCAACACGTACCCTGGATTACGTGTCTCTGCTAACAGAGCAGCGCGTAAACAATGGGCGCAGACTCTGAACAGTGACGTGCTAAGAGTCCAGACAGGAGTAGGGAAGGAATACAGAGAGACAATAATAATGGTAGATAGCAAGAAGCGCCCAGGCAAAGATCTCGACCGCATCGATCGCAACATTCTGAATGAGTTGCAAAAGGATGGGCGTATTTCCAACGTCGAGCTTTCTAAACGAGTGGGACTTTCCCCGACGCCTTGCCTTGAGCGTGTGCGCCGGCTGGAAAGACAGGGTTTTATTCAGGGCTATACCGCGCTGTTGAATCCGCATTATCTTGATGCATCACTTCTGGTTTTTGTTGAGATTACTCTGAATCGTGGTGCACCGGATGTGTTTGAGCAATTCAACTCCGCTGTACAGAAACTTGAAGAAATTCAAGAGTGTCATCTGGTTTCCGGCGATTTCGACTATTTGTTGAAAACCCGTGTACCGGATATGTCAGCGTATCGTAAGTTACTGGGCGAGACCCTGCTGCGTCTGCCGGGTGTGAATGACACCCGTACTTACGTGGTCATGGAAGAGGTCAAACAGAGCAATCGTCTGGTAATTAAGACTCGCTAATACGGAACAGGTGCAAAATCGACATAGTTTGATTACACTCCTGTTAATCCATACAGCAACAGTGCCGGGGAGACCCGGCGCTGTTGTCCGTTTTAGCATCGGGCAGGAAAAGCCTGAAACCTGGAGAGCCTTTCTTGAGCCAGGAATACACTGAAGACAAAGAAGTCAGATTGACAAGATTAAGCAGCGGGCGCCGACTTCTGGAGGCGTTACTGATCCTGTGTTCCCTTTTTGCCATCTGGCTGATGGCTGCGTTACTCAGTTTTAACCCCTCCGACCCCAGCTGGTCGCAAACAGCCTGGCATGAGCCTATCCATAATCTCGGCGGTGCGCCCGGCGCATGGCTTGCGGATACGCTGTTCTTTATTTTTGGCGTGATGGCCTACACCATCCCGGTGATTATCATCGGCGGTTGCTGGTTTGCATACCGGCATCGCGCTAACGAAGATTTTATCGATTATTTCGCGGTGTCACTGCGCCTGATTGGCGTGCTGGCGCTGATCCTGACCTCCTGCGGTCTGGCGGCGATTAACGCTGACGATATCTGGTATTTCGCTTCCGGCGGCGTGATTGGCAGCCTGCTCAGCACCGCGCTACAACCACTGCTGCACAGCAGCGGCGGCACCATTGCGCTTCTGTGCATCTGGGCGGCAGGCCTGACGCTCTTTACCGGCTGGTCATGGGTCAGCATCGCCGAAAAAATTGGCAGTTGGGTGCTGAACATCCTGACTTTCGCCAGCAATCGCACCCGTCGTGATGATACCTGGGTTGATGACGACGAGTATGAAGATGACTACGAAGACGACGAAGAACAACCGTCGCCTCGCCGTGATTCCCGCCGGGCGCGTATCCTGCGTGGCGCACTGGCCCGTCGCAAACGTCTGGCGGACAAGTTCGCCAACCCGATGGGGCGCAAAACCGATGAAGCGCTGTTCTCCGGTAAACGGATGGACGATGACGAAGACGATATCCAGTATAGTGCGCGCGGCGTCGCCGCTGACGCCGACGACGTGCTGTTCTCCGGTAACAGCGCGGTGCGTCCGATGGATTACGACCCGTATGATCCCCTGCTGAACGGCCACTCTGTGACGGAACCGGTCGCAGCGGCAGCTGCCGCGACAACGGCGGCGCAGTCCTGGGCGGCACCGGCTGAGCCGGTAGTGCAAACCCCCGCGCCGGAAAGCGCGGAACCGGTCGTCACAACACCTGCGGTGGAATGGCAACAGGTACCTGGCCCGCAAACGGCGGAACCGTCCATTGCTCCGGCACCGGACAGCTGGCCGCCACAGCCTCATGCGCCGCATCCTGAAGAATATACGTATGAGCCGGAACAGCCGGAATGGCAGACAGACGCCGTACCGGAGCCGGAAGAAGAGATCAAACCGCAGCGCCCGCCACTCTATTATTTTGAAGAAGTGGAAGAAAAGCGTGCGCGCGAACGCGAACAGCTGGCGGCGTGGTATCAGCCAACGCCGGAACCAGCAAAACCCACATCAACGCCTGCGCCTTCTGTGCCGCCGGTGGTTGATCCTGTCTCAACCTTCACGCCTGCCGCTGCCAGTGTAAAAGAGGCGACTGGAGCCGCCGCCACTGCCGCCACTGCCGCGCCGATATTCAGCCTAGCAAGCGATGCGCCGCGTCCGCAGGTGAAAGAGGGCATTGGCCCGCAGTTGCCGCGTCCTAACCGTGTGCGCCTTCCTACGCGTCGTGAGCGGGCGTCTTACGGTATCAAGCTGCCGTCGCAGCGGATAGCGGAAGAAAAAGCCCGCGAGGCCGGGCGCTATCAGCATTACAACGATAGCGAGATGACCGACGATGAAGCGGATGCGCAGCAGCAGGAAGATCTGGCGCGCCAGTTTGCCGCCTCACAGCAGCAGCGCTACAGCGGTGAAGACGAGTATGACGAAGATGCCGAAGCGGAAGCCGAACTGGCTCGTCAGTTCGCTGCTACGCAACAGGCACGTTATGGTGGTTCTGCACTGGATGATTTCGACTTCTCGCCGATGAAAACGCTGGTGGATGATACACCGAGCGAGCCGCTGTTTATGCCGAGCCCGATGCAGGAAACGCCTGCCGCGGCAGCACCACACGCGCAGCCGCAGCATGCTCAGCCGGTACACTCACAACCGCCGGTGCAGGAAACTCTGCTGCATCCGTTGTTGATGCGTAATGGCGACAGTCGCCCGTTACAAAAACCGACCACACCGCTGCCGTCGCTGGATCTCCTCACGCCGCCGCCGACGGAAGTTGAGCCGGTCGACACTTTCGCGCTGGAGCAAATGGCGCGTCTGGTGGAAGCGCGTCTGGCGGATTTCCGCATTAAAGCGGACGTAGTGAACTACTCGCCAGGCCCGGTGATCACCCGTTTCGAACTGAATCTGGCGCCTGGCGTCAAAGCGGCGCGTATCTCGAACCTGTCGCGCGATCTGGCGCGTTCGCTGTCAACCGTCGCAGTGCGTGTGGTGGAAGTCATTCCAGGCAAACCGTACGTTGGCCTTGAGTTGCCGAACAAGAAGCGTCACACCGTCTATCTGCGTGAGGTGCTGGACTGCGCGAAATTCCGCGAAAACCCATCGCCACTGACGGTGGTGCTGGGGAAAGATATCGCGGGCGATCCGGTCATTGCTGATCTGGCCAAAATGCCACACCTGCTGGTGGCCGGTACCACCGGCTCCGGTAAGTCAGTGGGCGTGAACGCCATGATCCTCAGCATGCTCTACAAAGCGCAGCCGGAAGATGTGCGTTTCATCATGATCGACCCGAAAATGCTGGAGCTTTCCGTATATGAAGGTATTCCGCATCTGCTGACAGAAGTCGTCACCGATATGAAAGACGCCGCCAACGCCTTGCGCTGGAGCGTTAACGAGATGGAGCGCCGCTATAAACTGATGTCGGCGCTCGGCGTGCGTAATCTGGCAGGTTACAACGAGAAGATCGCCGAAGCGGCGCGTATGGGTCGTCCGATTCCGGATCCGTACTGGAAGCCGGGCGATAGCATGGACGCCACCCATCCGGTACTGGAAAAACTGCCGTATATCGTGGTGCTGGTCGATGAATTTGCCGACCTGATGATGACGGTAGGTAAGAAAGTCGAAGAGCTGATCGCGCGTCTGGCGCAGAAAGCGCGTGCCGCCGGTATCCACCTGGTGCTGGCAACGCAACGTCCGTCGGTGGATGTCATCACCGGCCTGATTAAAGCCAACATCCCGACGCGTATCGCCTTTACCGTGTCGAGCAAAATCGACTCCCGCACCATTCTCGACCAGGGCGGTGCCGAATCGCTGCTGGGCATGGGGGATATGCTCTATTCCGGCCCGAACTCAACCACGCCGGTGCGTGTTCACGGTGCCTTCGTGCGCGATCAGGAAGTCCATGCCGTGGTGCAGGACTGGAAAGCGCGCGGTCGTCCGCAGTACGTCGATGGCATCACCTCCGACACCGAAAGTGAAGGCGGCGGCGGTGGTTTCGACGGCGGCGAAGAGCTGGATCCGCTGTTTGACCAGGCGGTGAATTTCGTCACCGAAAAACGCAAAGCGTCTATTTCCGGCGTACAGCGTCAGTTCCGCATCGGCTATAACCGCGCCGCCCGCATCATCGAGCAGATGGAAGCGCAGGGGATCGTCAGCGAACAGGGCCATAACGGCAACCGTGAAGTGCTGGCTCCGCCTCCCTTCGAATGATTGCAAAGATGAGTAAATAAGTCATAAATCAGTATTTTCTTCTGTCACCCTGTCGGGCATTAGCCTGTAATGGTGGCAGAAGCATGACGTACACTAAGGATGAACAATGAAAAAAATCGCTATCACCTGTGCCTTACTTTCAGGTCTGGTTGCCAGCAGCGTATGGGCGGATGCCGCCAGCGATCTCAAGAGCCGTCTGGATAAAGTCAGCAGTTTCCATGCCAGCTTCACGCAGAAAGTGACCGATGGCAGCGGCAATGCGGTGCAGGAAGGTCAGGGTGATTTATGGGTAAAACGACCAAATCTGTTCAACTGGCACATGACGCAGCCGGACGAGAGCATTCTGGTTTCTGACGGTAAAACGCTGTGGTTCTACAACCCGTTTGTGGAGCAGGCGACGGCGACCTGGCTGAAAGACGCCACCAGCAATACGCCGTTTATGCTGATTGCCCGTAACCAGTCCAGCGACTGGCAGCAGTACAACATCAAACAGAATGGCGATGACTTCCTGCTGACGCCAAAAGGTGACAGCGGCAACCTGAAGCAATTTACTATCAACGTCAGCCGTGATGGCACCATCCATCAGTTCAGCGCCGTTGAGCAGGACGACCAGCGCAGCAGCTATCAGCTGAAATCTCAGCAGAACAGCGTGACTGACGCGTCTAAATTTACTTTCACCCCGCCGCAGGGCGTGACGGTAGACGATCAGCGTAAGTAGAGGCAAGTGTGAGCAACCTGTCGCTCGATTTTTCCGATAATGCGTTTCAACCTCTGGCCGCCCGTATGCGGCCAGAAAATTTAGCGCAGTATATTGGTCAGCAGCATTTGCTGGCCCCGGGCAAGCCGTTGCCGCGAGCCATTGAAGCCGGTCATCTGCATTCAATGATCCTCTGGGGACCGCCGGGAACCGGGAAAACGACGCTGGCAGAAGTGATTGCCCGCTACGCCAGCGCTGACGTCGAGCGCATTTCCGCCGTCACTTCCGGCGTAAAAGAGATCCGCGAAGCCATTGAACGCGCCCGGCAAAACCGTAATGCCGGTCGCCGTACCATTCTGTTCGTCGACGAAGTCCACCGTTTCAACAAGAGCCAGCAGGATGCCTTCCTGCCGCACATTGAAGATGGCACTATCACCTTCATTGGCGCGACGACTGAAAACCCCTCTTTTGAACTGAATTCGGCACTGCTTTCCCGTGCCCGCGTCTATTTGCTGAAATCGTTAACCGTTGAGGATATCGAGCAGGTACTCGATCAGGCGATGTCCGACAGCGCCCGTGGTTACGGCGGTCAGGATATCGTCTTGCCAGACGAGACACGCCGCGCGATTGCCGAACTGGTTAATGGCGATGCGCGCCGGGCACTCAACACGCTGGAAATGATGGCCGATATGGCCGAAGCGGACGACGCCGGGAAACGTATTCTCAAGCAGACGCTGCTGACGGAGATCGCCGGGGAGCGCAGCGCGCGCTTTGATAACAAAGGTGACCGTTATTACGATTTGATCTCGGCGCTGCATAAATCGGTACGCGGCAGCGCACCGGATGCGGCGCTCTACTGGTATGCCCGTATTATTACCGCTGGTGGTGACCCGCTGTATGTTGCGCGCCGCTGTCTGGCGATTGCGTCGGAAGACGTCGGCAATGCCGACCCTCGTGCGATGCAGGTGGCGCTCGCCGCCTGGGACTGCTTTACCCGTATCGGGCCAGCAGAAGGGGAGCGCGCTATCGCGCAGGCGATTGTGTATCTTGCCTGTGCGCCGAAAAGCAATGCGGTGTATACCGCCTTTAAAGCGGCGCTGTCTGATGCCCGCGAGCGCCCGGATTACGATGTGCCGGTGCATTTACGCAATGCGCCAACCAAACTGATGAAAGAGATGGGCTACGGGCAGGAGTATCGCTATGCCCATGACGAGCCCAACGCGTATGCTGCTGGCGAGGAGTATTTCCCGCAGGAAATGGCACAAACGCGCTATTATCAGCCGACAAACAGAGGTCTTGAAGGGAAGATTGGCGAAAAGCTCGCCTGGCTTGCCGGACAGGATCAAAATAGCCCTATAAAACGCTACCGCTAAGCCTGGCGTTGCGGTAATGTTGTCACTTATATCACTGTGGCCGCAGGCTGCGGTCTTTTTCTCTTCTTTCAATTCGATAAGCACAGGATAAGCATGCTCGATCCCAATCTGCTGCGTAATGAGCCAGACGCAGTCGCTGAAAAACTGGCACGCCGGGGCTTTAAGCTGGATGTAGATAAGCTGCGCGCTCTTGAAGAGCGTCGTAAAGTTCTGCAGGTACAAACTGAAAATCTGCAGGCAGAGCGTAACTCGCGATCGAAATCCATCGGCCAGGCTAAAGCACGCGGGGAAGACATCGAGCCATTACGCCTGGAAGTCAACAAACTGGGTGAAGAGCTTGATCGGGCGAAAGCTGAACTGGACGTTCTCCAGGCAGAAATCCGCGATATCGCGCTGGCTATCCCGAACATTCCTGACGACAGCGTGCCGGTCGGTAAAGACGAAAATGACAACGTTGAAGTCAGCCGCTGGGGTACGCCGCGCCAGTTTGATTTCGAGGTTCGCGATCACGTCACGCTCGGCGAAATGCACAGCGGTCTTGATTTCGCGGCAGCCGTGAAACTGACCGGTTCCCGCTTTGTGGTGATGAAAGGGCAGATTGCCCGTATGCACCGCGCGCTGTCTCAGTTCATGCTGGATCTGCACACCGAACAGCACGGCTATAGCGAAAACTATGTTCCGTATCTGGTTAACCACGATACGCTGTACGGTACCGGCCAGTTGCCGAAATTCGCTGGTGACCTGTTCCATACGCGTCCGCTGGAAGAAGAAGCGGACAGCAGCAACTACGCGCTGATCCCGACGGCAGAAGTGCCGCTGACCAACCTGGTTCGCGACGAAATCATCGACGAAGACGATCTGCCGATCAAAATGACCGCGCATACGCCGTGCTTCCGTTCTGAAGCCGGTTCGTACGGTCGTGACACGCGTGGCCTGATCCGTATGCACCAGTTCGACAAAGTTGAAATGGTGCAGATTGTGCGCCCTGAAGATTCGATGGCTGCACTCGAAGAGATGACCGGTCATGCAGAGAAAGTGCTGCAACTGCTCGGTCTGCCGTATCGCAAGATCATTCTGTGCACCGGTGACATGGGCTTTGGCGCGGCGAAAACCTACGATCTCGAAGTGTGGGTGCCAGCGCAGAATACGTATCGCGAAATCTCTTCCTGCTCAAACGTCTGGGATTTCCAGGCACGTCGCATGCAGGCACGTTGCCGCAGCAAGTCTGACAAGAAAACCCGTCTGGTGCATACCCTGAACGGTTCGGGTCTGGCGGTAGGGCGTACGCTGGTGGCGGTGATGGAAAACTATCAGCAGGCAGATGGTCGTATTGAAGTGCCGGAAGTGTTACGTCCTTACATGAACGGTCTGCAGTACATCGGCTAAACCCGGTTCTCTGACTCTGAAAAACGCCAGCATCCTGTGATGCTGGCGTTTTTGTCTGTGCTTCTTTCCATGAAATTTTTCGACTGTGCTTTTGCGCCCGTTTTCCTGATTAATTAGCAAAAACAATGGAATAAGCGAAAGAATAATTCCCGCTTCGCATTATTGCATAAGAAAGTTCAATCGATGCTCTGAAAACCGCGTCATTGCTGAATTCTGGTGGATTGACAATGTTTACAGCAATGGCATGATGCGCACGAAATATGAACTCGCTCACGGTTTTTTGTATCCATGTCCACCTATTCCCGGCCAGTGCTGTTATTGCTCTGTGGCCTGCTGCTGTTAACGCTGGCGATCGCAGTATTAAACACACTCGTTCCGCTCTGGCTCGCTCATGAAAATCTTCCTACCTGGCAGGTGGGGATGGTGGGCTCATCCTATTTTACCGGTAATCTGGTCGGCACTTTGCTGACGGGGCGCCTGATTCAGCGCATGGGCTTCAACCGTAGCTACTATCTCGCCTCGCTGATTTTTGCCGTTGGTTGTGTGGGCCTCGGGTTCATGGTGGGTTTCTGGAGCTGGATGAGCTGGCGGTTCATCGCTGGTGTTGGTTGCGCCATGATCTGGGTTGTCGTTGAGAGCGCGCTGATGTGCAGCGGCACATCACGTAACCGTGGCCGTTTGCTGGCGGCGTATATGATGGTCTATTACGTGGGTACGGTGCTGGGCCAGTTGATGGTCAGCAAGCTGCCGACGGACCTGATGAGCGTTCTGCCCTGGGCGGCGGCGCTGACGCTGGCAGGCATTCTGCCACTGCTGTTTACCCGCATTGTGAATCAACAGCAGGAACAGCACGAAGCCAGCCACGTCTGGTCGATGTTCAGACTGCGAGGCGCGCGTCTGGGCGTCAATGGCTGCGTGATTTCCGGCATTGTGCTGGGGTCGTTATATGGCCTGATGCCGCTGTGGCTGAACCACAAAGGCGTCAGTGATTCGAGCATTGGCTTCTGGATGGCGGTCATGGTCAGCGCGGGGATCGTCGGTCAGTGGCCGGTAGGGCGTCTTGCCGATCGTTATGGCCGTTTGCTAGTGCTGCGGGTGCAGGTTTTTGTCGTTATTCTTGGCTGTGCGGCGATGCTCAGTCAGGCAGCAATGGCGCCCGCGCTGTTTATCCTGGGCGCCGCGGGCTTTACGCTCTACCCGGTGGCGATGGCCTGGGCCTGTGAAAAAGTGCAGCATCACCAGCTGGTCGCCATGAACCAGGCGTTACTGCTGAGCTACACCATTGGCAGTCTGCTGGGGCCGACCTTCACGGCGATGCTGATGCAGAACTACTCCGATAACCTGCTGTTCATTATGATTGCCGGTGTGTCGTTTATCTATCTTCTGATGCTGCTGCGCAAGGTGGAACACCACCCGACGCCAGTGGCGCATGCCTGATACTAAAAAGCCCCGGCGGCGTTATGCGCTCCCGGGGCTTTTTGCTGTTCTGACAGTATCAGTACATCACTTTGTGACCATACTGCTCAAGGATGCCCTTAACGCGTTCCATGGTCTCTTTCTTCGGTGGTTTCACCCCATCCAGCTTGTACTCTTCGCCCATGGCCACCCATTTGTGTTTACCCAGCTCGTGATACGGCAGCAGCTCGATTTTCTCTACATTGCCCATGTCACGGGTAAATTCACCGAGTCGATGGGCAGAGTCGTCGTCATCTGACCAGCCCGGCACGACGACATAGCGGATCCAGGTATTAATGCCTTTGGCGGAAATGTACTTCGCGAAATCCAGCGTGCGGTGGTTGGAAACGCCGACCAGATTCTGGTGGATCTCGTCGTTCATCTGCTTGAGGTCAAGCATCACCAGATCAGTCACTTCCAGCAGTTCATCAATGACCGGATCATAACGACGCACGAAACCGTTAGTGTCGAGGCAGGTATGAATGCCTTCTTTTTTGCAGGCGCGGAACCAGTCACGCACGAATTCGGCCTGCAGAATGGCTTCACCGCCGGATGCCGTGACGCCGCCGCCGGAAGCATTCATAAAGTGGCGATAGGTCACCACTTCTTTCATCAACTCGTCAACGGTGATTTCTTTGCCGCCGTGGGTATCCCAGGTATCGCGGTTATGACAATAGAGGCAGCGCATCAGGCAACCCTGAAAGAAGGTGATGAAGCGGATGCCGGGGCCATCTACGGTGCCACAGGATTCAAAGGAGTGAATGCGACCAGTTACTGACATTGCGGTGTTTTCTCCAGATGTGGCCCATCCAGGGCCAGTGTATTCACAGCTCAAAACCGGCTGTGTTAAGTCTGTTTTGACAGATACCCATAGTATAGATGGCTGGCAAAGCAGGCTGGGGCAGGAGAGTGTTATTAAAAAGGCCCCACTTGCGTGGAGCCTTTATTGTACTCTTTTTAAAACCTGTTTTCAGTCAAAACCGATTACATGGTCTGAGTGAAAGTACGCGTGATAACGTCCTGCTGCTGTTCTTTCGTCAGGGAGTTAAAACGTACTGCGTAGCCAGATACACGGATGGTCAGCTGCGGATATTTTTCCGGGTGATCCATCGCGTCGAGCAGCATTTCACGGTTCATAACGTTCACGTTCAGGTGCTGACCACCTTCGATGGACGCTTCGTGATGGAAATAACCATCCATCAGACCGGCCAGGTTGGTTTTACGAACGTCGTCGTCTTTACCCAGTGCGTTCGGAACGATAGAGAAGGTGTAAGAGATACCATCTTTAGCGTAAGCAAACGGCAGTTTTGCAACGGAAGTCAGAGAGGCAACCGCACCTTTCTGATCACGGCCGTGCATCGGGTTAGCACCTGGTCCGAACGGAGCGCCTGCGCGACGGCCATCCGGGGTGTTACCGGTTTTCTTACCATACACAACGTTAGAGGTGATGGTCAGAACAGACTGCGTCGGGATAGCGTTGCGGTAGGTATGCAGTTTCTGAATTTTCTTCATGAAACGTTCTACCAGGTCAACCGCCAGGTCATCGACGCGAGCATCGTTGTTACCAAACTGCGGGTATTCACCTTCGATAGCGAAGTCGATAGCCAGACCGTCTTCGTCACGAATCGGTTTAACTTTCGCATATTTGATAGCAGACAGGGAGTCAGCCGCAACAGACAGACCTGCGATACCACACGCCATAGTGCGGATAACGTCACGGTCGTGCAGCGCCATCAGAGAGGCTTCGTAGCTGTACTTGTCATGCATGTAGTGAATGATGTTCAGCGCAGTGACGTACTGTTTAGCCAGCCAGTCCATGAAGTGATCCATGCGGTCCATGACTTCATCAAATTTCAGGACATCGCCTTTGATCGGTTCAGATTTCGGACCAACCTGCATTTTCAGTTTTTCATCAACGCCGCCGTTGATAGCATACAGCATGGTTTTCGCGAGGTTTGCACGCGCACCGAAGAACTGCATTTGCTTACCAACGATCATCGGGCTTACGCAGCATGCGATAGCGTAGTCGTCGTTGTTGAAGTCCGGACGCATCAGGTCATCGTTCTCATACTGCAGAGAAGAGGTATCGATAGACACTTTTGCGGCGAATTTTTTGAAGTTCAGCGGCAGTTTTTCAGACCACAGAACAGTGATGTTCGGCTCCGGAGACGGCCCCATGGTGTACAGGGTGTTCAGGAAACGGAAGCTGTTTTTGGTGACCAGCGTACGGCCGTCAACGCCCATACCGCCGATAGATTCTGTTGCCCAAATCGGGTCGCCAGAGAACAGTTCATCATATTCAGGCGTACGCAGGAAACGAACCATACGCAGTTTCATGACCAGATGGTCAATCATTTCCTGAGCGTCTTTCTCAGTGATTTTGCCTGCTTTCAGGTCACGTTCAATGAACACGTCCAGGAAGGTGGACACACGACCGAAGGACATTGCCGCACCGTTCTGAGACTTAACGGCAGCCAGGTAGCCGAAGTAAGTCCACTGAATAGCTTCCTGAGCGTTGGTTGCCGGTGCAGAGATATCGCAGCCGTATTTCGCTGCCATTTCTTTGATCTGGCCCAGCGCGCGATGCTGTTCAGCAATTTCTTCACGCAGACGGATAGTCGCTTCCAGATTTTCACCGCTTTCCAGTTCGCCCTGCAGAGACAAGAACTGTGCGTATTTGTCTTTCATCAGGAAGTCGATACCGTACAGCGCGATACGACGGTAGTCACCGATGATACGGCCACGGCCATAAGCGTCAGGCAGACCGGTCAGAACACCGGATTTACGGCAGTTCAGGATGTCTTTGGTATAAACATCGAATACACCCTGGTTATGGGTTTTGCGGTATTCGGTGAAGATTTTTTTCAGCATCGGGTCCAGTTCGCGGTTATACGCTTTGCAGGAACCTTCAACCATTTTGATACCACCGAACGGGATGATTGCACGTTTCAGTGGTGCTTCAGTTTGCAGACCAACAATTTTCTCCAGCGCTTTGTTGATATAGCCAGCGTCGTGAGAAGTAATGGTGGAAGCAACAGAGGTGTCAAAATCAACTGGCGCGTGAGTGCGGTTTTCCAGTTTAACGCCTTCCATCACGCGGTCCCACAGCTTGGTGGTCGCGTCGGTGGCACCGGCCAGGAAGGTTTCATCACCTTCATACGGGGTGTAGTTTTTCTGGATAAAGTCACGGACGTTGACGGCATTCTGCCATTCACCTTTCGCGAAACCTTCCCACGCAGTGGCTAACTTTTCATTAAGCTCGGACATGTAACACCTACCTTCTTAAGTGGATTTTTTATTTACTGCCTGAGAAAACCATCAGCAATGATGATCGTCGCCACGCAGGTAAATGACCCAGTATGTCAACCCGACTAACAAACCCCCGCCAATAATGTTACCGATAGTCACCGGAATCAGGTTATCAGTGATAAAGTTTATAACAGTCAGGTGAGAAAAACTGTCAGGAGTTGAACCAATTGCGGTCCAGAACTCCGGGCTTCCAAAGTGTTTGATCACGATACCCATCGGGATCATAAACATGTTTGCAATGCTGTGCTCGAAGCCGCTGGCGACAAACATCGCAACAGGCAATACCATAATCATGGCTTTATCCATCAGGCTGCGACCGGAGTAGCTCATCCAGACCGCAAGGCAAACCATCAGGTTGGCCAGGATACCCAGGCAAACGGCTTCAATAAAAGTATGGTGCATTTTGTGGTCGGCGGTTTGAAGAACGTTAAGGCCCCAGCCACCATTCGCGACCATATATTCGCCGGACAACCACATCAACAGAACAAAGAGCAGGCAGCCAATCAGGTTACCAACATAGACGTTGAGCCAGTTGAGCGCCAGTTGGCCCCAGGTGATCCTGCCGCTGGCTTTTGCAACAACGATAAGGACCGTTGAGGTGAAGAGGTCAGCGCCGCAGATGACGCAAAGAATCAGGCCGAGTGAAAAGCAAATCCCCCCGATCAGTTTCGCCATGCCAAAGGGCATTGTAGCGGTGCCGGTCGTCGCGGTGATATAAAAGACAAACGCAATGGAGATGAATACACCCGCAGTAATTGCCAGATAAAGGGTTTTCAGCGGTTGTTTGGTGGCTTTATAGACACCTGCTTCTTCAGCGACTTTCGCCATTGCTGCAGGAAGTAATAGATCAAAAGGGTTGTCAGCTTTCACACTAACTCTCTCTTTATTAAGTCGGCGACGAGATACTAACAAAGCATTATAGAAGAGAAATTGATTCAGATCATATCTCGCCAGGCTTATAGGCCCGTAAAACGCATGGATTTCCAGCAAATACGGCGTAACTGTTTGATTATAAAAGTAAAAATAAATTTTAAAAATTACTAATTGAGTTGAATTTTTTCTTTATCTCCCTGCTGAATCGGTTAATTAAAATGGAGTAAATTACATTTTATTTAACATTGCAGCGAATGTAATGAAAATATATTTCACTCACATTTAACTTTATTATCACATTTATAATAATAAGCATGAAAATAAAAAAGAGGCCTGTTAACAGGCCCCGTAATATATAGCAGAGAAATCGCTACGCCTACCAATAATGCGGCTTTTTAATGCTCTTTAGCCCACCAGGCGGCTTTGGCGCGCTGAAGTTTCTCATAGGCCTGCAATAACGACTGATGCGCAGGGAAGGCGCGCAGATCACCATCGACCGGTTGTAAACCGTAGAAGGGGGCTTCACCGCTCAGAGCCGCGCTGGCCGCTTCCACCGCGTCTGCGCCATACATCCGCACAAACGCGTTCAGGTACTGCAGCGGCTGACGCTCTTCTTCCTGCGCGAGCAGCAACAGGGTTTGCAGGCAGCGGTAGTAATTCGCGCGTTCTGCGCTAAAGATGGAGGCGTTAAATTCCATCGTCCACTCGGTCCAGATCAATGCCTGTTCCAGGTCGCCGCCAGCCAGTGCCAGCATTGCTTTCAGCTCGCCGATACGCAGCGTATACCAGCCATTGTCTTTACCGGTCGCCATACCCAGCAGTTCGCGAACGCGGGTGAAGTCGTCATGGCCTTCTTCGTCGAGTTGCTCAATCAGCGCCAGGTATTCTTCTTTTTCCCACTCACTGCCCGGTAGCGCCAGCAGGGTTTCGCGCAGATGGCTGCCCATGTTGTTGTTCGCCAGCCACAGATCTTCTGCCGGATAGATATCGGACATGCCCGGCACCAGAATGCGGCAGGCATAAACGCCCAGATGTTCGTAATCGGCGATGTACACTTCTTTATCTTCCGCCTGGAAAATGGCCATCAGCGTGGCGAATTCTTCCTGGGTCGTGCCGGAGAAGTTCCAGTCAACGAACGGATAGTCGGCATCCTGCTTAAACATATCCCAGGAGATCAGACCGCTGGAGTCAATGAAGTGAGTTTCCAGGTTAGCGTGTTCTGCGACTTCTTCATCATCAAAGGTCGGCGGCGTGAAGACGTCGAGATCTTTCAGGCTACGGCCCTGCAGCAGCTCAGTGACGGTACGCTCCAGCGCCACGCCGAAATCCGGATGTGCGCCAAACGAAGCAAAACAGGTACCATTTGCCGGGTTGAACAGCACGACGCAGATGACCGGGTATTTACCGCCCAGCGAACCATCGTAAGCAAAGATCGGGAAACCTTCCGCTTCCAGTTTGTTGATGGCTTCCACCACGCCCAGATAGCGCGCCATCACCTCCTGAGGAATTTCCGGCAGGCTGATGCTTTCCGCAATAATACGATTTTTGATATGACGTTCGAAAACTTCAGACAACCCCTGAACCCGCGCTTCGGCAGCCGTGTTACCTGCGGACATGCCGTTAGAGACATACAGGTTGCCGACGATGTTCATCGGAATATAAATGGTCTGATTATCGGACTGGCGGGTGAATGGCAGGCCGCAGATGCCACGCGCGTCGTTACCAGATTGCAGATCGACCAGCATGCTGGCGGTCAGTTGATCATCCGGATCGTAAAAGGCGCGCAGACGCGGGTCGAGCAGACCTTCCGGCACGTCATCGTCGTCGGTCAGCGGGAACCATTTTTCGTTGGGATAGTGAACGAAAGGCGCGTTAGCGAGCGTTTCGCCCAGCCAGAAATCGGCAAAGAAATAGTTGGTTGAGAGACGCTCGAAGTATTCACCAAGCGCGGAAGCGAGAGCGGCTTTTTTCGTCGCCCCTTTACCGTTGGTGAAACACAGGGCGCATGCTTTGTCGCGAATATGCACGGACCAGACGTGCGGTACCGGATTCAGCCACGAGGCTTCTTCGATGTCAAAGCCCAGGTCGAGCAGTTTTTGCTGAAAGCGAGCGATGGAATCTTCCAGCGCGGCATCTTTGCCGGGAATAAATGTTTGAGTCATGGCGATCACTTAGTTCGTACGTAAAGCGCGCAATCATACGGGTTTTGCCTGACAGGCGCTATCTTCGCGGCGCTGCCGACGAAAATAAACAACCAGGCTACGCTTAACAGCAATCACAGGCGGGGCGGGAGAAAAAATGAAAGCATTTGACTGGCAAAGAATGGCGCTGGACAAAGTGCCATTCGACTTTTTGTGGGAAGTGGCGTTGCGCAGCATCTATACCTTTGTGCTGGTGTTTATCTTTCTCAAAATCACCGGGCGGCGCGGCGTTCGCCAGATGTCGCTGTTTGAAGTGCTGATCATCCTGACGCTGGGGTCGGCGGCGGGGGACGTGGCATTTTATGACGACGTTCCGATGCTACCGGTACTGGTGGTCTTTGTTTCTCTGGCATTGCTGTACCGGTCGGTGATGTGGCTGATGTCGCGCAGCGAAAAACTGGAGGATTTACTGGAAGGGAAACCGGTGGTGGTCATTGAAAACGGCGAACTGGCATGGGAAAAACTGAACGCCGAAAATTTAACCGAATTTGAATTCTTCATGGAACTGCGACTGCGTGGCGTGGAGCAACTGGGCCAGGTTCGTCTGGCGATCATGGAAACCAACGGCCAGGTCAGCGTCTATTACTACCCTGATGACGAGGTAAAAAAAGGGCTGACGATATTGCCGGAATACTGCAATAAGCGGTTTACCGTCATACCCGAACATGATGACTACGCCTGCGTGCGCTGCAGTGCCGTCCGCCAGATGGACCCCGGCGACAGACTGGTATGTCCACGCTGCGGACATCCGGAATGGTCGAAGGCAAGCCAGGCTATTCGGGTGACCTGATAGCCATTTTGTCGGTTTTTTACCGCCGTGCTGGTGGATCCTGTTGTGTGAAGCAGGACACATTTCCCCGGCTGTCGCTATTAGCCATTGCGGCGCGTGCCACTGAATGATAAAACCGATATCCACAGGATTTTTTTATGGCAAATTAGCGTGGTGAGGGGAAATGAGTCAGGTCTACAATTTTAGTTCTGGTCCGGCAATGTTACCGGCCGAGGTACTTAAACAAGCGCAACAGGAACTGTGCGACTGGCAAGGCTTAGGTACGTCGGTGATGGAAGTCAGCCATCGCGGAAAAGAATTTATTCAGGTCGCGGAAGAGGCAGAAAAGGATTTTCGCGATCTGCTGAACATCCCCTCCAGTTATAAAGTTTTGTTCTGCCACGGTGGCGGTCGCGGGCAGTTTGCCGGTATTCCGCTGAACCTGCTGGGCGATAAAACCACCGCAGACTACGTTGATGCAGGCTACTGGGCGGCCAGCGCCGTCAAAGAAGCGAAGAAATACTGCACGCCGAACGTCATTGATGCCAAAGTGACCATTGATGGCCTGCGCGCCGTGAAGCCGATGCGCGAGTGGCAGCTCAGCGATAACGCCGCCTATCTGCATTATTGCCCGAACGAAACCATTGATGGCATCGCCATTCATGAAACGCCTGATTTTGGTGACGCCATCGTCACGGCGGATTTCTCTTCTTCTATTCTGTCTCATCCGCTTGATGTGAGCCGTTACGGTGCCATCTACGCGGGCGCACAGAAAAACATTGGCCCGGCGGGGCTGACGCTGGTGATCGTTCGCGAAGACCTGCTGGGCAAAGCACAAACCGCCTGCCCGTCAATCCTCGACTACACCGTGCTCAGCAACAACGACTCCATGTTCAACACGCCGCCGACCTTTGCCTGGTATCTGGCGGGCCTGGTGTTCAAATGGCTGAAAAAGCAGGGCGGCGTCGCGGCAATGGACACCATCAACCAGCAGAAAGCTGAGTTGCTGTACAGTATCATTGACCGCAGCGATTTTTACCGCAATGACGTTTCCCCCGCGAACCGTTCGCGCATGAACATCCCGTTCCAGCTCGCAGACAGCGCGCTCGACAAACTGTTCCTCGAAGAGTCGTTTGCCGCAGGCCTGCACGCGCTGAAAGGCCACCGTGTTGTGGGCGGTATGCGTGCCTCTATTTATAACGCGATGCCGCTGGAAGGTGTAAAAGCGCTGACCGACTTCATGCAGGATTTCGAACGCCGTCGCGGTTAATCCGATCGTCCTTTCACCCCCGCAGCCTCGCTGCGGGGTTTTTATTGACCTGTTTTTGAGAGTTCAGTTTCATGGAATCCCTGACGTTACAACCCATCGCGCGGGTGGATGGCACCATCAATCTGCCAGGTTCGAAAAGCGTTTCGAATCGCGCCTTGCTGCTGGCTGCATTAGCCAATGGCACCACCGTGCTGACCAACTTACTGGACAGCGACGACGTGCGCCACATGCTGAATGCCCTGAGTGCGCTGGGAGTTCATTACACCCTTTCTGCTGACCGTACCCGCTGCGACGTAACAGGCAACGGCGGGCCGCTGCGCACCGATCGCGCGCTGGAACTCTTTCTCGGCAATGCCGGAACGGCAATGCGCCCGCTGGCAGCCGCGCTGTGCCTGGGCCACCACGATGCGGTAGTGCTGACCGGTGAGCCACGCATGAAAGAGCGCCCGATTGGTCATCTGGTTGATGCGCTGCGCCAGGGCGGGGCGGAGATCGACTATCTCGAACAAGAAAACTACCCGCCGCTGCGCCTGCGCGGGGGCTTTACCGGTGGCAATGTTGAGGTCGACGGCAGCGTTTCCAGCCAGTTCCTGACGGCATTGCTGATGACCGCACCGCTGGCGCCGCAGGATACGACCATCACCATCAAAGGCGACCTGGTCTCGAAACCGTACATCGATATCACGCTACACCTGATGAAAACCTTCGGTGTGGAAGTGGAAAACCAGAACTACCAGCGCTTTGTCGTGCGCGGCGCGCAGCAATACCAGTCTCCTGGCCAGTATCTGGTGGAGGGCGATGCCTCTTCGGCGTCCTATTTCCTCGCCGCCGCCGCGATCAAAGGCGGAACAGTCAAAGTCACCGGTATTGGCCGCAACAGCGTGCAGGGTGATATCCGTTTCGCTGACGTACTGGAAAAAATGGGCGCAACCATCACCTGGGGTGATGATTTCATCGTCTGCACGCGGGGCGAACTGAACGCCATTGATATGGACATGAACCATATCCCGGATGCGGCAATGACCATCGCCACCACCGCGCTGTTTGCCAACGGCACGACGACGCTGCGCAATATCTATAACTGGCGCGTGAAGGAAACGGATCGCCTGTATGCGATGGCAACGGAACTGCGTAAAGTGGGTGCCGTGGTGGAAGAGGGCGAGGATTATATTCGCGTGACGCCGCCGGTTGAACTGACTTTCGCCGAGATTGCGACGTATAACGATCACCGTATGGCGATGTGTTTCTCGCTGGTGGCGCTGTCCGACACGCCGGTCACCATTCTCGATCCGAAATGTACCGCCAAGACCTTCCCTGACTATTTCGACCAACTGGCGCGCATCAGTACGCCAGCGTAATCACTCCCTCAGCGCCGACCTTTGGGTCGGCGTTTTTATGTCTGCTTCTGAACTTTTTTGCCTCCCGGCCGGGTGCTATCTTCTCCGCTGATTCAACCTGTTGATTTATATATTTTAATTATGGTTATCATTGGATGATATATATGAAGAATACAAAACTCGCCCTGGCGCTCACGATCGGCGCCGTCTTGCTGACGGGATGCAAAAATGGTGTCAACGGCGATCTGATTGCCAGTTCCGGAATGTCTGCCTATAACGCGATGACGCTGTCTGATGCGGACGTCAAATCGCTCAGCAACAGCAGCTGCAAACAGATGGACAGCGAAAACCAGTTGGCGGTCGCTTCCAGCAAATATTCAAAACGCCTGAAAAAAATCGCCAAAGCGCTGGGCAATAACATCGACGGCACGGCGGTCAATTACAAGGTCTATATGACCCGCGATGTCAACGCCTGGGCCATGGCTAACGGCTGCGTGCGCGTCTATTCTGGCCTGATGGATATGATGACCGACAACGAAATCGAAGGCGTACTGGGCCACGAACTTGGCCATGTTTCGTTGGGGCATTCGCGTAAAGCGATGCAAACGGCATATGCCACGCTCGCCGCCCGTGATGCTGTCTCAGCCACCAGTGGCGTTGCAGCACAACTTTCGCAATCTCAACTGGGTGATCTGGCGGAAGGCGTTATCAATTCGGCTTTTTCCCGCAGTCAGGAATCCGATGCCGATGACTTCTCCTTCGATCTGCTGAAAAAACGCGGCATTAAGCGCGAAGGTTTAGTCAGCGCCTTCGATAAATTCGCGACCATGGATGCCGGGCGCGCCAAATCTCTGATGGATTCTCACCCCACCTCTGCTGATCGCGCGCAGCATATTCGCGATCGCATTGCCGAAGATAAATAAAAGTAAAACTTATCATCTTTTGGGCTGGCGCGGCGTCAGCCCACTATACTTGCTTAATTCTCATACAATTCGCTACCGGTCGTCTGCATTTTGCATGCAGTAGTAACGGTCTGGTGCTTTGGCGAGTATAATGCGCGGCGTTTATGTAACTATGCCTTGCTGAAGGAGAAAAAGATGACGGCAATTGCCCCGGTAATCACCATTGATGGCCCTGGTGGTGCAGGTAAAGGAACCTTGTGCAAGGCAATGGCGGAAGCATTGCAGTGGCATCTGTTAGATTCAGGTGCCATATACCGCGTTCTGGCCCTGGCGGCATTACATCATCATGTGGATGTGGCATCTGAAGAAGCGTTAGTTCCGCTGGCGGCACACCTGGATGTCCGGTTTGTCTCAACGAACGGCAATCTGGAAGTGATCCTCGAAGGCGAAGACGTCAGCAGTGAAATTCGCACGCAAGAGGTGGCCAACGCCGCGTCGCAGGTCGCCGCGTTCCCGCGCGTACGTGAAGCGCTGTTGCGTCGTCAGCGCGCATTTCGCGAAGCGCCGGGCTTGATTGCGGATGGCCGGGATATGGGAACCGTTGTTTTCCCTGATGCGCAGGTGAAAATTTTCCTTGACGCCTCATCGGAAGAGCGGGCGCACCGCCGTATGCTGCAGTTGCAGGAGAAGGGCTTTAGTGTTAACTTTGAGCGCCTTTTGGCAGAGATAAAGGAACGTGATGACCGTGACCGCAACCGTGCGGTGGCGCCTCTGGTTCCTGCGGCCGATGCTTTAGTGCTGGATTCCACACGATTAAGCATTGAGCAAGTGATTGAAAAAGCGTTACAATACGCGCGCCAAAAACTGGCCTCCGCCGAATAACCGGCGAGACGCCTCAGAATTCTTGCAGTACCCCCGCAGCAATGGAGTGTTAGCGGGTATGTGAAACAACCCCATCCGGCATGAAGCCAGGTGGACGTTAATATTAACCTGAAGATTAAACATGACTGAATCTTTTGCTCAACTTTTTGAAGAATCCTTAAAAGAAATCGAAACCCGCCCGGGTTCTATCGTTCGCGGCGTTGTTGTTGCTATCGATAAAGATGTCGTACTGGTTGACGCCGGTCTGAAATCTGAATCCGCCATCCCGGCAGAGCAGTTCAAAAACGCCCAGGGCGAGCTGGAAATCCAGGTCGGTGACGAAGTTGACGTTGCTCTGGATGCAGTAGAAGACGGCTTCGGTGAAACTCTGCTGTCCCGTGAGAAAGCGAAACGTCACGAAGCCTGGATCACGCTGGAAAAAGCTTACGAAGACGCTGAAACTGTTACCGGTGTTATCAACGGCAAAGTTAAGGGTGGCTTCACTGTTGAGCTGAACGGTATTCGCGCGTTCCTGCCGGGCTCCCTGGTAGACGTACGTCCGGTCCGTGATACCCTGCACCTGGAAGGCAAAGAGCTTGAATTCAAAGTGATCAAGCTGGATCAGAAACGCAACAACGTTGTTGTTTCTCGCCGTGCAGTTATCGAATCTGAAAACAGCGCAGAGCGCGATCAACTGCTGGAAAACCTGCAGGAAGGCATGGAAGTTAAAGGTATCGTTAAGAACCTCACTGACTACGGTGCATTCGTTGATCTGGGTGGTGTTGACGGCCTGCTGCACATCACCGATATGGCCTGGAAACGCGTTAAGCATCCGAGCGAAATCGTGAACGTGGGCGACGAAATCACTGTTAAAGTGCTGAAGTTCGACCGCGAGCGTACCCGTGTTTCCCTCGGCCTGAAACAGCTGGGCGAAGATCCGTGGGTAGCTATCGCTAAGCGTTACCCGGAAGGTACCAAACTGACTGGTCGCGTGACCAACCTGACCGACTACGGCTGCTTCGTTGAAATCGAAGAAGGCGTTGAAGGCCTGGTTCACGTTTCCGAAATGGACTGGACCAACAAAAACATCCACCCGTCCAAAGTTGTTAACGTTGGCGATGTCGTGGAAGTGATGGTTCTGGACATCGACGAAGAACGTCGTCGTATCTCCCTGGGTCTGAAGCAGTGCAAATCTAACCCGTGGCAGCAGTTCGCGGAAACCCACAACAAGGGCGACCGTGTTGAAGGTAAAATCAAGTCTATCACTGACTTCGGTATCTTCATCGGCCTGGACGGCGGCATCGACGGCCTGGTTCACCTGTCTGACATCTCCTGGAACGTTGCAGGCGAAGAAGCAGTTCGTGAATACAAAAAAGGCGACGAAATCGCTGCAGTTGTTCTGCAGGTTGACGCAGAGCGTGAGCGTATCTCCCTGGGCGTTAAACAGCTGGCAGAAGATCCGTTCAACAACTGGGTTGCACTGAACAAGAAAGGCGCCATCGTAAACGGTAAAGTGACTGCAGTTGACGCGAAAGGCGCAACCGTAGAACTGGCCGACGGCGTTGAAGGTTACCTGCGTGCTTCTGAAGCTTCCCGTGACCGCGTTGAAGATGCAACTCTGGTTCTGAACGTGGGTGACGACGTTGAAGCTAAGTTCACCGGTGTTGACCGTAAGAACCGCGCAATCAGCCTGTCTGTCCGTGCGAAAGACGAAGCTGACGAGAAAGATGCTATCGCTTCTGTTAACAACAAACAGGAAGAAGGCAACTTCTCTAACGCAATGGCTGAAGCTTTCAAAGCAGCTAAAGGCGAGTAAGTTACTCTGAAACTTCGGGCGTAACCGCCTGAAGTCTAATGAGTAGACTTGACAGATTGCAGGTTTCGTCCTGTAATCAACAACAAAGGGCGGCTACGGCCGCCCTTGTTTAAGCTGATAGCCAACTTTCCTGAAAGGAAACCGGAGGAATCATGACCAAGTCAGAGCTCATCGAAAGACTTGCAAGCCAGCAATCTCACATTCCTGCGAAAGCGGTTGAAGATGCTGTGAAAGAGATGCTGGAACACATGGCTACGACCCTGGCCCAGGGTGAGCGCATTGAAATCCGCGGTTTTGGCAGCTTCTCTTTACACTATCGTGCACCACGCACCGGGCGTAACCCTAAAACAGGTGATAAAGTCGATTTGGAAGGTAAATACGTTCCGCACTTTAAACCGGGTAAAGAATTACGCGACCGCGCCAATATTTACGGCAGCTGAGTTAGTTTTAACCTGGCTGGAAAAAAGCACCTGCGGGTGCTTTTTTTATTGCCTGCTCCCGATGCGCTGGAATCCTCCTCGCAAAATCGTTGCGGCACCAGTGCAACACCGCCATCTTCTTACAGCGCTCGCCGCATTGCCAAAATCCTCGTCCTGACAGCCATTCCCGTTCTGCGTCACACTCGCGAAAAACAGAGGAGTGCTGATGCGTTTACCACAAGTCGCCTGGTGTGTTGTTCTCGGGATCTTACCGCTGGTCTGGCTGCCCCGGTTACCGGATTTACTGCTGACGAAGGGCATGATTGTTCTGGCTGTGTTGCTGCTCTTTTTTCACAAGCCTGGCGTGAGGGCCATCGCGCTGACGCTGCTGTTCTTCTGTTGGGGATGTCTTGCGGCGCACCAGACGTTGTGGCCGGTCAACGCCCTGACCGGGAAAAATCAGCAGGCAGAGATCGTCATCACCGCCACTGACGGGCAAACCACGCATCAGGGGGAGATTATTCGCCTGAACGGTAAGCGGCAATTTCCGGTTATCGCCGTCTCACTGTATGGCAACTATTTGCCGCAATACGTCTGTGCCGGGCAGCGCTGGGAGATGACCATCCGCATGCGGCCCGTCCACGGGCAGCTCAATGAAGGCGGGTTCGACAGTCAGCGCACGGCGCTTGCCCGGCATACGGCGATCTCTGGTCGTTTCCTGTCGGCGACGGCGCTGGATGCCTCATGTAGCTGGCGCGCACGCTATCTGGCATCGCTAACGGCAAGCCTTGCGGATCTCCCGTGGCAGCCGGTCATTCTGGCGCTCGGCGCTGGCGAGCGGATGGCGCTTCCTGCAGAAGTGAAACGCCTGCTGCAACAAACCGGCACATCACACCTGATGGCTATTTCTGGTTTGCATATCGCGCTGGTCGCCTCGCTGGGCTGGCTGCTGGTTCGTGCCCTGCAGTTTTTCCTGCCATGTCATTACATCAACTGGCGAGCGCCATTGCTGGCGGGTTTCGGTTGTGCGCTCGGTTATGCCCTGTTTACCGGGCTACAACCGCCAGCGTTACGCACAATCGCCGCGCTGGCTGTCCTGTACGGTTTACGGCTCCGCGGACGGCACTGGTCACCGTGGTCGGTCTGGATCTGCTGCATTGGCGCGATACTCTTTGCGGATCCGCTGGCGGTTCTTTCACAGAGTTTATGGCTGTCGGCTTTCGCGGTTGCCACGCTCATTTTCTGGTACCAGTGGATACCTTTTCCCGTGCAGGTGTTACCGGCCTGGAGCCGGTGGCTGGCGGGGCTGCTGCATCTGCAACTGGGGTTAATGCTGTTATTGATGCCGTTGCAGGTGGCGCTGTTTCATGGCATCAGTTTAAGTTCGATGGTGGCGAATCTGGTGGCGGTGCCGGTCGTCACCTTTGCGGTTGTGCCACTGATTCTCGCCGGTATGCTGCTGCATCTTATCGGGCCTGCAGTTGCTGAAACGGGTATCTGGTTGCTGACCGATCGCGTGCTGGCGCTGCTGTTCGGTTTTCTGACCCGTTTACCCGATGGCTGGCTGGATCTGGATATGCGATGGCTGCCCGCCACGGTACTGCCCTGGCTGGGGCTGATCGCCTGGAAACTGCGTGGCTGGAAATCTGCGCCTGCGCTGTGTGTAGCCGCGATTGTTGTACTGACGTTTCCGCTCTGGTCGCATAAACCATCAGATGAATGGCGGGTGACGATGCTGGATGTCGGGCAGGGGCTGGCAGTGGTGATTGATCGTCATGATAAAGCGATTCTGTATGACACCGGGCTGGCGTGGCCGGGCGGTGACAGCGGGCAGCAGCTCATTATTCCCTGGCTTCGCTGGCATCATCTGCAACCGGAAGGGATTATCCTCAGTCATGAACATCTTGACCATCGCGGCGGGCTGGATTCACTCACCCGGGCCTGGCCGCAGGCGTGGATCCGCAGCCCGCTGGGGTGGGGCGGTCATCAGTCCTGTTTTCGTGGCGACCACTGGCAATGGGAAGGGCTGACTTTCCGGGTACTCTGGCCGCTGCCGGGAACGCAAACACAGGGGAACAACCGCTCCTGTGTTGTCCGGGTGGACGATGGCAAATACAGTATTCTGCTGACCGGAGATATTGAATTATCAGCCGAATTTTCCATGCTCAGCCATTACTGGCAACATCTAACGTCTACACTTATTCAGGTGCCTCACCATGGCAGCAGCACCTCTTCGGGCGTGGCGTTGTTGCAGCGGGTCGGCGGGCAGGCGGCGCTGGCATCGGCTTCCCGGTATAACGCCTGGCGACTGCCGTCGGAAAAAATAGTGAAACGCTACCGTCAGCAGGGTTATCAATGGTTCGATACGCCTCATCAGGGGCAGCTTTCCGTGCTGTTTCAGCACGACAACTGGCAAATCCGTAGCTTACGAGATCAAATTTTACCTCGCTGGTATCATCAGTGGTTTGGCGTGTCTCGTGATAACGGGTAGAATATGCGGCTATTTCAACATAAGCTGGTTTTTTGAATGCAGAACGACAAAGATCTCTCCACGTGGCAGACCTTCCGCCGACTCTGGCCAATGATTGCGCCATTTAAAGCAGGGCTGATCGTGGCGGGTGTTGCGTTAATCCTCAACGCAGCCAGCGATACCTTCATGCTATCGCTTCTTAAACCGTTACTGGATGATGGTTTTGGTAAAACGGATCGCTCAGTGCTGCTGTGGATGCCGCTGGTGGTGATCGGGCTGATGATCCTTCGTGGCATAACCAGCTATATCTCAAGCTACTGCATCTCATGGGTATCGGGAAAAGTGGTGATGACCATGCGTCGTCGTCTTTTCAGCCACATGATGGGCATGCCAGTGTCGTTTTTCGACAAGCAATCCACCGGCACACTGCTGTCGCGCATCACTTATGACTCTGAGCAGGTGGCGTCGTCGTCGTCCAGCGCGCTGATTACCGTCGTGCGCGAAGGCGCGTCGATCATCGGCCTGTTCGCGATGATGTTCTGGTACAGCTGGCAGTTGTCGGTGATCCTCATCGTACTGGCGCCAATCGTGTCGATTGCCATTCGCGTCGTATCGAAGCGTTTTCGTAATATCAGCAAAAACATGCAGAATACGATGGGCCAGGTCACGACCAGCGCAGAACAGATGCTGAAAGGGCATAAAGAAGTGCTGATGTTTGGCGGCCAGTCGGTCGAAACCAAACGCTTTGATAAGGTCAGCAACAAAATGCGCCTGCAGGGGATGAAAATGGTCTCTGCATCCTCCATTTCCGACCCCATCATTCAGCTCATCGCCTCGCTGGCGCTGGCGTTCGTTTTGTATGCCGCAAGCTTCCCGAGTGTCATGCAAACCCTGACTGCCGGTACCATCACTGTCGTGTTCTCGTCGATGATTGCCCTGATGCGTCCGCTGAAATCGCTGACCAACGTCAACGCGCAGTTCCAGCGCGGGATGGCCGCCTGCCAGACGCTGTTTGCCATTCTCGACAGCGAGCAGGAAAAAGATGAAGGTACCCGTGTGATTGATCGCGCTGAGGGGCATGTGGAGTTCCGCAATGTCTCCTTTACCTATCCAGGCCGTGAAACAGCGGCGCTGCGCGACATCAACCTGGACATTCCGCAAGGGAAAACCGTGGCTCTGGTCGGGCGTTCGGGTTCAGGGAAATCGACCATCGCCAGCCTCATCACGCGCTTTTACGACATTGATGCAGGCGAAATTCTGCTCGACGGGCATGATCTGCGCGAATACAAACTGACCTCCCTGCGTGATCAGGTCGCGCTGGTTTCTCAGAACGTACATCTGTTTAACGACACGGTGGCGAACAATATCGCTTACGCCCGTACCGAAGAGTACAGCCGTGAGCAGATCGAACAGGCCGCACGCATGGCGTATGCCATGGACTTTATCAACAAGATGGATAACGGCCTCGACACCATCATTGGTGAAAATGGCGTGATGCTCTCCGGTGGGCAGCGTCAGCGTATCGCTATCGCCCGTGCGTTGCTGCGTGACAGCCCGATCCTGATCCTCGATGAAGCCACCTCGGCGCTGGATACCGAATCTGAACGCGCGATTCAGGCGGCACTGGATGAGCTGCAGAAAAACCGCACTTCACTGGTTATCGCGCACCGCCTTTCCACCATTGAACAGGCGGATGAAATTGTGGTGGTGGAAGATGGCCGTATCGTTGAACGCGGCAGCCATGCCGATCTCCTGGCCCACCGTGGCGTTTACGCCCAACTGCATAAGATGCAATTCGGCGAATGATTTCACGCATCTGGTCCGGCGAATCACCGCTCTGGCGGCTGTTGTTACCGCTCTCCTGGCTCTACGGCCTGGTGAGCGGACTCATTCGTCTGAGCTATCGTCTGGGGCTGAAATCGTCCTGGCGCGCGCCGGTACCTGTGGTTATCGTCGGCAACCTGACCGCAGGTGGCAACGGCAAAACGCCGGTGGTCATCTGGCTGGTTGAACAGCTCACGCAGCGCGGTATTCGAGTTGGCGTGGTGTCGCGCGGTTATGGCGGCAAAGCGGCTCACTATCCCTTACTCCTTTCAGAAAAAACCACCACCGCGGAAGCGGGCGATGAACCGGTATTGATTTTCCAGCGTACCGGCGTGCCGGTTGCGGTATCCCCGGTGCGACGTGATGCGGTCAGCGCATTGCTGGAAAAGCACGATCTCCAGATCATCATCACGGATGACGGGTTACAGCACTACCGTCTGGCGCGGGATATGGAAATCGTGGTCATCGATGGCGTTCGCCGTTTCGGCAATGGCTGGTGGTTACCTGCGGGCCCGATGCGTGAACGTGCTTCCCGGCTGAAAACCGTTGATGCGGTGATCACCAATGGCGGCGTTGCCCGTGCCGGTGAAATCGCGATGCAACTGCGTCCGGGAAACGCCATCAACCTTCTGACCGGTGAGCAACGCGATCCCCGCGAACTGTCGCAGGTCGTCGCGATGGCGGGAATCGGCCATCCGCCGCGTTTTTTTGCCACCCTCGAAAGCTGTGGTGTGCAACCGGTTAAAACCGTGGCGCTGGCTGATCATCAGGCGCTTGTCGCTTCTGAGGTTGACGCGCTGCTGGAGCGTGGGCAAACGCTGATCATGACGGAGAAAGATGCCGTCAAATGCCGGGCGTTTGCCCGGGAAAACTGGTGGTATCTGCCGGTCGACGCCTGTCTGGAGGACGACCGTGCTCAGCCATTGCTTCAGGCGCTGGTGGCGCTGACGCAACGACAGTAATATCGCCGCACATCGTCTGCGGCTTTGACGAGGGACTGCTATGCCCGAATTGCACCTTTCGCTTACCGCTGCACGACATCTGCATCTCGCCGCTCAGGGGATGCTCAAAAAACCCCGCCGCCGCGCTCAGCCACAGGACGTGCTGAATACCATCGAACGCATGTCTTTATTGCAAATCGACACCATCAATGTGGTGGCCCGCAGCCCTTATCTGGTGCTGTTCAGCCGTCTGGGCGATTACCCTCAGACCTGGCTCGACGATGCCCTGCGCCGCGGGGAACTCATGGAATACTGGGCGCACGAAGCCTGTTTTCTTCCGCGCAGTGATTTCTCGCTGGTGCGCCATCGCATGCTGGCGCTGGACAGCATGGGCTGGAAATACAACAGGGCGTGGATGGACGCGCATGCCAGCGAAATAGAAGAATTGATTGCCCATATTGCCGAAAATGGTCCGGTACGCTCGGCGGACTTTGAACATCCGCGCAAAGGCGAATCCGGCTGGTGGGAGTGGAAACCGCATAAACGTCATCTGGAAGGGCTGTTTACCGCCGGAAAGGTCATGGTCATCGAACGGCGTAATTTTCAGCGTGTTTATGATTTAACGCACCGGGTGATGCCGCACTGGGACGATGAACGGGATCTGCTGGCGCGGCCTGAAGCCGAAGCGCTCATGCTGGAAAACAGCGCCCGTAGCCTGGGGATTTTTCGCCCGCAGTGGCTTGCGGATTACTACCGCCTGCGCCAGCCGTCGTTGCCTGCGCTGCTGAGTCGCTGGCTGGAAGAGAAGCGTATCATTGCGGTTGACGTTGAAACGCTCGGTGAAATGTGGCTCGACAGCAACTTACTGCCTTATCTGGACGCGGCAGTGGACGGAAAACTCACCGCCACGCACAGCGCCGTGCTGTCTCCGTTTGATCCGGTCGTCTGGGACAGAAAGCGCGCTGAGCAGCTGTTTGGCTTTACCTACCGGCTGGAGTGTTACACGCCCGCGCCTAAGCGCCAGTATGGCTATTTCGTTCTGCCATTGTTGCATCAGGGCAAACTGGTGGGGCGAATGGACAGCAAAATGCACCGCAAAGAGGGTGTTCTGGAAATCTTTGCGTTATATCTGGAAGACGGTATACGCGTCAGCGCCTCGCTGGAGAAGGGGTTAACCCAGGCGATCAACGACTTTGCGCGCTGGCAAGGGGCAACCCGCGTCCGGCTGGGGCATGTGCCGTCGTCCCTGTTTGCGACGAAGGTCGAAGGTTGGGAAATTGACGCCGACTGATGCGTCAGTGTGATATGCTGGCGGGATGATTTAGCCGGCCCATCTGGAGGAAGTATGGATCACCGTTTACTCGAAATTATTGCCTGCCCGGTCTGTACCGGAAAGCTCTATTACAGCCAGGACAAACAGGAACTGATTTGTAAAATCGACAGCCTGGCGTTCCCGCTGCGCGACGGTATTCCGGTATTACTGGAAAACGAAGCGCGTACTTTAGCTGCGGAAGAGAGCCATCCATGAGTTTTGTCGTTATTATTCCAGCCCGCTTTGCCTCCACACGTTTACCCGGAAAACCGCTGCAGGATATCAACGGCAAGCCGATGATTGTGCATGTGCTCGAACGCGCGCGCGAATCAGGCGCTGAGCGGATCATCGTGGCGACCGATCATGCGGACGTCGCCCGTGCGGTGGAAGCCGCGGGTGGGGAAGTGTGCATGACACGTGCTGATCATCAGTCCGGCACTGAGCGTCTGGCCGAAGTGGTGGAGAAATGCGGCTTCAGCGACGATACCGTGATCGTCAACGTGCAGGGTGATGAGCCGATGATCCCGGCGGTCATCATCCGTCAGGTGGCGGAGAATCTCGCCAGCAGCCACGCCGGTATGGCGACGCTGGCGGTGCCCATCCATGACGCGGAAGAAGCGTTTAACCCGAACGCCGTCAAAGTGGTGATGGACGCAAACGGCTACGCGCTCTATTTCTCCCGCGCCACCATTCCGTGGGATCGCGACCGGTTTGCGAAAAGCCGTGACGCTATTGGCGACACACTGCTGCGCCATATCGGCATTTACGGTTATCGCGCCGGTTTTATTCGCCGCTATGTCAGCTGGGTGCCGAGTCCGCTTGAGCAGATAGAGATGCTGGAACAGTTGCGCGTGCTCTGGTACGGCGAAAAAATCCATGTTGCCGTGGCGAAACAGGTGCCTGGCACTGGCGTGGATACCCCTGAAGATCTCGAACGCGTACGTGCCGAACTGCGCTAACTACTGTTGCCCCGAATCCCCCGGGGCAACCGATACCGCCTCGTTTTCCCTCACTTTTCTGCGTTGCTTTTGATCTTATCAGGGTGACATATTCCCTTGTGGCGCTCATTATAAAAGCAGTAGTCAATGTGAGGGTAATCAGATATGGAACAACTGCGCGCCGAACTGAGCCATCTGCTGGGTGAAAGATTAAGCCGGGTAGAATGCGTTAGCGAGAAACCAGACTCGGCACTGTGGTCGCTCTATGATTCTCAGGGAAATCCCTTACCACTGCTGGCAAGAAGTTTCTCCACTCCCGGTCTGGCGCGTCAGCTGGCGTATAAGGTGTCGATGCTGTCGCGCGGCGGCACGGTGCGCATGCCAGTGGTGTATGGCGTCCTGACGCACGAAGAGCATCCCGGTCCCGATGTCCTGCTGATCGAGCGTCTGCGCGGCGTGTCGGTTGAAGCGCCTGCCAGAACCCCGGAACGCTGGGAACAACTGAAAGACCAGATCGTCGAAGCGCTGCTCTCCTGGCATCGCCATGACAGCGGCGGGCGCGTCGGCCAGGTCGACAGTACCCAGGAAAACATCTGGCCGCACTGGTACCGCCAGCGGGTTGAGGTGTTATGGGGAACGCTGAACCTGTATCAGAACACCGGCCTCACCATGCAGGATAAGCGTATTCTGTTCCGCACCCGGGAATGCCTGCCAGCACTGTTCGACGGTTTTAATGACAATTGCGTGCTGATCCACGGTAATTTTACGCTGCGCAGTATGCTAAAAGATGCCCGCAGCGATCAGCTACTGGCGATGGTTGGCCCGGGGATCATGCTCTGGGCACCCCGGGAATATGAACTGTTCCGTCTCGCTGACAGCGATCTGGCGGAAGGGTTGCTGTGGCACTATCTGCAGCGCGCGCCGGTGGCCGAAGCGTTTATCTGGCGGCGCTGGCTCTACATGCTGTGGGATGAAGTTTCACTGCTGGTCAATACCGGGCGATTTAACCGCGCCAATTTTGACCTGGCCGCAAAATCACTCCTCCCCTGGCTCTCCTGACACACCTTTCAGCCACTGCCACGCACGACCGAGCGTTTCATAACCCACGCGATCGCTGTGCATCAGCCAGATCGGCGACGGAATGACCCGTTCCCATGGCTGCAACGGCGATGTAATGGCCAATTGATTCGCGGGAGCGGGAAGCGGGTTAAGCCCAATTTGCTGGAAGAAAATCATCGCGCGCGGCAGATGCGAGGCGGACGTCACCAGCAGGAAAGGGGCTGTGCCCACGGTCGCTTTGACCGCAGTGGCTTCTTCTTCGGTGTCTTTGGGGCTGTCCAGCACGATAATTTCACTGCGCGGCACCCCGAGGCTTTCGGCAACGCGGGCGCCTGCTTCCCCGGTGCTGACCGGGTTGGTTTGCGCGGCGGCGCCGGTGAAAACCAGTTTCGCGCCGGGGTTGGCCTGCCACAAACGGATGCCCTCCGCCAGACGCGGGAGGCTGTTGTTGATAAGGTTTGAACTCGGCGCCCATTCCGGGTTCCAGGTATAGCCTCCACCCAATACCACTACGTACTCTACGCGCTCGCTGCCGCGCCAGGTCGGGTATTTATCTTCAATGGGTTTGAGAAGTCCGTCGGCGACAGGTTGCAGGCTCAGCAGCAACAGGGCGAGCCAGCCGACAGCGATGAAACACTTACCGGTTTTCTGAAAACGGCTGAAAATGATCAGCAACAGTCCGAAGCCAATGAACAGCAGCAACAGCGGCAGGGGTAACATCATGCCGCCGATAAACTTTTTCAGCGTAAAAAGCATGCGGAATGGGTCCTTTTTTAACCATTTGACGGGTGGAATGCCGTGATATTACACCAGATGGCTCCATTCTCGTCGCGTCTGTGACAAAATACGCCTTTTGCCTGGATCGCGGAGTGGGCCATGCGGGATCGCAATTTTGATGACATAGCAGAGAAGTTTGCGCGCAACATCTACGGAACGACCAAAGGCCAGTTGCGTCAGGCGATCCTGTGGCAGGATCTCGACCGTCTTCTGGAATCTTTTGGCTCAACGCCGTTGCGCGTTCTGGATGCC
Organism: Trabulsiella odontotermitis; assembly: GCF_001297775.1. Lineage (GTDB taxonomy): Bacteria > Pseudomonadota > Gammaproteobacteria > Enterobacterales > Enterobacteriaceae > Trabulsiella > Trabulsiella odontotermitis. Next base: position 55,305 of record NZ_LIFX01000006.1, on the reverse strand, counting down.
GGTGGCGGAGAGGGTCAGACCGCGATTAAAATGGCGCAGCGCGGGCATCACGTCACTTTATGCGATATTTCTGGTGAGATGATTAGCCGGGCGACGCAAGTGGCAACAGAGAAAGGTGTGAGCGGCAACATGCATTTTGAACAATGCGCCGTTCAGGACATTACGCAGCATTTGGAAAGCCCGGTTGATCTGATATTGTTTCATGCTGTGCTGGAGTGGGTCGCTTCTCCGCAAGAGGTGTTACAGGCGCTGTGGTCGGTGTTGCGCCCCGGTGGGGCATTGTCGTTAATGTTCTACAATGCTAACGGCCTGTTGATGCATAACATGGTCGCCGGGAACTTTGATTACGTACAGGCAGGTATGCCGAAGAAGAAAAAGCGTACACTTTCGCCGGATTACCCGCGCGAACCGCAACAGGTTTATGGCTGGCTGGAAGAGACCGGCTGGCAAATCACCGGGAAAACCGGTGTGCGTGTGTTTCATGATTATCTGCGTGAAAAGCATCAGCAGCGCGATTGTTTCGATGCGTTGCTGGAACTGGAAACGCGTTATTGCCGCCAGGAGCCTTACATCAGCCTGGGCCGCTATATTCATGTCACCGCGATGAAGCCGCTGGTAGATACAAGGAAAAATGATGAGTGAATTTTCCCAGACAGTCCCCGAACTGGTTGCCTGGGCCAGAAAAAATGATTTCGCCATTTCGCTGCCGGTCGACAGACTCTCGTTTTTGCTGGCCGTCGCCACGCTAAACGGCGAGCGGCTGGAAGGGGAGATGACGGAAGGCGAACTGGTCGATGCGTTTCGTCATGTCAGTGATGCGTTTGAGCAAACCAGTGAAACCATCAGCGTTCGCGCCAACAACGCGATCAACGACATGGTCCGACAACGTCTGCTGAACCGCTTTACCAGCGAACTGACGGAAGGGAACGCGATTTATCGTCTGACGCCCCTTGGCATCGGCATTACCGACTATTACATTCGTCAGCGCGAATTTTCGACGCTGCGTCTGTCGATGCAGTTGTCTATCGTTGCGGGCGAACTCAAGCGCGCCGCCGATGCCGCAGACGAAAACGGTGACGAATTCCACTGGCACCGTAACGTCTATGCGCCGTTGAAATATTCCGTGGCGGAGATTTTCGACAGTATCGATCTCACCCAGCGTGTGATGGATGAACAGCAGCAGCAGGTGAAAGATGATATCGCTCAGTTGCTGAACAAAGACTGGCGGGCGGCGATCTCCAGCTGCGAAGTGTTGCTGTCCGAAACCTCCGGCACGCTGCGCGAACTGCAGGATACGCTGGATGCGGCGGGTGATAAGCTGCAGGCGAACCTGCTGCGCATTCAGGATGCCACCCTGGCCCATGACGATCTGCACTTTGTCGACCGGCTGGTGTTTGATCTGCAAAGCAAGCTTGACCGCATCGTCAGTTGGGGCCAACAGGCGATTGACCTGTGGATTGGCTACGACCGCCATGTGCACAAATTTATTCGTACCGCTATCGACATGGATAAAAACCGCGTGTTTGCCCAGCGTCTGCGCCAGTCGGTACAAAGCTACTTCGATGCGCCGTGGGCGTTGACCTACGCCAACGCCGATCGTCTGCTGGATATGCGTGATGAAGAGATGGCGCTGCGCGACGAAGAGGTCACCGGGGAACTTCCGCCGGATTTAGAGTACGAAGAGTTCAACGAGATCCGAGAACAGCTTGCGGCGATGATCGAACAACAACTGGTCATCTATAAAGATAAGTCGCTACCGCTGGATCTCGGTCTGGTGGTGCGCGAATACCTCGTACAATATCCGCGTGCGCGTCATTTCGACGTGGCGCGAATTGTCGTTGACCAGGCCGTGCGCCTGGGTGTTGCACAAGCAGATTTCACCGGATTGCCACCGAAGTGGCAGCCGATTAATGATTACGGAGCCAAGGTACAGGCGCATGTCATCGACAAATATTGAACAAGTGATGCCAGTTAAACTGGCGCAGGCGCTGGCCAACCCGTTATTTCCTGCCCTCGACAGCGCCCTGCGCGCGGGGCGTCATATAGGGCTTGATGAGCTGGATAATCACGCCTATCTGATGGACTTTCAGGAATATCTGGAAGAGTTTTATGCCCGCTACAACGTTGAGCTGATCCGCGCGCCGGAAGGGTTTTTCTACCTGCGTCCGCGCTCAACCACCATCATTCCGCGCTCGGTGCTTTCTGAGCTGGATATGATGGTCGGCAAAATTCTGTGCTACCTGTACCTCAGCCCGGAACGTCTGGCGAATGAAGGCATTTTCACGCAGCAGGAACTTTACGATGAACTGCTGACGCTAGCCGATGAACCCAAACTGCTGAAGCTGGTTAACAACCGTTCGACAGGCTCCGATCTCGATCGGCAAAAACTGCAGGAAAAAGTGCGCTCGTCGCTGAACCGTCTGCGCCGTCTCGGCATGGTGTGGTTTATGGGGCACGACAGCAGCAAATTCCGCATTACCGAATCGGTCTTCCGCTTCGGCGCTGACGTTCGCTCAGGTGATGATCCGCGTGAAGCGCAACTGCGTATGATCCGCGACGGCGAGGCGATGTCGATTGAAAACCATCTGCAACTCAATGATGAGACGGAAGAAGATAATCAGCCGGATAGCGGGGAGGAAGAGTAATGATTGAACGTGGTAAGTTTCGGTCGCTAACGCTGATTAACTGGAACGGCTTTTTTGCTCGTACCTTCGATCTCGATGAGCTGGTGACGACGCTGTCGGGCGGTAACGGGGCCGGTAAATCCACCACCATGGCGGCGTTCGTTACGGCGCTTATCCCTGACTTAACGCTGCTGCACTTCCGTAACACCACGGAAGCCGGGGCGACCAGCGGTTCGCGTGATAAAGGCCTGCACGGTAAACTGAGAGCGGGCGTCTGTTACTCGGTGCTGGATGTGATGAACTCCCGCCATCAGCGTGTGGTGGTCGGCGTGCGTCTGCAACAGATCGCCGGTCGCGACCGCAAAGTGGATATCAAACCGTTCGCCATCCAGGGGCTGCCGATGTCGGTGCAGCCGACGCAACTGCTGACCGAAACGCTTAACGAACGTCAGGCGCGCGTGCTCTCGCTTCAGGAGCTGAAAGACAAACTTGAAGCGATGGAAGGGGTACAGTTCAAACAGTTTAACTCCATCACCGACTATCACTCGCTGATGTTTGATCTCGGCATCGTCGCGCGTCGTCTGCGCTCGGCGTCGGATCGTAGTAAATTCTACCGTCTGATTGAAGCCTCGCTGTACGGCGGTATCTCCAGTGCCATCACCCGCTCGCTGCGCGATTACCTGCTGCCGGAAAACAGCGGCGTGCGTAAGGCCTTCCAGGACATGGAAGCCGCGCTGCGTGAGAACCGCATGACGCTGGAAGCTATCCGCGTTACCCAGTCTGACCGTGACCTGTTCAAACACCTGATTTCCGAAGCGACCGACTACGTGGCCGCTGACTATATGCGCCACGCCAACGAGCGCCGTATCCATCTTGATAAGGCTCTTGAATACCGCCGTGAACTGTTCACCTCCCGCCAGCAACTGGCGTCTGAGCAGTATAAACACGTGGACATGGCGCGTGAGTTGCAGGAGCACAGCGGTGCAGAAGGCGATCTGGAAGCCGATTACCAGGCCGCGAGCGATCACCTGAACCTGGTGCAAACCGCGCTGCGTCAGCAGGAAAAAATTGAACGCTATGAAGCTGACCTCGAAGAGTTGCAAATCCGTCTGGAAGAGCAGAACGAAGTGGTGGCGGAAGCGACGGAACAGCAGGAAGACAACGAAGCCCGCGCCGAAGCCGCCGAACTGGAAGTGGATGAGCTGAAAAACCAGCTTGCCGACTACCAGCAAGCGCTGGACGTCCAGCAGACCCGCGCGATTCAGTATACCCAGGCGTTGCAGGCGCTGACCCGCGCCAAAGAGTTATGCCATCTGCCGGACTTAACCCCGGACAGCGCGGACGAGTGGCTGGAAACCTTCCAGGCGAAAGAGCAGGAAGCCACAGAAAAACTGCTGTCGCTTGATCAGAAAATGAGCGTGGCGCAAACGGCGCACAGCCAGTTTGAACAGGCTTACCAGCTGGTGACGGCGATTAACGGCCCGGTCGCCCGCGACGAAGCGTGGGATGTGGCCCGCGAACTGTTACGCGACGGCGTCAACCAGCGCCATCTGGCGGAGCAGGCGAATGCCCTGCGCGGTCGTCTGAACGAACTGGAGCAGCGTCTGCGCGAACAGCAGGACGCTGAGCGCTTGCTGGCGGAATTCTGCAAGCGTCAGGGCAAACAGTATGATGCGGACGAACTGGAAACGCTGCATCAGGAACTGGAAGAGCGCATTGAATCGCTTTCCGAAAGCGTTTCAAACGCCAGCGAAAAACGCATGGAACTGCGTCAGGAGCTGGAACAGATTCAGGGGCGCGTTCAGGTACTGATGCAGCGTGCGCCGGTCTGGTTGCAGGCGCAAAGCAGCCTGGCGCAACTGTGCGAGCAGAGCGGCGAGCAGTTCGAATCCAGCCAGGACGTGACCGAATATTTGCAACAGTTGCTGGAGCGTGAACGCGAAGCGATTGTTGAACGTGATGAAGTCGGCGCGCGCAAGCGGGCGGTCGATGAAGAAATCGAACGTTTAAGCCAGCCTGGCGGTTCTGAAGATCAGCGTCTTAACGCGCTGGCCGAACGTTTTGGCGGCGTGTTGTTGTCAGAAATCTACGATGACGTCAGCCTCGACGATGCGCCGTACTTCTCTGCGCTGTATGGCCCGTCGCGTCACGCCATCGTGGTGCCTGATCTGTCGCAGATCGCCGAACAGCTGGAAGGTCTGGAAGACTGCCCGGAAGATCTCTATCTCATCGAGGGCGACCCGCAGTCCTTTGATGACAGCGTGTTCAGCGTTGATGAACTGGAAAAAGCGGTGGTGGTGAAAATCGCCGATCGCCAGTGGCGTTATTCCCGCTTCCCGTCGGTGCCGCTGTTTGGCCGCGCCGCGCGTGAGAACCGCATTGAAGCCTTGCATTCCGAGCGCGAAGATCTCTCTGAGCGTTTTGCGACGCTGTCCTTCGATGTGCAGAAAACGCAGCGTTTGCATCAGGCTTTCAGCCGCTTTATCGGCAGCCATCTGGCCGTCGCGTTTGATGATGACCCGGAAGCGGAAATCCGCAAGCTGAACAGCCGTCGCGGCGAGCTGGAACGCGCACTCAGCACGCATGAAAACGATAACCAGCAGAGCCGGACGCAGTTCGAACAGGCGAAAGAGGGCGTGACCCAACTGAACCGCCTGTTGCCGCGCCTGAACCTGCTGGCGGATGACACGCTGGCCGACCGTGTCGCTGAGATCCAGGAGCGTCTGGATGAAGCGCAGGAGGCCGCACGCTTTATTCAGCAGTTCGGCAATCAACTGGCGAAACTGGAGCCGATCGCGTCGGTACTGCAGAGCGACCCGGAACAGTTCGAACAACTGCGTGAAGATTACACTTACTCGCAACAGATGCAGCGCGAAGCGCGCCAGCAGGCATTCGCACTGACCGAAGTGGTGCAGCGTCACGCCCACTTCAGCTATTCAGATTCCGCCGAAATGCTGAGCGGCAACAGCGATCTCAACGAAAAACTGCGCCAGCGTCTGGAACAGGCCGAAGCGGAACGTACCCGCGCCCGTGAGGCGATGCGTACACACGCCGCACAGCTCAGCCAGTACAGTCAGGTGATGGCGTCGCTGAAGAGTTCGTACGACACCAAGAAAGAGCTGCTGAGTGATCTGCATCGCGAGCTGCAGGATATTGGCGTTCGTGCTGACAGCGGCGCAGAAGAGCGCGCCCGTCAGCGTCGTGATGAACTGCATACTCAGCTCAGCAACAACCGTGCGCGTCGTAATCAGCTGGAAAAAGCGCTGACTTTCTGTGAAGCGGAAATGGATAACCTGACCCGCAAACTGCGGAGTCTGGAGCGTAACTATCTCGAAATGCGCGAGCAGGTGGTGAGCGCGAAAGCGGGCTGGTGTGCGGTAATGCGTCTGGTGAAAGACAACAATGTCGAGCGCCGTCTGCATCGTCGCGAGCTGGCCTATCTCTCCGGCGATGAACTGCGTTCGATGTCGGATAAGGCGCTCGGTGCGTTGCGTCTGGCGGTGGCGGATAACGAACACCTGCGTGACGTGCTGCGCCTGTCGGAAGATCCGAAACGTCCGGAACGTAAAATTCAGTTCTTCGTCGCCGTTTATCAGCATCTGCGCGAACGTATTCGTCAGGATATTATCCGTACCGATGATCCGGTGGAAGCCATTGAACAAATGGAGATCGAACTGGGTCGTCTGACGGAAGAGCTGACGTCGCGCGAACAGAAGCTGGCAATCAGCTCCCGCAGCGTGTCGAACATCATTCGCAAAACCATCCAGCGCGAGCAGAACCGTATTCGGATGCTCAACCAGGGGTTGCAGAACGTCTCCTTCGGCCAGGTAAACAGCGTGCGTCTCAATGTGAACGTGCGTGAAACCCATGCCACGCTGCTGGAGGTGCTGTCTGAACAGCACGAACAGCATCAGGATCTGTTTAACAGCACCCGCCTGACCTTCTCTGAAGCGCTGGCGAAACTCTACCAGCGCCTGAACCCGCAAATCGACATGGGGCAGCGTACGCCGCAGACCATCGGTGAAGAGCTGCTGGATTACCGCAGCTATCTCGAAATGGAAGTGGAAGTTAACCGTGGCTCCGACGGCTGGTTGCGTGCAGAGTCCGGTGCGCTGTCGACCGGGGAAGCGATCGGTACCGGTATGTCTATCCTGGTGATGGTGGTACAGAGCTGGGAAGATGAAGCGCGTCGTCTGCGCGGTAAGGATATTTCACCGTGCCGCCTGCTGTTCCTCGATGAAGCCGCGCGTCTGGATGCCCGCTCGATCGCCACATTGTTCGAGCTGTGCGAGCGTCTGGAAATGCAGCTGATCATCGCGGCGCCGGAAAACATCAGTCCGGAAAAAGGCACCACTTATAAGCTGGTGCGTAAGGTCTTCCAGAACCACGAGCACGTGCATGTGGTTGGTCTGCGCGGCTTCGCGGCGCAGTTGCCGGAGACCCTGCCGGGAACGGCAGACGCTTCTTAGAAAGAGATTCTGAAAATGCAAGGGCGACACTCGTGTCGCCCTTTTTGTTATCGGGTTTGACTAAAGAATATAGTATTATCTTTAAACTTCTTTACGTTTGGTCAGGCAAAAGAATTTTTGTCTTTATATACTGAGAGTAAGGTCCGTTTGAGAGGCCTGCAATGCCAACAGGGGGCAAGGGATGTTGCTTAAGAATGCCGTATATCGTCGATTGTCAGCATTGAGTGTGTGTCTGGCTTTCGCATTTGCTCCACTGTTCAGCGTACAGGCTGATGAGCCTGAGCTGGTGCCGACGGACAGCTCGGCCACGATGGGCGAAAACGCCACGGCACAGGTGCAGCCGGCAACGGAATCTGACACGGTGGCGATGATGGCGGGGCTCAAACCGCTACCGGAAGGTGCAGCGGAAAAAGCGCGTAGCCAGATCCAGTCGCTACTGCCTGCGGACTACAAACCGGTCTATATGAACGCACTGACGGCGATGTATGCCGCGCGCGACATGAAACCGATGTGGGAGAATCGCGAGGCAGTGCAGGCCTTCCAGCAACAGCTGGCGGAAGTCGCTATTGCCGGGTTTCAGCCGCAATTTACGACCTGGGTTGGACTGCTGACCGATCCTGCCGTGAGCGGTGATGCGCGCGATATCGTGCTGTCAGATGCGATGATGGGCTACCTGCATTTCATCAGCAACATTCCTCTGCAGGGCAACCGCTGGTTATACAGTTCGAAACCGTACACGCTGGCGACACCGCCGTTGTCGGTCATCAATCAATGGCAGGTGGCGCTGGACAACGGCGCATTGCCGCAATTCCTGGCTGAACTCGCTCCGCAACACCCGCAATATGCCGCGATGCATCAGACGCTGCTGGCGCTGGTGGCAGATTCAGGTCCGTGGCCGGAACTGACTTCTACCGCCAAACTGAGCCCTGGTCAGCGGAGCAAAGATGTGCCTGCGCTGCGTGAAATCCTGCGCCGCACTGGCATGCTTGAAACCACGCCGGACATCGCACTGCCTGGCGATAACGCAGTGGTAAGCCCGTCAGCGCAACCCGCAGGCAAAGCCAAAACCGAATCTCAGGTTTACGATCGGGCGCTGGTCGATGCCGTGAAGCGCTTTCAGACCTGGCAGGGGCTGGGCGCTGATGGCGTGATCGGCCAGGCCACGCGTAGCTGGCTGAATGTCACGTCAGCGCAACGGGCAGGGGTGCTGGCGCTGAATATCCAGCGCTTACGCTTGCTGCCAGGTAAACTTTCTACCGGCATTATGGTGAACATTCCGGCGTTCTCGCTGGTGTATTACCAGAATGGTGATCAGGTGCTGGCGTCGCGCGTGATTGTCGGTCGCCCGGACCGCAAAACGCCGTTGATGAGCAGCGCGCTGAATAACGTTGTGGTGAACCCGCCGTGGAACGTGCCGCCGACACTGGCGCGCAAAGATATCTTGCCGAAGGTATGGAACGATCCAGGCTATCTTGAGCGTCACAACTATACCGTGCTGCGCGGCTGGAACAGCAAAGAAGCTATTGATCCGTGGATGGTGGACTGGTCGACGATCACGCCATCGAATCTGCCGTTCCGTTTCCAGCAGGCGCCGGGCGCAAGCAATTCACTGGGGCGCTATAAGTTTAATATGCCAAGCTCTGACGCCATTTATCTTCACGACACGCCTAACCACAACCTGTTCCAGAAAGACGTGCGTGCGTTGAGCTCAGGCTGTGTACGCGTGAATAAAGCCTCTGAGCTGGCGAACATGCTGCTGCAGGATGCAGGCTGGAACGACACGCGGATTTCAGATGCGCTGAAACAAGGCGATACGCGCTACGTCAACATCCGCGAGAATATCCCGGTCAATCTCTACTATCTGACCGCCTTTGTTGGTGCCGACGGGCGCACGCAATATCGTACAGATATTTACAATTATGACCTCACGGCGCGATCTGGCGCACAAATTCTGTCAAAAGCAGAACAATTAATCAGGTGAATGAAGTAGTTCAGGCTATTTCGGTGTCGTATAAAACAGGGAAAGCGGGCCAGGAAGTTAAAAAAGGGCCGTTTTTCCTGGGATAGGGTGCCTTGACGGCAGTGGTATTGCCAGGTAAGGTTCCCCTACGTGCGCCAGAAGTGCATAAATAACGATCACTTTACCTGTAGACCTGATTATCATGGACAAATTTGACGCTAATCGCCGCAAATTGCTGGCGTTAGGTGGCGTTGCCTTAGGCGCGGCGGCCATCTTACCCACACCCGCATTTGCGACCCTCTCGACACCCAGACCGCGAATTTTGACGCTGAGTAACCTGAATACCGGCGAGTCTATCAAAGCGGAGTTTTTCGATGGCAGAGGCTATATTCAGGAAGAATTAGCAAAACTTAATCATTTTTTCCGTGACTATCGCGCGAACAAAATGAGATCCATCGATCCTGCTCTCTTTGATCAACTCTACCGTCTCCAGGGCCTGCTGGGTACCCGTAAACCTGTTCAGCTGATTTCGGGTTACCGTTCACTGGATACCAACAACGAAATGCGTGCCCACAGCCGTGGTGTAGCGAAACAGAGCTATCACACCAAAGGCCAGGCCATGGATTTCCATATTGAAGGCACCTCTTTAAGCAATATTCGCAAAGCGGCGTTATCTCTGCGCGCAGGTGGTGTAGGATATTACCCACGAAGCAATTTTGTGCATATTGATACCGGTCCGGTTCGGCACTGGTAATAAAGCAGGAGCATCATGAACTATCGAATTATTCCGGTTACGGCGTTCTCCCAGAACTGTTCATTGATCTGGTGTGAACAAACGAAACTGGCCGCGCTGGTTGATCCCGGTGGCGATGCAGAACGAATCAAACAGGAAGTGGCTGCGGCAGGGGTGACGCTGATGCAAATTCTGCTGACGCACGGGCATCTCGATCACGTTGGCGCTGCGGGAGAACTGGCTCAGCATTACGGCATCCCGGTGATCGGTCCGGAAAAAGAAGATGAGTTCTGGCTTCAGGGCTTACCTGCCCAGAGCAAAATGTTCGGGCTGGGCGACTGCCCGGCGTTAACCCCTGATCGCTGGTTGAACGAGGGGGACACGGTCAGCGTTGGCAACGTCTCGCTGCAGGTGCTGCATTGTCCTGGTCATACGCCAGGGCATATTGTCTTCTTCGATGACGCTTCTCGTCTGTTAATTTCCGGCGATGTGCTTTTCAAAGGCGGTGTTGGTCGCAGTGATTTCCCGCGTGGCGATCACGGCCAGCTTATCGACGCGATCAAACGCAAATTATTGCCGCTGGGCGATGATGTGACGTTTATTCCCGGGCATGGCCCGCTGTCGACGCTTGGCGAGGAACGCCTGCACAACCCGTTCCTGCAGGATGAAATGCCTGTCTGGTAAAAAGCAAAAAGGCCGCAAAAGCGGCCTTTTTCATCATGGTGCGCTTACAGCACCGCGACAATCGCTTCACACAGCGGCGCCATGTTATCCGGCGTCATCCCGGCGACGTTAACACGCCCGGACGCAACCGCATACACGCCAAACTCTTCACGCAGACGCAGCACCTGCTCTTTGGTCAGGCCGCTGAAAGAGAACATGCCGTTCTGCTTAGTGATAAAACTGAAGTCACGGTCAGCGCCTTTTTCCTGCAGCGTATTCACGAACAGCAGACGCATGCGCTGAATGCGCTGGCGCATGTCTGTCAGTTCCTGTTCCCAGATGGCGCGCAGGGCGTCGTTGCTGAGAATGGTCGCGACCACCGAAGCCCCGTGAGCCGGTGGGTTGGAATAGTTGGCACGAATCACGGATTTCATCTGGCTGAAGGCGCGATCAACGGATTCGCTGTCGGCGGCGACAATCGTACAGGCACCCACACGCTCATTATACAGGCCAAAGTTTTTCGAGAAGGAGCTGGCCACAATCAGCTCTTTGTGCAGCGCAGCGAACGCGCGCAGGCCTTCGGCGTCTTCTTCCAGGCCACGGGCAAAGCCCTGATAGGCAAAGTCGAACAGCGGCAGCCAGCCTTTCTCTACAGACAGGGTTGCCAGCTGTTGCCACTGCGCCAGCGTCGGATCGATACCGGTTGGGTTATGGCAGCAGCCGTGGAACAGCACAATGTCACCCGCCTGGGCTTCGCTCAGACTGGAAAGCAGGCCGTCGAAATCAAGCGCATGGTTTGCCGCATCGTAGTAAGCGTATTCACGCACTTCCAGACCGGCGGCATTAAACACGCCTTTATGGTTTGGCCAGCTCGGATTGCTCACCCACACGCGTCTGGCGCTGGTGTTTTTCGCAATGAAATCTGCCGCAATACGCAGCGCACCGGTACCGCCCGGCGTCTGCGCTGTGCGCGCACGTTTGTCGCTAATCAGCGCGCTGCCTTTGCCGAACAGCAGTTCCTGGGTGCAGCGCCCGAATTCCGGAATACCGTCGATGCCGAGGTAGTTTTTGGTGGTTTCATTTTCCAGCAGATACTGTTCTGCTTTTTTTACGCTGGTAAGAACCGGGGTTTTTCCTGTTTCATCTTTATACACACCGATCCCAAGGTTAATTTTGGTCGGGCGGTCATCGGCACGAAACAAATCGGCCAGCCCCAGAATAGGGTCGGCAGGCGCAGCGGTAATGTTCTCAAACATGACGAGGTTCCATTGTGGTTACAGAAGGGAATTCCGATATCAGGTTAACGGGAGATTTCTAAATTGCCAACCGTTTGCGACGAAAAGCGAGCGACTTCGCAAAACTCGCCATTTTTTACTGCCGGACACAAAAAAACAGGGCCGAAGCCCTGTTTTTTAAGCATATAACAAAGTGGCGTACTGATTAGAACTGGTATGCAACACCCAGGACAACCTGGTCGTCTACACCAACCAGCGCTGTCGGAGCATCGTCTTCGTCCAGCAGGTTGATACGGTAGTCAGCATACACGTTGAAGTTCTTGTTGAAGTAGTAGTAAGAACCCACGGTGATGTATTTAGCCAGGTCGCGGTCGTAGTAAGAACCGTCATCAGCAACCAGGTCTTTACCTTTAGTCTGTACGTAAGATACGGACGGACGCAGACCGAAGTCGAACTGATACTGAGCTACAACTTCAAAGTTCTGGGTTTTGTTAGCGATATCGTAAGCGTCTGCGCCAGTAGCAGTCTGGTTACGGGTTTCAGAGTAGATCGCTGCCAGGTAGATGTTGTTCGCGTCGTATTTAGTACCGAACGCCCATGCTTCAGCTTTGTCGCCACGACCGTCAGCTTTCTGACCGCCATTTTCAGCAGTGGTACGGTTAGCATTGCTGTAAGCAGCAATCACGCCGAAGCCTTCGCCGAAGTCATAGCCCAGAGAGTAACCTACGCCGTCACCGTTTGACTGTTTCAGGTTCTCACGGTCGTTTTTGCCCTGATACTGAATACCGAAGTTCAGACCATCAACCAGACCGAAGAAATCGCTGTTACGATAGGTCAGCAGGCCAGTAGAACGGTTGTTCATGTAGTTGTCAGTGCTGCCCGCCCAGGTTTCGCCAGAGAAGGACGGCGCTACGTCGGTGAGCGCTTCTACGTCGTACACGATGCCGTAGTTACGGCCGTAGTCGATAGAACCGAAGTCAGCAATTTTCAGACCAGCGAAAGCCAGACGAGTTTTGTTAACCTGGGAACCTTCGGCTTCGTCAGCCAGCATACGATATTCGAACTGGCCGTAACCGGTCAGTTGATCGTTGATCTGGGTTTCGCCTTTAACACCGATCTGAGCGTAAGACTGGTCACCGTTAGTGGTGTTGTCACCAGAGGTAACAAAGCCGTGCTCACCTACTACTTTGCCGTACAGATCCAGCTTGTTGGCATTTTTGTTATAGATTTCTGCTGCGTTGGACGCACCAGCTACTAACAAGGCAGGGATAACCACTGCCAGGATATTGCGCTTCATCATTATTTATTACCCTCATTAGGTTTTTTTTATCAACACTCGCCACTGCCGCCAATAAATTCCGTCAATGAAAATTTACGGAACTATTGATGAGAGTTTGGTGTCTTTGTGTATCTAGGACGAATATTTCCATTCATGACAACGTTTCGCTAGCCTGAAAGTGCTACAAATCTCCTAAATAAGTTACAAAAAGAAATAATGTGTAAGAATTTGTGTAAATGAGGGAACTTTGTGAACCACCTCAAAGTTCCGGGAAGTGAGTTGTAAAGTTCTCCGACTCCTTATCTATCTATCTGAAAAACTTATATTAAAATCAGGAATCGCATTTAATAGTGCGAAAAAGATACGATTCCTGATTTTTCTTTTTCCGGCAAACAGCCATCTATACCGCTTTGGGTTTGGTTAAAATTTGTGCTATGGGATGCGTATAGTCTGATCGGCAAGTCAAAAAATGGTTATTTTTTGTTCGTAGATGTTACGCGACTTAACAGGTGGCGTTGAGAAGAGAAAAGGAGTGGGACAGAGGGACAAAAAAGCCAGCTTTGCAGCTGGCTTTCGGTTTGATGAACTCAGAAGCTCGCGTTACGCGGCGTGCGTGGGAACGGAATAACGTCACGGACGTTCTGCACACCAGTGACATAGGCAATGAGACGCTCAAAGCCCAGACCGAAACCGGAATGCGGAACGGTGCCGTAACGACGCAGATCGCGATACCACCAGTAGTCTTCTTTATTGAGCCCCATCTCGGCCATACGCGCATCCAGCACATCAAGACGTTCTTCACGCTGTGAGCCACCGATGATTTCACCGATGCCCGGTGCCAGCACGTCCATCGCGGCAACGGTTTTGTTGTCCTCGTTCAGACGCATATAGAACGCTTTGATCTCTTTCGGGTAGTTTTTCACCACCACCGGCGCTTTAAAGTGCTGCTCAGCAAGATAGCGTTCATGCTCAGACGACAGATCCACACCCCAGTAAACCGGGTTTTCGAACGACTGGCCGCAGTTTTCCAGAATGGTGACTGCATCGGTGTAATCCACCTGAGCAAAGTCAGCACTGATAAAACGTTCCAGACGTTCGATGGCGTCTTTATCCACGCGCTCAGCGAAGAACTGCATGTCGTCCATACGCTCTTCCAGCACTGCTTTGAAGACGTATTTCAGCATGGCTTCTGCGAGGCGGGCGTTGTCTTCCAGATCAGCAAACGCCACTTCCGGCTCCAGCATCCAGAATTCCGCCAGGTGGCGGCTGGTGTTGGAATTTTCAGCACGGAAGGTCGGGCCGAAGGTATACACCTTTGACAGCGCGCAGGCGTAGGTTTCGCCGTTCAACTGGCCGGAAACGGTCAGGAAGGATTCTTTGCCAAAGAAGTCTTTGTCGTAATCCACTTTGCCCTGAGCGTCGCGCGGCAGGTTTTCCAGATCCAGCGTGGACACGCGGAACATTTCACCGGCGCCTTCGGTATCAGAAGCAGTGATAAGCGGCGTAGACACCCAGAAGAAACCCTGCTCATCAAAGAAGCGATGCAGCGCCTGCGCCAGCGTATGGCGTACGCGTGCAACAGCGCCAATCAGGTTAGTGCGCGGGCGCAGGTGCGCGACTTCACGCAGATACTCGATGCTATGGCGCTTCGCCGCCATCGGGTAGGTATCCGGCTCGTCAACCCAGCCTGTGACCTCAATCTGGCTTGCCTGAATTTCAAAACTCTGGCCCTGGCCCTGAGACGCCACCACTTTGCCGGTGACGATCACCGAGCAACCGGTCGTCAGACGCAGCACTTCCTGATTGTAATTGGGCAGAGAATTATTGACGACGGCCTGTACAGGATCAAAGCAGGAACCGTCATAGACGGCAACGAAGGAGAAACCAGCTTTTGAATCTCGGCGGGTACGCACCCATCCGCGCACGGTGACTTCGCTGTCAACGGCTACGCGGCCCTGGAGTACGTCGGCAACAGGCACAACGCTCATAATAATCTCTCTGTAGTAGTCCAATAAAAATGTCATTTCTCCCCGAAAAGGGAGTTATCTATGTTACCTGTCATCCGCTATCAGACAAGTAGATTTCGCAGTTCAACAGAGAGAAAATGATAAATAAATAAAGAAGAAGGGAGCCTGCGGGCTCCCTTTTTGCCTTTAACTGGCTTTCTTCACCTGCGGCAGGTCGAAGGCTTCACGCAGCGCGCGGACAAACGCCTTATCGTGGCAGATGGTTTTCCCCGGACTGTCGGAGAGTTTCGCCACCGGCTTGCCGTTACATTCCACCAGTTTAATGACGATATTCAGCGGTTTCACCTGAGGAATATCGCAGGTCAACCGCGTACCGATACCGAAGCTCAGATTCACCCGCGAGGAGAAGTGGCGGTACAAATCGACGGCTTTGGCTAAATCGAGATTGTCAGAGAACACCAGCACCTTGCTGAGCGGATCGATGCCGAGTTTCTGGTAATGGGCGATGGCTTTTTCTCCCCATTCCACCGGGTCGCCGGAATCGTGACGCAGCCCCTGGTAACGGGTAGCGAATTCCGGCCCGAAATCGCGCAGGAAGGCATCCATGGTGATGCAGTCGGTGAGGGCGATCCCCAGTTGATTCGGGTATTCATCGAGCCAGGCGGCGAGCGCTGCACGCTGGCTGGTGGCCAGGTCAGGGCTGATTTGCTGATGTGCCTGGAACCATTCGTGCGCCTGGGTTCCCATCGGCGTAAGAGAAAGGCGGCGGGCAAGGTCATAGTTACTGGTGCCGATAAACCACGGCTCCTGTTGCAACCGCTGAACGATCGCCTGCTGAACGTCGCGGGAGAAGCGACGACGGGTGCCGAAATCCATCAGACGGAACGCGGACATATCAAGGTCCGCGGTCATGTGCGCAAAATCGACAAGTTTAGACTCAAGCGTTTCCAGCGCCTGAGAGACGCCCATTTCCGCAGAGCGATAACGGTGCACCAGCTCGCTTATCACCGCCAGCAGCGGCACTTCCCACATGATCACTTCACGCCACGGGCCGGACAGACGGATATTCAGCTTGCCGTTGTCATTGCTGACCGTCACCTGCCGCGGGTCGTAACGGAAGTCACGCAGCCAGTCCAGATAATCCTGTTTAAAGAAAGGCAGACCGGAGAGCCAGCGATATTCGTCGTCCTGCAACTTAAGCGTACGCATTGCGTCAACCTGCTCACGAATCGCATCGGCATAAATGCCCAGCAGGTCGTCACCACGGCAGCGGAATTCAGCCGCTACATGCACATCATAATAGTGGTGAAAAACAGCCTGCTGCATGTGCAGTTTGTAGGCATCTGTATCAAGCAGCGTGTGCAGAACAGGAGAAGCAAATTGTGTCATGGCGCGCAGTAGCATCCTCTCACGGGTGCGTTTCCATCAAAATCAGACAGATAAAAAACGCAGGAGTATAGCTTGTTAACCTGGCTATGTCCTGCAATGAACGCGGCATCGTCTGCGGCGGTCATGTCGGGGACATAGTTTAATATATTGAACATGGATCACACCACAAGCAGATGCTCTGGTCGAGAGCATTTCGTGCCTCAATGTTATGTGAATGTAGCAATTAGCGTGTTTAGCCCTGAAAAGATGAACATTCTGCGTAGCGAGATTGTCACAACAGGAATAGACTGGAGTCGATACTTTACAAAGATGCTAAAGGTTTTTTATGACACAACAGCCCCAAGCCAAATACCGCCACGACTACCGTGCGCCGGATTACCAGATTAGCGATATTGACTTGACCTTTGACCTGGATGCCGCCAGAACCGTGGTGACGGCAGAAAGCCAGGTATCCCGGCATGCTGCGTCTTCTGATGTGCCTCTGCGTCTTGATGGCGAAGATTTAACGCTGGTTTCCCTTCATGTGAATGACCAGCCGTGGACTGACTATAAAGAAGAGAATAACCAGCTGGTGATTTCCGGTTTGCCGGAACACTTTACGCTGCGCATCGTCAATGAAATCAGTCCGTCCGCCAATACTGCGCTGGAAGGGCTGTATCAGTCCGGCGAAGCGCTCTGCACCCAGTGTGAAGCGGAAGGTTTTCGCCATATTACCTGGTATCTTGACCGCCCCGACGTACTGGCGCGGTTCACGACCAAAGTTATCGCCGATAAGCACAAATATCCGTTCCTGCTCTCCAACGGTAACCGTATCGCGCAGGGCGATCTGGAGAATGGTCGTCACTGGGTACAGTGGCAGGATCCATTCCCGAAACCGTGCTATCTGTTTGCACTGGTCGCCGGAGATTTCGACGTACTGCGCGACACGTTCACCACCCGCTCCGGGCGTGACGTGGCGCTGGAGCTGTACGTCGACCGCGGCAACCTCGACCGCGCGTCGTGGGCGATGACCTCTCTGCAAAACTCCATGAAATGGGACGAAGAGCGTTTCGGCCTCGAATACGATCTCGACATCTATATGATTGTCGCCGTCGACTTCTTCAATATGGGGGCGATGGAAAACAAAGGGCTGAACATTTTTAACTCCAAATACGTGCTGGCCCGCACCGATACCGCCACTGACAAAGACTATCTCGATATCGAACGCGTCATCGGTCACGAATATTTCCATAACTGGACCGGTAACCGCGTCACCTGTCGCGACTGGTTCCAGCTCAGTCTGAAAGAGGGCCTGACCGTGTTCCGCGATCAGGAGTTCAGCTCTGATCTCGGTTCCCGCGCGGTCAACCGCATCAACAACGTGCGCACCATGCGCGGGATGCAGTTCGCCGAAGATGCCAGCCCGATGGCGCACCCGATTCGTCCGGACATGGTCATCGAAATGAACAACTTCTATACCCTGACGGTGTACGAAAAGGGCGCAGAAGTGATCCGCATGATGCACACCCTGCTCGGCGAAACGAATTTCCAGAAAGGCATGCAGCTCTATTTTGAGCGTCATGATGGCAGCGCCGCCACCTGTGACGATTTCGTGCAGGCGATGGAAGACGCGTCAAACGTCGATCTCTCCCATTTCCGCCGCTGGTACAGCCAGTCCGGTACGCCGGTGGTGACCGTGCATGACGACTACAACCCGGAAACCGAGCAGTACACGCTGACTGTCAAACAGCGCACGCCTGCCACGCCGGATCAACCGGAAAAACAGCCGCTGCATATTCCGTTTGATATCGAACTGTACGATAACGAAGGCAAAGTGATCCCGCTGCAGAAGGGCGGTCATCCGGTGCATCACGTATTGAATGTCACCCAGGCGGAACAGACTTTCGTGTTTGATAACGTCTATTTCCAGCCGGTGCCGTCGCTGCTGCGCGAATTCTCCGCGCCGGTGAAACTGGAATATAAATGGAGCGATCAACAACTGACGTTCCTGATGCGTCATGCGCGCAATGATTTCTCCCGCTGGGACGCGGCGCAAAGCCTGCTGGCGACTTACATTAAGCTGAATGTGGCCCGCCATCAGCAAGGGCAGCCGCTGTCGTTACCGGTGCATGTTGCTGACGCTTTCCGCGCGATCCTGCTTGACGAGAAGATCGATCCGGCGCTGGCGGCGGAAATCCTCACCCTGCCGTCAGCCAGTGAAATCGCCGAGCTGTTCGATATCATTGACCCGATTGCCATCGCGACTGTGCGTGAAGCGCTGACGAGAACGCTGGCCAACGAGCTGGCGGACGAATTCTTCGCGGTTTACTACGCCAGTGCGCTCGACGGCTATCGCGTGGAACATGCTGACATCGGTACGCGTTCACTGCGCAATACCTGCCTGCGTTATCTGGCATTTGGCGAAACGGAGCTGGCCGACAGGCTGGTGCGCGAGCAGTATCATCATGCCGATAACATGACCGATGCACTGGCGGCGCTGGCGTCAGCGGTTGCCGCGCAACTGCCGTGCCGTGATGCGCTGATGCAGGAGTACGACGACAAGTGGCATCAGGATGGTCTGGTGATGGACAAATGGTTTATTCTGCAGGCCACCAGCCCGGCCAGCAACGTGCTGGAAACCGTACGGCATCTGCTGAAGCACCGTTCGTTCAGCCTCAGCAATCCGAACCGCATTCGTTCGCTGATTGGCGCCTTTGCAGGCAGCAACCCGGCGGCGTTCCATGCGGAAGATGGCAGCGGCTATCAGTTCCTCGTGGAGATGCTTACCGATCTCAACAGCCGCAACCCGCAGGTGGCATCACGTCTGATTGAGCCGTTGATTCGCCTGAAGCGTTACGATGCGAAACGTCAGGAGAAGATGCGTGCCGCGCTGGAACAGCTGAAAGGGCTGGAGAATCTCTCCGGCGATCTGTTCGAGAAGATAACCAAGGCGCTGGCCTGATATAAAAAGCCCGGTAAGCGTAGTCGCGCCACCGGGCTTTGTTTTATCCATGTTTTCTGGCAGGCAATGCATCTGAACCGCGCTTCATTACCCGATCCAGCACTTCCGCTTCCAGCTCTGCCAGTCTGGCTACACCGACACGCCGCGGCCGTGGAATATCGACGGTCAGATCCAGACCGATCTTTCCCTCTTCAATAAGCAACACGCGATCGGCCATCGCGACCGCCTCGCTGACGTCGTGCGTCACCAGCAGCACGGTAAAACCCTGTTCCTGCCACAGCGATTCAATCAAGTCCTGCATCTCGATGCGAGTTAGCGCATCCAACGCACCGAGTGGTTCATCCAGCAACAACAGACCGGGGCGATGGATCAGCGCGCGGGCCAGCGCCACGCGCTGCTTTTGCCCGCCGGACAGCGCGGCGGGCCACTCATCAGCACGACTCGCCAGCCCGACCGAAGCCAGCGCCTGCCGCGCCGCGTCCCGCCAGTGGCCTTTCAGCCCCAGCCCCACGTTGTCGATAACGGTTTTCCACGGCAGCAGGCGGGCGTCCTGGAACATCAGCCGGGTGTCGTCCTGAATGTCGGCAAGCGGCGTATTTCCTGCCAGCAGCTCACCGCCGTTGGGGGCTTCCAGACCAGCGAGCAGACGCAACAGCGTACTTTTGCCGCCGCCACTGCGCCCGACGACAGCAACAAACTGCCCAGCGGGAATATGCAGATCGAGGGCATTAAGAATCGTATTTCCGCCGTAGCGTTTGGTCACGCCGTTCAGCAACAGCGGCGTCCCCTGATTTAAGCGAGCGGTGTTCATGCGTTTGCCTCCTTCGACGAATAGGCCGGATTCCAGCGCAGCCAGAGGCGCTCCAGCCCTTGCGCGCTGACGTCAGCAAGCTTACCCAGCAGGGCGTAAAGGATGATGGCGACCACCACCACATCGGTTTGTAAAAACTCGCGGGCGTTCATTGCCAGATAGCCGATCCCGGCATTGGCTGAAATGGTTTCCGCGACAATCAGCGTCAGCCACATCAGGCCGAGAGCAAAACGCACGCCAACCATAATCGAGGGCAGGGCGCCGGGCAGGATCACATGCCGGAACAGCGCAAAACCGGAGAGCCCGTAACTGCGCGCCATCTCCACCAGCCCGCGATCGATATTGCGGATCCCATGCCAGGTGTTGATGTAAATCGGGAACAGCGTTCCCAGCGCCACAAGGAAAATTTTGGCGCTCTCATCAATACCAAACCACAGGATCACCAGCGGGATCAGCGCCAGATGCGGGACGTTGCGCAGCATCTGGATGGAGGTGTCCAGCAGCCATTCTCCCCAGCGGGACAGCCCGCTGATGAGTCCCAGTGTCAGGCCAATCGATCCGCCAATGGAAAAACCAATCAGCGCGCGCCAGGAACTGATCGCTAGATGCTGCCACAGCTCGCCGCTGGCGGACAACGACCAGAACGCCTCCACCACGCCTTCCGGGGAAGGCAGAATGCGGGTGGAGAGCCAGCCGGTAGAAGATGCGATTTGCCAGACGATGACGATCCCGGCGGGAAGCAGCCAGGGAGCCACGCGTCGCAGCAGGGCGTGAGATGTCGTTGCCATCATGTGCTCCTCAGCTTTGCGCCACTTTGCGGGGAATAAAGGCGTTGGCGACAGCTTCACCCTGCTGTTGTAGCGTCCTGGATTGCGGCACCTCAGGGATGGCGACATCCAGATGCGGGAACAACAGCTCGCCCACCTTGTACGCCTCTTCCAGATGCGGATAGCCGGACAAAATAAAGCTGTCGATCCCTAATGCCGCATATTCGTTGATGCGTGCCGCGACCGTGGGACCATCACCCACCAGCGCGGTACCGGCGCCACCGCGCACCAGACCAACGCCAGCCCACAGGTTAGGGCTGATTTCCAGATTTTCGCGACGACCATTATGCAGCGCCGCCATGCGATGCTGACCCACCGAATCGGTCTGTGCGAAGGCGGCCTGCGCTTTCGCGATGATCTCATCGTCAAGGTGGGAGATCAGCCGGTCTGCCGCGCGCCAGGCTTCTTCATTCGTCTCCCGCACAATGACGTGCAGGCGAATGCCAAAACGAACCTGTCGCCCGTGGCGGGCTGCTTTTTCCCGCACCTGGGCAATTTTCTCTTTTACCTGCTCAGGCGGTTCACCCCACGTCAGGTAGAGATCAACCTGCTCAGCGGCCAGATCCTGCGCCACATCGGAAGAGCCGCCAAAATAGAGTGGCGGGCGCGGCTGTTGCACGGGCGGAAAGAGCAGTTTCGCGCCGCGCACGCGCTGGTATTTACCCTCGAAATCGACAGTTTCCCCTTCCAGCAGCCGACGCCAGATATGGGTAAATTCGGCAGAGGCTTCATAGCGCGCGGTATGATCGAGAAAGATACCGTCACCCGCCAGCTCCTGCGGATCACTGCCGGTGACCAGGTTAAACAGCGCACGGCCACTGGACAGACGATCCAGCGTGGCCGCCTGGCGTGCGGCGACGGTCGGGGAGATCACGCTCGGTCGCAGTGCGACGAGAAATTTCAGTCGCTGCGTCACCGGTATCATCGAGGCGGCGACCAGCCACGCGTCTTCGCAGGAGCGTCCGGTCGGGATCAGCACGCCGGTAAAGCCAATCCTGTCGGCGGCCTGCGCTATCTGTTGCAGATACGCGTGATCCACCGGGCGGGCGCCCTCGTCGCTGCCAAGATAGTGACCATCACCGTGCGTCGGTAAAAACCAGAACAGATTCAGGCTCATGATTTCGCTCCTTGTTGAGACGTGGGGTGCCAGATGCGGGTGCGGACGTCGATCTTCTTCGGCACCAGACGATTTGCGTAAAACAGATCGGCCGTTTGCTGCTGTAGCACGGCAACGGCTTCACTGACCGGGGCGATCACCGTCGGCGGGCGATGATCCAGATAGCTGGCGATCACCGGTTCAGGTAAGCCCATGGTTTTCGCCAGTAGCGTAATGCTCTGCTGACGATGGCTTTGGGTTAAGGCATCGGCCTGGCTGAAGGTTTCCAGCACGCCCTGAACAAACGCGCCATTTTTTTCGGCATACGGGCGTGCCGCGAGGTAGAAAGAGCCGGTCTGCTTGAGGGTGCTACCGTCTTTCAATACCCGAACGCCGCCCTGTAATAACGCGGCAGAATAGTAAGGATCCCAGATAGCCCAGGCATCGACGTTATTCTGCTGGAAGGCGGCGCGGGCATCGGCGGGCGTTAGGTAGACGGGCTGAATATCGGTGAACTTAAGCCCGGCCTGCTGGAGCGCGCGTAGCAGCAGGTTGTGCGAGCTGGAACCTTTCTGGAACGCCACTTTGTGACCTTTCAGATCGGCAACCGTTTTGATGGCGCTGTTTTCCGGCACCAGAATCACTTCCGCTTTTGGTTTTGCCGGTTCAACACCGACGTACACCAGATCCGCGCCCGCCGCCTGGGCGAAGATCGGCGGGATATCGCCGGTGCTGCCCAGATCGATGCTGCCGACATTCAGCGCCTCCAGCATCTGCGGTCCTGCCGGAAATTCCACCCATGAGATGCGGGTATCCGGATAGCGCTTTTCCAGAAACTGATGGCTTTTCGCCAGCACCATACTGACGCTGCCTTTTTGATAGCCAATGCGTAGCGCATCAGGCGCGGGCTCGGCGGCCTGACTCCAGGCGGAAAGGGTGAGCAGACCGGTCAGCGCCAGAGACGGTATCAGCCAGTTAAACACATTACGCATGGGCTACTCCCTGTTGTAGCGGCTGAAAAGTGGGTTCGCGGCGCTGCAGCGCCAGCCAGAACGTGTCCAGCGCGCTGTCGAGACGGTGTTGCAGATTCGGGGTAAACCGGGGCTGGTGTTGATAGTCGATAACCTGGCTGTCATCAGCAAAGACGCCGTGCAGGATCTCCTGCGCTTTCAGGGCGTTCAGCACCGGTTTCAGCGCATAATCGACCGCCAGCATATGAGCAATGGTGCCGCCAGTGGCGACAGGCAGGACGACTTTGCCTTCCAGCGCCCGTTCGGGCAGCAGATCCAGCAATGTTTTCAGCGCGCCAGAAAAAGAGGCTTTATAGACCGGCGTGGCGACGATCAATCCCTCCGCGCTGGCGAGTTGTTCGAGAAGCGTTTGCAGCGCCGGGCTGTCAAAGCGGGCGTAGAGCAAATCTTCCGGTTCAAAATTTTGCAGATGCCAGTGACAGACTTCGATGTCGGCGCGGGAGAGTTTTTCCCGCGCGTATTCCAGTAACGCACTGGAGCGTGACGGATAGCGCGGACTTCCCGCCAGCGTAATGACTCGACGCATAACCCCTCCTATATAACCAAATGTTCGCTTTTATCTAACATTGATAACATTTATCGCAGAGAGGGGAGGGATTGCTAAATGATTTATCCGGCACTGGTTTGCCGAAAAATCACTATCGAGAAAACGTTTGCGTTTTCATCGCGCTTTTTTGCCGCAGGTCAATTCCCTTTCGCCGCAGGATCGAACATAATACGCCCCCGGTTTGCACACCGGGAATCCAGGAGAGTTCATGTACTACCCTTTCGTTCGTAAAGCCCTGTTTCAGCTCGATCCTGAGCGCGCTCATGAATTAACATTCCAACAATTACGCCGTGTGACGGGAACGCCGCTGGAAGCGCTGGTGCGCCAGAAAGTGCCTGCGAAGCCGGTTACCTGTATGGGACTGACGTTTAAGAACCCGCTGGGTCTGGCCGCCGGTCTTGATAAGAATGGCGAATGCATTGATGCGCTGGGCGCTATGGGATTTGGTTCGATCGAGATTGGCACCGTGACGCCGCGTCCGCAGCCAGGCAATGACAAGCCGAGGATCTTCCGTCTGGTCGATGCCGAGGGTCTGATCAACCGGATGGGTTTTAATAATCTCGGCGTGGATAATCTGATCGAGAATGTCAAAAAAGCCCATTTCGATGGAATTCTCGGGATCAATATCGGCAAAAATAAAGATACACCGGTTGAACAAGGTAAAGATGACTATCTGATTTGCATGGAAAAAGTCTATGCCTATGCCGGATATATCGCGATTAATATCTCTTCGCCTAATACACCCGGCCTGCGTACGCTACAATATGGTGATGCCCTGGATGATCTTCTTTCTGGTATTAAAAATAAACAGAATGAACTGCAGGCGAAGCATCATAAATATGTTCCCGTCGCGGTGAAGATCGCCCCGGATCTTTCTCCTGAAGAATTGATCCAGGTGGCTGACAGTTTAGTTCGCCATAATATCGATGGTGTTATTGCGACAAACACCACGTTGGATCGATCCCTGGTCCAGGGAATGAAACATTGCGATGAAACCGGAGGCCTCAGTGGTCGTCCGTTGCAATTAAAGAGCACCGAAATTATTCGTCAGCTGTCAGCGGAATTAAATGGCCGCTTACCAATTATTGGCGTCGGTGGTATTGACTCGGTGATTGCGGCACGCGAGAAGATGGCAGCCGGAGCGACGCTGGTACAGATTTATTCGGGCTTTATTTTTAAAGGTCCGCCGCTGATTAAAGAAATCGTTACTCACATCTGATTTTTTATCCCTTTTCAGCTAATACTTTCTTCCGGGGCTTTATTTTAAGCCCTGGTTGTTTTATATTCCTTCATTGTTGCTTATTTAAACATTTTAGTCTTTCATTACATTGAGACAAATTAAGCGAAGCGGAAACGGAAAAGCAAGTTGGCAAAACAGGGATGCTAACGCGGATGGAGAAGAATATGCGAATTAAACCTGATGATAACTGGCGTTGGTATTTTGATGAAGAGCATGACCGAATGATGCTCGATTTAGCCAATGGTATGTTGTTTCGTTCGCGATTTGCCCGCCGGATGTTAACCCCGGATGCCTTTTGTCCTTCGGGCTTTTGCGTGGATGACGCGGCGCTTTATTTCTCCTTTGAAGAGAAATGCCGTCAGTTCGACCTTTCTAAAGAACACCGCGCCGAATTGATTTTAAATGCGCTGGTGGCGATTCGTTTTCTGAAACCGCAAATGCCGAAAAGCTGGCACTTTATCGCTTATAATTCGCACTGGCAGCCGACCCTTGGAGATGCCGCCTGCGTCTGGTTGAGCGACAGTGGTGAGCAGGTGACCTTGCTGGTGGTTGAGCCGGGTGAGAATGCCGCGCTTTGCCTGCTGGCCCAGCCGGGCTTAACGCTGGCCGGCCGCACGATGCAGCTTGGCGATGCCATCAAAGTGATGAATGACCGGTTACAGCCGCAACCGGTAATCACAGATTATACTCTCGTTCAGGCCGTTTAATTACCCAACCGCAGTGCGGTTCTGGGAACACAGCTACAGCACAGAATCGTGCCATCTTTTCCGACCGCGTTTTTCTTCAGCGGTGTGACTTCCCCGTCCAGCAGCGTTATCCGGCAGCTTCCGCAAATCCCCGCCCGGCAAGAGTAAGGAATACGAATTCCCTGTTGTTCCAGCTGTTCCAGCAAAATTTGCTGGTTGTTACCGGTGAACGTCTCTCCCTGCCATTCGATATCAAGCACCGCGTCTGCCTGTTTCTCTGGCGTTAGTGACTCGTCTGCCTGTCCGGCGCCATAAAGACGCGCCGGTTTGGTCGCCAGCACTTCGACGCTGTCACCCACGCGCACCACGCCGCTGTTACGGGCAATCAGGTTTTGACCAAAATCGACATCGCCGTTATCCAGCGCGGTACGGAAGGTCTGTAGCGTGCGTAACGGTTCCCCGCCCGGGTGCTTTTGCCCGCGCTCAGGGCTTACGGTAGTAAAAATACAGCGGCTACAGGGTTTCGCCACGTCGAAAACCACTTCGCCAATGCGGATCACTTTCCAGGTATCTTCTTCCCAGGCCGCCGTACCAGTGACCAGCAGATTCGGGCGAAATTGCTCAATGCTCACGCTGGCTGAACAACGCTGTTGTAAATCACGCAGTGAGGCTTCGGTGGCCAGCAGATACGGAAAACCATCGGCGAAAGAGAGCGGTACCGCATCGTGCTTTTTCACCCGGCGGGTCAGTTCCGGCCCGACCCAGCGTAGCTGGACGTCACGGTTGAAAAAACCGCTCAGCCACTGGTTAATCGCCGCCGGGGCGATGCGGGCGGTAAAATGATTCCCCCACACTTCCGTTGGCGCATCCTGAGGCGCAAAATCGGCAAAGCGAATGAGCGCGCTGCTGCCATCCGGCGCCGTCAGATGCAGACCGTCATGCAGCGGCGCGGGCGTGAATCTGACCATCTGCGGAAACTGGCGGGCGGTAATAAAGGTGCCGTCTGGCTCGGTCACCATAAAGATGCGATCGAAGGCCATGCCGCTGATGTCGGCGAAAGCATGGGTCAGGCCGATGCCGCGCATAGATTTGATTGGGTGAATAAAAAGTCGCGATAACGTCGCCATGACACGCTTCCTGAAGCCAAAATAAGCCTTTAACTTTATGACATAGGCCGCAGATTGGCTATAATGCGCAACAATTTTGTTTGATAAAAGTGACGATATGAAATCTCTGTTTGCCAGTACGGCCCGTGGGCTGGAAGAGCTGTTAAAAACTGAACTGGAAGGACTTGGCGCTGACAGTTGCCAGGTGGTTCAGGGTGGTGTCCATTTTCAGGGCGACACGCGGCTTCTGTACCAGAGCCTGATGTGGAGCCGTCTGGCGTCACGTATCATGATGCCGCTGGGCGAGTGCAAAGTGTATAGCGACCTCGACCTCTACCTCGGCGTGCAGGCAGTGAACTGGACAGAGATTTTCAGCCCTGGCGCGACCTTCGCGGTGAGCTTCAACGGTCTGAATGACGAGATTCGCAACAGCCAGTTTGGCGCTGTACGTGTGAAAGATGCGATTGTCGACAGCTTCACGCGCAAGGACCTGCCGCGCCCGAACGTCGATCGTGAAAACCCTGATTTACGCATTAACGTCCGTCTTAATAAAGAAACCGCCAGCATTTCCCTCGACCTGAGCGGCGAAGGTCTGCATCTGCGTGGCTACCGTGACGGCACTGGCCTTGCGCCCATTAAAGAAAACCTGGCGGCGGCGATTGTGATGCGTTCTGGCTGGCAGCCGGGAACGCCGCTTTTGGATCCGATGTGTGGTTCCGGGACGCTGCTGATTGAAGCGGCGATGTGGGCGACCGATCGCGCGCCAGGGCTGCATCGCGGTCACTGGGGTTTTGGTGGCTGGGCACAGCATGACGAGGCGGTGTGGCAGGCGGTGAAATCCGACGCCCAGACCCGCGCGCGGGTCGGGCTTGCCGCTTATGACTCCCGCTTCTATGGCTCGGATATCGATGGTCGCGTCATTGAGCGCGCGCGCAGCAACGCCCGCCGTGCCGGTGTTGGCGAACTGGTGACCTTTGAGGTCAAAGACGTCGCGCAGCTTTCTAATCCGCTGCCGAAAGGCCCTTACGGCACGGTCATCAGCAACCCGCCGTACGGCGAGCGTCTGGACAGCGAACCCGCGCTGATTGCGTTGCACAACCTGCTTGGCCGCACGCTGAAAAGCCAGTTTGGCGGCTGGAACCTGTCGATGTTCAGCGCTTCACCGGAGCTGTTAAGCTGCCTGCAACTGCGCGCTGATCGCCAGTTCAAAGCGAAAAACGGGCCGCTGGACTGCGTGCAGAAAAACTACCATCTGGCCGAAGTCACCGGCGATGCGCCAGTGAGCAGCATGGGTGATGATTTCGCCAACCGCCTGAAGAAAAACCTGAAAAAGCTCGACAAGTGGGCGCATCAGGAAGGGATCGAATGTTACCGCATCTATGACGCAGACCTGCCGGAATACAACGTGGCGGTGGATCGCTACGCCGACTGGGTGGTGGTGCAGGAATACGCGCCGCCGAAAACGGTGGATGCCAACAAAGCGCGCCAGCGTTTGTTTGACGTCATCGCCGCGACCATTTCCGTACTGGGGATTGCGCCGAACAAACTGGTGCTGAAAACCCGCGAACGGCAGAAAGGCAAAAACCAGTATCAGAAAATGGGTGAAAAGGGCGATTTCATGCAGGTCAGCGAGTTCAATGCGCGCCTGTGGGTCAACCTGACCGACTACCTGGATACCGGCCTGTTCCTTGATCACCGCATTGCCCGCCGCATGTTGGGGCAGATGAGTAAAGGCAAAGATTTCCTCAACCTCTTCTCCTATACCGGCAGCGCCAGCGTTCATGCCGGGCTTGGCGGCGCACGCAGCACAACGACGGTGGATATGTCCCGCACTTATCTTGAGTGGGCGGAACGCAACCTGCGCCTGAATGGCTTAACCGGTCGCGCGCATCGTCTGCTGCAGGCCGACGTGCTCGGCTGGCTGCGCGAGGCGGACGAACAGTTCGACCTGATCTTCATCGATCCGCCGACGTTCTCCAACTCGAAGCGTATGGAAGATACCTTCGACGTGCAGCGCGACCACTTACGGCTGATGACCGATCTCAAACGCCTGTTACGCAAGGGCGGCACCATTATGTTCTCAAACAACAAGCGCGGTTTCCGCATGGATCTCGATGGTCTGGCGAAGCTGGGGCTGAAAGCTCAGGATATTACGCAAAAAACGCAGTCTCAGGACTTTGCCCGCAATCGTCAGATCCACAACTGCTGGCTGATCACCGAAGCCTGAAGGAATTAAAGAATGTCATTGATTAGTATGCATGGCGCCTTGCTGTCGTTCAGCGATGCGCCGTTACTCGATAATGCCGAACTGCATATCGAAGATAACGAACGTGTCTGCCTGGTCGGGCGCAACGGCGCGGGCAAATCCACGCTGATGAAAATCCTCAACCGTGAACAAGCGCTCGACGATGGTCGCATCGTCTATGAACAGGATCTGGTGGTGTCGCGTCTGCAACAGGATCCGCCACGCAATGTCGAAGGCAGCGTCTACGATTTCGTTGCTGAAGGGATCGAAGAGCAGGCGGTCTACCTGAAGCGTTACCATGATATTTCCCGGCTGGTGATGACCGATGCCAGCGAAAAGAACCTTAACGAGATGGCGCGGATCCAGGAACAGCTCGATCACCATGGTTTGTGGCAACTGGAAAACCGGATCAACGAAGTGCTGGCGCAACTCGAACTGGATCCTAACGCGCAACTGGCATCGCTGTCCGGCGGGTGGTTGCGTAAAGCGGCGCTCGGACGTGCGCTGGTCAGTGGCCCGCGCGTGCTGCTGCTCGATGAACCGACCAACCATTTAGACATCGAAACCATCGACTGGCTGGAAGGGTTCCTGAAAACTTTCAAAGGCACCATCATCTTTATTTCGCATGACCGTTCATTCATTCGCAATATGGCGACCCGCATTGTCGATCTCGACCGCGGCAAGCTGGTGACGTATCCGGGCAATTACGACCAGTATCTGCTGGAGAAAGAAGAAGCGCTGCGCGTTGAAGAGCTGCAAAACGCCGAGTTTGATCGCAAGCTGGCACAGGAAGAAGTGTGGATCCGCCAGGGCATCAAGGCGCGTCGTACCCGTAATGAAGGCCGCGTTCGCGCGCTGAAAGCGATGCGCCGTGAGCGCAGCGAGCGCCGGGACGTGATGGGCAGCGCCAGGATGCAGGTGGAAGAAGCGACCCGTTCCGGCAAAATTGTGTTTGAGATGGAAAACGTGAATTACCAGATTGATGGCAAAGTGCTGGTGAAAAACTTCTCCGCTCAGGTGCAACGTGGCGACAAGATTGCGCTGATTGGCCCCAACGGCTGCGGTAAAACCACGCTGCTGAAACTGATGCTCGGTCAGTTGCAGGCTGACAGCGGCCGCATTCATGTGGGAACGAAGCTGGAAGCGGCGTATTTCGATCAGCACCGTGCGGAGCTGGATCCGGATAAAACGGTGATGGATAACCTGGCGGAAGGTAAACAGGAAGTGCAGGTTAACGGCAAACCGCGTCATGTGCTTGGCTATCTGCAGGACTTCCTTTTCCACCCGAAACGGGCGATGACGCCGGTACGTGCGCTGTCGGGCGGGGAACGCAACCGTCTGTTACTGGCGCGTCTGTTCCTGAAACCCAGCAATCTGTTGATTCTCGATGAACCGACCAACGATCTTGATGTGGAAACGCTGGAACTGCTCGAAGAGTTGATTGACGGTTATCAGGGCACCGTACTGCTGGTCAGCCACGATCGCCAGTTTGTCGATAATACGGTGACCGAATGCTGGATCTTCGAAGGTGAAGGGCGCATTGGTCAGTACGTCGGCGGTTACCATGATGCCCGCGGTCAGCAGACGCAGTCGCTGGCGCAGAAGTCGCCAGTGGAAAAGAAAGTGACGGAAGTCGCTGCGCCAAAAGCAGAAATTGTGAAACGCGGCGGGAACAAACTAAGCTATAACCTGCAGCGCGAACTTGAACAGCTACCGCAACGCCTTGAAGAACTGGAGGCGGATCTGGAATCGCTACAGGCCCAGGTCGCCGACGCCGCGTTTTTCAGTCAGCCCCATGACCATACGCAAAAGGTGCTGGCCGAACTGGCGCAGGCGGAGCAAACACTCGAAGAGGCCTTCGAACGCTGGGAATATCTGGAATCACTGAAAAACGGCGCGTAACTGAGGACTCTGCATGTGCGAACAACATCATGCTGCACGGCATATCTTGTGCCCGCAATGCGATCTGCTGGTGGAGTTGCCACCCCTTGAGCACCGGCATAAAGCCGCCTGCCCACGCTGCGGGACGACGTTAACAACCGCGTGGGACGCACCGCGTCAGCGTCCCACCGCCTATGCGTTGTCGGCGTTGTTTATGCTGCTGCTCGCCAATCTGTTCCCCTTTGTGAATATGAACGTGGCGGGCGTCAGCAGCGAAATTGAACTGCTGGAGATCCCGAACGTTCTGTTCGCCGAGAACTATGCCAGCCTCGGGACCTTCTTCATTTTGTTCGTGCAACTGGTTCCCGCGTTCTGCCTGGTCACCATTCTGTTGCTGGTGAACCGGGTACATATGCCGCTGAAGCTGCAAATCCACCTCGCCAACATTCTGTTTCGCCTCAAAAGCTGGGGCATGGCGGAAATATTTCTGGCGGGTGTGCTGGTGAGCTTCGTCAAGCTGATGGCCTATGGCGACATTGGCATCGGCAGCAGTTTTATTCCCTGGTGTCTGTTCTGCGTTTTGCAGTTGCGTGCGTTTCAGTGTGTGGATCGCCGCTGGCTTTGGGATGACATCGCCCCAATGCCATTGCTTTCAGCGCCAGTGAAAGTGGGCATTTCCGGGTTACGACAAGGGCTGCGTTCCTGCCCGTGCTGCACGGCCATCCTGCCCGCCGACCAGCTTGTGTGCACACGCTGCCACACAACCGCGCACCCCCGGCGCAAAAACAGTTTGCAATGGACCATGGCGCTGCTCATCACGTCCTTCATCCTTTATCTGCCAGCGAATCTGCTGCCGATCATGATTACCGATCTGCTCGGCGACAAAATGCCATCGACGATCATGGCGGGGGTGATTTTGCTGTGGAGTGAGGGATCATATCCGGTGGCGGGGGTGATCTTCATCGCCAGTATTATGGTGCCTACGCTGAAGATGATCTCCATTGCCTGGCTGTGCTGGGACGCCAACGGTCACGGTAAGCGCGACTGTGAACGCATGCACCTGATTTATGAAGT
Source organism: Trabulsiella odontotermitis (assembly GCF_001297775.1). Taxonomy (GTDB): domain Bacteria; phylum Pseudomonadota; class Gammaproteobacteria; order Enterobacterales; family Enterobacteriaceae; genus Trabulsiella; species Trabulsiella odontotermitis. The sequence continues at coordinate 23,501 of NZ_LIFX01000006.1, read as the reverse complement.
GGTCGAGTTTGTCGGCCGCTGGTCGATGATTGACGTGTTTGTCATCGCCGTGCTTTCCGCCCTGGTGAGAATGGGCGGCTTAATGAATATCTATCCGGACATCGGTGCGCTGATGTTTGCCCTGGTCGTGATAATGACCATGTTTTCGGCGATGACCTTCGATCCTCGCCTGACGTGGGATCGTGAGCCGGAACCCAGCCATGAGGAGTTGTATGAGCATGGAAACTAACCGCGGGGAAGCGAAAGTGCAAAAGGTAAAGAACTGGTCGCCTGTCTGGATCTTCCCCATCGTCACCGCCCTGATTGGCGCGTGGATCCTGTTTTATCACTACAGCCATCAGGGGCCGGAAGTGACGCTGATTACCACTAATGCGGAGGGGATTGAAGGCGGAAAAACCACCATCAAGAGCCGCAGCGTGGATGTCGGCGTGGTGGAAAGCGCGACCCTGACGGACGATTTAACGCATGTGGAAATTAAAGCGCGACTCAATTCAGGCATGGAAAAGCTGCTGCATCAGGACTCGGTCTTCTGGGTGGTGAAACCGCAGGTCGGGCGCGAAGGTATCAGCGGCCTCGGCACGCTGCTTTCGGGCGCTTACCTTGAGCTGCAACCGGGGAACAAGGGCGGAAAACAGGAACGCTACCAGTTGCTGGATGCGCCACCACTGGCGCCACCGGATGCGAAAGGGATCCGTGTGATTCTCGACAGTAAAAAAGCCGGGCAACTCAGCCCTGGTGATCCGGTCCTGTTCCGCGGCTATCGGGTGGGATCGGTCGAGACCAGTAACTTTGATCCGCAAAAACGGACGATCAGCTATCAGCTGTTTATCACCGCGCCAAACGATCGTCTGGTTACCAGCAACGTGCGTTTCTGGAAGGACAGCGGTATTGCCGTGGATCTGACCTCGGCAGGGATGCGCGTTGAGATGGGATCGCTGTCGACCCTGTTCGGCGGCGGTGTCAGCTTTGACGTGCCGGAGGGCATTGACCTCGGCCAGCCGGTGGGTGAAAAAACCGAATTTCGTCTGTATGACGATCAGCGAAGCATTCAGGATTCGCTGTATACCGATCACATCGATTATCTGATGTTCTTCAAAGACTCGATTCGCGGCCTGCAACCGGGAGCGCCGGTGGAATTCCGCGGCATTCGCCTCGGTACCGTGGGTCAGGTTCCGTTCTTCGTGCCAGGGTTGCGACAGGCGCTTGATGATGACTACCGCATTCCGGTGCTGATCCGCATCGAGCCTGAGCGTTTGAGCAGCCAGCTCGGCGAGAATCCTGACATTGGCGCACACATCAACGAGTTGATTCATCGCGGCCTGCGCGGCTCGCTGAAGACCGGTAACATTGTTACTGGCGCGCTGTATGTGGACATGGATTTCTATCCGAAAGCGCCTGCGGTGACCGGCATGCGTGAGTTTGGCGGTTATAAGGTTGTGCCGACGGTGAGCGGCGGTCTGGCGCAGATCCAGCAGAAACTGGTCGATACGCTCGATAAGATCAATAACCTGCCGCTCAATCCGATGCTCGAACAGGCGACAAATACCTTGTCGGAAAGCCAGCGCACCATGCGTCGGTTGCAGACCACACTGGATAACCTCAACAAGCTGACTGCCAGCCAGTCGATGCAACAACTGCCGCAGGATATGCAGCAGACCCTGCGTGAGCTGAACCGCAGTATGCAGGGCTTCCAGCCAGGTTCGGCGGCCTATAACAAGATGGTGGCTGACATGCAGCGCCTTGACCAGGTATTGCGCGAACTGCAGCCGGTACTGAAAACACTGAACGAGAAGAGCAACTCGCTGGTATTTGAAGCGAAGGACAAAAAAGATCCAGAGCCGAAGAGGGCGAAAGAATGAAAAAGTGGCTAATGGTCTTGCTGACCTGCGCGTTAACCGCCTGCAGCAGCAGTAGTGAAAACAAAACCTACTATCAGCTACCAGTAACCCAGAGCGGCGCGCAAAGCGCCACGACGCAGGGGAACCGCCTGCTGTGGGTTGAGCAGGTCTCCATCCCGGATTATCTGGCCGGAAACGGCGTGGTCTATCAGACCAGCGACGTGCAGTACGTGATTGCCAGTAACAATCTGTGGGCGAGCCCGCTCGATCAACAGCTCCGTTCGACGCTGGTGGCAAACCTGAGCAGCCAGTTACCAGGGTGGGTCGTGGCGTCGCAACCGCTGGGGAATAATCAGGACACGCTGAATGTCTCGGTGACCGGGTTTCATGGTCGCTACGACGGGCGAGTGATCGTCAGCGGTGAGTGGCTGCTCAATCATCAGGGGCAGCTGATTAAGCGACCGTTCCATATTGAACTGAAGCAGCAACAGGATGGCTACGATGAAATGGTGAAAATGCTGGCGCAAGCCTGGCGCCAGGAAGCCGGGGTTATCGCACAGGCAATAAGCCAGGTACCATAAGTAAATTTCATCGTAAAAAAGGCCGCAACCGGTGCCGTATCAGTTGCGGCCTTTTTGTTTTTATCATCAGTGGATTACTTGTGCTGGCTCACATTTTTTGTACAAATGAACTTCTGAGTAGCTCACAAATATGACATTGGTGTGAATTTTGCGCATTGACGATGCAGCTGATTCGGGGTATTCGTTAAGCGTGGTCGCATATTTTGTAACCACTGTTTTCTTTTCCACCAGATCACAAGAATGAGGGAAACGAGGCATGAAGAGACAAAAACGAGATCGCCTGGAACGAGCACATCAACGCGGGTACCAGGCTGGCATCGCTGGCAAATCGAAGGAAATCTGTCCGTACCAGACCTTAAATCAAAGGTCGCATTGGCTGGGAGGCTGGCGAGAAGCCATGGAGGACAGGGCCGTAATTGCCTGATGCTGTCTCTTTAGACCAGAAGCCACCGCAAGCGGTGGCTTCGCCGTTTTTATACTTCTGCGGCATTCGCGAATGGGGATTCGCTAAGAGGATTAGAACGCAGAGGTATCCTGGAACAAACCCACTTTCAGGTCCGCGGCCGTGTAGATCAGGCGGCCATCAACCAGCACTTCGCCATCGGCCAGACCCATGATCAGGCGGCGGTTAACGATGCGTTTGAAGTGAATGCGGTAGGTGACTTTCTTCGCGCTCGGCAGAACCTGGCCGGTGAATTTCACTTCACCCACGCCCAGTGCGCGCCCTTTACCTTCGCCACCGAGCCAGCCGAGGTAAAAACCCACCAACTGCCACATGGCATCAAGACCCAGACAACCCGGCATCACCGGATCGCCAATGAAGTGACACCCGAAGAACCACAGGTCAGGATTGATGTCGAGTTCGGCTTCCACATAGCCTTTATCAAAATTGCCGCCGGCTTCGGTCATCTTGACGACACGATCCATCATCAGCATATTCGGCGCCGGTAACTGCGGGCCTTTCGCGCCGAACAGTTCACCGCGACCAGAGGCAAGAAGGTCTTCTTTTGTATAGGATTCGCGTTTATCTACCATGTTTTCAGTAAACCTTATTTTGAGTTCGGGACGCAGGATAGCTAACACGTGTACGCTGAACAAGTCCGATCAGTTAGAATTAAACCAGCCCAGCCAGCGTAACGGCCACGGAAAGCGATGACGGGCATCCTGCTGTGACGCCTGTGCGATACGCTCCTGAATAATCTGCAACAACGTGGTCTGGCCTTCGCCGTCCCACGACAGGTGCGTCAGTAGCGGCAGTGCATCGGTAACATCATCAACCGCCCAGATAAAGAATTGCTCCTCTTCAACCGCTTGTCGAACTTCCTGAGACAAACTCAGGTGGCGCACATTAGCTGACGGAATAATCACGCCCTGTTTGCCGGTCAGTTCGCGGTGTTTGCAGATAGCAAAGAACCCTTCGATTTTCTCATTCAGACCGCCAACAGGCTGCGCACGACCGAACTGATCAACAGAACCGGTAATCGCAATACTCTGATTAACCGGCGCACCAGACAGGGCGCTTATCAGCGCACACAGTTCAGCCATCGAGGCACTGTCACCATCAACTTCACTGTAGGACTGCTCGAAGGTGATCGACGCCGAGAACGGGATCTGTTGTTCAAGACCCAGCTCCGCCATCAGGAAGGACTGCATGATCAGCATCCCTTTGGCGTGGATGTTGCCACCCAGTTCCGCTTTGCGCTCGATATCGGTAAATTCGCCGTCACCGACGTGTACGACGCAACTGATACGCGACGGTTCACCAAATGCGCGCGGGTGGCCAGGAAATTCGATGACCGACAGGGCATTAATCTGCCCGACGCGCTCGCCTTCCGTTTCGATCAGGATCTGCTCAAGTAAAATCTCATCCTGCATCCGCTCGGCGAGGAAACCTTCACGCCACTGACGCTGCTCAAGCATCGTGGTGAGCTGTTCGGCGCTGAACTCAGTACCTTCGGTAAAGGCGGCGGCCTCACGCAACTGGCGACCCAGCCAGAGAGGGCAGAGCGGCAACGTTTCCTGATCGCCGGTGTAACGGGTGGCTTCCTGAATGAGCACCGGCCACGCATCGGCAGCAGGGCCGGGAAGTTCGGCATCGCGCGCGACCTGCCACACCCACTGACACCACTGGCGCAGCGAGTCTTCATCAATGATCTGCAGGTTTTCTTCAAATTCGGTGTAGATAGCGTTGGCGCTAAATTCCGGCTCCATCTCCTGGAATTCCGCCAGCGACTCTCGCTCGCCAACCAGCATCACTTTAAGTGACAGCGGCATCGACGGTACGTGTACCGGCAGCGGGCGCGCATCGTCGAAACTCAGCCAGTCAAAACGCTGACGGGTAACGATGTTTTTCAGGCGCATCCACAGTAACGGTTGCGCCAGCAGCGCACGCAGGGCGATCACCAGCACGCCGCCGTTCGCTTGATGCACCAGGCCCGGTTGCAGGGTAACGTCGCCATTGAACTGGCGCACACAGCCAAAGAGCTGCTCGGCCTCGACCCAGTCGGCATAAATCACCGGACGGGTACTGGCAAAGTTATCATCAGCTGATTCGGCAGGACGCTGTGTGACGATACCTTTGTTGATATCGTAATGGACACCACAAAGTGGCTGTGCAGGCGCTTGCAGACTCTCGGTCAGCCGGGTAAGTAGCTTAAGATACTCAGGCTCCTCGGGCGCTTTCACCAGCACCACAGGCGAGATAGCTTGCGGATAGAGGAACTGCTCCAGCGCATAATGCAAACGGGCCTGCGTATCGCGGAGTAACGAATCGGGTGGTAAGGTCAGCTCGGTCTGGGCGAACAATGCCTGATAGTCGGTGGTATCAGGAGCCAGCTCACGTCCGGAAAGTTTATTGATGGTCAATGTCGATGTTTTTTAGTCAGATGTAAAAGGCGGGATTATACCTTATGCTGCGCAGTAGCACACGGAGAATGCAGTTGTCGGGTATGAAGGAACACACTTCTGTTCACGAATGTCGATTTATTCTCAGTACATCGGGGAAAAACTGATATTCTGAAATGAGTTACACGGTCACCTTGGGATCGCGATGAAATATCAACAACTGGAAAACCTTGAAAGCGGGTGGAAGTGGAAGTACCTGGTGAAAAAACACCGGGAAGGCGAGCTTATCACGCGTTACATCGAAACCAGCGCCGCACAAGAGGCGGTGGAGATGTTGCTGACGCTGGAAAACGAACCCGTACTGGTCAATGAGTGGATCACCACGCATATGAATCCGACGCTGGCGAATCGGATGAAACAGACGATCCGCGCCCGACGCAAGCGCCATTTCAATGCTGAGCATCAGCACACGCGAAAGAAATCGATCGATCTGGAATTCATCGTCTGGCAGCGACTGGCCGGGCTGGCGCAGCGGCGTGGAAAAACGCTGTCTGAAACCATCGTTCAGTTGATTGAAGATGCCGAGAATAAAGAGAAGTACGCCAGTAAGATGTCCAGCCTGAAACAGGATCTGCAGGCGCTGCTTGGCAAAGAAGAATAGTGCTGTTGTGGCGTAATGCGCATCACAAGTGCTGATTTTCAGGCAATAAAAAACCCCGCATCAATGGCGGGGTTTTTTGTAGACGTAAACTTAAGCCTGCGGCTGAGTTACAACGTCTTTGATGCCTTTAACTTCGATCTCTACGCGACGATCCGGAGCCAGGCAATCGATCAGTGCAGCGCGAGCTTTCACGTTGTCACAGGTAGTACCGGTAACCGGGTTGGATTCGCCCATACCACGTGCGGAGATCTTGTTAGCCGGGATACCTTTAGATACCAGGTAATCAACAACAGACTGTGCACGTTTCTCGGACAGACCCTGGTTGTAAGCGTCAGAACCGATACGGTCGGTGAAGCCCAGAACCACTACGGAACCGTCTTTCGGATCCAGGTTGCTCAGCTGAGAGTACAGCTGATCCAGTGCCTGCTGACCTTCCGGTTTCAGGGTAGCTTTGTTGAAGTTGAACAGAACGTCAGACTTCAGGGTGAAGTGCTTGGTCTGTACTTCCGGAGCCGGAGCCGGTGCCGGAGCAACTACCGGAGCTGCTTCCTGCTGGCCGAAACGGTAGGAAACACCTACGCTCAGCATGCCGTTGTCCGGACGAACGCCAACAGTACCACCGTCACCGATGTTGTTAACCCACTGGTATTCCAGACGGGTAGCGATGTCACGGGTCATTGCCCACTCAACGCCGCCAGCGAAGACCGGAGAAACGCCGGTGTCGTGGTTGTCGCCGATTTCACTGTTGCTGGAGTCAGCGCGCCATACCATGCCGCCCAGACGGGTGTATACGTCCAGATCGTCAGTGATTGGGTAACCCAGTTTAGCAGTCAGCTGAACGCCCTGAGCTTTGAAGGCACCATTGACGGTGTCGCCTTTGTACGGCATACGACCCAGCCAGTCATAACCCATTTCGAAACCAACGTACGGGTTAACCTGGTAACCACCGAACGCGCCTGCACCCAGTTGACTTTCGTGAGTCGGGCCGTCGTTGTTCAGGGAGCTGTCATACCAGCCAGTGTCGTGGAACTGGGACCAACCCAGCTTACCACCTGCATACCAGGTGTTATCTTTCGGAGCGGCCTGCGCTACGGTAGCGAAGCCAGCCAGTGCCACTGCAATCGCGATAGCTGTCTTTTTCATTTTTTGCGCCTCGTTATCATCCAAAAATCGCCATGAAGATACTCAAGAAATTCACGGTTAAATCCTTCACCGGGAGCGTGACTTGTTAATAACTATGCCGTTACTTGCGGCTTAAGCCGGTCACCCCTGGCGATGTAAAGTCTACAACGTAGTTGGAAACTTACAAGTGTGAACTCTGTCAGGCATATGAAAAAAAAAGAGTTGTATACAGAATATTTAACAATTTTGCCGAAATATTCGACAGCATAAAATAGCGCAAACCGCGCCAGACAAGCACTCTCACCGTTTTTGCTGAAAATTGAGACGGTGCTTTTAAAAGCGAAAAAAAATTCCAGGATTAATCTTAAACTGACTCAATGATAGAAATTTGAATGAATTTTTAGCCCGTTTAGCTGTCTCGTGGCTGTAGAGGTTGCACGAACCGGACGCATAAGGAAGCCAATCGCCTGTCCTTCTTCGGCTGCAGCCACCAGTCTCGCGTGTTCATCTTCTGTTAGCTCATCACTTAACCAACCGATAACCACACTATAATTGCCGGTGCGCAGCGCACGAATCATCGATTCCAGTGTATTGCAGGGCGACATCTGGCTTATCTGCATCACTTTTGTCAATGGTAAACCGGAAGCCTGAACCCATTCGCGGCTCAGTTTTTGCTGTGGCGTTAACCACAATTGCCAGCGCGATTGCTGACCCAACTGTTGTAACAGGGGCAGCAACAAAAGTTGCGTCATCATGGGCTGGTCTTCATGGTAGACCACTTCGCTAATCAGCCCGGAAGAGGCCTGCGTTGACGCGACGCGTGAATGACGACCTGAGGTTGCGGAAGCCATTGTTGAGTGATTTGCATAACCAGAAGTATACATAGTTTATCCAGCCCTGTGGGTTACTGTATGAATATACAGTACAGCCACTGTGTATAAAGATCAACCCCATTTTCTGAAAGCGTCTCGCAAAAATTCACTGAAGTCGTACAGATGATAAAAATCATCTTGCCGCCTGCCCGGAAGTTGCCTATTTTCCTGCTTAACGGATCCGTTAATCGAAAAAATCACATCTAACGGCATGATTAACAAAGGAATAATCATGAAAAATGATTCCTATAAAAGGATATATCAGTCGCAGGAATATCTGTCTCCGCTGGGGAGAATTAAATACCGTGCGCTGTTTGGCGGATATAGTCTGGCCATTGAAGAGACCGTTTTTGCGATGGTGGCAGAAGGGGAACTTTATCTGCGCGTATGCGAGCAAAGCGCGCCTTATCGCGTCAATCACCCGACGCCGCTGCTCACGCTGCGTAAACGCGGTCGGCCTGTGCCGCTCAATTATTACCATGTCGATGATGCGCTGTGGGACGATCGCCGCACGCTGTTAACGCTCTCTTCACATTCACTTGAGGAGGCGAAGCGGGAAAAGGATCAGCGGTATGACAGGCGAAGGCTTAAAAACCTGCCCAATATTACGTTTCATATGGAGCTAATGCTGCTGGAAGCCGGAATACGCGATCACCACATGTTATGCATGCTGGGGGCTGAACTGGGCTGGCTGAAGCTGCGAGAGAAAAGAAAGGGGATTAGCGTGAGTGTGCTTCTGGCGCTGGAAGGGGCAATTGCTGGCGTTCATGCGGCGGCGCTCCCGGCGCAACGACGCCAGGAGCTTATGGAGTGGGTCAGTAGCCTTCCGGGACTTCCTCTTTCACTACAGGAGAAACTTGCCGCTGAAGACGACTTATCTCCGGGAGAAGCGTAACAAGCAGACCAATTTGCTGTAGCACCAGCGGCTCTTTGCTCTCTGCCCGTGGCTCCAGTTGATGGATCCGTTGCATCAGGCCCGCCAGCGCCTGATGCACGCGAGGCTCATCTTTCGGCATATGGTGGAATGCATCGTCGACGTAACAGACCGCGTCATCCAGCAGCGCGAGGATATCGGGGTTTGTCAGTTGTTCACGGTGAGCGCCCAGCGCAGAGATATAACTGGTAAATGTGTGGTTGAGACACAACAGACGAAACGCCGTCTCTTTCATCTCTACCGTCACTTTTGGCTCTGTCGACATGTTTGAGATAACAGAGGCCAATTCAGCGTCGCTGTTCCACGCTTCACGGCGCGCAATACGGTAGGCCAGGCGGTTATCGCGCCCCTGGTGATACTGCTCGAGGATCGCATCCAGATACCGGCAGTTGGCGTCGACCGCGCGCTGCAGAACGCGGGGCAGATTACGAAACCGCCAGTCCGGCCAGATAAAACTGACCGCCGCCCAGGCGATGGCGCAACCGATGAGCGTATCGAAAATACGCGGCAGCGCTATTTCGAAACCTTCGCCCAGCAGGTTAAAGCACAGCAGCACCAGCAGCGTGATAAACATAGTGGCGTTGGCGTACTGCACGGTGCGAAAGGCGAAAAAGAGCACGCCAGTGACCACAATGAGCGCCAGTTGTCCTTCAACGGAGGGAACGAGCAGCAGAACGGGTAAACCGATGGCGACGCCCACCAGTGTGCCAAAGATACGTAAGGCCAGACGGTGGCGGGTGGCATTGTAGTTCGGCTGGCAGACGAACAGGCTGGTCAGCAGGATCCAGTACCCGTGATGCAATCCGGTTAGCTGGATAAACGCATACCCGGCGCACAGCACCAGCGACATACGAATGGCATGGCGAAACAGCGCCGACTCCGGCGACATATTGCGGCTCAGCCGGGCGCGGATATCACTTAACCCGTGCAGCCGGTCATCTGCCAGCAGGTTTTCGGTATCGTTTCGCGGCTGGTTTTGTACCTGCTCAGACTCAATCGTCGCCAGTTGGGCATCAATGGCGCGCAGGTTGTTGAGCAGAAAGCCCAGCGCTTTGATCTGATCCATCGGCACACCGCTGGCACGCACGCGATCCAGCGCGGCATCCAGGTGGGTAAAGACCCGTTCAAAGCGCGGGTCGTGCTGATAAGGCGTACGCAGCAGAATGGATCGCGACAGTTGCTGGCAGGCCTGCGACTGCATCGACATCAGACGCTGAAAACGGAACATCACATCGCTGTAGCGAAAGTTGTCGCGCAGCGTCTGATACTGAATATGCGCCGAGCTGGCACGTTCATGAATGTCCTGCGCCACGAAGTAGTAATGCAGCGTCCGGCGTGTGTTGCGTTGACCACGGTCGCCGCGCAGACGTGTCAATAAAGAGGCTTTTGTCTGGTTGAGCATGGCCACCAGTTGACTGTTGGCAAGTACCAGCTCATAGACTGGCGCCTGGCTTTCCTCTTCGATGTCCGGGTCAAACAAGCGGGACTTCAGTTCGAGATAATGGGCAAGCTGTTCATAACTGCGGGCCAGGCTGTCCTGCAACGGGCGAACGGGAAAAAGCAGATGCCCGGTCAGCGTCAGCAGGTTATACCAGACGGCGCCCGCCAGCAGGAAAAGGGGTTGTTGATACCAGTGCTCATACAGTGACTCGCCGAGCATGGTGTAGATGGCGATAAGCAGCGCACCGAAAGCAATGGTGGCATAGCGCTGCCCCAGACCACCGAGCAGAATAAAACCGCTGGTCGAGAGGGTCAGCCCGAGGGCGAACAGCCACGGCCACGGAAACAGCAGTTCCACGGAGGCAGAGGCGATAAAAAAACAGACCAGCGTTATCAGCAGATTACGCAGACGACCCGTCAGCCGATCATCCAGATCGGTCAGTGCCGCCGCGACCACTCCGAGCGTTAACGGAATGGTGAGCTTAACATCGCCCAGCCACCAGGGCAGGGCGGTCGTGCCGCAAAGGGCGATAAAAATTCTGACGTTGTACAGCCAGGAACTGTTCCATGTATAGCGGCGAAGCAACGGACTTAGCATAGTGATAATCGGTCCGGATTATTGATAACGACGGCGGGCATTGGCTTCACGCGCGGCACGGGCGGTTTCCACGCTCACGACGCGACGGCCCACGGGCCAGAGGGCAATCGCAGCGATTTTAAAGTTGGCGATCCCGACGGGAATACCAATCAGCGTGATGCACTGCGCAATCCCGGCAAAAATGTGCGTCAGGCATAGCCACCAGCCGAAGAGAATAAACCACAGAATATTGAGGAAAGTACCGCCAGCGTTCATCACTGTGCTTTTGCTGTCCGGGTCGAGTTCGTCCACATGCACCGCTTCGTTGCCGTAGGGCAGTAAAGACAGTTTTGTGATTTCCCAGCAGGAGCGGCTCAGCGGTAGCGTGACAATCAAAAGAATGCTGACCAGCGTCGCCAGCAGCCAGCCCAACGTGGTGGCGAAACCACCCAGTACAAAATTCAAAATATTCAAAACAGTACGCATAAATCCTCTGTCCATTGCGGAAATGTCGTCGACCTCGTAATTGTAACGTTTTTTTGCGCTGGAGCACCTGGTATCTGGCGGTTAAACTGTGAAGTAATAAAACGTGGCGGGATTTGGCATGACATGGAACTAAAAGCAACAACGCTTGGCAAGCGCATGGCGCAGCACCCTTATGATCGAGTAGAAATCCTTAACGCCGGAGTGAAAGTCTCCGGCGATCGTCATGAATATCTCATTCCTTTTAACCAGTTGCTGGACATTCAGTGCAAGCGCGGGCTGGTGTGGGGCGAGCTGGAATTTATTCTGCCGGAAAACAAAGTGGTGCGCCTTCACGGGACCGAGTGGGGCGAAACGCAGCGCTTTCATCATCATCTGAACGCGCTCTGGGAGCAGTGGGGCAATGAAATGAGCGACATCGCCGCGCGCCTGCTCACGGAACAACTGGCGGAAATTTCGCGTTTCAGCGCTGAAGGCAAATGGCTGACCCGCCAGGCCACGCTCGACGTACAACAAAAAATCCTGCGCGCGCTGGATGCGTTGCCGATCCCCGTCGCGCGCCTGGAGACTTTCGATAACTGCCGTGAGCTCTGGCGGCAATGTCAGGGCTGGCTGAAAGACATCGACAGCAGCCGTCTGCAGCATAACCAGGCGTATACCGAAGCCATGCTCAGCCAGTATGCCGGTTTCTTTGAAAAAATAGAGGCGTCGCCGCTGAATCCGGCGCAGGCGCGGGCCGTGGTTAATGGCGAGCAGTCGTTGCTGGTGCTGGCGGGGGCGGGCAGCGGTAAAACGTCCGTGCTGGTGGCCCGCGCGGGCTGGCTGTTGATGCGCGGGGAAGCCTCTGCCGAACAGATCCTGCTGCTGGCGTTTGGCCGTCAGGCGGCGAAAGAGATGGACGAACGGATCCGCGAGCGGCTGAACACAGACGCGATTAGCGCCCGCACCTTTCATGCTCTCGCACTGCATATCATTCAGCAGGGCAGTAAGAAAGTGCCCGCCATCAGCAAACTGGAAAACGACAGCAAGGCGCGGCAGGCGCTGTTGATCAAAACCTGGCAGCAACAGTGCAACGAGAAAAAAGCGCAGGCGAAAGGCTGGCGACAGTGGCTGGACGACGAGATGGGCTGGTCGGTGCCGGAGGGTAACTACTGGCAGGATGAAAAGCTGGTGCGCCGGATGGGCGGTCGGCTCGATCGTTGGGTCGGGCTGATGCGCATGCATGGCGGTTCGCAGGCAGAGATGATTGACGCGGCGCCGGAAGAGGTCAGAGAGCTTTTCGGTAAGCGCATCAAACTGATGGCGCCGCTGCTCAAGGCGTGGAAAGCCGCGTTGAAAGCGGAGGATGCGGTGGATTTCTCCGGGCTTATCCATCAGGCCATTAACGTGCTGGAGAAAGGGCGCTTTGTCAGTCCGTGGAAGCACATTCTGGTGGATGAATTTCAGGATATTTCCCCGCAGCGGGCGGCGCTGCTGGCGGCGTTAAGAAAACAGAATTCCCGCACCTGCCTGTATGCCGTGGGCGACGACTGGCAGGCTATCTACCGCTTCAGCGGCGCGCAACTGACGCTGACCACCGCTTTTACGCATTACTTTGGCGAAGGCGACAACTGCGCGCTGGATACCACTTACCGCTTTAACAGCCGCATTGGTGAAGTGGCGAATGCGTTTATTCAGCAGAACCCGTATCAACTGAACAAGCCGCTGAACAGCCTGAAAGCGGGTGATAAAAAAGCGGTTACCCTGCTGGCGGATGATCAACTCGATGCGTTGCTCGACAAGCTCAGCGGTTATGCCAGACCGGACGAACGGATCCTGGTGCTGGCGCGTTACCACCACCTGAAACCCGCCAGTCTGGAGAAAGCGGCCACCCGCTGGCCGAAGCTGGCGATCGATTTCATGACCATTCATGCCAGTAAAGGGCAGCAGGCCGATTATGTGATCGTCATGGGGTTGCAGGACGGGCAGGACGCGTTTCCGGCACCGGCCAGAGAATCCATCATGGAGCAGGCGTTGCTGCCACAACCGGAGGATTTCCCGGATGCCGAAGAACGGCGGTTACTGTACGTGGCGTTAACCCGCGCCCGCCAGCGCGTGTGGCTGTTGTTCAACAAAGAACAACCGTCGGTGTTCGTCGAGAGTCTGAAGGCGCTTTCCGTGCCGGTAGCGCGCAAACCGTAACCGCAGGCTGGCGCTCTGCGCCAGCCCGGGCACTTACTTCAGGCGATCCGCCAGATAACGCGGATAATCGGGGATCAGGATATCCACTTCATCACTGAAGTTCGGCGCCTGAATAATGAAATCAGCGGTAGAAAGATTGGTGGCGACCGGAATATTCCACACCGTCGCCAGACGCAGCAGCGCTTTAACGTCGGGGTCGTGCGGCACGGCGTTGAGCGGATCCCAAAAGAAAATCAGCACGTCGATCTTCCCTTCTGAAATCTGCGCGCCCACCTGCTGGTCGCCGCCCAACGGGCCGCTCAGCATGGCGTTAACGGTAAGTCCCGTGGCGCGCTGGATCAGATTCCCCGTGGTGCCCGTAGCTGACAGCGTGTGGCGCTCCAGCAGCGTACGGTGGCGATCCACCCATTTCATCAGCATGTCTTTACAGTGATCGTGCGCAACCAGCGCAATATGCTTGCGCGCCGGGAGCGTGCGTGTTGTGAGTTCCATAGTGCCCTTCCGCATTTTGAGATGCAGACAGATTACTGGAAGCGATTCAGGCTGCAAACCGTGAGGGCGAAAAAATGATAAATCCGTTCAGAAATGCAGGGTTATGACGAGGGTTGCTGACGCGCCCATTGCAAAAAACGGTTGCGGGTGTCTGAGTCTGCCTGCTGGAACCAGTATTTGAGCCGTTGCTCGGCAACGGTTTGCGACTGCAGTGACGGGAAATCCAGCTCGGTTTTTTTCGACAGCAGCGTGCTGTCATCCGGCAGTGGGGCGCTCAACGGCGATCGGGCAGCCAGGGTTCGGTTGTGGTTATAGACTGCCGCAGCCTGTTCATAGTCGATGCCGGAGGCGGTTTTTGTCACCGCGAGAATCTCCAGCTTCACCGGAATGGGCGCAGAATTGCCATCCAGCAAGGTGATTTCGGGGGCGGTGCTGAAGGTTTGCGTCTCCTGCTGTGTCTCCAGTCGCGGCAGGTTAACATTCACCAGGCTGATTAAACGGGTATCAAAACTGGCAATCAGCGGCGGGGAAACGTAGCGCTGATAACTTCTGTCAGGCAACTGAATGATTTTTTCTACCTGAAACACCACCTGATGCGGGCCGTTATCCAGCTCAATGCCGTCGGCGCCGCGAAGCAACGAACTGGACACCTTTTTGCCATCCAGCACCAGCAGATCGATATCGCCCGCAAGGCGTAGCGTTGTGGCCGGGACCATGGCCGGGATCAGGAGCGTCGTGCAGAGAAGCAGTGTTCCAGCTTTCATTAGTATCTCCTGAAAAGAGTTGGCCCAGAGAGTGTATCAAAATTTTACTAATCACGATTTTATTAACATATAGACACGGGCGGCGCGTTTGCCCTCATACTTCAGTATGGGATGCATGGTTGGCTGGTGTGGAATGTCGTACACTTTGATGAGTTGCCCGGAGGATAATGATGAAAGAAAACGAGATTGCAGACATTTTGACATCCACCCGTACCATCGCGCTGGTGGGGGCGAGCGACAAACCTGAACGCCCGAGCTATCGGGTGATGAAGTATCTGCTCGATCAGGGGTATCACGTGATCCCGGTTTCTCCGAAAGTGGCGGGAACCACGCTGCTGGGGCAGAAAGGGTACGCGACGCTTGCCGATGTGCCGGAAAAAGTGGACATGGTCGACGTGTTCCGCAATTCAGAAGCCGCGTGGGGTGTGGCGCAGGAAGCCATCGCTATTGGCGCGAAAACGCTGTGGATGCAACTGGGCGTGATTAACGATCAGGCCGCCGTGCTCGCCCGCAATGCGGGGCTGAACGTGGTGATGGACCGCTGCCCGGCGATTGAAATCCCGCGGTTAGGACTGGCGAAATAACAAAAACCCCGGCTTGCCGGGGTTTTTACTAATTGCGCAGTCGTGGCGCCTGTAGCTGGCGGCGAATGGTTTGCGCCAGTTCATCCATCGACGGCTGCTCGGGATGTTCATCGTTCATCTCGCCGCTCAACTGCGCTTCAGCAAGATACGTATGCACGGGCTGACCGTCATCATCTTCCATCACCACATGATACCAGGGGGCGGCCCGCAGTTCGGCATTCACTGCCATTTCATCTTCAGCCGGTTCATCAAGAGAGTATTCTGGATCGATATCAACAATCACGCCCAGATAGCCCAACAGGGAGTGGCGGACCTGCTGGCCGATACCGAATTTGCTGGCAATCATAGTCACCTCCCGGGAAACATTACCTGCAGTCGATATGCGGGCAAATGCTCCACTTTTCAAGTTACATGACGCGACAGGCAAACCCTTTCAGATACAACCCTTCCGGATAGGTAGCGATCACCGGGTGATCGGCGGCCTGACGGAACTGCTCTATAAATTGTACATCACGACCAGCATCAATTGCGGCATCAGCGATGATTTTCTGAAATAAATCGGTGGTCATCAGCCCTGAACAGGAAAATGTCAGCAGCACGCCGCCGGGGTTCAGCAACTGGATCGCCAGCATGTTGATGTCTTTGTAACCACGGCAGGCGCCCTGCAACTGGCTTTTGTTTTCGACGAATTTCGGCGGATCCATGACGATCACATCAAACATCTCGCCCTGGTCGCGATATTTGCGCAACAGTTTGAACACGTCATCACGCACAAACTCCGCTTTGCTGAGATCCAGCTTGTTCAGCGCCACGTTCTGCTTCGCCACATCAAGCGCTTCCTGCGAGGTATCTACGCTCACCACCTGACGGCAGCCGCCCATCAGCGCGGAAACCGCAAAGCCGCCGGTGTAGGAGAAGCAGTTCAGGACGCGCTTGTCGGCAACGTAGCGGCGAGTCGCCAGGCGGCTGTCGCGCTGATCAAGGTAATAACCGGTTTTATGACCACCCTGAATATCGACCAGCAGTTTCATGCCATGCTCTTCAATGGGCAGCAGGGCAGGCGGCAGCTCACCCGTCACCGGGCCTTGCGTCAGTTCCATCCCCTCTTTTTTACGCACCGCCACGTCGCTACGGTCGTAAATCGCGCATTCGGGATAAAGCGTCTGCAACGCGCTAATCAACGCGGCACGCTGATATTCGGCGCCTGCGCTGAGCAACTGCAACACCAGGAAATTGCCGAAGCGGTCAATCGTCACGCCCGGCAGACCGTCGGATTCACCGGCGATCAGGCGGTAGCTGTCGAGTCCGTCCTGCTGCGCCAGCCAGGTGCGCCACTGTTGCGCCTGTTGCAGACGGCGGACGAAGAAATCGACATCAATGGATTCGCTGGCGTCAAACGTCCAGACGCGGGCGCGAATTTGCGACGCTGGTGAGTATGCACCACGCGCCAGCCATTTCCCCTGATGGTCAACAATATCGATGGTTTCACCGAGGCTGGCTTTTCCTTCCATCCGGGCGACCGCGCCGGAGAAGATCCAGGGATGGCGGCGCAGTAAAGATTTCTCGCGCCCTTTGGCTAACACTAAACGGGAAAACCTTGTTAAATCTGTTTTTTGACTTTCGTGTGCTGTCTTCATTAGGTACTCCCATGGAAAACGCGAACTGTATGGTTATAAACGGCGCGTAGGGTAGCACATCAGCACGGGGGAGAGCTTGTTGAAATCGCCTCCTTTAAATTCCCTGTCTCAACAGGGATAATACCCACACAAACAGTGGATCCGGAATCACGATGAAATACTCTCTGCCTTACCGCAAGCTACGCAAACGACCGATGAAACTCGGCACGACGGTGATATTAATGGTCAGCGCCGTTTTGTTTTCTGTGTTGCTGGTGGTTCACCTGATCTATTTCTTTCAGATAAGCCACATGACGAGTGATGCGCTGGCCAACAAAGCGCTGGCGGTGGCCAGGACACTGGCGGATTCCCCGGAGATCCGCCAGGGGCTGATGAAAAAACCGCAGGACAGCGGCATTCAGGCGATTGCCGAAGCGGTGCGTAAGCGTAACGATATGCTGTTTATTGTTGTGACGGATATGAAAACCCTGCGCTATTCGCACCCGGAAGCGCAACGCATCGGGCAACCGTTCAAAGGCGACGACATTTTGCTGGCGCTCGAGGGTAAAGAGAATGTTGCCATCAACCGGGGTTTTCTCGCCCAGGCGCTACGCGTTTTTACCCCCATTTATGATGACAATCACCGGCAGATAGGTGTGGTGGCGATAGGTCAGGAGCTGAGTCGGGTGACCGGGCAGATCAACGACAGTCGCGGCAGCATTATCTGGTCCGTCTTATTTGGTGTGTTGGTTGGCCTGCTGGGGACCTGGGTACTGGTGAAAGTGCTGAAACGGATTTTGTTCGGGCTGGAGCCGTATGAAATTTCCACTCTGTTTGAGCAGCGTCAGGCGATGCTGCAGTCCATCAAAGAAGGGGTGATTGCCGTGGACGACAGCGGCGAAATAACGCTCATTAACGAGGCGGCGCAGGAGTTGCTGGATTATCGCCGATCGCCGGACGATGCGCAGCTTTCAACGCTCAGCAATAAATGGTCGCAGGTGGTGGATTTAAGCGAAGTCCTGCGTGATGGCACCGCGCACCAGAATGAAGAGATCAATATCAGAGATCGGTTGCTGCTCATTAATACCGTTCCGGTACGCAGCAACGGCAAAATTATTGGCGCCATCTCCACCTTCAGGGATAAAACAGAAGTTCGTCAGTTGATGCAACGACTCGATGGTATGGTGAACTATGCCGACTCACTCCGTGAACGATCCCACGAATTCATGAATAAATTACATGTGATTCTGGGATTGCTCCATCTGAAGAGTTATAAGCAACTTGAAGACTATATTATCAAGATGGCCAACAACTATCAGGAGGAGATCGGCTCACTGTTGGATAAAATAAGATCACCCGTCATTGCGGGATTTTTGCTAAGTAAGATTAATCGCGCGTTCGATGCAGGGCACAAACTGGTGATTAGCCATGACAGCCAGTTACCGGACAGCAGTGATGAAAATCAGGTTACCGCATTGATTACCGTACTCGGAAATTTGATTGAAAACGCGCTCGACGCGTTAGGTAATCAGCCTGGAGGTGAAATTAGCGTTTCATTACACTACCGCAATGGCTGGTTGCATTGTGAAGTCAACGATGACGGCCCCGGAATAGAGGCTGACCGTATTAACCATATTTTTGTGAAAGGCGTTTCGACGAAAGGCGCCGACCGTGGTGTCGGTCTGGCGCTGGTTAAACAGCAGGTCGAAGGGCTGAGCGGCAATATTTCTGTGGAATCCGAACCTGGTGTTTTCACGCAATTTTTCGTACAAATACCCTGGGATGAAGCGAGGGCCAGCACATGATCTCTGTCTTTATTATCGATGATGATGCGATGGTCGCGGACTTAAACCGCCGCTATGTCGCCCTGATCCCCGGTTTCGAGTGCTGTGGTATCGCCTCTACGCTGGAGAAAGCCAAAGAAGTCATTTTTCACAGCGATACCCATATTGATCTGATTTTGCTGGATATTTATCTGCAAAAAGAGAACGGACTCGACCTGCTTCCTCTGCTGCATGCGGCCGGATGCAAAAGTGATGTCATCGTCATCTCGTCGGCTGCCGATGTCACCACTATCAAGGACTCACTGCACTTCGGCGTCGTTGATTATTTAATCAAACCGTTCCAGGCGTCGCGTTTTGAAGAGGCGCTCACCAACTGGCTGCAAAAGAAAAGAGAGATGGACAAGCACCAGTATTATGAGCAGTCAGAGCTTGATCAACTGATTCACGGCAGCGCACCCACTGAACAGGATCCCCGCCGCCTGCCGAAAGGGCTAACCCCACAAACGCTATGCACGTTGTGCCAGTGGATTGACGCCCATCAGGATTCTGAGTTTTCTACCGATGAGCTGGCGAATGCGGTAAATATCTCTCGTGTTTCCTGCCGCAAATACCTTATCTGGTTAGTTAACTGTCATATTCTCTCTACCAGTATCCATTATGGCGTGACGGGAAGGCCCGTCTATCGTTATCGTATTAAGGCGGAACATTATTCTTTACTTAAGCAATACTGCCAGTAGAGAATAGAACAACGTCGGAGATTATTGCGTTATTTATTTGTGATAATTATTATACTAATGAAAAATTAAAACACGTAAAGTTACTGCGCGAGAATTCGTAAATTGTGCCAGATCAATATCATTGAAATATGATGTTCTTTCAACGGTTTATTATGGTCAGATGTCACATTGTTTTTAATTTCAAAAACGGTAACAAAAGTTAATAAAGTATCCTCTGCTGCATGGAATGTGTATTTTTAATCCTAATGGAGTAGTCCGTAAATAACGACGGACAAATAAAAACTAAAACAGTAGCAACGGACACATGCTACATCTTAGGGATAAGCACATTCTGTGAGCTGAAAATATGTTTAGATTATTCATAAAGATACTACAACGACCACTGAATCTGCCTCTGCTCACCTTTTTCAAAACTGCCCATCGCCGGGGAAGCTTGCTTCCTGAAAACACCACAACAGTCGATAAGAACGATCATGGATGTCATGAGAAGTCCTTATTCCATATTTACAAATTAATCACGCTTTCAGACGGAATGAATATTGGCCAGGGGCTGTACTTAATTCACAAAAAACAGAACGTGGCTGTGATCTATTTATCAAAATTGGATAGTTTTATCGCGAGGGTAAATAAATGCTATTTAGTATACAACTTCTCATAATATTAATATGTTTGTTTTATGGCGCCAGGAAGGGCGGTATCGCACTGGGTTTGTTAGGCGGTATCGGCCTGGTTATCCTGGTATTCGTTTTCCATCTCGAACCAGGTAAACCGCCTGTTGATGTCATGCTGGTGATCATCGCCGTGGTCGCCGCGTCGGCAACCTTGCAGGCGTCAGGGGGTCTGGATGTGATGTTGCAGATCGCCGAAAGACTGCTGCGTCGCAACCCGAAATACGTTTCCATCGTCGCGCCGTTCGTGACCTGTACCCTGACTATCCTCTGCGGTACCGGACACGTGGTCTATACCATTCTGCCGATCATTTACGATGTGGCGATCAAAAACAACATTCGCCCGGAACGCCCAATGGCCGCCAGTTCCATCGGCGCGCAGATGGGGATTATCGCCAGCCCGGTCTCCGTTGCGGTGGTTTCTCTGGTCGCCATGCTGGGTAACGTGACGTTTGAAGGCAAGCATCTTGAGTTCCTTGACCTGCTGGCTATCACCATCCCGTCCACGCTGCTGGGTATCCTGGCCATCGGTGTTTTCAGCTGGTTCCGTGGTAAGGATCTGGATAAAGACGAAGATTTCCAGAAGTTCATCTCTGTGCCGGAAAACCATCACTATGTGTATGGTGACACCGCAACGCTGCTGGACAAAAAACTGCCGAAAAGCAACTGGCTGGCAATGTGGATCTTCCTCGGCGCCATTGCGGTCGTTTCTGTCCTGGGTGCGTTCTCTGAACTGCGTCCTTCTTTTGGCGGCAAATCGCTGTCCATGGTGCTGGTCATCCAGATGTTCATGCTGTTGACCGGGGCGCTGATTATCATCCTGACGAAAACCAATCCGGCTTCTATCTCTAAAAACGAAGTTTTCCGTTCAGGGATGATCGCGATTGTAGCGGTGTACGGTATCGCCTGGATGGCAGAAACCATGTTTGGTGCGCACATGAAAGAAATCCAGGGCGTACTGGGCGAAATGGTGAAAGAGTATCCGTGGGCCTACGCGATTGTTCTGCTGTTAGTGTCCAAGTTTGTTAACTCTCAGGCGGCAGCACTGGCGGCGATTGTTCCGGTCGCACTGGCTATCGGTGTTGATCCGGCGTACATCGTGGCCTCTGCCCCGGCGTGCTACGGCTACTACATTCTGCCGACCTACCCAAGCGATCTGGCGGCGATTCAGTTCGACCGTTCCGGAACCACCCGCATTGGGCGCTTCGTGATTAACCATAGCTTCATTCTGCCAGGTCTGATTGGCGTCAGCGTATCCTGCGTCTTTGGCTGGATCTTTGCCGCCATGTACGGATTCCTGTAAGGGATTTGAGTTATGCAACCGGGGCTGATTGCCGTGACAAAAGTCGTGGTGGTCAGCTCCGGTGAAGACGTTAAAGCGATAAAAATAAAAACAATAAGTACCCGGTAATTTTTGCTTCTTATTGCACCTGTCATGAAGGTGTCAGATTTCTACGGTGTGGTTTTCAATGCCTGCGTTTCTGCCCGCAGGAAAATATCAGGGAAACTTATATGGGAAACATGCAAGAAAATACCGGTACTGCTGGTGAGAAAAATGTTGAAAAACAGGATGCTCAGTTTTTGCTGGACACCTTTATGCGCAAACATGCTGCCTACAAGCAGTACCGGCATCCACTCTCACCCCGAAAAAAAGCCGGGGACGAATCATAAATAACCACAATGATCAGTGAGAAAACAATGTCGAATAAACCCTTTCATTATCAGGATCCTTTCCCCCTGGCAAAGGATGACACCGAATACTATCTCCTCAGCCCCGATTATGTCTCTGTCGCAGAATTTGAAGGGCAGGAGATCCTCAAAGTAGACCCGCAGGCGCTGACGCTCCTCGCGCAACACGCTTTCCACGATGCCTCTTTTATGTTGCGTCCGGCGCATCAGCAGCAGGTCGCCGATATCCTGAACGACCCGGATGCCAGCGAGAACGACAAATACGTCGCGCTGCAGTTCCTGCGTAACTCGGAAATCGCCGCGAAGGGCATTCTGCCGACCTGTCAGGACACCGGCACCGCCATCATCACCGGTAAAAAAGGCCAGCGCGTCTGGACCGGCGGCGGCGATGAAGCGGCGCTGGCCCGCGGGGTGTACAACACCTATATCGAAGACAATCTGCGTTACTCGCAGAACGCCGCGCTGGACATGTATAAAGAGGTTAACACCGGCACCAACCTGCCGGCGCAGATTGACCTCTACAGCGTGGACGGCGACGAGTACAAATTCCTCTGCATCGCCAAAGGTGGTGGCTCGGCCAACAAAACCTATCTGTATCAGGAAACCAAAGCGCTGCTGACGCCGGGTAAACTGAAAAACTATCTGGTTGAGAAGATGCGCACGCTGGGGACCGCGGCCTGCCCGCCGTACCATATTGCGTTTGTCATTGGCGGCACCTCGGCGGAAGCCACGCTGAAAACCGTCAAACTCGCCTCGACCAAATACTATGACGGTCTGCCGCTGGAAGGTAACGAGCACGGCCAGGCGTTCCGCGACGTACAACTGGAAAAAGAGTTGCTGGAAGAGGCGCAGAACCTCGGCCTCGGCGCGCAGTTTGGCGGTAAATATTTCGCGCATGATATCCGCGTGATCCGTCTGCCGCGCCACGGCGCCTCCTGCCCGGTCGGCATGGGCGTTTCCTGTTCGGCGGACCGCAACATCAAGGCGAAGATTAACCGTCACGGTATCTGGCTGGAAAAACTGGAAGACAATCCGGGCAAATACATCCCGGAAGCGCTGCGTAAGGCGGGCGAGGGTGAAGCAGTACGTGTGGATCTGAACCGCCCGATGAATGAAATCCTCAAACAACTGTCGCAGTACCCGGTATCCACGCGCCTGTCGCTGACCGGCACCATTATCGTCGGGCGCGATATCGCCCACGCGAAGCTGAAAGAGCGGATGGATAAAGGCGAAGGGCTGCCGCAGTACATCAAGGATCACCCTATCTACTACGCCGGTCCGGCCAAAACCCCGGCAGGGTATGCTTCCGGCTCGCTGGGGCCAACCACCGCAGGGCGGATGGATTCCTACGTGAATCAGCTTCAGTCGGAAGGCGGCAGCATGATCATGCTGGCGAAAGGCAACCGCAGCCAGCAGGTGACCGACGCGTGCCATAAGCACGGCGGTTTCTATCTTGGCAGCATCGGTGGTCCGGCAGCGGTACTGGCGCAGGGCAGCATTAAGAGCCTGGAGTGTGTGGAGTACCCGGAACTGGGGATGGAAGCTATCTGGAAAATCGAGGTGGAAGATTTCCCGGCGTTCATCCTGGTGGATGATAAAGGCAACGACTTCTTCCAGCAGATCCAGTCATCGCA